>NZ_JBHUIP010000011.1:0-145672 GCF_042683105.1 Lacibacterium aquatile
CGCTGGGGCTCGACAAGCCCTTGCACGAGCAGTTCCTGACGTTCCTTGGCAATGCTGCGCAAGGCGATCTCGGGACGTCCTTCGTGTTCAATCAGCCGTCGATCTCGCTGATCCTCAACCGACTGCCCGCGACGCTGGAACTTGCCATCGTTGCCGTGCTGATGGCGCTGGTGGTCGGCATTCCGCTGGGCATGCTGGCGGGCCTAAAGCCCGGCTCGCTGCTGGACGAAAGCGTCATGACGGGCTCGATCCTCGGCTTCTCGCTGCCGAACTTCTGGCAGGGGATCATGCTGATCATGATCTTCTCGGTCTGGTTGGGCTGGTTGCCTTCGACCGGACGCGGTCAGGTGGGCGAGATCTTCGGGATCCAGACGAGTTTTGCCACCTGGGACGGCATCCGGCATCTGCTGCTGCCCGCCCTTAATCTCTCGCTCTTCAAGCTCGCCCTTGTCATCCGCCTGACGCGAACTGGCGTGCGCGAAACCATGCCGCTGGACTTCGTGAAATTCGCCCGTGCCAAGGGGATATCCGAGCGCCGGATCGTCATGGTGCATGTCTTCAAGAACATCCTGATCCCGCTCGTCACCGTGGTGGGCCTCGAAATCGGCAGCCTCATTGCGTTCGGCGTGGTGACGGAGACGATCTTCGCCTGGCCGGGTATCGGCAAGTTGCTCATCGACTCGATCATGCGCCTCGACCGCCCGGTGGTGGTGGCCTACCTGCTGGTGATCGTCGCCCTGTTCATCTTCATCAATCTGGTGGTCGATATCCTCTATTCGATCCTCGATCCGCGCATTCGCCTGGGCGGAGGCGCACGATGAGCGACTCGATTTTCAAGAAGGCCGCGAGCGGCATTCTGCGCAGCCCCAAGGCCACTATCGGCGCCATCGTCTGCCTCTTCCTGCTGCTGGCGGCTTTGATTGGCCCCTGGCTGGTGCCGCAGGATCCCTATGATCTGGCTGTCCTGGATATCTTCGATGCCAAGATGAAGCCGGGCGAGGAAAGCCAGGCGGGTTTCACCTTCTGGCTGGGCTCCGATACTCAAGGCCGCGACATGCTGTCCGCCATGGTCTATGGGCTGCGGACCAGCCTTGCCGTCGGTGTGCTGGCGGGCCTCTGCGCGCTGCTGGTCGGGACCACGCTGGGGCTGGCAGCCGCCTACTTTGGTGGCCGGGTCGATGCGCTGATCATGCGCGCGGTCGATCTGATGTTGGGCTTCCCCACCATCCTCGTCGCTCTGATGTTGCTGGCGATGCTGGGGCAGGGGGTCTGGAAGGTGATCCTGGCGCTGATCCTGGTTCAATGGGCCATGTTCGCCCGTGCCGTGCGCTCGGCAGCCTTGGTGGAAAAGGGCAAGGATTATATCGAGGCGGCGAACATGTTAGGCCTCTCCAAGCCCCGCATTCTCTTTGGCCATCTGCTGCCCAACTGCCTGTCGCCGCTGATCGTCATAGGGACGTTGCAGGTGGCCAACGCCATCTCCGCCGAGGCGACCCTGTCCTTCCTGGGCATCGGTCTGCCGATCACCCAGCCGTCATTGGGGCTGCTGATCGCCAACGGCTATCAGGTCGTGATGTCGGGTCAGTACTGGATGAGCGTCTATCCCGGCCTGCTGCTGCTGGCGCTCGTCTTCTCCATCAACATCGTCGGCGACCGCCTGCGGGAGGTGTTCAACCCCCGCCTGGGCGAGCGTTAGGAGGCGGGCCATGGCTACGTTAGTCGTCGAAGACCTCCAGACCCACTTCTTCACCAAGAAGGGTGTCGTCAAATCGGTCGATGGTGTCAGCTTCACCGTCGATAAGGGCGAGATCCTGGGGCTTGTCGGGGAATCGGGATCGGGCAAGTCGATCACCGGCTTCTCGATCCTGGGTCTGCTGGATGATCCCGGCCGCGTGGTCGGGGGCAGGATCCTATTCCAGGGGCAGGACCTCGCGAAGCTGCCCGAAAAGGACATGCGGGCCTATCGCGGCAAGCGCATCGCGATGATCTTCCAAGACCCGATGATGACGCTGAACCCGGTGCTCTCCATCGAAACCCAGATGGTGGAGACGCTCCAGGCCCATGAAAACATCAGCCGCAAAGATGCCAAGGCCAGGGCGCGCGATACGCTGGGCATGGTCGGCATTCCGTCCCCCGACGAGCGGCTGGCGTCTTATCCGCACCAGTTCTCCGGCGGGATGCGTCAGCGCGTCGCCATCGCGATTGCCCTGTTGCATCGCCCGGAACTGATCATCGCGGACGAACCGACAACGGCGCTGGACGTCACCATCCAGTCGCAGATCCTTTACGAGATGCAGCGCCTGACCAAGGAATTCGGCATGGCGCTTATCTGGATCAGCCATGATCTGGGTGTCGTCGCGGGGCTCGCCGACAAGGTCGCGGTCATGTACGCAGGCTCTATCGTCGAAAGCGGCACGGTGGATGAGGTGCTGGACCGCCCGGTCCATCCCTATACCATCGGCCTGATGGGGGCGATCCCGGCCAATCTGCCCCGTGGTTCCCTGCTGCGGCCGATCCCCGGCATGGCGCCGCCGCCGCTGATGCGCCCGTCCGGTTGTTCTTTCCGCGAACGCTGCCCGGCGGCGACCGAGGTCTGCGCTTCTCCGCTGACGACGGATGCCCTCGGGACGCACACCTGGCGTTGCTTCCATCCGCAAAATGCCCATCCGGATAATGGGAGGGCAGCATGAGCGCCGTTCCGCTGATCGCGGCCAAGGGTCTGTCCCGCCGCTTCACCAAACATCTCGACTACGCGGAAAAGCTGGCGAACCTCGTCGGCGCGAAGATCCAGGAAGAAACGGTTCACGCCGTCACCGACGTGGATATCGAAGTCCATCAGGGCGAAGTCGTCGGCCTAGTGGGCGAATCGGGCTGCGGCAAGTCCACGCTGGGCCGCCTGCTGACCGGCATCCTGGCGCCTAGCGACGGCGATATCTTCTGGAAAGGCCGCTCGGTCCATAGCCTCTCGAAGGCCGAGAAGACCGATATGCGCCTTGCGGTGCAGATGATCTTCCAGGACCCGATGTCGTCGCTCAATCCCCGCAAGAAGGTCATCGACCTGATCGGGGAGGCGCCGCTGGTCCATGGGCTCACCACCCGCGCGGGCCTTGAGGATTATGTGGTGGAGATCATGGCCAAGGTCGGCCTCGATCCCTCCTACCGCGACCGCTATCCGCATCAATTCTCGGGCGGGCAGCGTCAACGTATCGGCATTGCCCGCGCGCTGGCGGTGAAGCCGCAGCTGATTGTATGCGACGAATCCGTCGCGGCCCTCGATGTTTCGATCCAGGCGCAGATCCTCAATCTGTTCATGGAGCTGAAGCAGGACTTCGGCCTGACGTACCTCTTTGTCAGCCATGACTTGGGCGTCGTGCAGCATATCTCGGACCGGGTGGTGATCATGTACCTGGGCCGGGTCATGGAAAGCGCGCCTGCGGGCGAATTCATGGAGCAGCCGAACCATCCCTATACCCAGGCGCTCTTAAGGGAACTGCCGAGTGTCACCCAGCGCCGCCGGGCCTTTACGCCGATCAAGGGCGAGATTCCCTCGCCGCTGCATCCCCCTTCGGGCTGCCTGTTCCATCCGCGCTGCCCATCTGCCTTTGAGCGCTGCGGGGCCGAGGTTCCGGCCCTCCGCGCCATCCACACCAGTCACGCAAGTGCCTGCCATCTCAATGATATTCCGGCAAAAGCCGCGAGCTAACCCAGGGGAACTCACGATGAAAACGATGACCTACGCCCTCGCACTTTCCGTCAGCTTGCTCGCCCTTGGCGCGAATGCCGCCGATCTGGTGATCGGTTCTTCGACCGAACCCTCGGCAATCGATCCGCAGTTCTCGCGTACCGGCAACAACCAGAATATCGCGATGCAGATCTTCGACCGTCTGGTGCAGCCGGACGCCAAGCTGGGCATCAGCCCCAGCCTTGCCGAAAGCTACAAGAATATCGACCCGACCACCTGGGTCGTGAAGCTGCGCGACGGCGTGAAGTTCCACGATGGCAAGCCCGTCACCTCCGAAGACGTCATCTATTCGATGACCCGCGCCAAGGATGTGCCGAACAGCCCGGCGCCCTTCTCCGGCAACGTCTCGGCTATTGCTTCGATGAAGGCCATCGACAGCCTGACCGTCGAATTCAAGACCAAGGCCCCGTCGCCCGATTTCATGGATCAGGTCGGCTTCGTCTACATCATGCAGAAGGCGATTTCCGACGGGAAGCCGATCACCGAATTCAACAATGGCAATGCCGCCATCGGCTCCGGCCCCTATAAGTTCAAGGAATGGGTCCCGGGCGGTCAGGTCGTGCTGGAAAAGAACGCGGCCTACTGGGGCAAGAAGCCTGAATTCGACAAGGTCACCATTAAGTTCATCTCCAACACGGCTGCCCGTGTCGCGGCCCTGCGCTCGGGCGCTGTCGACATCATCGACGCGGTGACCCCGGAAGATGCGGCGACTCTGTCTGCGGCTGGCGGGATCAAGCTGCATTCGATCCCCTCCGCCCGCCTGATCTATCTGGCGCTCGATATGGTGCGGGACGAAACCCCGTTCGTCACTGACGCAGCGGGCAAGCCGCTGACCCCGAACCCGCTGAAGAAGCTGGAAGTTCGTCAGGCGCTGGCCAAGATGGTCAATGCCCAGCTGATCGTCGACCGGATCGTCGGCGGCGCGGGGCAGGTGGCAGCTCAGTTGGCGCCGGTTGGTGTGGCCGGGTCCGATCCGACCCTGAAGCAGCTGCCCTATAACCTGAACGAAGCCAAGAAGATGCTGGCCGATGCCGGTTATCCGAACGGCTTCGGCATCACCATCCATTCGTCGAACGACCGCTTCCCCGGCGATGGCGATGTGGCGCAGGCCCTGGGTCAGATGTTTGCCCGCGGCGGCCTGAAGGTGAACGGCGTCGTCACCCAGCCCTATAACGTCTATGCGGGCAATGCCTCGAAACAGAGCTTCTCGGCCTTCGTCTTCTCCATCGGCACCACGACCCCGACCACCGGCAACAATCTGCGCAACGTCTTCATGACGGCAGACAAGGACGCCGGTACGGGTTCTTTCAACCGCATCAAATATTCGAACCCCGCCTATGATGCGAAGGTGAAGGAAGCCCTGTCGGAATTCGATACCGCCAAGCGCGATGCCCTGTTGCGCGAAGCCACCAAGATGGTCTTCAGCGACCTGCCGGTGATCCCGCTCTATTGGCCGACCGCCGTCTGGGCGTCGAAGGACACTATCGAGTATGAGGCGAACATGTCCGAAGACACCTCGGCGGCCCTTGCCTCGCTGAAGAAATAACGAGACCCCGGAGGAGCCCCGATCTCCCTCGAAAAAGGTGCTCCAGCACGGCTGGGCGGGCCGCTCCCTCGGCCCGCCCGCAACCAAAGGCTACCCATGATGAGCGAACCCTCTCTGCTGCCCGCAGGAGAGCAGATCTCCCCTGACGTCTATGTCTATAGCGATGTGATGGTCGTGATGCGCGACGGCGTGCGTCTGGCGACCGATATCTACTGGCCCGCCCAGGACGGCAAGCCGCTGCCGGGGCCTTTCCCGGTGGTGATGGAACGCACCCCCTACGGCAAGACCGAGAAGTCGCGCTCGGAAGTGGATGCCGGGATGACCACCCCGCGCGCCCGGGCCGAGCTTGGCAGCTATTTCGCCAGGGCGGGCTATATTGCGGTCTATCAGGACTGCCGGGGCCGCTATAAATCCGAAGGGGAGTTCGTCAAATATCTCTCCGATGGCGCGGACGGTTATGACACCTGCGCCTGGATCACGGCCCAGCCCTGGTGCAACGGCAAGATCGGCACCATGGGCCTGTCCTATGCCGCCCACACCCAGGCGGCGCTGGCGACCCTCAATGCGCCGGGCCTGACCTGCATGATCCTGGATAGCGGTGGCTTCTCCAACGCTTTCACCTGCGGCATCCGGCAGGGCGGGGCGTTCGAGCTGAAGCAGGCTACCTGGGCCTATAATCAGTCGCAGGAAGTCCAGAGCGATCCGCTGGTGATCGGCGCGCTGGAAGCCGAGGACATCAAGGCCTGGTTCCAGGTCATGCCCTGGTCGGAAGGCCGCTCGCCGGTGCGCTGGGTCCCGGAATATGAAGCCTATCTGCTGGATCAGTGGCGGGCGGGGACGTTCGACGAGCGCTGGAAACAGCCGGGCATCTATCTGGCGGGCGCCTATGACACCTTGCCGGATCATCTGGCGGTGACCGTGATGTCCTCCTGGTACGATGTCTATGTGCCGACGACCATGGAGAATTTCGCGGGCATCGGCCAGAACGGCCGCCGCCCGGTGAAACTGATCATGGGCGCTGCCCTGCATGGCAACCGCAATCACACCTATGCCGGTGACGTCTCCTTTGGCGATGAGGCGACGCTCGACGGTCATATCGCGGAAAACTGGCTGGCTTATCGCCGACGCTGGTTCGACCGCTGGCTGAAGGGCATCGATAATGGTGTCGATAGCGACGCGACGGCGCGCTTGTTCCTGATGGGCGGCGGGTCGGGGGGCAAGAACAAGGACGGACGTCTCGATCACGGTGGCCGCTGGATCCAGGGCACCGACTGGCCGCTGCCCGAAGCCGATCCGATGGTGCTGCACCTACATGCCGACGGACAGCTGTCGTCGGAGAAGCAGGCGCGTGGTGCTGCTCAGATCACCTATGACTTCGATCCTAACAATCCCGTTCCGACTATCGGCGGTTCGCTGACCTCGGGCCAGCCGGTATTCGAGGGTGGTGGTTTCGATCAGCGCGAGGCCGAGCAATTCTACGGCTGCAAGACGCCGGGCCTTCCGCTGTCGGCGCGTCCGGACGTACTGTCCTTCGAAAGCGCGCCCCTCGACGAAGACATGGCGGTGGTCGGGCCGGTGGAGGTCGATCTCTGGGTGTCGTCAGACATGCCGGATACCGACTTCACCATCAAGCTGGTCGATGTCTATCCGCCCTCCAAGGATTATCCAACGGGCTATAGCCTGATCATCAGCGACGGCATCTTCCGCTGCCGCTATCGCAAGTCGTTCGAAAAGCCCGAACTGCTGACACCGGGTGAGGTGTTCAAGATCACGGTGAAAGGCTTTGCCACGGCGAACCTCTTTGCCAAGGGTCACCGTATCCGCCTGGATGTGTCGTCGAGCAACTTCCCGAAGTTCGACGTCAATCCCAATACCGGCGCGCCGGAAGGCACGGGGCGGACGAAGAATGTCGCCCGCAACAGCGTCTATCTGAACGCGGACCAACCCTCGCACCTGCGGCTGTCGGTCGTTCCGAACGGCAAGCTGAAGTATCTGGATTAATCGGAGACCTCGTCATCCCGGACTTGATCCGGGATCTCCTGTGGCAGCACGCCCCCGCCCGTCCACACGAGACCCCGGGTCAAGCCCGGGGTGACGAGTTTTTTGGGAATTACAGGATTCTAGAAAGACGCCTGACGCTCCGGTTCCACCGTCAGCTTCGAGGGCAGGGCGCCGGCGCGCTTGGGTCCGCTGTCGCGGCCTAATTTCATCAGGCCCAGGCAGATATCCCGCACCAGACCCTGCTGATGGGGGCCATGGTCGGGATAGCGCACGAGATTGTCGCCCGCGTGCATGAAGACATAGCCGCCCATGCCGCTGGATGTGGGATATTGCCACAGCCAATCGGCGGGTTTCGGGTCTTCGGCCGATCCCACATCGGTCAGCCAGATCGCGCCGTCGGGCATTTCGGTCCAGCCACGGGCATATTGGCCGAAGATGCCCTGCCAGCCGTCGAAGTCCCGGTCCATGTTGGAGAAGAAACCGAAGCGGTCGTCCCGCACCCGGACTTTGATATTGGAAAAGGGGCGTGGCGGCACAGCCTGGAAGGGCGAGAGGAAGGGGAGCCAGCAGACGGCTGGCTGGCTGCAAAGAATGAGATGCCCGCCGCGCTCTAGGAAGCTCAGGAACTTCTTCTGCTGGGTTTCCAGGAAAATCTCGTCGGTATTCTGCGGCAGATAGATGATGTCGCTGGTGGCAAAGACCGCGTCGTTCAGTTCGTAGAGCGGATGGAAATTCACGCGTCCGCCGGTCCCTTCGAAGCTTTCCGCCAGCCCGTCCGGTTGCCATTCCTGCGGGCTGTCCATCGACTGCAGATAGGTCATGGTGAAATCGCTGCTATCCCGCTCAATCACCAGTTCCCGGTTCAGCCAAGGGTAAAACGCCTCCAGGAAGCGGGTGGTGGCAGGCATGAAGCGTTCGCCGTTATGGCAATGGGGATCGAGGGTCGTGACCAGGATCCGCCCACCGTTCGGCAGCTTGTCGAAATCCAGGAACAGGCTGTGGCTGTCGTCATCGAGATTAAGGATGGAGCGGGCGTTCGCACGATGCTCGTAGACGCCTTTCCAATGCCAACTCATGTCGGTCAGAGAGATGTTCTCGCACATCGGGTGCTTCGGTTCGGGCTGATGGATTTCCAGGTAAGGCCTGGGCTTGGTCCACCAGAGCCAATCCTTGGTATTGATCGGCTGCCATTTGAGATCGATGCCCTCGATCCAGTCGTCGATGCCCTGGGCGCAGAAGGCGATCAGGAAACCGCCCTGGGCCACATAGGCATTCAACTGGTCCGCGATCCGGCGCAGCGATGCCCCGTCGGAGGAATCCGGCAGCACGACAGCATCGTACTGCGAGAGATCGTAGGACTCGATTTCCCGCAGATAGATCATCTGGTCGAGATAGCGTGAAAAGTCGCGATAGCTGCGGATCTGCGATGAATTTCCCCAAGTGATATAGGCAATTTTCTTCATGGGGAACCTGTCCGGCAATTTTGTGGGTTTTGCATGCTTGAGCGAAGCTAAATGCCATTGACTTTGATAGTCAATCTCATTTGATATCTCGCCATTCTCAACTTAACGACAGAACTGGGGCTACTCATGAAACGCTTCCTTCACGCGGGGATCAGCGCGGTTGCGCTGCTGGCTGCTGCAAGCGGTGCCGGGGCGCATGAATTCAAAGATCAGGCCGGCAAGCTGATCCAGCTTGAAAAGCCGCCCCAGCGTCTGGTGACCATCGTGCGCGCCGCGCCCACCGTCTATTACGCAGCCGACCGCACCACCGATCATTTCGCAGCCGTGAACAACGACTCGATCAAGCAGATCGCGACCGGCATCCAGGGTGACCTGATCCCCGAACTGCTGAAGCTGAATGGTTCTGCTGCCCAGGATGGTTTTGCCCCGAATGTCGAGGCGATCCTGGCGGCAAAGCCCGATCTGGTGATCCAGGCGGGACATAACCCGAAGTTCATCGAGCCGCTGGAGCGCGTCGGCCTCAAGGTCGCGATCTGGGCCTGCTGCACCGAAGAGCAGCGCCGCGACTATATCACCCTGACCGGCGCCATCTCCGGCAATCCCGAACGCGCTGCGACCATCCGGGCGCTCGAAGATGCGTCCAACGCCAAGATGCAGAAGGCCTTTACGGGTCTGGCCGAGGGCAAATTCACCCGCATGATCGAAGTCGACCAGTTGGGCGATCAGATCCGGGTCGTCGCCAACAGCTCGCGCACCTATGCGCTCTCGGGTGCCAAGAACCTCGCGGCCGACACCAGCGGCGAGTGGTGGCGTACGGTCGACGCCGAACAGATCCTGGTCTGGAACCCGGAAGTCATCATCATTCCGGCCTCGGCCCTCGATCTCGATCCGTCGGCCTTCTATCGCCATCCGCTGCTGGCGGGTGTCGATGCGGTGAAGAACAAGCGGATCTACAAGATCCCGAAATTCAACCGCTCGCCGGATCTGCCGGAGGTGTATCTGACCGCCGTCTGGCTGGGCATGCTGGCCCATCCGGAAAGCGAGACCGCCAAGACCGCCTTCCGCGATCAGGTGCGCGACGCCTATGACACCATCTATGGCCGCAAGCCGACGCCGGACCAGATCAATAAGATCCTGGAAGTCGATCAGAACCAGGCCTCCAAGGCCTATGCTAAGCTGTTCCTCTAAATGACGGCTGCTGTCTCAGACGGGGCCGTGCGCCGCCGCAAAGGCGGACTGGCGATCTTGATCCTGCTGGCACTGCTGGTGGCGGGGGCGCTTGCCTCCGTCACCGTCGGCCGGTATGAGCTGACGATCCTCCAGGTCGCGCGGATCCTCTGGGACAATCTTGTGCCGGTGGCCAATCCCGATTGGACGGCGGCAGAGGAAAGCGTCGTCGAACTGATCCGGCTGCCACGCATCCTCGCCGCCATGATGGTCGGCGGCGGGTTGGCGGTGGCCGGGGCAGCCTTGCAGGGGCTATTCCGCAATCCGCTGGTCGATCCCAATATCATCGGGGTCACCACCGGCGCGGGCTTTGGCGGCACACTGGCCATCCTGGCGGGCTTGAGCGGTTATTGGCTGCTGGTGATGGCCTTTGCCTTTGGGCTGGGCAGCGTGGTGATCGTGAAGTGGCTGGCGAGCACCAAGGGCCGGACATCGATCCTGGCGCTGGTGCTGGCGGGTGTTATCGTCTCGGCCTTTTTTGCCGCCGCCATCTCCATCGCCAAGCTGCTGGCCGATCCGTTCCAGAAACTGCCCGCCATCACCTATTGGCTGATGGGCAGCCTTGCCTCCACCAGCTTTGCCGATGTCGCGCTGATGGCGGTTGCCATCGTTCCGGCCACGGCGGTGGTCTATGGGCTGCGGCACCAGATCAATGTCCTGTCGCTGGGCGAGGAGAAGGCCCGCGCGCTGGGCGTGCCTGTCGCGCTGCTGCAATGGACGATCCTGGGCGCAACCGCTGTCATCTCTGCTGGTGTGGTTGCCAATTGCGGCGTCATCGGTTGGGTCGGGCTGGTGATCCCCCATATCGCCCGCGCCATCTCCGGTCCCGATCACGGGCGCCTGCTGCCGGTCGCGATCATCCTGGGTGCGATCTATATGCTGCTGGTCGACACGCTGGCCCGCACCCTGACGACGGCGGAGATACCGGTGGGCATCATCACCTCGCTGATCGGGGTGCCGGTCTTTGCGATCCTGATGCGGCGCCTGCAGGCCAAGGGGGGCTGGCGGAATGATTGAGGTCAAACGGCTCTCGCTCGCCCTCTCGGGTAACCCCATTCTGGATGGCTATGATTTCACCCTGCCCAAGGGCGCGGTGCTGGCGATCCTTGGGGCCAACGGGATCGGCAAGACCAGCCTGATCAGCTGCATTGCGGGCTTGAAACGTCCCGATGCCGGTAGTGCCAAATGCGGCGGGCAGATCGGCTTTGTGCCGCAGCTGGTGGATGTCGCCTTCGATTATTCCGTGATCGACATGGTGCTGATGGGCCGCGCGCGGCACATGGGGCTGTTCGGATCGCCCAAGGCCGCCGATTTCCGCATCGCGCACGAAATGATGGAGCTTTTGTCCATCAGGCATCTGGCAGAGCGGTCGTTCAATGCCTTGAGCGGTGGGCAGCGGCAGTTGGCGACCATCGCCCAGGCGCTGGCCTCGGAATGCGAGGTGCTAATCCTGGACGAACCCTGTTCGGCCCTCGACTATCGCAATCAGGCCATCGTGATCGAGACGCTGGCCCGCCTGCGCCGTGACCACGGCATGACCATCGTCTTCACCAGCCATACGCCGCAGCATGCGCTGGAGATTGCGACGCACGTCCTGCTGATGCATAGCGGCACCAGCTTCGACTTCGGCCCCATGGCTGATGTCCTGACCGAGGATAACCTCTCGCGCCTCTATGGCGTGCCGGTCCGGCAGGCGCACTTCGAAGGAAGCGGCGCCTATACTTTCGCGCCGCTCCTGACCTCGCTTTAAGCCGCCGCCCGGTGGCAGGCCACCATGGCATTGTCCACCAGACGGGGCAGCGGAGTTGTGGCCTTGCAGCGTTCATCTGCCATCGGGCAGCGCGGATGGAAGGTGCAGCCCGGCGGCGGGTCGATGGGGTTCGGCACCTCGCCCGACATCGGCTGGCGGTCGCGGTTGGGGTTTTCCAGATCCGGGATCGTGTCCAGCAGCAGCTTGGTATAGGGGTGCTTGGGGTTGGCGTAGAGCTCGTCCGCCGGGGCCATCTCGACGATCCGGCCCAGATACATCACCGCCACGCTGTCCGACATATGCCGCACGACCGACAGATTGTGGCTGATGAAGACATAGGTCAGCCCCAGGTCACGTTGGAGATCGCGCATCAGATTGAGGATCTGCGCCTGGACCGAGACATCCAGCGCGCTGGTGGGCTCGTCACAGACCAGGAACTCTGCTTCGGTTGCGAGGGCGCGGGCAATGGAGATGCGCTGGCGCTGGCCGCCTGAAAACTCGTGGGGGTATTTTTCGCCATCGGCAGGGGCGAGACCAACGAGTGTCAGTAGTTCGCCCACCCGGTCGAGGGTCGGCTTGCCCTTTTCCCGTAGCTTCAGCGTGCGGATCGGCTCTGCCACGATATCGCGCACCCGCCAGCGCGGGTTCAGGCTGGAATAAGGGTCCTGGAAGATCATCTGGACGCGCACGCTCTTATCCAGCGTTACGGTCCCGCCGGACGGCGGCATCAGTCCCACGAGCAGACGGGCGACGGTTGACTTGCCGCAGCCGCTTTCCCCCACCAGCGAGACGGTCTTGCCCTTCGGGACCTGGAAGCTGACGCCATCGACAGCCTTCACCACCTTCTGATCGCCGCCATCGAGCAGGCGGGTCAGCAGGGGCGGGGTGAGGTCGAACCAGCGGGTGAGGTCTTTGACCTCCAGCATCATCTCGGCACTCATGCGCCGGTTCCTCCCTGGTGAAGCCAGCAGGCCGCTGATCCTTGGGTGCCTGCGACGGGCATGGGATCAGGACGCTCGGTCTTGCAACGTGGCCCGCTTGACGGGCAGCGTGGATGATAGGCGCAGCCATCGGGCATGCTGGCAAGGCGCGGCATGGCGCCGTCGATCTGGCTCAGGCGGTCCACCCGATGCTGAAGGGCGGGGATTGAGGCCATCAGGCCAGCCGTGTAAGGGTGGCTGGGGCGGCGGATGACATCCATCACCGGCCCGATTTCCACAAGGCGGCCTGCATACATGACGGCGACCCGGTCGGCGGTTTCCGCGATCACCCCCATATCGTGGGTGACCAGCATGACCGCCGTGCCTTTTTCCCGGCAGAGGCGTTTCAGCAGCGCCGTGATCTGCGCCTGGATCGACACGTCGAGAGCGGTGGTCGGCTCGTCCGCGATGATCAAGGTCGGATTGGCGGCGAGCGCCAGGGAGATGACGACGCGCTGACGCATGCCGCCGGAAAACTCGTGCGGGAACTGGTCGACGCGATGCTCAGGCGCTGGAATGCCGACCTGACGCAGCAGATCGATGGCGCGGGTGCGTGCGACCTGGGCCGAGCAGCCGTCGTGATAGCGGATCGTCTCAATCAGCTGCTGGCCGACGGTGAAGAGCGGATGCAGGCTGGTCAGTGGATCCTGGAAGATCGCGCCGATTTTGCGACCGCGCAGCTTGCCACGCTCCTTGGCAGGTAGATTGTCGATCCGGCGGCCTTCCAGATGGATCTCGCCCCCCGCCACCCGGCCCGGCGGCTCCAGCAGGCCGATGACGGCCATGCCGGTCAGGCTTTTACCAGCGCCGCTTTCGCCCACCACGCCCAGGATCTCGCCTGGCTGGATGTCGAAACTGACGCCGTCGATGGCTTTCAGCACCTTGTCACGGGTCGGAAACTCGATTTTCAGGTCGCGCACCGACAGGACGGGCGGGGCGTTCACTGGTTTCAGGGCGACGCTCATGCAGGCCTCCGTTCAACCGGATAGGCTGTGGAGAAAATCTCGGACACCGGGGGATGACCGAGGGTGCGTTCGGGATATTTTGCGATGAGGCGGTCGAACTGTTCCTGGGCGCGCATCTGCATGGCGAGGTGATCGACACCGGGCAGCACGCCGTCCCACATCACCATCCGGCCATTGATGATCACATGGCGGGCATCGCGACCGCTGGCATTCAGCATCAGGGTCTGGATCGGGTCGATGACCTGGCCGATGCGATCATGGGCAAGATCCCAGACCACGATATCGGCCTTGGCGCCGGGGGAAAGGCGTCCTAGGTCGGGGCGGCGCAGGGCTTCGGCCCCGCCCAGGGTGGCGGCATCAAAATAATCTTCGGATCGCACAACCCCGGTCGAGCGCTCGATCACCCGATTGAACATCATGCCGACCTGACAGTTCAGCAGCATATCCGCCGGCCAGGTATCGGTGCCGAGGCCGATCTTGAGGCCCATGGCCTTATAGCGGGAAAAGCTCTCGATGCTCGATCCGTGACGGGCAGAAACCAGCGGGCAATGGACGATGCTGGCGCCGTTATCCCGCATGATCTCCAGATCCCGGCCCGGCCGGTCGATGCGGCTCGACCCAGAGACATAAGTCGCATGGGGCAGCAGGGCGCGGTCGGACAGGAAGCCGAGGCTTTCCAGCCATTCCGCCGGGCTTTTGCCGTGCAGGGCGAGGACCGTGTCATATTCGATCTTCGACTGATGGCAATGCAGGCGCACCGGGATATCGAGATCTTTGGCAGCGGCAGCCGAGCGTTTCAGCAGTTCCGGCGTGCAGGTCTCCACCCGGTCCGGCGCCAGCATCGCTTTGATGAGGCCTCCCGCGCGACCTTCCTGGGTTTTGGCAAAAGCGATAGCGGCGTTCAGTTCAGCCAACCCGCGCGGCTCGTCGAACATCGTGCCGACGGTCCCGTCTTCCTCGACCACGAAGTTGCCGGTGCGGTAGGCGGGGCCGAGGTAGACGCGCAGGCCCAGATCGATGGCCGCATCGGCGGCGGCCTCGAACTCACCCACCGTCTCGCCCCAGGCGCGATAGAAGAGCGAGGCGATGGGGAGGGCGGTAGTGATGCCGTTGCGGATCAGTTGGGTGAAGGCATAACGCTTCTGGAAGGCCAGCTCGTCCGGCGAATACATCTCGTAAGGCCCGCGCTCGATATAGGAGCGCGGCCAGATACGGCCTTTCTTGGCGGGGGGCTGATTGTCATACCCGAGGACGGTGGTATCGAGGTCCGAGAGCGCGTCGAGGTCGATGAACCCCGGCGCGATCAGGCTCATGCCGCAGTCGATGCGGCGCGCGACCTCACCCGGATAGCCATGGCCAACAAAGAGGATGCTGTCGCCGTCATAGACCACTTCCCCCTGCTCATAGAGCCGGTGGCGGCCATCGACATTGCCCAGCACCCAGCGGGCCGTGAGAAGCGTCGCCGTCATCAGGGCGCAGCTTTCAGACAGGCACCGTCGCGGGCAACCACTTTGCCGTGCTTGAAGACCAGCGCGCGGGGCGCCCGATTGACGATGGCCTCGGCAATCGTCTCACCTGCCACGACAACCAGATCGGCCTTGTCGCCGACTTTGAGGCCATAGCCGTCGAGCATCATCAGTTTGGCGCCGCCGTAGGTGACGACTTCCATGGCGATATCCAACTCGTCATCGCGGCGGAAATTGTTGCGCAGGCCGACCAGCATCGCGCGTTCCAGCATGTCGGCATTGCCATAGGGGCCCCAGGTGTCGCGCATGCCGTCGGTGCCAGCGGCGACGGTGACACCGGCATCGCGTAGGCGCTTGACCGGCGGGCAGGGGCGACCGGCGGGGCCGGTGGTCACGATGGCGATGTCATTCTCCGCCAGTCCTTCGATCATGCGGCCGACATAGGCGTCGTCCGAGAGGCCCAGGCAGAAGGCGTGGCTGACCGTGACCTTGCCCTTCATGCCCAGCGCCGCCGTGCGCTCGATGATCAGCTCCATCGAGAAGGCGCCAAGCTCGGCCGGTTCATGCAGATGGATATCCACCATCTTGCCGTACCTGTCGGCCAGGGCGAAGACGGTGTCGATATGCAGGCGCGGGTCACGCTCGATGCTGGAGGGATCGATGCCGCCGACGCATTCGACGCCCATCTTAAGGGCTTCTTCCATCAGCTCGACCGTGCCGGGGCGACCTAGCATGCCACTTTGCGGGAAGGCGACAAAATCCATGGTGACGATGTCGGCATACTCGTCCCGGCTGGCCAGCACCCCTTCAACGCCTTTCAGGCCATGGACGGTGTCGACATCCACATGGCTGCGGATATGGGTCGAGCCTTTGGAGACCGACTGCACGATCTGGCGTGCCGACTGGCGGCGGCTGTCGATGCCCAGCACCGACTTCATCTCGCGCTCGTTATCGATCTTGTCGATCAGGCGCGGGCCGACCTCGTTCTTGTACCAGGGCATGCCCAGCAGGGTCTTATCCAGGTGGGTATGGGCTTCGACCAGGCCGGGCAGGAGGATCGCGCCTTTGCCATCTTCTGTGGTGTCCCCGGTCAGATTCTGGCCGAAGCCAGCGATCTTGCCGTTTTCGATCTTCACGTCTGTCGCGGCGCCTGCCATGGGACGCACATTCTTCAGAATAAGAGACATCGAAACCTCTAACGCAGCTTGGGATTAAGGGCATCGCGCAGCCAGTCACCGACCAAATTGACGGCCAGGACCAGCAGACACAGGTAAGCGGCTGGGAAGATCACCACCCACCATTGCCCGGAGAAAAGATATTGATTGCCGATCCGGATCAGCGTGCCGAGCGATGGTTCCGTCGGCGGCATGCCGATACCCAGGAAGCTCAAGGTAGCCTCCACCAGGATCGCGAGGCCGATATTGAGCGTCGCGGTCACTAGAACCGGGGTCATGGTGTTGGGCAGGATATGGCCCAGCATGATGCGCCAGGGCTTGACGCCGATCAGCTTTGCCGCCTGGACATATTCCTTGCGCCGCTCGACCAGCGTCTGGGCGCGCACGGTGCGGGCATATTGCACCCAGTTGGTCAGCGAAATCGCTAGCACCACAATGATGGAGGTCGCAGCCTCCCGAATGCCCGGCGGCAGTACCTGACGGAAGACGGCGGTGACCAGGATCGCGACCAGGATGGTGGGGATCGAGAGCAGCGTATCGCCAACCCGCATCAGCAGACTGTCGATCCAGCCGCCGAGATACCCTGCGGCAAGACCGAAACTCACCCCGACCACCAGCGACACGACGACAGTTGCCAGCCCGATCATCAGCGAGATGCGGCTGCCATAAAGGATCGCCGACAGGATATCGCGGCCCTGATTGTCGGTACCCAGCAGATAGCCCGGCTCGCCTTCCCCGGTCCAGACCGGTGGCAGTTCCGCATTCATCAGATCGAGCTGAGCCAGATCGAAGGGGTTCTGCGGGCTTAAGATCGGGGCGAACAGGGCGGCTGCGAAGATGATCAGCAGAATGATCGCCGAGACCAGCGCCTGGGGATGCCGCTTCAGGCTCCACCAGAGATCGCCGCCGAAGAAAGCGCGGATCGCCTCAGCCATGACCGCCTCCTGCCGCTGCGCCCCGCAGCCTGGGATCGACGACGCCATAGAGCAGGTCGACGATGGTGTTGAGGGAGACGAAGATGAAGGAGACCAGCACCAGATAGGCCGCCATCACCGGGATATCGACGAAGGTCACGGCCTGGATGAACAGCAGCCCCATTCCCGGCCACTGGAACACCGTCTCGGTGATCAGGGCGAAGGCGATCAGATTGCCGATCTGCATGCCGGTGACGGTGACGACCGGCATCAGGCAGTTCCGCAGGGCATGGCGAAAATGGACGATCCGGTTCGGCAGGCCGCGCGCCTTGGCGAATTTGATGAAGTCCGTGCGCAGGGTTTCCAGCATCTCCGCCCGCACCAGCCTCATGACCAGGGTGATCTGGAACATCGCGAGGGTAAAGGCAGGCAGGATTAGGGCGCGCTGGCCCGACGTCGTCAGGAACCCGGTCGACCAGAAGCCGAGATCCACCACCGTTCCTCGCCCGAACGACGGCAGCAGCTTAAGGCCGACCGAGAAGATGAGGATCAGAAAGATCCCAACAGCAAAACTGGGGAGCGACACCCCGACGATGGACAGGAACTGTAGAGACTGGGCATAGAATTTCTGTCGATGGATGGCCGTCAGTACGCCAAGCGGCAAGCCGATCACCAGGGACAGAACCGTTGCCACCAGCACCAGTTCCAGGGTCGCCGGGAAACGCTCCATGATCAGCGGAAACACATCCTGCTGATTACGATAGGAGATGCCGAAATCGCCGGTCGCGGCGTTGGTCACGAACTTGGCGAACTGCACCCCGACGGAGGCATTGAGGCCAAGACGTTCGCGCAAGGCGTCGCGCTGGGCCTGGGTCGCCTGTTCGTTCAGCATCATGTCGACGGGATCGCCGACGAAACGAAAGATCAGGAAGGCAAGCCCCGCCACGGCCAGCATGACGAAAAGGGCATTGCCGAGGCGCCGGATCAGGAAGGACAGCATCGGGAAACTCCTGGGCAAAGGATGGGAGCGGCGCAGCCGCCCCCATCATCCGCGATTACTTCATCCGGGTCAGCCAGAGACGCGGCTTGTTATCCGAAAGCTGCACGATGTCCGTCACATCCTTGGAGGCAGCCCAGGCCATCGGCTGCTGATGCAGCGGCAGGAACATGTGCTGGTCCTTGGCGATCTGCAGGGCCTTCTGCATCATCGGGATGCGCTTGGCCTGATCGAGTTCCTGGGCCGAATCGTCGGTCAGCTTGTCGATTTCGGCATTGCCCCAGCCACCCCAGTTGAAGACGCCGCCAGCGCCCGACTTGGTATGAACGACCTGGATCAGGATCGAATAGGCATCGATCATTGGCTCGTTCGCCCAGCCCAGCGTCGTGATGTCGAATTCACCCTTCACGCGCTTGGGGTTCATCAGGCTGCGCGGACCGGACGTGATCTGCGGCTTCAGGCCCACGCGCGTCCACATGGCGGCGGCGGCCTGACAGAGTTCTTCCTCGTTCACGTAACTATCGGTCGAGCAGAGGAAAGAGAAGCTGAAGCCGTTGGGATAGCCGGCTTCCGCCAGCAGTTTCTTGGCGGCATCCGGGTCGAAGGGCAGGCGCGGCTCATGTTCGGGCGCGTAGCCGGGGATGGCTGCGGCGACCAGGGCGCCGGTATTGCGCGACAGGCCGCGCATCGCTCGCTTCTGCATCGCGTTCATGTCGAGCGCTTGATAGAGCGCCTGCCGGACCTTAATGTCTTTCAGCGGGTTCTTGTCCTTGACGTCGCTGTCGACCAGCTTGTCGCCGAAGTTCATGGCGAAGAAGACGGTCCGCAGTTCGTTCGCCAGCAGAACCTTCAGGTTCTCAGCACTCTCCAGACGGCCGATATCCTGCAGCGGGGCCATGTTGGTGAAGTTGATTTCGCCCGACAGCAGGGCTGCCACGCGGGTCGGGGCCGAGGAGATCGGAATGAACTCGATCCGGTCCATGTTATGCTTGGGCTTGTCCCACCAGGTCGGGTTGACGGACATCACGGTCATGGCGTCCGGGCGGCGGCTTTCCACCTTGAAGGGGCCGGTGCCGTTGGCATTGTGGGTCGCATAGCCTTCAACGCCCTTACCGGCATCTGTCGGCAGTTCGCTGTTGTTGGCCTTCAGCCATTCGGCGTCGAAGATATAGATGTTGGTCAGATCGTTCAGCAGCAGCGGATAGGCGCCGTTGACCTCGATCTCCACCGTCAGATCGTCGACCTTCCGCACATCCTTATAGGCGGGCAGATTGCCCTTGAGCGGCGAGGTGTCATGGGTCGCGCGCTTGATCGAAGCGACGACGTCATCGGCAGTGAAGGGATTGCCGTTATGGAACTTCACGCCGGGCCGCAGGGTGAAGCGCCAGACATTGCCCTTCACTTCCCAGGAGGTCGCGAGGGCCGATTCGATCTTGAGGTTGGCGTCATACCGCACCAGCCCCTCATAGACGTGGTTGAGGAAGGCCAGGGTCGTGGTTTCGCCAAAGGAATAGGGATCGAGCGACGCGATATCGCGATGCCCACCCCATTTGATCGTCTTGGCGGGAGCGGTGGTGGCAATGCCGAAGGCGGCAACGCCAGCCAGAAGGAACGCTGTCACTCTGTTCATCGAACCGGTCTCCTCGTTTAAGCGCGTGTGTGGGACAAGAGGCTGGCCAGGGCGGGGCTGAGCCCCTGACTGGCAAGCGGGGGGACGGGGGCATAGCTGCCGCGCCGTGCCTTGCGGGGGGCGAGTTGCGCCAGGGCAGTGGCTTGGGCGAGGGCCGCCTCAAGACTGTCGACCAGCGGTACTTCGACCGAATCCTGAAGTTGAGCGGCCAGCCCCGAGAGGGCGGCGCCGCCGATGATCACCACTTCCGCGCCATGGCGGTCGATGGCGGTATCGATGGCCGAGCGCACGGCGGCGCGGGCTTCGTCGGGCCTGTCGGCAAGATCCAGTGCGCGGCCAGGCACTTTGACGATCCCGGCAAGCCGTTCATCAAGGCCGATGCCGCGCAGATAGTCTTCCAGCATCGCAGGCCAACGCTCACCAACCGTCACGATGCCATAGCGGCTGCCCAACTGAAGGGCGGATAGGACAGAGGCTTCGGCCATGCCGACAACCGGGCAGGGCATCAGTTCGCGGGCGGCGGCAATGCCGGGTTCGCCGAAGCAGGCGATGATCGCGACCGAAGGCTCGGTTCCTTCCGCCAGCGAGCTAGCCAAAGCCTCTAGGACTGCATGGCCCGCGACGGCGCAGGCGCTGCGGCTGGCAATATAGTCGGAGCCGAACCCGGCGGTGATCCCTCGCACCTTACTTCCGGCAGGCAGCCGTGCCTGTGCCAGAGCCGTCAGGCGTCCGGTCAAGGCATCGGTCGTATTGCCGTTAACAAGCAGGAAATGCGAAGGCATCGTCGGTCCTTGTCATAAATCGTATACGATAAGAGCATACAAAAATCCGTTCAGCAAGGGGCGTGCCAAACGAAAACCCGACGATGTTGATGGAAAATTTCCCCATTATGGTGCCGATAGGCTGAAAATTGTCCGTGTGGTCAAGATTTCACGGAGCTTGCTGCTCAATTGGCGGGCATCATGTGCCTAATCTGCTTCCATATTGTATACGATTCTAAGATGTGCTCTGCTGGAGAAAGCGGTGGACGTGCTGAACCGTTTGGATACAACGATGGATACCCACAGGCATGACTGCGATTGAACCGAGGGCCGTAGATGAGCGAAGAGCAGAACAGCACCAGTTCGCGCGGCGACCGGGTTTATCGTGCCTTGCGGCAGGCGATCATCGAACAGGCGCTGTTGCCGGGCGACAAACTGCCGGAGGATGTGATCGGCGAGCGCTTCGGGGTCAGCCGGACCATCGTGCGCTCTGCCTTCGCGCGGCTCTCGGCGGAGGGGCTGATCGATCTGGTGCCCAATCGCGGGGCGGCCGTCTCGCGTCCCAGTCTGGACGAGGCCTACGACATCTTCTCCGTGCGCCGGGCGCTGGAGCGCGAAGTGGCGCAGCGGCTGGCCGAGCGGATCTCTCCAGAGGACCTCGCCACCCTCAAGAACCATGTGATGCGCGAACAGGCAGCCGAAAGCCCGCCCGAAGCCATTCGTCTGGCGGGCGAGTTCCACACCATGCTGGCCGAAATCTCCGGCAGCGCGGTGCTGGCGCGTTACGTGAACGAGCTGGTGTCGCGTTGTTCGCTGATCCTCGCGCTCTATGGCCGCCCGCATTCCAGCGACTGCGCGATCAACGAGCATCTGGAGATCTGCACGGCGCTGGCCAATCACGATGCCACGACCGCCATCCGCCTGATGGACGAGCATCTGACCGCCGTGACCGACCGCGCCCTGCTGCCCGATGCCAAGGGGCGCCAGCGCGATCTGCGCACCATCCTCGGCCGCTATACCGCCTGACCCCAGCTGGATGCTGGCGGGGAGGGCTTCCTCTCACCCCGGTGTCCCGCCATGACTGAGCGTACTTCTTTTGATTTCGAGGCCTTGACGGGTCGCGAGCGCTATAAGCTTCTCATCGGTACCGTGGTGCCGCGCCCCATCGCCTGGATCACCACCCGCAGTCCCGAAGGCCGGGTGAATGCCGCGCCCTACAGCTTCTTCGGCGTGCTGTCGGCCGATCCGGCCATCGTTGCGGTGGGGATCGAGAATAGGGCCGATATGTCTTTCAAGGACACCGCGCTTAATATCCGCCTGACCGAGGAATTCACGGTGAATATCGCCAGTGCCGATCTGGTCGATGCGATGAATGTGACAGCGGTGGCTTTTCCACCGGGAACGGACGAATTGGTCAAAGCCGGGCTGACCGCTATGCCCGGCCATAAGGTCGGTTGCCCCTATATCAAGGAAGCTCCTGCCGCCCTGGAATGCCGTCGCTTCATGACGGTAGCGGTCAGCAAATCGCGGGAGATCGTTCTCGGCACCGTGGTGGCCGCCCACTACAAGAGCGAGATCGTGGATGCCGAGCGGCTCTATGTCGATCAGATGGGCATCGACGCGCTGGGGCGGATGGGCGGGCACGGCTATGCCGGGACCCGCCAGCAGTTCGATCTGCCGACACCCTCGCTGACCGATTGGATGGCCCAGGCCGGGGAATAAAAAACTTCTGCCCGCTGTCGGTTCGGCGGAAATCCGTTCGTCCTTGGGAAAACCGCTTCCAAGGAGACGCCCCATGTTGACGACTATCTTGATCATCGCCGCTGCCGTGGCGGGTTTTCTGGCTTTCATCGCCACCCGCCCGAACCAGTTTCGGCTGGAGCGGCGGACGACCATCCATGCCCCCGCCGATAAGATCTATGAGCTGATCGCGGATTTCCGCCGCTGGCAGTCCTGGTCGCCTTACGAGACCAAGGATCCGGACATGGTCCGCAGCTTTGACGGCGCTGCCCAGGGCTTAGGCGCTGTCTATAGCTGGCAGGGGGACAAGAATGTCGGCGAAGGACGCATGGAGATATTGGAGGCTGCCCCCGCCCGGCGCCTGCTGCTCAGCCTCGATTTCTTCAAGCCCTTCAAGGCCAGCAACCACGCCGAATTCACCCTAACCGACATCGGCGATGGCGTAACGGTCACCTGGGCCATGTTCGGCCCGGTGCCCTTCTTCTTCCGCATCTTCCACCTCGTCTGCAGCATGGACGGCATGGTCGGCAAAGACTTCGAGGCCGGGCTGGCGAAGATCAAGGCGACGGCCGAGGGGTAAACGTTTCAAAAAGAGGCTCGTCACCCCGCACTTGATGCGGGGTCTATCCGAGGCGGTCCGGCTTGAGAGGGATCCCGCATCAAGTGCGGGATGACGAGCATAATTTGGCTCACAAACTCAACGGCCCGTTGTTTTTGACCTCTTCCATCACCGCGTAGGTGCGGGTTTCTTTTACGCCCGGCAGCGACAGCAGGATCGAGCCCAGAAACCGGCGGTAGGTGGTCATGTCGGGCAGGCGGGTTTTGATGAGATAATCAAAGCCGCCCGCCACCATGTGGCATTCCAGAACCTCCGGCGCGCGGCGGACGGCCTGGGCGAATTTGTCGAAGACGTCGGGGGTGGTCTTGTCCAGCAGCACCTCGACAAACACCAGCAGGCCGTAGCCCAGCTTCTCGGGAACCAGCCGCGCGCCAAAACCTTCGATATAGCCGTCCTTCATCAGCCGCTTCAGGCGCTCGCCCGCCGCTGTCGCCGATAAACCGATGCGCTCGGCCAGTTCGATGTTGGCAATCCGCCCCTCTGTCTGGAGAATATTCAGGATTCGCCGGTCAATTTTGTCGAGTTCGCTCATAATTCTCTGTCTCAAGCCAATTTGACGAAGCTTTATCCGGCAGATCGGCAAAATCAACCGTCGATATCCGCCTGTACCTCGCCTAGCCTTCGGAAAACCCTTCGCCAGCAGGATGGTCTTCTCAGATGAGCGTTGCCCCCTTTGCCGATTTCGCCCCGCCCGTCAGCGCCCAGAGCGAGCTGCGCCAGCGCATCACCGCCGCTTACCGGACGCCCGAGACGGATCTGCTGCCTGGCCTGATCGAGGCCGCGACCCTGCCCGCGCCGATCCGGGAGAAGGCCGCCAAGACCGCGCGCAAGCTGGTCGAAGCCCTGCGCGCCAAAAGCACCGGCGCCGGTGTCGAGGGGCTGATCCACGAATATTCGCTCTCCAGCCAGGAGGGCATCGCGCTCATGTGTCTGGCCGAAGCGCTGCTGCGCATTCCCGACCGCGCCACCCGCGATGCGCTGATCCGCGACAAGATCTCGACCGGCGACTGGCGCAAACATGTGGGCCATAGCCCGTCTATGTTCGTGAATGCCGCCACCTGGGGTCTGGTCGTCACCGGCAAGCTGACCGGCACTGTCAACGAGAACAGCCTCGCCTCCGCCCTGACCCGAATCGTTGCGCGGGCGGGTGAGCCGGTTATCCGCAAGGGCGTCGACGTTGCGATGCGCATGATGGGCGAGCAGTTCGTGACCGGCCAGACCATCGAGGAAGCCCTCGACAACAGCCGCAAGATGGAAGCCAAGGGCTTCCGCTATTCCTATGACATGCTGGGCGAGGCCGCGACCACGGCCCATGATGCCGAGCGCTATTTCAAAGACTACGAGCAGGCGATCCATGCCATCGGCAAGGCATCGGCCGGGCGCGGTGTTTATGAAGGCCCCGGCATCTCGATCAAGCTGTCGGCGTTGCATCCGCGTTATTCGCGGGCGCAGATTTCCCGGGTGATGAGCGAACTGCTGCCGCGCGTCAAATCGCTGGTGGCGCTGGCCAAGAGCTACGACATCGGCCTCAATATCGATGCCGAGGAATCGGACCGCCTCGAAATCTCCCTCGATCTGCTGGAAGCCCTCTGCTTCGACCCCGATCTGCAAGGCTGGAGCGGCATCGGCTTTGTCATCCAGGGCTATGGCAAGCGCTGCCCGGCGGCCATCGATTTCATCGTTGATCTCGCCCGCCGTAGCCAGCGCCGCATCATGGTGCGTCTGGTCAAAGGCGCTTATTGGGATGCAGAAATTAAGCGCGCCCAAGTCGAAGGCCTCGACAGTTTCCCGGTCTATACCCGCAAGATCTACACCGACGTTGCCTATATCGCCTGCGCCCGCAAGCTGCTGGCGGCCCCCGATGCGGTCTTCCCGCAGTTCGCGACCCATAACGCCCAGACCCTGGCGACGATCCTGGAGATGGCGCCCGGCTCCTACCATCGCGGCCAATATGAGTTCCAGTGCCTGCACGGCATGGGCGAACCGCTCTATGAGGAGGTCGTCGGCCTCGAAAAACTCAATCGACCGTGCCGCATCTATGCCCCGGTCGGGACTCACGAGACCTTGCTGGCCTATCTCGTCCGCCGCCTGCTGGAAAACGGCGCCAACAGCTCCTTCGTCAATCGCATCGCCGATGAGGCTGTCCCTATCGAGGAACTGATCGCCGACCCGGTCGAGCTGGCGCAGAAGGTCATCCCGGTTGGCGCTCAGCACGCCAAGATCACCGGCCCGCGCGATCTTTACGCCGAACGGCCCAATTCCGGCGGCATCGATCTTGCCAATGAAGCCACCCTCGCCAGCCTATCCGAGGCGTTGAAGGCTAGCGCTGCTATTGCCTGGAAGGCAGAGCCCGCTCTGGGGACCGGCACCGCCCGCGATGTGCTGAATCCTGCCGATCATCGCGATAAGGTCGGCGTTACCGTCGATGTCGATGCAGCAACAGTTGAGGCAGCCTTCACCCGGGCTGTCGAAGCCGCCAAGGGCTGGGCCGAGACATCCCCCGCCGACCGCGCAAACTGGCTGCTGAAGGCCGCCGATATCATGCAGGCGCGCATGCCGACGCTGCTGGGGCTGATCGTGCGCGAGGCGGGCAAGTCGCTTCCGAACGCCATTGCCGAGGTTCGCGAGGCCATCGACTTCCTGCGCTACTACGCTGCCCAGGTGCGCGACGGCTTCAAGAGCGAAACGCACAGGCCGCTGGGTCCGATCGTCTGCATCAGCCCCTGGAATTTCCCGCTGGCGATCTTCGCCGGGCAGATCGCGGCGGCGCTGGCTGCCGGGAACGTCGTGCTGGCAAAACCGGCAGAAGAGACCCCGCTGATTGCGGCCGAAGGCGTGCGCATCCTGCATGAAGCCGGAATTCCCGCCGCCGTCCTGCAACTGATCCCCGGCGCGGGCGAGGTTGGTGCCGCTCTGGTCGGCAATGTCGCGACGGCGGGTGTCATGTTCACCGGCTCGACCGAAGTTGCCCGCCTGATCCAGAAGCAACTGGCCGGTCGCCTGTCGGGTAACGGGCAGCCGATTCCGCTGATCGCCGAAACCGGCGGCCAGAATGCGATGATCGTCGATAGTTCCGCCCTGGCCGAACAGGTGGTGGGGGACGTCATCGCCTCGGCCTTCGACAGCGCCGGTCAGCGCTGTTCAGCCCTGCGGTTGCTCTGCCTGCAGGAGGATGTGGCCGACCGTACGCTCCATATGCTGAAAGGCGCGCTGAAGGAGCTGTCGATTGGCAATCCGGATCGCCTCGCAACCGATATCGGCCCGGTGATCACGGCCGAAGCCCAGGAGAATATCGAACGGCATCTTGCGGCCATGAAGGCCAAGGGCAATAAGATCGAGCAGAGCATTCTGCCCGTCGAAACCGCCCGTGGGACTTTTGTGCCACCAACGATCATCGAGATCGGCAGCATCGCCGATCTGACGCGCGAGGTCTTCGGGCCGGTGCTACATGTGATCCGTTTCCAGCGCGAAAACCTCGACCAGTTGATTGATGCGATCAATGCCACCGGCTATGGCCTGACCTTCGGCCTGCATACCCGCCTGGATGAGACCATCGACCATGTCACCAGCAGGATCGAAGTCGGCAACGTCTATATCAACCGCAATGTCATCGGCGCCATCGTCGGCGTGCAGCCGTTCGGTGGGCGGGGCCTGTCGGGTACCGGCCCCAAGGCGGGCGGTCCGCTCTATCTGCGCCGTCTGGTGTCGGAGCGTCCGGCCCAGGCTTTGCCGGGGGCCAGGACCCCGATCCGCAGCCCGCTGGCCCAGACCTATCGCGACTGGCTGATCAGCCGGGGCGAAGCGGCCCTGGCAGCCCGTGTGCAGACCTATATCGACCTCTCGCCCCTGGGGATCGAGATGGAACTGCCGGGTCCGGTGGGCGAGCGCAATCTCTACAGCCTGCACCCCCGTGGGCGTCTGCTGCTGGTCCCCGCTTCCCGCGAAGGGTTGCTGTTGCAACTGGGCGCGGCGCTGGCAACCGGCAATAGCGCTCTGGTCGACACCCAGGCCGGTGCCGATGAATTGCTTCCCGAGCTTCCCGCTGATATCCGCCGGACGGTGGAAGCGGTCAGTGACTGGGCCAGCGCAGGGCATATTTCCGGCGCGCTGGTCGAAGGGGACGATCTGCGCCTGATCGCTGTCAATCGCCGGATCGCGGAGCTAGGCGGCCCCCTGGTGCTGACCCAAGGAACCTCGACCGACGGGTTGATCGGCGGCAGTGTGGACTATTGCCTCGACTGGCTGATCGAGGAACGCTCCACCAGCATCAACACGGCCGCAGCGGGTGGTAACGCCAGTCTGATGACCATCGGATAGTCCTGGCGCCTGTCATCCCGGATCAGGTCCGGGATGACAGGCTTAGCTGATCGAGGTGCGATCTGATGTGTGCCGCCTCGGCCGGGGTCTGGGCCAGGGAGATGGCGCAGTTGAAGGCCTCGCGTGCTTCTTCTGCGCGGTCAAGCTGTTGGAGCAACGCGCCGCGTAGGCCATGGAAATAGAAATATCCTTCCAAAGCCGGGCGCAGCGGATCGACCATGGCCAGGGCGGCTTGCGCGCCATGGACCTTCATGGTTGCGACCGCGCGATTGAGGGTGACGACGGGCGATGGCTCGATCCGTTCCAGCACGCCATAGAGCAGGTCGATCTCTGCCCAGTCCGTCTCGGCCGCTGTGGCTGCACGGGCATGGAGGGCAGCGATGCAGGCCTGCACCAGATAAGGCCCGCGTTGGCGATGCCGGATCGCCTTGTCGATCAGGGCCAGGCCTTCGGTGATCATCACCCGGTTCCACAGCCCCCGGTTCTGATCATCCAGCAGCACCACGTCTCCTGTCGCATCGAAGCGGGACGACGTGCGGGAATGTTGCAGGAGCATCAGGGCCAGCAGCCCCATGATCTCCGGTTTGGCGGGGTAGAGCCGCAGCAGCAGGCGCGCTAGCCGGATAGCCTCATCACACAACGGCGCGCGTTGGTTGGCTTCATTGGCGGCGGCGGAATAGCCTTCGTTGAAGACCAGATAGACCATCGCGGCAACGGCGCCCAGGCGTTCGGCGCGCTCCACCGGCCCCGGCGCTTCAAAAGGCACGTTATTGGCGGCGACCTTGGCCTTGGCGCGGGTGATCCGCTGCTCCATCGCACTCTCCCCAACCAGGAAGGCGCGGGCGATCTGCTTGACCGACAGGCCGGAGACGATCCGCAGGGCCAGGGCGATCTGCTGAGTCGCGGGCAAGTCCGGATGACAGCAGATGAAGAGGAGGCGGAGGATATCGTCGCGATACTGCCCGCCATCCAGCCGTTCAGCGATATCGGCTTCGGCATCGGACAGGTCCGAGAGAAGCTCTTCGGGCGGAAGCTCGGTGGTTTTGGCGCGGCGCCGCACGCTGTCGATGGCGACATTGCGCCCGACGAAGATCAACCAGGCGGTGGGATCGCGCGGCGGGCCCTTCTGCGGCCAGGTTTTGAGGGCTTTGAGGCTGGCTTCCTGGAACGCCTCCTCGGCTATATCCAGATCGCGGAAATAGCGCAGCAGCGCCCCCAGCACCTGGGGCCGGGCGCCGGTCAACGCGGCATCGATCCAGGCCAGATCGGTCATTGTGTTGGCCTACCGCCCGTTGGGCTGCTTGAGGCCGTGTCACGCGTCACGTCATTGGGGCGGAAGACCATGAGGGGGCGCAGCTCGAACGCCCCGGCCGATCCGCTGGCGGCGGCCAGCTCCTTGGCGACATCGGTGGCGTCTTCCAACGTCGCGCAATCGACGATGTAGAAGCCCAGCAGTTGTTCCTTGGTCTCGGCGAAAGGGCCATCGAGGATCAGCGGTGTCGGGCCTTTGCGGATTGTGGTGGCGGCGGTGGTGGGGAGCAGACGGGCCACGGGGCCGAGGCGCCCCTGGGCCTTGAGCTTTTCCTGCACGGCGATGAGGCGTTCCATCACGGCGGCGTCCTCTTCCTTGGACCAGCCGTGGACAACCTCTTCATTGTCGTAGCAAAGGATGGCGTAGAGCATCGGTCGTTCCTCCAGATCGATCACAGGACGAACGACTATGCCCATTGCCGACAGATGGGCCGAAATATTTTATCGCTCAGAAGCCGAAGCAGGGGTCGTTGTCGCGGCCGACCGCCAAGGCGACAATCACGCCAGCAAGGCCCAACGGGGGGGTATCATCCTGATCACAGGCTCTAAAACAGAACTCCAAAGGCCCGCGATCTTCTATCGGATGGGCCTCGATCTCGATCTGATGCGGCGAGAATTCAGACATGGCCGTGATCCCTTCATAGAGATCAGGCACCCATGGGGGCGGGCCAGGCCACTTCATATTCATCCTGATCGACGGCGCGCAGGACGGCAGCATCGGCGCCGAGGTTGCGCATGGTCAGGGCGTCATTCAGGGCGGCGCTATAGGCTTGCTCATAGGACGCGAAAAGCTGTTCGGCCCGGTTGACGATAACTTTCCACTGCTTTTCAGCGGGGGCGACGAAGAAGAGGTAGCCGGACATCGGGGAAGCCTTTCGACTGAGGGTGACCGTTTCTTGTGTGCCCTCACTCTGCCCGGATGCCGCAGGCTGGAATATTCAGCCTGTCGGTTAAGGCCCTCGGATTAGCTGCGATCTAAACCAGCGGATTAAGCCAGAACTCCCCGCAAGACATCCAGGATCAGCCCACTGCCGACTTCGATCAGCAGGACGTCGCGTCCGGCTACGATCCGCAGATATCGGTCGTCGCGATGGGGGAGGCGACCCAGCAGATCTCCCGGCAGATAGCGCTTGGCAATACCCGGCGGCAACGGCTTGCCGCGGGCGAGGTTTTTGGCAATGCCCGGTGGTAAGGGCTTTCCGGCAGGCTGACTGCGATAATAATCGGTGATGATCTTGGCCTCGTCGGCACCAAAGCGGATGTCGAGAGACAGGGATAAGCCGCTCTCGCCGCCTCCTCCCTTGCCGGGATTATCCTTGTGTCTCCCCTTGCCGCCGGGGTCTGCCAAAGCGGTGCCGCCAAGGACAATGGCGATACCTAGAGTCAGGATGGTCAAGCGCATGATGGGGCCTCCTTTGCGGCAGTATGGTGCCGCAAAGGAGGCGGAATTGTGAAGCTGGACCTTGATCTGTCAGTCCCAGATCGGCGCCAGGCCTGGCGGGCTGACTATCCGGCCGTCAGGGCGGGCAAGATCATGAATTTTTCTCATGTCTTCTGAGCTTAATTTGAAGTCGAAGATGGCAGCATTCTCGGCGGCGCGTTCCTCGCTGACCGTCTTGGAAAGGACGGTAACGCCATCCTGTTGCACGAGCCAACGCAGGACGATCTGAGCAATCGATCGGCCATGATCTGCTGCAATTTTTCTAATGACTGGATCAGCCAGAACCTTGCCATCCGCCATGGCGTAATAGGCGGTGAGGGTCATGTCGGCCTTATGAACCGCTGCCAGGACCGGGGTCTGGTTCAGATAGGGGTGATATTCCACCTGATTGACGCTAAGCGGTATCTGGCTGAGGCTAATGGCTTTGGTCATTAGGTCGGTCGAATAGTTGCTGACACCGATTTGCCGCGCCATCCCCGCCTGCTGCACGGCATTGAGGGCAGCGATCTGGTCAGCCAAAGGCACCGCTTCGCTGGGCCAATGGAGCAGCAGCAGGTCTACATAGTCCGTCTGAAGCTTGGCGAGGCTTTCTTCGACCGAACGTCGGAAACTGTCGGTTTTGAAATTATCCACCCAGACCTTGGTGGTCAGAAACAGGTCGGCGCGATCTATGCCGGAGGCTTTGATACCATCGCCGACCGCCTCTTCGTTGCCATAGATCTGCGCGGTGTCGATATGGCGATAGCCAAGGTTAATGACGGCGGGGACCATGCGGCGGACGTCATCGCCGCTCATACGGAAGGTGCCGAAGCCGAGTTTGGGGATCTGCATCTCAGATATCCTTAGTGCGAGAGAACGGGGGCGGCATCGGTCGGCAGGGGCTTTGCCCGGTCGAGGCGACCGCTCCAGAGGGTCAGAACCAGGGCGCTTGCGACCAGAATGCCGCCGACCCAGGGGGTGGCCGGCAGACCAAGGGGAGAGGCGACGACCAGCCCGCCGATCCAGGCCCCGGCGGCAATCCCAAGGTTGAAGGCTGCGATATTCAGGGCGGAGGCGACATCCACCGCCCCTGGCCGATGCAGCTTGGCCATCTGCACCACATAAAGCTGAAGGCCCGGCACATTGGCGAAGGAAAGGAAACCAAGGGCGGCGAGGGTGATCAGCGCCAGGATCGGCATTGGCGCAGTAAAGGTGAAGATCACCAGCACCAGGGCCTGGGCCGCGAAGAGACGCACCAGGGCTTTCACCGGATCGCGGTCCGCGATCTTACCGCCCGCAATATTCCCAAAAGCGATGGCTAGACCATAGAGCGCCAGCACGAGGCTGACGGTGGAGGCTGCAAAGCCGGTCACTTCCTGCAGCATAGCGGCGAGGAAAGTGAAGGTGACGAAGGTGCCGCCGTAACCTAGGGCTGTCATGGCGAAGACCAGCAGCAGGCGGCCGGAACCCAGGACACGCACCTGATCGATCAGCCGGGCGGGCGGCGCCTTGGCGATAGTCGCGGGCAGGAGGGCGGCGATCCCGGCAAAGGCGATCACACCCAGACCGGCGACCGCCCAGAAAGTCGCGCGCCAGCCGAGCATCTGGCCGATCCAGGTCCCCAGCGGCACGCCGGTCACGATGGCGACGGTCAGCCCCATGAACATCATGGCGATGGCAGAGGCGCGGCGGTCTTCGGCGACCAGTCCGGCTGCAATTGTTGCGCCGACCGAGAAGAAGACACCATGGGCAAAGGCGGAAACGACCCGCGCCGCCAGCAGCAGCTCATAGGTCGGGGCCAGGGCGGCGGCAGTGTTACCCAGGATGAACAGCGCCATCAGCCCCAGGAGCAAGGGCTTGCGTTCGATCCGGCCGGTGAGGGCCGTCAAAATCGGGGCGCCGAAGGTGACACCGAGAGCATAGACGCTGACGATCAATCCGGCGAGCGGCAGGGAGATCTGAAGATCACCCGCGACCATCGGCAGAAGACCGACGATCACGAATTCAGTGGTTCCTATCGCATAGGCGGCGATGGTGAGGGCAAAGAGAGCAAGCGGCATGACACCGATCCTTGGGGAAGAAGAAATCTGATCCGGAATATCGGTCGCCGCCGCTTGCGCGATAATTGGTAATATCGGATCATCATCTGTGAATTGAATTCAAGGATCGGTGATGGACAATCGGGCGGGCGAGATGGAGGTCTTCGCGCTGGCGGCGGAGCAGGGCAGTTTCTCGGCCGCCGGGCGACGGCTGGGACTGTCGCCATCGGCGGTCAGCAAACTGGTCAGCCGGATCGAGGATCGGTTGGGAACGCGCCTTCTGATGCGCTCCACCCGTGCGCTGACCCTGACGGCGGAAGGCGAACTCTACCTGGAGCGCGCCCGCAGGATTCTGGCGGAGATTGCCGAGGTCGAACGCTTGGTTTCCAGCGGCGCCGAGGCGGTGCCGCGTGGGCGTCTGCGGGTCAATACCGGTGTCGGCATCGGCGTACGCTGCATCGTGCCGTTGGTGCCGGAATTCATGGAACTCTATCCCCAGGTCGAACTAGACCTGTCGCTGACGGACAGCATGGTCGATCTGGTGGAGGAACGGGCCGATATCGCCATTCGAACCGGGCCAATGCGCTCTTCCACTTTGAAGGCGCGGAAGCTTTTCGAAAGTCCGCGTGTGATCGTGGCCGCGCCCGCTTATCTCGCCCGTCATGGCACGCCGCAGGTGCCTGGAGATCTCGATCAGCATAACTGCCTGCGCTTTAATTTCCGCCGGGCACAGGACGACTGGCCGTTTCGCGATCCGATGACGGGGGCGGTGGAGATGCGGGAGGTCTTTGGAAATTTCCTCGCGAATAATGGCAGCACGGTCCGGCAGCTATGCCTGGAGGGGCTGGGTTTGGCGAGGGTCGGACGTTTCCATGTGGAGGCGGATATTCGTGCAGGGACCCTGGTGCCGCTGCTGGAGGAATTCAACGGCGGCGACATCGAGGTGATACATGCCGTCTATGTCGGGCATGAACATTTGGCGACCCGTATCCGCGCCTTTATCGATTTTCTGGCGGCGCGGGTGGGGAAGACTGCTGAGATTAGCTTTAACTGAATCTGTCATCCTCGGGATCGACCCGAGGATGACGATGAACAAAAACGGCGGCGCTCACCCGGCCTTCCAGGTTTGCGACCGTTCGGTCAGTTCGGGAAAATCGACCTGATTATTCTGGGGTTCCAGGGGGGCGAAGGTTACGCCGTCCCGCTTGATCGGGACTTTGGAAATATCGGCATTTTCTTCAAGCGCAATAACCTCGATCGCGCGATCCCAGAACTGCTCCGAACTGCCGCTCGGCTTCCCTTCCTGCACCCAGATGGTATAGGCGCATTCGGCGATCCGCTCTTCCTGAGGCGTTTTATAGTCGGCCATGATCGGCACCTCCCTGGAGTATTAACCCCTGACGGTGCCATGCGTTCCCGTTGGCCTTAAGCAGGGGGCGGGGCGAGCGGAATATCGATCTTGCAGACGACACCGGAGGCGAGATAGTCGAGCGAAACTTCCATATCCCGCTTGAAGCCACGCAGGATAAGTCGGGTGCCGAAGCCGGTTTGGGTCGGGGTCGAGACGATCGGACCGTTTTCTTCCCGCCAGCTGAGGTGCAGCAGATCGGGAGTGCTTTCATCCAGGCGCCAGGCGATGCGCACACTACCATCGGCAACCGACAGCGCACCGTATTTGGCGGCATTGGTCCAAAGTTCGTGCATGACCATGGTGACCGCCAGGGCCTGACGCGGACCGATACGCAGCTCTGGGCCAGAAATGATAAAGCGGGTTTCCTGGCCGCCCACGGGGGCCGTGACGGTGCGGATGAGTTCGCCGATCTCGGCACTTTCCCAGCGATCCTGGGTTAGGATGTCGTGGGCTTTACCCAGGGCCTGGATGCGGCCGTTGAATTCGCCCAACGCCTTTTCAGCCTCCGGCACCCGACCGATACTGGTGGCGGCCAGGGCCATGACGGTCGCCAGCGTATTCTTCACCCGATGGGACAGTTCGTTCATCAGCAGATCGCGATCCTGCTGGTGCAGCTGCAATTCGTCCATCATCCGGTCGAGATCGCCACCAAGGGCGCCAAGTTCGCCCGTATCCGACGAGAAGCCGGTGCGGACATCCACCTCGCCCGCCCGCCAGCGCTGGATGGTGGTCATCATGGTCTTCAGGGGGCGGCCAAAGGCCCGATTGGCGGTGAACCAGGTGGCAAGCAAAGCTAGAAAGGCGCTGCTCAGTGCGAGGGCCAGACTGACACGGCTGGTGCGCCAGACGGCCTCATAGCTCGCCTCCTGCGACAGGCCGACGCTGACATAGAGACCGCTGTAGTCCTTGGGGATCGGCACGTAACCGACGACGCGGCGGGTGCCGTCCTGGCTGGTGATATCTTCGGTGCCGGGGCCGGGGGCTGTCAGCAGGCGCAGATAATCATCCATAATCCGGGTGCCGACGAAGCGACCGGCAGGTTCGCGCGCTATGACGATGCCGTTATGGTCGGCGACCGCCAGCGACCCTCCTTCGGGTAAGGAGCGGCTGGCGATGAGTTGGCCGAATTTATCCAGATCCAGCCCGGCGACCAGAATACCGGTGGCGACGCCCTTCGGATCCCGCATCGCCATGGCGATGGGCAGCATCGGCCGGTTCATGCCGCGATCGATGATATAGCCGCCGACAATCGGACGGCGGCTATCGAGGGCGCGCTGGAAATAGCTGCGGTCGCCTATATTCAGGTTGAAGTCGGGACCATTGAAACCGCAGCGATAATGCCCTTGGGTGTCGGCCACCATCATTCCGGCGAGCAGCGGCACATTGGGCTGAAGGCGGATCAGATAGCGGGCGCATTCGTTCTTGTCGAAATTGCGCACGCCATCCACTTCGCTGACCGCGATCAGAAGGTTCTGCACGCCTTCGAAGATGCGCTGGATTTCTGATACAGCGAGATTGGCGTTGCGAAGGGCGAGTTGCCGCACCTCTGCCTCGCGGGCTTTTCGGAAGCTATATTCGCTGTATCCCAGCACGCAGAACAGCGGCAACAAACCGGACAGCGTCAAAAGGATCAGTCTTCCGCGCAAGGACGCTAGGCGATCAATTGCCGACTTTCGCACTTCAACGGGTCCTGACCGGGGGGAAGACCGCTATCCTAGCAGCTTTGGCAGCCAAGGGTTGTAAAAACGCAAATGTCCCCGACGCTTAATGACCGCAAGCGCTTCAGGCGATGTGCCAGCCGCCGTCCACATAAAGGCTCGCGCCATTGATATAGGATCCGGCGTCCGAGCAGAGCAGCAGGCAGGCCCCCACACAATCCTCCGGCGTGCCTACACGGCCTGCCGGAATCTGGGCCGCGACCCGGGCGGCATACTCCGCATCCGCCAGAACTTCCGCGTTGCGGTCGGTCGAAATGGCACCGGGCGCGAGGTTGTTGGCCGTGACGCCCTTGCCTGCGACTTCTTTGGCAAGCGTGCGGATCAGGCTGGTCTGAGCATTTTTGGAGGCGGCATAGAGAGCAAGGCGCGGATTCGGCTTTGCCTCCTGGATCGAACCGATGGAGACGATCCGACCCCAGCCGCGCTCCTCCATCCCCGGCACCAGTTCCTGCATCAGGATCAGCGAGGCGCGGACATTGACCGCCCATTGCCGATCCATCTCCTCCACCGGCAACTCCCGCCAGTCGAAGCGTTTTTCGTAGGAGGCGTTGAGGATCAGGATATCGAGCGGCCCGGCTTCCTTTGCGATGGCAAGGCAGGCGTCCGGGTCGGCGAGATTGCCCGCCACGAAACGCGCTTTGCCGCCCAGCGCTGACAGCGTTTCTGTCGCTGCAGTCGAGGGGGTGATGCCATGGACGATTACCTCGGCCCCCGCCGCAGCAAGGCCGAGCGCGATGGCCCGGCCGATGCCGCGGGAGGATCCGGTGACGAGGGCGCGGCGGCCCTGGAGATTTCCTACCAATGCCACAGGGTGCCATCCTCAAGGCGGTTCACGGGCAGATAGGCGGGCTTATATTCGTATTTTGCCGCCAGTTCTTCGTCGATATCGACGCCATGGCCAGGGGTGTCGCCGGGGATGAGGTAGCCATTCTCGAACTTATAATCGTGCGGGAAGACAGCATCGGTCTCTTCGGTATGGCGCATATATTCCTGGATGCCGAAGTTCGGGACCCAGATGTCGAAATGCAGGGCCGCGCCCATGCAGACCGGCGACAGGTCGGTCGCGCCATGGCTGCCGGTGCGCACGTGATGCAGGGCGGCGAAATCTGCGATCCGCCGCAGATGGGTGATACCGCCCGCATGCACGACCGTGGTGCGGATATAATCGATCAGATGTTCCTGGATCAGGGTCTTGGCATCCCAGATCGTGTTGAAGACCTCGCCAATCGCAATCGGGGTCACGGTGTGCTGACGCACGATGCGGAAGGCTTCCTGGTTCTCACCCGGCACCGCATCTTCCATCCAGAAGAGGCGATAGGGCTCCAGCGATTTGCCCAGGCGCGCAGCTTCGATGGGGGTCAGGCGGTGATGCACGTCGTGCAGGAACTCATGCCCGTCGCCATAGGTGTCGCGCAGTTTCTCGAACAGTTTTGGCGTGTGGGTCAGATATTTTGGCGTCGACCAGACATTCTCGGTCGGCAGCGCCGCATCGGCGGGCTCGTAGAACATCTTGTCGCCGGCGACACCGTACGTCGAGGCTAGGCCCGGAACGCCGCTTTGCGCGCGGATCGCCTTGTAGCCCATGTCGATATATTTGCCGACTTCATCGACGGTTTCCGCAATGTCCTTGCCGTTGGCATGGCCATAGACCAGCACGCCCTCGCGGCTCCGCCCGCCCAGCAGCTGATAGAGCGGCATGTTGGCGGCCTTGGCCTTGATGTCCCAGAGGGCGGTATCGACCGCGGCAATCGCGCTCATCGTCACCGGACCCCGGCGCCAGTAAGCCCCGCGATAGAGATACTGCCAGATATCTTCGATCTGATGGGCATCGCGGCCGATCAGGCAGGGGATCACGTGATCCTGCAGGTAGGAGACGACCGAGAGCTCGCGCCCGTTCAAGGTGGCGTCCCCGATGCCGTAGATCCCTTGATCCGTCTGGATTTTCAGGGTCACGAAGTTGCGGCCGGGGCAGGTGACGATGACTTTGGCGCTGACGATCTTCACGGGGCGTAATCTCTCTTGATTGGATAAAAGGGACTTCAGCGGGGCACCGCCGAAGTCCCTCTAGAGGAGGCTTAGCGGGCAGCGACCAACGGTTTCACACGTTCGATGGTGCTGTCGACAGCCTCTTTGGCGCTCTTGCGGCCCAGGACGGCAGCCTGGGTTTCTTCGACGAAGATGGCTTCGGCGCGGCTGGCTTCGGCAAAGGCCGGGTAGGTGGCGCGTGCGTTGGAGAGCGCGCGCGACTCCGTCTCGGTCGTCGGCACGGCGGCGGTAAGAGCCGGGTCCTTGTAGGTCGACACACGCACCGGGCCGTTGCCGTTGCGGGCGGCGCCCAGTGTGTTGGCCTTGCTCGACATGGCCTGAATGAAGTTCCAGGCCAGTTCCTTGTTCTTGGAGTTCTTCAGAACCGCCATCGACCAGAACTCAACCGCTGCCGCCATCGGCTTGTCGCCAAGGGTCGAGGAGACGGGCAATTCGGTCGCCTGAATCTTGCCGGGGAAGCGCGACTGTTCGGCATTATTGAGCTGCGCCCAGCGGGAGAAAGGCAGCATGGTGAAGGCCGCGCGGCCCTGCTGCATCCAGGTCACCTGATCGTCGTTCGAGGTGGCGGCGAAATTGCGGGGCAGGGCGCCTGCTTCCATAAGTTCGCGCAGGGTGGTCAGCGCCTTGACCACGGCATCCTTGTTCGGGATCACCTGATAATCCTCGGTGATGAAGTCACCGCCATAGGCACGGGCGAACATCACGGGGATATAGGCGAGCGTGCCGGACAGCACACAGCCGATGACCGGGGCGCCGTCTTCGCGCTTGAAGGTCAGCATCTTGGCCGCTTCCACCAGCTCTTCGAGCGAGCGGGGGACCGACACGCCCTTGGCCGTCAGATATTCCTCGTTATAGAACAGCCCGTTGGTCGCATGGCGGAAGGGAACGGCGAACAGATTGCCCTTCATGGTCATGGCCTTGACCAGACCCGGTGCGAAATCGCCGAAATCCTCGACCGGGAGCTTTGCCTGATAGGGGGTCAGCGGCTCGAACAGGTCGGCGACGGCCGGGACCGCGCGGCCATTCAGCAGGAAGCCGATATCGAAGTCGGACTGACCGAGGCTGGCTTCACGGAACAGGCGATCCTGCAAGGGGCCGATATCGAAGGTCGACCAATTGACGGTCGCGCCGTTGGCGCCGCGCCAAGCTTCGGTCAGGTCGCCCGCCTTGCCGGTGGTCAGCGAATTCTGATGCACCTTGTGCGACAGGATATTGAGTGTCTTGGCACCTTGGGCAAAAACGCTGCCGCCAAAGCCCATCGCCAGGGCCGACCCGCCCAAGGTTGCCAGCGCCGAGCGCCGATTCATCATAAAGCCCATGATTTCCTCCTCCTGTAGGCGGTCGATGCCGCCTGTTCTTGTCGGTACGCGTTATTCCTCACGCTGGCGGAAGAGCGAGCGCAGCACGCTCCAGCCAGCATCGAAGTGGGTTTCCATTGCCTGGACGGATGCGGCTTCATCGCCTGCCGCCACGGCCTTGTAGAGGTCTTCGTGACGCTTCCAGGTGGCGGCGCGATCCAGCGCCGGGCCATGGGTGCGGGCGTTGAAGACGGTCACGATCTCTTCCAGGATCGGGCGCAGTGCCTGGATCTGATAGACCAGCATCGAGTTATGGGTGGCCCGGGCGAGGGCAACATGGAAGTCGAGGTCGGCCTGCACCCAGGCGGGCTGATCGTCGAACGCCGCTTTCATGCGCTGGAGCGCATTGTTGAGAACGTCCAGATCCTCGGGTTTGCGGCGCTGGGCTGCGAGGCGGGCGCACTGGATTTCCAGGGCGTAACGCAGCTCGACCGCATCACTCATGCCATAGTCGGTGGAGCGCACGGCGAAGCGGTGAAAACGCTCCAACGGCTCAGTGGTCAGGCGCTGCACGGTGGTCGCGCGCCCTTGCGCCGAATGCAGCACCCCCATGGCGCCAAGCTGGCGTAGCGCCTCGCGCACGACGGGTTTGGAGACATCGAAGGCAGCGGCGAGATCGCTTTCAGAGGCGAGTGCATCGCCCGGCTGAAGATCGCCGCTCAGGATGGCCTGGGACAACCGATCCAGCACCCGGTCGACCAGGCGGCCGCGTTCAACCTTCTCCGGCAGGAACTCCGATTTCCGTTCGGGCTCGCCGGGCTTCTTTGCTGCAAAGGACATCTCGGTCTCCCTTTAGGCCGCGCGGACGGCGTCGCCGGATTGATTGAACAGGTGGCAGCGCTCGACGGCGGCGGTCAGCGCCAGACGCTCGCCCACCCGGATGGGATGTTCGGCATCCACTTCGACGGTGGTCAGCCCTTCGCCCTCAGTTTTGAGATGCACCAGGGAGCGGGCGCCGAGCTGCTCCACCACCATCACGTCGCCCGACAGGATCGCCGGGCCGTCTGTCGGCACCAGATGTTCGGGGCGTACGCCCAGATGCACCGACTCGCCGTTCGCGATGCGCGAGGCCTGGGGCAGGGCGATGCTATTGCCATTGTCGAGGGCGATCTCCGCCCCGGCAGCCTTGCCCTTCAGGATATTCATGGTGGGGGAGCCCATGAACTGCGCGACAAACAGATTCTTCGGTCGGGCATAAAGCTCCATCGGGCTGCCGACCTGCTCGATCCGTCCGCCGTTCAGCACCACGATCTTGTCGGCCAACGTCATGGCTTCGACCTGATCGTGGGTCACATAGATCGTCGTGGCGCCCAGTTCCTTGTGCAGCCGGGCAATCTCCACTCGCATCTGCAGGCGCAAAGCGGCATCGAGGTTCGACAGGGGCTCGTCGAACAGGAAGGCCTTGGGATTGCGCACGATGGCCCGGCCGATGGCGACACGCTGACGCTGGCCGCCCGACAGCTGCTTGGGTTTGCGGTCCAGCAGGTGATCCAATTGGATGGTGGCGGCGACGGTGCGCACCTTGGCGTCGATTTCCGCGTTCGGCAGCTTGGCCATCTCCAGACCGAAGGCGATGTTCTGATAGACACTCATATGCGGGTAGAGCGCATAGGACTGAAACACCATGGCGAGGCCGCGCTCAGCCGGGTCCAACTCGTTCACCCGCTCGCCATCTATGCGCAACTCGCCGTCCGACGCCTCTTCCAGGCCCGCGATCAGGCGCAGCAGGGTCGATTTCCCACAGCCCGAGGGGCCGACAAAGACGACGAATTCCTTGTCCTCAATGGTGAGGTCGATGCCGGGAATGGTGACGACATTGCCGAAGCGTTTGACGATCTTTTCGAGTTCCAGACGCGCCATCGTCGTCAGCCCTTCACATGCCAGGTGCAGATAAGCGTGATCGCCCGGTCGGCCGGGATATCGGCGGCGACACGCAGCCAGTTCCCGAAGTGGGAGACGCGGGCGAAGCTGACGGCGCCCTCGGCATTCGGCAAAGCGAAGCGGGTGCCTTCGTCGACCCAGTTGAAGCCGTCGGCAGAAATCTGGATCCGCGCCTCGCAGGCCAGCGGCCCTTCGATCCCCAAGGCACGGACGAAGACCACGGCCTCATAGGCCCATCCGGCCTCATAGGGCTCGCAGGCGCTGGGGCCGCTCCAGCGTTCGTTGCGGGCGACAACGGCGGTTGCGCTCTGGTTCAGCATCTTACAGCGCTCCCGACAGGCAGACTGAATCGAGGTAGAGGAAGGCGCGCTTGTCGGTATCCGTCTCGACGAAGGCCGCGAAGTTGAGCATGCACCAGAGGTTCCGCATGGCCTTCATGCGGATGGGGGCAAAGCCACTGACGTCGAAGTGACGGTCGTTGCACTGGAAGGCCAGGGCCTTCATCTCCGCCAGATCGAAATCGAAGCGGAAATAGTGCCAATTCACCTTGGTCGGGATCTCGTTGTAGCAGAGCTTCTGCGCGCCGCCCGCAAGGTCGATCCAATCCTCGTTCATCAGATGGTCGTGGCTGACGGTCTTATTCTCCGTCCCCAGCGGCACGACGCTGGTGGTGCGGTCCTTATATTGCCACTTCTGGATATGCTCGCCGTCCTGGGCATTGAGGAAGCGCAGGTGCGGCATCACTCGTTCGCCATTCGTCGTCTGATCGCCCGACTGCAGATCGAACAGGAAGCCCACGGACCGCACATCGGTCTCCGATAGTCGCATCTCGGTCGCTTCAGGCTTGAAGGTCGCATAGAACTCAACCCGGATCGGCCCGGCATGGCGGAAGGTCAGGCGCTTCAGGCTGGCGGTGCGGGCGCCCTTGACCGGGCGGGTCGCCAGCTTCAGGGCATAGGTGCCGTCCATCGAGCCATGGCTGCCCGCATCCCAGTGGGAGAGGGAGGAGAGCATGGGCGAGGTATGCTGGGCATAGCCCGGCAGCATGCTGTCGAGGCTGTCCTCGTAATTCCCGACAAGCTGGGTCCAGCCGCAGATGCCGCGGTCGAAATCATCGAAGGCCAGGATGCGCGGCAGGGGATCGAAGCGCGAGAGCAGGGGATCGGGGCTGGTCATTTTACGGCACCGGCAGTGAGGCCTGCGACCAGATGCTTCTGGGCGAGGACGACAAACAAAAGGATGGGCAGCAGTTGGACGGTGGAGGCGGCGAACAGCACGCCCCATTCGACGCCGTCGAGCGATCCCATCATTTCCGACAGGACGAGCGGCGCGGTCTTGGCCTTGGTCGAGGTGAAGACGAAGGCGAACAGGAACTCGTTCCAGGCATAAACGATGATGAAGACGGCGACCGCCAGCATGCCCTGGCCCGACAGCGGAACGATGATCCGCCGCAGGATGGTGGCGCGCGAGGCTCCGTCAACCAGCGCGGCTTCGTCCAGCTCCTTGGGGATCTGGTCGATGAAGGTGCGCATGATGAAAGTGCCGAGCGACACGAAGAAGGTGGCATAGAGCGCGATCAGAATGCCGTGGGTGTCGTTCCAGCCCAGCCAGTTGATGACCGGGAACAGCGGCAGGGTGATCACGATGGGCGGGATCAGGCGGATGAAGATCAGGAAAAACGCGCTGCCCGCCAGCGCTTTACCCTGGAAGCGAGAATAGGCGTAACCGGCCAGGGTGGAAACCGCGACCCCCAGGATCGTGGCGCCGACCGTGACGATCAGACTGTTGCCGAGCCCCTGGAAGAAGGCGCTCCAGCGGGTGAAGAGCGCGATGTAATGGTCGAAGGTCGGCGTGAAGGCCCAGACCGGCGGCACCGCGAAGATATCGATATTCGGCTTCAGCGACGCCATTGCCATCATCGCGATGGGAAACAGCGACCAGAGGATCAGCACGGCGACAGCCAGCACCTTGCCGCTATTGATCAGCAGCCTGCGGCGGGAACGTCTTTTGAGGGCGGCGGTGTTAGCGGGCATGGCTGGCCTTCATGTCCTTATGCAGACGCCAGAGGTAGAAGGACGCCAGCGCCAGCGACGCGATCACCATCAGCCAGCCGGTGGCGGCTGCCGATCCGAAGGCGTTGTAGCGGAAGGCCTCGAGATAGAGGTACAGCGCCACCACTTCGGTCGAGCGGGCGGGGCCGCCTTGGGTCATCAGCCAGACTTCCGAGAAAAGGCGGAAGGCGAAGATGTAGCGGAACAGCATGGCGATCAGCATCGCAGGCGCCAGCAGCGGCAGGGTGATGCGGCGGAACTGCGCCAGCGGCGGAGCACGGTCCATGCGGGCGGCTTCATAGAGGTCACCTGGGATCGCGAGGCGCGCTGCATAGAGAATGATGAAGGTGAAGGGCAGATGCAGCCAGATCGACAGCAAGGCGACGACGATCAGCCCATGCAGCGGCTCAACAGCCCATTCCAAGGGCGGCAGACCCAGCCAAGTCAGCAGCATGGTGGCGCTGCCGATATCGGGATCGAACAGATAGCGCCACATGACCACGGCGGAGACTTCGCTGACCGCATAGGGCGCGAGCACAATGGCCAGCAGGAACCGCTTGCCGCGCAGGCCGCTGGCAAACAACTGCGCGAGGCCCAGGCCCAGCAGCAGTTCCAGATGCACGACGATCAGCACGACGATCATGGTGTTGAGCAGCGCGCGCCAGAAATAGCCGTCGGACAGGACCTTCGTATAATTGGCAAAGCCGACGAAGCTGGTCGCCGATCCATAGGTCGACGCCTGGAAGCTCAGCCACAGCACATAAAGACCCGGCAGCACGATGAGGCTGAGGATCAGCACGTGAACGGGCGCAATGAAGCCGAACGCCGTAAGGCCTTTGCCGCCAAGGGAGCGGGGCACGCGGGACGCCATGAACAGTGTGGGCCTCCACGGTAACTCGCAATCCCGCGTCCCCTAACTAATTGAATTTAGGTTACGATTTTAAGGGCCTGAAATGGGTCTCTGCAAAATCGGTGGGAGGAACGCTGCAATAGCTCCAAAAACGCGGGAGGTTGCTCGCAGCAATATTGGTCGCAGACATAAAAAACGGCACCCGATGGCACCGTTTTTAGACCAGTTCGTCGATTGAAATCAGATTTCACCTGCGGGCAAATCCCATCTGATCCAGTGTTTCGGTATGCGCCCTTCGACAGGGATGTCAGACCTGGGGTTTGGCGTTCCATCTGCGACCCAATCTCGGTGGATCATGGCTTGCCATAGTTGACCGATATGCAATCGGTTGGGTGCATTAGTCTTACTTATATTCCCATATACTATTTTCGAGTAAAGCTCGGACGGTTTGCCTGTGCTCCATCCTAAACCAACATCAGCGCCCAAACCCTTCCGCGAATTCAAAAACGGATGCCGAGGGTCCAGATAGTCCCAGCCCTCTCGGACCATGCAATCGAAAGCGTGGGCGAACTGGAGTTCTAGCGGATTGGCGGGGATATGCTGCAAAGTTTCATCGAAGCTGCCTCCGCATTTCCGGCATTCGTTGCCAACGAGGGCATTCCATTGAAGACGGTCTCCGCACCTACATTTTCCAACCGGCTGCAATTCGTGGTCACCACATGCGTTCACCAGTCGGCAGTCCATGGACCGGGCGATCAATTTTCGATCTCGCCAGCAGATTGGGCAAGTTCGCGGGATGGTACTGTGAAAGATGTCAGCAGAAGGTGCCAGTTTGCCATGCTGCACCCGCCCATTCGGGTCCGCTAAGTTTGAGATAGCTAGAATGGATTGCTGATCCTGCCCCGACAGCCGGACTGCATCTTCGACGGTTTCGGCCAATTTTATGCCGAAGATAGATCTCTCTTCGCGACCCGCCAGCATCGTCGAAAGTTTCCGATACCCATTCTCTCTGGCCAGAGCGATGAGATAGCCAGCGAGGCTGGTGCCGGGTTCGGGGTCAAAAACTTGGGTCAGGCGGTTTTGAAGCCTCTCAAGCTTTAGTCGGCGAGCCCCTCCATGTACGCCCCTGGGCATAGCTAAGCCCCCCGCTTCTTAGAGGTCCGGACACGCCCGGCTTCTCGCTGCATCTCGGCCAATTCCTCGACCGAGATCAGAAACGGATTAAGGCGACCATGCCCGGCTATGCGGTTCTCGGCCCAGGCAGCGGCCATATCCTGGATACCCACAACCGCCGGGCCATCACCCTCCTCGAACCGCTCATTGGCGATCTCAGCAGCATGGGCCAGGAACTTCCCGACCTTGCCGGTCATGCCATCCGTTGCCGCATGCAGACGCCGCAGCATGGTCTCTGAGAGGAGGTCTTCGAACCGGACCGGGGTCTTATCCAGGAACAGCTCGATAAACGTCAGATACCGCTCCAGATCCTCGCTCGATACCAAGGCGAACGGTTCGAGCTTCACCATGTAGCGGGACCGGCTGATCAACTGATCGTTCTTGGCGAGGATATCCTCGATATTCGGGGTCCCGGCGATGACGAACGGGCAGACACCCTCGGTCAGGAATCCTTTGATCCAATCGGCGACCTTATAGGCGACGCTCTGGCTGGTCTTATTTTCGATGAGCTGCTGGAATTCATCCAGGAACACGATCTGCACAGCCTGCTTCTCCAGCAGCGTCTTGACGCGGTGGATGAGATCATCCTTGGTGCCCTTATCCCAATCCTCCGCCCCCAATGCCTTCAGGATCTGGCGGAGCACCGTCAGGATATTGGCGTTCCCGGTTTCCTGGATCTCGATATAGAGGTAATCCCGCTGGATGCCCTTGCCGGGCACATCCTCAACCCGGCCATCCTTGATGAACTGCTGGATGGCACTGGACTTACCGGAATGGGATTCCCCCAGCACATAGCCGCAGGGCATTAACTGGCCCTTCCGGCTATACCGGACGATCCGGTCCAGCATCATAAAGACACGGTTGCTCTGGGGCGTCGGGATATAGATCTCGCGGATATCGTTGACGAGATCAGCATTCAGGGTGGGGACGAGCTTATTCATGGCTGGGTATCCTTTCGGGGTCTGAAATTATTTGCGGGTATTGGCGGTGCGGAGGGTGCCCATGCCGTGCTTACCGGCACGGTCCGATAGCGGGGCAACGGGCCGCTTGGGGTTCAGGACGACATCGGGAGACAAGGTGGTCGGCTCAGTGGCATCGGGCAGGACTTCCCGGTCGAGGTCGGCCTTGAAGTTGGACTTCTTCGAAAGCTTGCTGTTGCGCGCTTCTTTTTCGGCCTGAGCACGCAGCTTCAGACCCTTGGAGGCGACTTGGCCGGTGGCGGCACGACGCTCCTGCATGACGCGGGCGAGTTCATCGATGGAATAGTCGTTCTTTGCCATTTCCCGCATCAGCGCACGACCGGCCCGATGGCTTTTCAGGGTACGGCCGTTGGCATAATCGTGACGGACGGCCAGGACCGGTTCGTAACGGTCGGTCTGCGGGTCGAGCACATAGATCTCGCCCAGGTCGTACCGGTTGACGCGGATGCGGACGCGGTCATGACCAAGACGCATCAGTTCGTTGAGGTAGCGGCTGTTATAGAAGAGACCTTCGAATTCGATGCCCTTCTTGCTGATCGTCCGGATCTCCGGGATCATCATCAGGACGGCAAGGTCAGCATCGGAAGGCGGGGGTTCGACCCCATATTCATTGACCTTCTGCTGCCAGACCTTAATCGGCCGCATACCCAGCAGGCCACGATGCGGGGTCTGAGCATACTCCTTCACGATCCAGGAGATCAGAAGGCGGTACATGTCGGAAAAGAGGATCGCCGCGTTCTTGACCGGGTCGAGATCGCCCTTGTCTTCGATGCCCGAGCGAGTGGTGCCGGGCAGACGATTGAAGAACTTCTCGGACACGGTCCGGTGCCAGCGTTCGATCTTGCCCTTGTATTCGGGGCTGTTCACCGGAGCGTAGTCGAGGATCAACCCAAGCTCCGCCGCAGAGTCCTGCAACTGCTCGGAATGGAATTCCTTGCCGTTATCCATGACGATCCGTTCGGGCAGGCCGTAGCAGGGCCATTCCGCCCCGATCAGCCCCGGAGCGAAATCCTTCGGCCGGATCATATTGTAGAGGCAGGCCATCATCGCTTCGGCTGACGGGCCTTCGAAGCCGACATGGATGCCGACGATCATCCGGGTCGCCCGGTCGATGGCGGTGGTCAGCCAGGGGCGGCCGATAGGCAGGTGGGTCTCATCGTCCAGCACGATGACGTTGGCACGGGTATGGTCGATCTCGACTGCTTCCAGGGGACGCTCGGCATAGGGCGCACCATGGACATACTTGTAGTTCTGGTTGGCGGCGAGTTCGCCCAGACGGGCCTTGTCGCGCTCATAATCGGAGATCAGTTTGATCATCCGCCGCACGGTGGTCTCGGACGGCGGCTTTAAGCGCTCATCTTCGGGCAGACCGTCATTCCACTGGTTGACGGCATCAACGACCGCCTGATGCGTCTCCGCCATGCTGCCCTGTTCGAGGGTCATGTAGGTGGAGGCGATGGCCTCTTCGATCATCCGCTGCACTTCGGGATGCAGGATGCTGGAGCGGCTGCCGCGCTGCTTGATCATCGGCAGCAGAGAGCGGATATCGCGGGCACCGTTCAGACGCCAGACGCGATACCAATCGTAGAAGGTCCGCCAGCTCGGCGGCCCCTTCAGGTCACCATTGTCATTGGCAATCTGGAGCAGGAACGGCTTGAGCTTCTTAGAGATCGGCAGACGGCCGCCCATATTTTCATAGGCCCGGATATACATGAGGCGGCGGCGGGCTTCGGACTGAAGCTTTTCATCAAAGCTGTCGAAGCTCTTACGCATCTGCTCGATGCGCGCTTCCGGCTGGTTTTCGTCCGCTTTGATGCGCACGAAAAGACGCTTGCCGATCAGCTTGACGATCTCATCGTCGGACAGGAATTCGGCTGCACCGTCCTTATCCGACACGAAGTACCACTTCTCATCGGGCGTCCGCATGTGGACGCGATAGGTGCGGCCCTTGATCAGAACCAGTTCGTGCGTGTTCAGATTGATCTTGGTCATGTGATTGCTCCTTAGCGGGCGGGGTTGAGGCGAGGGGAAACGACGGTTTCGTTCGAGAACGGACCGGTAAAATCGACGGTGAAGAGGCCCTGGTGGACCCCATGGGCGAGAGCCCGCAGGCCGTCAGCGCGATGATGGAAATTGCCCAGCAGATCGCCGACCGTCTGGGGCAGGCAGGACGCCATGGTCTGGATGTCCTGGATAATCGGGGAGGTACGGGCCAGAGGCTTCCGGCAGTACCGCCAGAGCAGCTTCAGGGTGGCCAGCCGATGACCGGACCGGATCATTGAAGCCGTCCACACCTCGTAGCGGATCTTCTTGCGGGCATAGGCAGCCGCGATTTGCTCGAAGGTCTCGACCAGTTCCGGCTTGTCGAGGGCCTTGTCCGGCTTGCACTCGACCATGATCGTCTCGCCGTCTATCTGGATACGGAAGTCAGGAGTCGTCTCGGCGATCCCGTGAGGGGTCGGATACTGAAGGCACTCGGGCTGTGCCTCGAACGAGGTGATGTTCCAGGACATTTCCATGATGAGGGCAGCGTCCGCCTCGATGTGGCTTTCCCAGGAGACGAGGCCGCCCATCTTGTTGGAGGGGTGAAAGCCAACCGGATGGACCGGGCTCTCGATCACCACGCGGCGGACCGGATTTCCGGCGATGTAAAAGCGGGAATATTCTTCTTCAGCCATGGATCAGCTCCTCAGTTCAGCAGGGTGGAAATGGTCTGGGGCACACAGGCCAGAGCGGCCTCAATCGCCCGCTTCAGGTCACGGATCGACACGCGACCCTTGGCGAATTCTGACCGCAAAAACTCGATGGCTTCCGGCTCCAGGTGGCCGGGCAGATCAGCGGTCAGCAGTTCGATCAGGGCATCGAAATGCTCAGCGGTCGGGCTAGGAAAAGGGATGACGGTCATCCGGCTTAAGAGGGCCGCAGACAGCCCTTCAAGGCTGTTGGCGGTTGCCATCCAGGTGATCCGCGAGAGGTCCACCGGAGAGGCCGCATAGCCATCGACAAACCGGGACGCACTCTCCCGCTCGATGAAGTTCAGCATGGCCGCCTGGACATCGCCGCCATTGCCGGAGATGTGGCCGCGCTGAGCTTTCTCGATTTCATCGATGATGAGCAGCGGGTTAGCGATGCCAGACCGCAGGATAAGATCCAGCGGGTAAGAGGGCGTGGCGTTGTGCCAGCCCCGAGCGGTCCCCAGCATCAGCCGGGCATCGCTCATACCCGCAAAGCTTAGCGTCCGGTTGGGGACGCCGGACCACTCGGCGAAACGCTGACAAAGCCGGGTTTTGCCGCAGCCGGGCTCACCAACCAGCAGCATCGGCCGCATCCACATGACCGAATCTCGGGCATGGGCCAAGATCACGGCCTTGACCATCGTGTCGATGGCCGCCTCGGCCCAGGGGAATTCAGTCTGGAGCCGCTGCCGCAGGATGGACGGGTTGGGAGCCGGGATCAGGGGCAACTCCCCGGCCAAGGCCTTCAGGAGCTTATCGGTGGTCGGCTCAAGCAGGACCCGCATGCGCAGGGTCGAATAGATTTCGACCTCGGGCTCTTCCGGTTCCGGCCGGACAATCGTCGCCATCTCCTGCTCATCGGCAAAGCGATAGAACGCCGACTGGATGGCTTTGCGGGCCGGGAATTCGGAACTTGGATCGAAGTTCTGAAAGTCCGGGTCTCTACCCAGCCGGGTCCATTCCCTGGCCAGTTTTAGGTAGGTCTCGACGTTTGGGTTCTCGGGGTTCTCGCGGGCATGGCGGAAAAGCTCGCTGCCGATAGCCACCATCGAGCGCTGATCGCCACATTGGGCTGCCAACAGGGTTGTGGCCGTCTCGAACTCGTATTCCAGCTCCGGCGTGGAGGTCACCCGGCCGATGAAGAATTGCGGTTTGTTTTCGCGGCGGCGGTTGGCGGGTGCCGGAATCGACTTATCGGTCAGCTCGATCACGAGCTGCTTCAGCTCCTGAAGGACCGGGACCGTGTGCTTCGCCGGGTGTTCCAGGTACAGCCAGAAAATTGGGGGAATTGGTTCGGTCATATCGGGCAGGCCTCCGGCGTTGCCGCCAACCGGGCTCACCGGCAAGCGGGCTATTTCAGGCAAAGCAGGGGCGTTACGACCGGGCTAGAACCGGCCGAATGCGGCTTTCTGGGGAAGAAAAGAGGCTCTACTTAATAGAGTAGGTGTCGATTTTTGGAGACTCATTCACCTTATCGATAACCATTATCGAGCCTCCAGGCACATATATCGCAATTATTGATGAACAGTCCGATTTCAGATCGCAGACATATACATATGTGCAGTGGATCTTATCTCGCTGTAAGTCGCCAGATGCGACGCATCAACATGACTAATAGTTTCATAGAGCGCCGCTTACGTCAATATTTTCTTATTTAATGCTTGACATTTGGAAATGAATACATTCCCGCCTCAATCTTCCCCAGAGGAAGATTTCGAGAGGGGGAACATTTTTTGCAGGTTTTTTCCCGCAGATCGACGGGCGAAATCGCGTCCTTTTGTCAGGATATTTGCGGACTTGAGCGGGCTGGTGGGTGATGAATGAATATGAATAAATAGATTGCCAAAAATTTTTTGCTCCGGCAGGGTGCCGGGCATCCTTTTTCGAGGTCGATTTGGCTGCTGCCGAGATAGAAGCGCTCGATGTGCGTTCGCGCACGGTCGTCATAACCCTGGTGTCGTCCAAGGCTGAGCTGACGACAATCCAGCTCCGCAATCGGCTGGCCAAGGACGGGGATGAGATCAGCCAGCCGACGATGTCGCGGCTGCTGACGCGGCTTATCAAGATGCGGTTCGTGAAGCGTCAGGGCACGACCAACGGCGCAACCTATACCGCTTCGCGGCTCGCCAAGACGCGGGTCAGCGAATACCAAAAGCTCAACAGGCAGATTGAACTGGATGCGCGCTCCGTTGCGCCCCAGAGCCCGCCGCCCAGGCCGTCAGCTCCGCCTCCGGTTCCGTCCTTGCCGCCGAGGGTGACCACGGACTCGGAGCAAGATTTCATCAGAGAGAGCGTTAAGCGCGAAGTCGCGATCATAGAGATGATCCGAGCCGAGAAGACACAAAAGGCAGAGGAAGAGCGGCTTCGGTCCGAGGAGCGGGCTCGGTCTCATCGGTACGTCAGGTTTTATGTGAAGCAGCGATCTCGACCAATGTTCATGATCGATGACGACACCTTCCTAAATCCAGCAATGAACTGGTTTCCTGACGAAATCCGCCCTTATGACGGAGCCTTGAAGGATGTCTCGCCGAAGGACTTCGAGGATATTCGCCTGTCTCTCATCGCAGACGAATGCTGGAACATTCATCAAGGCATGTTTGAGGGCCTGACCCAGGAGGTCGTGGAGGAGGCGATCCGACAATCCAGAAAAAATTATCGGATCTCGGATGAACTCTACCTGCGGCTCGTAAACTATAAAGAGGCCAGCCTGTATGCCTTTTCGGCCGTCAGCCCCGGTGAGCCTATAACGCCTTCGATGCTGCTGGGCGCTCACGAGATTCTGTTGAGGGGACTGCCGGAGGCTGGCCACGGTCAATTCAGGACCCATCCCGAAGAACAGATCGAACGCTTCATCGACAAGCATTTAAGATTTGTCCATAGCCGAGCCGAAAGCGCCTTTCAGCGGGCCTTCATCGTCTATTTCGCGCTTTGTTACCTTCGGCCTCTTTCATCCGGCGGTGAGGTCATCGCTCGGATGTTCAGCAATGCGATCCTGCTATCCGAGCGGCGGCCGCCAATTTTGTTCCAGGGGTTTGATCTTGACGATTTCTGGATCGACATATGCCGTGCTGGGCGGATGCCATGGAACCGTCCCGAGAAGGCTGCGGCTCTCTTCACCAGCGCATATCACGCCACATACGCTCGATGGCTGACCAAAACCCAAGCACCAAAGAAGATAGAGGCTCGTTGGGGAGGCTGATCTCTAGCCTGACCGCTAAGGCCCCTGAAGCTCTTCGGCGGGCGGTGGCTGGAGCCGGTGCAGCAGCCTGACCTGATCGACCGCGACCTTTAATGAGCGGGTGTCCAGGCGGCGGGCAACGGTCAGAAGTTCCGTGATCAGCCGGTCGTCTTCTGTGGGGGTCGGCTTGGCACGGTCGGTCGATGCCGGGATGAGATCGATCAGCTCTAGGTCCATGGCCTTGGCGATCAGTTCGAGCTTTTCGACAGAGGCGGCCGTCATTGCGCGCTCGATATTAGACACGGTCTCTGGGGCTAAGTCCGCTCTATCTGACAATTGCTCCTGGGTCATGCCGAGGGCAGTCCGATGTTCCCGGATGCGCTTCCCAATCTCTGCGAAAACCTTGGAGGACGGCTTCTTGCTCATCGCCAGATCGTCCTTGATTTAAGGTTTGAAATTAACGACCCCAGGGATTGATTTTTTAGGCATCAGAATCTTGATGCTTTTTCTACGCGCGGCTTTAAATTAGATGGGCAGCCCGCTCCCCAATGGCATCAGGCAGGGTCGGCCAAATGGCAGACGCCAAGCTCAAGCGTGCTTGCTAGATGGAGCGAGCTGGTAATCAGTAGGACGCCCCAGGGTGGCATTGTTCTTGCCAAGCTGGAGCCAAAGGTGCGTACCCAAGTTATTTTCATCTTCGGTCTGATTTCGATTCTGAGGGTATAGGGTCATGCTCGACACATTGGACCGGGGCGTTGCGGCGCTCTATGCGGCCGCCGGACAAGAGGAAGCCTGGACAGTGGCTGCCGCTCAGTTGGCGGATGCCCTGAAGTCGGCCGGTGGAACCCTGTTGGTCTATAACCGTGCCAACGCTCGAAAGTGGGTTATGTGCGAAAGCACCATCGGTCCAGAATTTCGAGATCAGTATTTCTCTGACTTTGTGGATGATAGCCCGACCCACGGGCTGTTGCGCCGGAGCCCGGTCGGAACCATCGCCAATGTCGATGACCTGCTGCCGGAAGCCAATTTCCGGGACACTCGGATGTATCGCGGCTTCCTGAAGCCCTTCGGCTTGGGCCGCATCATGTCGGCCCATGTTGCACGTTCCGACGATGAGATGATCGCCGCCGCCTTTTACCGATCAGCCAGCCAAGCCCCCTTCAGCTCGACCGACATGACGGCCTTCAGAATGTTGGCCCCTCATATCGGAAGAGCCATTCGACTTGGAAACCAAATGGCTGCCTCCTCGGCGTTCAATAAGCTCTCCCTCGCCGCCCTCGACCAGAACGGGACGGCCATCATCTTTGATTTTGTAATCAATAGTCCTAGAAACAATACGTGGCTTAGTACCGCAGGCTTTCAGCCGCCTTCAAGCCGGTTTATTCCTGTCTTTCAGCACTTCCTCGATTGACGCGCAGGTTGCAGCAGGGCTCAGTTTTAGGTGCCTTTTGCATAACCAAGGATGTGCTCATGTCGCCACGCGAACAGAACAGGCCGTCGAGGTTTATGGTCTCGCTCAGGGCCTTAGCGAGTCCCATGCCGCTAATTATGACGGTCCTGTTTGTGTTGACGGTCTTGGGCGGCATTAGTGCGCGCATGACCTGGGTGACCTGGAACGCCTACGTCTATTGGATGGGCTTCGTGCCGGCAATAACCTGCTTAGTCCTTTCCGGGCCGTTCTTCCTTTGGTGCGTCGAGCGCTGGGATGCGACCTACAGCCGACGGGCATTCGGGTCTTGGGTTGTAGAACCGCATGTCCGAAAAAGGGGGCGTCGTCGCCCCTCGAATGACTTCGCGGCCTTGGCCAATTTCGTGAAGGCCCACAGCCAATCGCATATCGTGATCTGCGGCAGTTATGCGGGTGCTTGGAAGCGGTTGACGGGTGTTGAGAGTTTTTAGAAATTCCGACCCTGAGGTGTGCAATTTCCAGCGCTCCTATCTCCTGCCGTGGATCTACCTGTCCACGATCATTTGCTTCGGGGGGCCGGAACTGCTCGTCGCCATCTGGGTAAGCCTCCGGCGAGGCGGTGGCTTCAAACCCATCATCGTGCGGCTGAGCCGAAGGATCGCGGCATTTCATCGCCAGGCCGTCGAGATGGCGTGCCCGTTGGTCCGCCAGCCGTATTCGCTTGGCTCCCCCGTCTCAGTCTGAGTTTTCCTTTGGTGCTTCGATGACATACGGCCTTCCTGATCTTCCTCCATCTTCTGATGAGGTCGCCGACAAGCTGCCGGACCTGGATACTATCGAGAAGGCAAAGATTGAAAGCCTTAGAGCACAGGCTCTAAGGGGGTCGGAAGGGCTGCTGAAGTGGCCGACAATTTTGCCGGACGGCACAGAAATCTCTCGGCCAGAATTGGGAGCTATCCAGGCCAACTTCGATTCGGCACCGGTGACGACGACGGCGCTTCTGGGGCCGCCCGGCGCCGGGAAATCAGCTTTCATGGCGCGTCTGAGCCGGGATCTGCTGGCTAAGGGATGGTCGGTTCTGGCGATCAAAGCGGACCAGCTGCATCCCGACGTTAAGACTGAGGCTGATCTACAGAAGGCATTGGGTTTCGCAGAGTTTCCAAGCACGGTGATTCGGCAGATGTCCTTGCTGGGCCCAGTCGTGCTCCTGATCGACCAGCTGGATGCTTTGGCGTCCATCCTGGATCGGCACACCCAACGGCTGGATGTCCTGTTGGCACTGGCCCGGTCTGTTAAAGCGCAGCCGCGGGTCCATGTTGTGATGTCATGCCGAGCGTTCGAGTTCTCTCATGACACCCGCTTGGCCGCGCTGTCGGCTGAGCAACTGACATTGGAGCTACCGACGCTGGAGCAGGTTGCGCCGATCATGCTGAAACAGGGCATCGACATCGGTAACTGGCCCGACGATGCCAAGGAAGTCATCCGGTCCCCCCAGGCGCTGGACATCTATCTGAAGTTAGCACCTACGCTGCATTCGGAACCGTTTCGAAGCTATCAGACGCTTCTGGAGCGTCTTTGGTCAGAACGGGTGATCAAGGGCGCCAAGCCCAAGGAAAGTGAAGCTCTCGCAGCGAAGATCGCCGCGGAGATAGCTGATCAGGAATCTCTTTGGCTGGGCAAGGCTCGCTACGAGCATGAGGAAGGTTTCGATGAGCTGCTGGCTGCTCGCATTCTTGTTCTATCGAGCGATGGTCTGAGCGTCGGATTCAGCCACCAAACGCTGTTCGAGCATGCTCTAGCCCGAGGGTTCGTGCGTGAGAGCGGCTCTCTTTCGGAAAAGGTTCTCAAGAGCCAGAGTTCGCTATTCCTACGATCCAGAATATGGGCCGCTCTGGCCTATCTCCGTGCCGCCGAGCCTGTATCTTATGCCAAGGAGCTTTGGCAGATTTGGGACACTCAGGGTCTTCGTTCACACCTGAAGCTTCTGCTGATTGATTTTGCGGGCCAGCAGCGCGACCCGAACGATATCGAAAAACAATTGATGGTTGATGCTCTAGCGATGCCAGAGCATCGGGAAGCTGCTTTTTCGTCGATGGCTGGCAGCCCCGGCTGGTTCCGAATCCATCGGGCCACAATTGCCGCCGAGATGCGCGGAAAGAATTCGGTACTTATGGTTCGGTTGCTGTTGCCGGCTTGGTCGTTTGCGCCGACCGAGGTCGAGCAGTTGGTGCTGCAGCAATGGTCGATTGAAGGTTTTGAGAGGCAGGTTTGGTCGGTGATCGGACTGGCGCCTCATTGGTCGCCAGCCATCGTCAATCTCGCAACTTCTGTGATCGCGTGCGGCAACATTCCGATGGGCAGCGTCGAATCCTACGTTGCGACCTTGGGCGTCGAGCAGCCTCAGGAAGCGTTACGGCTGGTTCGTGCCCGGCTAGATAAGGACCTTGAGAGGGCATCGGTTGAAGCCCGGCGCAGGGCAGAAGAGCGGCCGGCCGAGCCCAGCGAGGACATGGCCGCGCAGATCGTTTGGCGCCTGGAGCATGACCGTAAGAAGCCGGTGGAGGACTTGCTTGATTCAGGCAAAGACTTCTACGTGTTGCCGGCTCTGGTCGAGAGTCAGCCAGGGCCTTATGCCGAAACCCTTTGGCCTTGGTTTGATGCCGTTTTCACCCGTCTGAAAGAGCTGGTGGAGGAGGCGCCGCGGTGGGGTTTTGCCCTGCCATACAGCGGCAACTTCGACATCGAGGCCGATGGCGGCACCGGTTGGCGTAGCGAAGGTCTCATTGGACTCTTCAGCCTGTCGTTAGAGCTACTTGCAAAACAGGATAAGGCCGCGTTCCAGGTATGGCTGCGCCGCCTGTGGGATTATGATGTCTGTGTTGTTCAGCGGATCTTGGCGAATGCCCTCGCGAGCGACCAGGAACACTATGCGGATCTGGCGTTGGAATTCCTGACGACAGACTATCGGCGCCTGATGTTGGGCTCGACCGGGAATTCTTTGAGCACGACATCCCGACTGATCAGGGTTTCCAGCCCTCTTTGGAGCCCGGAACAACTGGCAGCCTTTGAGCGGTGGGTCTGGGCTTTCGAACCGGTAGTCGATCCAGAATTCCCCTCTGAAACTCGGGAAGAATTCATCCGCAATATGCAGGTCCGGGTGTTCTTTGCTTTGCCAAAAGCGTTGCGAAGTTCGGCAATCGAGACACTGTTGGTGCCGGAAGAGCCACCTCCGATTCATCGACCTTCAGCGGATGAGGCGACACCGTCCATTGGTTCGCTCGTCTCCAGCGAGGAGATGGTTGCGATGACCGATGACGGAATTCTGGCGCTGTTTAATGAGGTCCCTTATCGCACCGGCTCGGAACATCCCAGGGAGGTCTTAAAGGGAGGCAATGATCAGCTGTTCCAGGAACTCGTGGAGTTCGTCCAACGAGATGTCGGGCGTGGCATTGCGATCATTAACCGGATGGATCCCGTCATCGCTCAGCGTGCAGTCGGACTGGCTTTAGAAAAGCTTGCTCAGGATAAGGTGGACCCGAAGATCGTTATGGATCTTTTCGCGCAGACGTCGGTACGCGGTTTCAATAGCGGTGAGTTCCGCCGGTCGGCGGCCTACGCTATCGAGAGGATAACGGAGAACGGTATTGAGCCGACCGAGGCCGTCTTGGAGGTCCTGGAAGGGTGGCTGCAGGAACCCTTGATGGTCGAAGGCCCGCAGCAACCGGCTGAAGAAGAGTCGGATGATGTTGAGGAGTTTGACGAGGTCTTCCGGGAGCTGAACCCTCCGCCAGCCGCTCAGAGCTATAATGGACATAGCCCTCTGTGGGGGAACGGCCTTATTGGTTCGGACCCAGGGAAGATGTTCCCAATCGTCTTCGCCCTAGCGCAGGCTCGACTGCAGCTGAAGCAGGTCGAACGGCTCATTGGGTCGCTGACGTCATTCTTGGCGCAGTCGAAAGACTTGAGCGTGTGGCAGTCGATGTTACGTTCATTCTGCTTTCCAGACTTTTGGGCCCAACCTGAGGTCGCCAAGCCCTTCCTCAGGGCGCTTTTCCAGCACCAACCTGGCTTACTCGGCACTGAAGGGGCCGCGCAGCTTCTGGCCCATGCGCAGCAGTGGGCTCCCGATGTTGTCGGTGAAATCCTCGTTAATTGGCCTTTGCAGAAATCGGAAGTGGCCCAGGTAGCTTATGGGGAGCTTGTTGGGCTCGCTTACATGCTCCATCCGGACCTGGCCTGGGTTCAGGAGCGGTTTGCCGACATCCTTGCCCAACCGGCTGCGTCCTTGGCCCGTGTCGGGGCTGCAAGGAGCGTGGCACATGCTTGGCCAGTCCCGGACTATCGGGAACGAGCTATTGCTACCCTAGCTCAGCTTCTGGAACGGAACGAAACGTCGGTTTGGCAAGCCGCGTTGGATTTGTTCCGTCTTATCGAAGAACTATCCGCCGACCCGCCGACGGCGCGGCTCCTTCAGCTGGTGGCCGTTAGCATCGAGCACATTGACGATTTCCAGGATCTCTTTCTAGTCGAGCGGTTGGGGGATTTCCTGCCGGCTGAGGCCCGCACGATCGCTCGAATTGTCGAAGGACTGGCCCGAAAGGCGGTAGACCCCAACTTCGGCCTAGATGGGTCCTATAATAGTGTCGGGGATCTTTTCAATTTGGCCTACACCCTTCATAGGCTTGAGCCGACCAAAGATGACGGAACCAGGATCTTCGAGATCCTGCTGCAGGCTGGTGATTTCCAAGCCGGTGACAGCGTCTATACCCTTGATGGCCGGTTTAAGCCTCAGCACATCCCTAGCCGCGTTCGCCCACGCCTGCGTCGACGCCCACGGAAGTCGCCTTTGGCGTGGCGGGGTAAAGGGGCTAACGCAACGCCGGAATGAACTCTTGCGTGATCAGGCGTTCGATCTCTGATAGTTGCAGGTCGACAACGGTAAAGGCGGCCGCAACGTCTCGAATGTTATTGGGGTCTTCCGCACCGATGTAGGCTAGGAAGTCGCGCACCTTGTCCAGGATACGAACTGCCTGCGTGTATGCCTCAGGGTCGACGCTGGCGGCCTGCGACAGGATGTCTGGCAGGTGCTTGGCCCGCAGGGTGTCGAAGTCTGCCTTCAGGTTGCTGTCATAGCGCACAGTGCCGTTCATATCGACCCGTTGCCTTAGCGTCAGGCGAAGCTTCTTCGCAGCATCGGCGATACGCTGGAATTCCATCTCGTAGAGCTTGGCGTAGCCCTTTTCTTTACGCCAAACGTCACTCTTGCTGAGATAGAAAGCGATGATAACGGTCAGTATCGCACCGATACCAGATAGCCACTCTGGCAGTTTATCGGTCTTAATGATGAAGGCAGTGATACCCTCGCGCGCCCACAGGATCACTCCGGCGAGGACAAGGCCGAATAGCAGCCCGAGCATGATGATTTTGGTTCGGTTGCCGTCGTTTTTCATGCCCGGTCGTGGCCTGCTGTAGAAGCTTGGGGTTGGTCTGCGGCAAAATCAACGAAGCGCAGCCGATTGGTTCTTGCGTCTGGACGCCAGGCGTTCCGACGCGCACTTCGATGCTCTTCACCGGGTAGGGCGTAGATACTGCGATCGTGATTTTTGTCGGCCGAGTAATACCACGCCGCGAAGGCTAGGCCGTTTAGATTTTGCGGGCAGCGGGCGAGCCATTCCCAAAGGCCGTTACTGATAGGGTTAACCTATCGAGCTTGTTTCATAGAATTTTCAAATTCTATAAGTGCTTGTGAAGGATCTCTAAGAAATAAATGGAAATCCAAAATTTTTGGCGCAAATTTAATCGCACATATTAAGTATTTGGTCAAGGAAACTATGTTTCAAAAGACCCCTTACCAAGCAAACCGTAGATTCCAATATGCTTTGATGCAGTGTTTCAGATGAGGCCGATCCGGATCTCTGCAATTACTTTCCCTCAACCTTTGTTGGAGAGAATTATTGTGCACTACGATCCCTTGTATGCTCCGTATCTAATGCCGGCAGGCTATTGGATCTACGGCGCGGCGGCATATATGCACCGCGTCAAGGAAATGGGCGGCCCGACGCCCTTCGCCAACACGTTTGTTGATTTCGTTGACGCGAGTATTCGCCAAAAGCGTCTCCCGTCGAACGTCGTGGACCTTGCTTCGCGTAGGAGGGCTGCCTGATCTGCTAACCCATGTCCCAGCGACACATCTAGGCGAGGGCGGCATTGGAGGGCGCGCGTAATCAACCCTAAAGAAATTTGAATAAGAGAAGGGGGGCACGAGGAGGTTGCCCCCCTTTTGTTGTATCGGCGCCTTTGGCGCTATCTTCCCAATAAGAATCAGCTGCACCAATGAACACGGCCTTCGCGAAGCCAGAAGTGCGCCCGGCACCCGGTCTGCCGCCAGACCGACGGATGCAAGGTGGGCTTGCCATTCTGCATCTGCAGATCCCAGCGAGGTCGGGCCTCTTTGATGACCAAAAGTTCGAGGGTATCGCCGCACCCGCAGGGGCAGCGCATACCAAGACTCCAAGGTTCGCCGTCATCCTGGGTCAGGACGAGGTCGCGGGCCGGCATCTTGGCCGGGAGGCTGTCGGTCTCCACGACCTGAAGGCGGCGGGCGGGGCCATGGTCTTCCCATAGCCGCCGCCAATGGCCTTTAAGGCCGGTACAGGCCCGCTTGAGCCAGCCGATCACGATTGGCCCTCCGGCTCGTCCAGCATCGTCAGGCCGAGCAGCGGCTCGGCCGTGCCTTGGGCGAAGAGAGGATCATCGCCGGTCTTGCAGAACGCATCGGGGTAATAGTCGTGCTCGCGTGCCGCCAGGCTGAAGATGGTTCGGGCAGCGCCGGCGTTGCCGTCATGGCGATAGGGGTATGCCCGAGCGACGAACTCGTTCATGCAAGCGGCAGCGGCGGCCATGTTCAGGGTGATGACGGACGGCGCCTCTTCAGTGAGGCCCTTGATGTAACCTTCATCCTGAAGCTGCTGATACTGAGCCGGGTCATCGCGCCGCAGTTGCTCTTCCCTCAAGCCTGCCGAGGTGTAGACGCCGCGGTCGAAGAGGTTGGAGCCGCCCGGCTGGACATAGTCGACACGCCCCATGACGTCTTCGATGCGCGGACCGTTGGGGCCGGTGCCGGCGGGGATCACCACGCCAACATCGAAGAGCGGGATCAGGAATGCCGCGCTCAGACGCTCGGCGATCATCCGCGATTCCAGAGTGTCGGTGCAGCTGAAGATGACGTCAGCCTGGCTGACCGCCAGGACGGCCTCGCGGGTCGCGATCGAGGCGTTGAGCGGAACTGCTACTCCCGGCCCGCGGTAGCGGGCGATAGCAGCGGCCATCATCTCGGTTTTCGAACGACCCGCCGCGGCGTCGGCGAGCGTCGAGTTGAGGATACGGTTGAGGTTCTTGGTCTCGACGGTGTCGAAGTCGATGAGGAGGATCGACCCGAAGCCCAGGCGCGCGGCCTCTTCGGTCACGATCGACCCGGTGCCGCTGACACCGATCACCACGGCTCGCAGGCGGCCGAGTTCGGTGGTCATTCCCTTGGTGAATGCCAGCGGGCGTCCGCGCGGGGCGTTCCAGGGGGCGTCCCCCCACCAGACTCGGATATCGTCGCCGGCGACCATGATTTTATCGACCGTGCGACGCTCCAGCTTGGGGGAATAGACGCGCGCACGGATGGCGCCATCGGGCGTCATGATGGCGGTGCCATGCAAGGTGCCATAAGCTGAGAAGATGCAGGGCATGACCTCGGCATCGCTCTCGTCATCTGCCTGCGAGAAGGTGAAGAGCCCACCCGGGTGGCTATGAATGAGGATCAGGGTCTTATCCGAAGCCTCGCCGGCCTCGATGCCTTTCTCCAACCAATCGCCCGGCCAGGTCAGTCGATCGGGCTCGCGACGGGCGCAATCCTTGTGCGGCACCAAGAGTGTGCTCTGCACCAGAAGCTGCTGCGGAGAGCCCGGCACACGGGTGCAGACCAGGATAGCGGCTGCTTCGCAGCCATCACCCGGATAGAGGTGCCGGCGGACTTTCTCGTGGTCGTGACCGGCGATCTTCAGCGTGGTTTCGGGGATCATGCGCCGACATCCTTCTCAAGAGCCCCCGAAACCAGCGCAAGATGCGACTGGATGTTATCGGTGGCCGGGTTCCAGGGAGCGATCGAGGTCCGATGGCGCGACCAGCGGCTGTAGGTCGTCCCGGCGATGACGGCGTTGCCCTCGGTCTGCGGAACCGCCGCGCCCGACCGCAAGAGCAGCTTGGGCAGCGTGAAAAACATGTCGATCTCGGCGGCCGGATAGCCCGTGGGCACCTGGATCGCCAGGGTGATTTCCGAGGCGGAATAGCCCTCCGGGACCCGGTAGCCGTAGATCAGAAGCCAACGGGTGCCGTTGTCAATGATCGTCTCCCAGGGGAGGCCGAGGCTGTTCAGGAACCGGTCATCGACCGGCAGGAGATTAAACTGGTGGCGAAGCGCGTTCTGCGCTTCGCCGTTGTTGATGCCGCCCGGAGTGAGCCGGATCTTCTCGATGCCAGGCCGGGTCAGATCGACAATGTAGTCGACCGTGACGTCTTCTTTTCCAGCGGAGGTCTTGAGGGTGATGATGTAGGGCTTGTCGGGGTCGTACCCGGCCTTGACTATCGCATCGCGGACCTTGACGTGATCCTCGTCAAAGACCAAGACGACATCCTGCACCTGCAGCTTCCAGGTCTTCTTCTGGCGGGAGATGAAGCTTTCAATACCCTTCTTGCTCAGGTTCACGGTGTCGGTCGCGCCGATCAGGCGGTCCGGCTCATCCACCCGTTCGAGGTAGAGGTCCTTATCAGCCGGCACCTCTCCCAGTTTACGCAGGGTGGCGCCGGTGATGATCGTTGCCGGCCACTGGAAGTCCTGGCCGTCAATGGTGATCGGGTAGATCGCGTCGGTTTCGACGATGATGAAGTGACCGTGGCTGTGCCGGAGGTCAACGACCTCCGTGTCCCGGATGTCTTCCAGTTCGCCGTTCGGGAGGAACTGCAGCACGACGACGCTCTGCGCCGGCTTAAAGCCAGCGGCGGCAGCGAGCTGCGCGCCGGTGGGGGTCAGGTCGTCGATGCGAACCGACCGGAAGGTCAGGGTCTCGTCGGCAACCTCGATCTGGTGGCGGGATTTGCCGTTATCGACGGCGCTTATGCTAACGTCGGTCATCTGCATTTCCTTCTATGGCTAGGCGAGCCAGGCGCACGGACTCTTGTAACCCACACGATTGTGGACTAGAGTTTCCTGAGAGTCTCGATATGGACTGTCTAGCATGAGACTTAATTAATCAACAAGTCCAAATATGGACTGGTGGGGAGAATCTGTATGGCCTTATCATCCATCGCCCACAAGGGTGAGGGATCTGTACCGATTCCGGTCGGTTTGGATGCTTTCACGCCCATGGCCGAAGCTTGGGGACTGTCAACAGACGAGCAGATAAAACTGTTGGGGTCCCCTGCGCGGTCGACGTTCTTCAAATGGAAGAAAGAAGGGGGCTCCCTCCCTCGCGACACTGCGGAGCGTATTTCCCATCTTTTTTCTATATGGAAGGCGCTACAGATCCTGTTCCCAGACTCCCGGCGCGCCGATGAGTGGCTTAAGCGCTCGAATACCTATTTCCAAAATGCATCCGCATTGGACGTGATGTTGGAAGGAAGTTTTGCCAGTCTGGTGCATGTGAGGCAGTACATTGATGCTCAGCGTGGCGGCTAATATGCAGGTCGTCGAAATCGATCAAGATTTCCATAATCTGATCCCCTCGCGATTCCCGACAATCGACGTTTATGAGCGCATAGCTAACGGCCGAAGCGAAGAATTCGCCAAGATTGAAGCGCTTACCAATCCGAGATTGCGGGAGAAGGAGCGGCTGACGCGAAATTCCGCGCCTGTCGATCAGAACAATCCGCGTTTCAAAAATTGGAATCATGCGCCCTTCGCCTATCCGAGCCCGGAAGGTAGTACGTTCTACGGACCAGATACGCGGGTCTTGGAATTAGCAGACGAATTGCAGACGGCGTTGGCTATATCCGTTCGCAAGCGCGAAATCTTTTTAAGCTGCACCGTCGAACCCGCGACAGCACTGGAGATGCGTCAACTTAAAAGGCCTGTCAAAGGAAAGTTCTTGGATGCCACTGGGTGGGATGGCATTGGGGATAAGCAGCGTCGGCTTGAGTTAGGCACCGCTGTTGTAGAGGCCGGACATGATGGAATCCTCTTTAATCCGCCCGAACGTCCGAGCGCGACAGCAATCGCGATCCTGTATCCAGAATGCTTAGATCACCCCATCCAGGTCGAGCATTTCAAGTTCATCTGGAACGGTCAAAAAATGACAGTGATATACTCTTTCAATTCCTCCAGCACCGGGGAAGGGCTAGATCCGGCCAAATTGAAAGAGAAGGCAAAGGTCATCGCTGCTTAGACAGCCGCGCGATCGAAGAGGATCTGATAGCTCAGATGCCGAATTCTGGAATTTAAGAACCTTTAGACGCTGATTTTGTCCGAGTGCCGAAGATCGGCATCTTATATTTTCTTATTCCGATCGTTGATCCTGTATATGGGGTAACAGATAGAATTTCTAATGTGAGCTGTGAATGTGTAATAAATTCAAATTCAAATAATTTTTCTGAATACTCATTATCTTCATTACCGAAGACGCAGGTCATCGAATTTGAATTAGGTTTTGGGGTTCCGCAATTTGTGGCGTTAGTTAAGATCCATTTTTCAAAGAACTTTGCCGTGGCGAACATGTCTGGCGAACCATTCATGGTCTGCAATTCATATTGTAAATTTTGTTGTATAGATAATCTGTTGTGACCGGTCATGGGTTTTCACCTGCGGTGTTGTGGTCACGGACAAGTTTTTCTTCAGGAATAACCGTGAATTTAGCGGCCTGCTCATCAAAGTATTGATAGATGAGTTTGTGAGATATTAGAAGATTATCGCGGCTTGACTTGGCTTTCTTCATGGTAATTTCCCACGGTGTCCCAGGTCGATGAGTCAGCTCCGTGAGTTGTACGTCATTATATTTACGAGCCCAGCTGACCACCCATTTTATTAACATTATCTGGTCTTTCGAGAAATTGTCCTGATACTCTCCGGGCACGTTGATTACCTCAGATATTCTCTCCCAAGTCGAGCCGGGTTTAAAATGCTCCCGAACTTCTTTGAGAACCGGCCCAAGCTCCCAGGTCTCGAAGAAAAACTTTTCATCGATGAAAGGCTCATCGAACATCGCGTGATGCCATCCATGGCAATAATATAAAATTTTCTGAAGTCTTCTTGGGCTGAATTCCAGGCCAAGCTCTTTTCCGACTTCGACAATTTTGTATGCAATGGAATTTGGATGCATACGCATGAGTCCTTTATGGAGAATTTTATGCCAGTCGTTAATCCGATAATACATTTTGGTCTCGTCACGCAAGGGTTGTGGAGCGGTTTGGCCAAAGATCGTTATAGAACGCAAATCTTCGGCGAAGCTGAAGGGCCGGAGTTGCTTTAAACAAGCCTCACCAACAACTTCTTCTCCTGCCTTTACCAATCCTTTGACGTGATAGGCTTGAGAAGCCAAGACGCTTCTCAATGGGTGATTTCCCTATGGCGTTTGGCCCCTATGAGTTTGAAATTATCCAATCGCCACTGGTTCGCCTAAGGCGACCAGCAGTGCCCGAGGACATTAGCGCGGATGGCTCGGGCCATTAAAATCACTGGTCGAGTTTCTCTAAAAGTGCGTGACATCGCTGACGTGATATCTACGTTCTGCAGCGAGCCTGCTGGCTTGATGATGGCCCCCACTTTCAGCAGTTCGTCCATTGTCTGCTGCGCCGCCTCTCTGGACCATTCTGGAAATCGCTGCATAACTGTTTCAACTACTGAGGGGCGGCAGCCTGGAATAGAAGCGTTATTTAATTATCGAAGTAGCTGTTTTGCATCAGAACTTAAGATCATTTTTCGCTCCTTTGTACCATATCGGGGGTGGAAGAAAGCGTTCGTTGGTTGCAAACGGGCAAAGTTGCGGCTCTCCGGTGTTGCCCGATAAAAGGGGGCGACCCCAGATCCCTTTGAAGTGTACTTAGACCTTCCTTCTTCAGATTGACTGCAGCAGTCTCTGCGGTTGGTGCTATGGGCGAACGTAGGGATTCGAATTGCCCTGCTCGGCCTCAATACGGCGATTGCGCTCGATTTCCCAATCATCGACAGGATCGTCGGTGCTCCAGCGCTGAAACATGGTCTCTTGTTCTGGGGTGAACATCACACCGTAGGTATCGCGCATGTAGAGACTTATGCGGGCGACGTCGCCCTGGATGTTCCGGGGAGGCTCTGCGACATCGGTGTCGTAGTCGATCTGGAAGGTACAGGAGCCGAACTGCGGCGCGTCGCCAGCGACCTCGCCGTAGGGACGTTCGCCGCGCCGGGCGTTGAGACCTTCGACTGCCGGGATAAGGTTATGGAGGTCGACCTGGATACGAGCGAACTCCGGATCGATCCGGGTGCAGCATTCACGATTGCTGAGGCGGTCGCCATCGCGTTCAAAACACCGCGCATCACCGGCCCAACACGCACGCCAATGACCGAATGCCTTGGCGGGGACGACATGTTCCCATTCCATGTCCTCGGTGCCGGCTCGACTGCGTTGATAGCCGCAGGAACTAAGGTCGAGAAAGCCGCCACTCCGGCCTCTCGGCAGGAAGGTGCAGCCGCAATATTGCTCAACGTAGTTGCCCGCGTAGACCTTGTTACGGGCGGTGGTCTTCGCGTGATCGAAGTTTCGCATCGGGCGGGTAGGCGGGTCTGCTGCCCAGGCAGGGCCTGCAACGACCGCGATCAGAAGGCAGAGGGTCAACGCAGACAGCTTCAGCATGGCTCGGCTCCGCGCTCGATTGACACTCGCGTATGATACTACCTTTAGCTGTGCTGTATAGTGCGCTTGAGCGGCTGGGTTTTCACATGAAGTTTCAACGACTCAGGCTGCCAAGAGCATCTGCTGCGATGACTAGGTCTGGCCTCTGAGTGCTTCAGGCCAACTCGGTGAAATCGACGCGATGTCCGCCGATAAACTCGATGGCCGTGGCATTGGGACTGACGCGCGCTGTCGTGAATACGGCGGGGTCCCGGAGCGGCTTCAGAGCCGGGCGCATCCCGATCAGCTTCTCCACGTCGATGACCTGCACACGCTGGTCAGACCACAGGACAATCACGTCCGGGTAAGTGCAGGCACGGACGTCGATGATCGTTGGCAAAGTTTTATCCAGCCATGAAGCTCAAGCGAAAGATTGACTGCTTTTTATCTTTCCGGTTGCATCGTGTCGATAGCAAGCGGAGGCCTGACTATGAACATGATGCGTATTGGCATTCTCGCAGGCGTTGCACTCACCCTGGCCATGCCGGCGGTCGCCAAGGAAACAATGACTGATGCGCAGATTCGGCAGCGGATCATCCGCGAGTCGTTGTCGAGCTATCCCGGCAATTGCGCTTGCCCCTATTCAACGATGAGCAACGGCCGATCCTGCGGTGGGCGAAGCGCTTATTCGAAACCAGGCGGCCGATCCCCGATCTGCTACGACAGCGACATCACGGACGCCCAGGTGCAGGCTTACCGGAAGCGGTTAGGCAGCTGACGTGGGTGAGGCGCGTACCAAGAGCCGGCGTCGCAGCGAGATCCTCAGCGAGGAAACGCGCTGCATCTATTGCGAGGCCGTGCCGGATACGATCGAGCACATGCCGCCGACGACCTTCTTCGAGAACCGGCATCGGCTCAGCGGGTTCGAGTTTGCAAGTTGCCAGGCCTGCAACAATGGGACGAAGGCAGCCGACGTCATCGCCAGTTTCCTGCTCCGGCTGAATCCCAATGGTCCGACCGATCTGGAAGCGCGGGAAGGCAAGGCGCTGCTCGGATCCGCCGACGATCTTGCTCCGGGCTTCTATCGAGAAATTACGCGGCTGCAGCGATTGCGTCCGCATGTCTGGGGGCGGCGGCCGTCAGGTGTCCTTGAGCGCAGGGTGGAGATTGCGCTGGACGGCCCGATCCTGCGGCGCCACATGGAGGTCTTCTCGGCGAAGCTCGGCATGGCGCTGTATCGCGAATATGTCAAAGCACCTTTGCCGCCGGGAGGCGGGGTCTTTACGCATTGGCTCTCCGGCATACCCCAGGGTGTGGCAGACGCACACTTCAGGATCCTGCCTAACTTCGACCAGTTGAGGCAGGGCAAGCAGGTTTCGGGTGATCAGTTTCGTCTTCGCTATAACACTGACGAGCGAACGATCGTCGGCGCTATGGTCGGGTTTCGGTCGAACCTGCATATCTCGCTTTTTGCCGTGGCATCTCCTGAACCTTACGCTCCGATCTTTGAGGACATGCCCTACGATCTGATGCGGCTTGGCCAGTTGCGCCAGCGCCTGCAGGCGGCCGAGGATCTATAGTCGAGGCGAGGGTCCTAAGTTACTATTTAGCGCCCTGATTTGACCGCAAGGCCAGCGGCAGTAAGGCCGAAATGCAAGCCAGGCCGGCGCAGACCATGAACCCCCGTTTCAGATCGAGAGAAGCCTGGTTGCCGGTGATGCCGATAGCAGTCACCAGCGCGGCTCCCACGGTGCCGCCGAGCGTTCGGGAGATGCTGAGGAAGCCAGTTACTCCCCCGGCTTGATGGCCGGGACTGGCGCCAAGGACAAGCACCTGGAGTGTGACCGCGGCAATGCCCTGTCCGATCCCGAAGAAGGCCGGACCAGGCAGAAGGAACCAGGCAGCCGGCGCGTATTGGAAGAGCACACCCCCGGCCAGAGAGGCTAGCGCCGCCAAGAGCAACTGACCTTTCAGGGACCAATCCGTAAGATGATGGCTGGTAATCCAACCCGCGATGGCGGTGGCCGCTAACATCAGGAGAAGACTGTGGGTTATTCCGGCCTGCGAGGCAAAGCTGCTTTGCGGGATCAGCGGCAGCAGCGTCCAGACGCCGAAGGCTAGGGCTCCATGCAGGAGGGCGAGCAGCCCACCGATCCAGACGGTGGATCGGCGCAGCAGTCGGAAGTCGATGATCGGGTAACGGCTTCGCGCCTCAAGTAGGACCCAGCAGAAACCGAATCCCAGCGATGCTCCGAGGACCGTGAGTTGGAGGAGTGATCCCCATCCCCAGGAAGACGCTTCTGTGATCGAAAGCAGAAGGGGGACGCATGTAAGTGCCAGCAGGCCGGCTGACAGCCAATTGATATGACCACCTGCGCAATTGGAGTCCGACCGGGCGAAAGTGGCCACCAGCATGGCGGCTATAAGATGCAGGGCGGCCCCCAGCCAAAATAACGCTGGCCATCCCAGCCAGAACAGGAGCGGGGCTGCAGCGATCAAACCAATAGCGCCGCCGATTGGAACGGCGATGGTCAGGTGGCCGACAGCACGCCGGTTAGTGGCAGCTTGTTCATGGACGACGCTGAGTGCCAATGGCAGTACGGCGCCACCGGCTCCTTGAATGAGTCGGCCCAATAGAAGGACTTCGAGACTTGTAGCCAGGGCTGAGATCAAGCAACCGAACGCGACGATGATCAGGGTCCACGTTAAAGTTCGTGCTTTGCCATAGACATCGCCGGACCGGGTGATGAGAGGCGTTGTCGCAGTGGCCGAGAGGAGCCACGAAATCAAAACCCAGGCTGTTTGGCCGGAGGTCAGAAGGAGGGAGTGCTGCAGGGTCGGCAGCGCGGCTGGCAATTGAAACTGCAGACAAGCGAAGGCAGCTGTCGCGATGGAGAGCGCCACAGTCAGAAGATTCATTGAGGGCCTATTCAAACTGAAGGATGGTCACCGATACCGGTGGTACGCCTCCAATTTTCTTTTCCCTTTTCGGTATTTAGGCAGGTGACCCGCGTTGAGACCTGCAAGGGTACCAAGTGTCCTGCGCCTTTGAGACCAAAAGATCGCGGAGCGACAGCCTGCTAATCAAACAATCGTTGGGGTAACCCGAAAACTCGCAAGTTTGCTTTTTGTTGGTTGAAAGACGACGTCGTCTCTTGGCCCGTCGCAAGTGCTCTAATTTGAATTGACCGCTTTGATCTCGATCACTTTGCGTCTGCCATTTTCATCGCGTTCGATGAAGATGACGAGGTCGATGGTTTCCTCGATCAGGCGTCTGGAGGGGCGGTCGACGGCTTCCTGCATCAGGTCTTCGAGGCGCTGGAGGGCGGCGTCGGCGCTGTTGGCGTGGAGGGTCGATAGGCCGCCGGGATGGCCGGTGTTCCAGGCTTTCAGCAGATCCAGCGCGCTGCCGTCCCGTACCTCGCCGACGCAGATCCGGTCTGGCCTGAGGCGCAGGGCACTTCGCACGAGACGGCGCATATCGATGCGCGCGCTGGTGCGTAGCATGACGCTGCCGGGCTGGCGCACATGGAGTTCGGGTACATCCTCCAGCACCACCAGTCGTTCGCCCGGCTGATGCAGGCTGGCCAGAATGGCATTGGCCAGGGTGGTCTTGCCGCTGCCCGTCCCGCCGCAGATCAGCATCGTTTTGCGCTCCGCCCAGGCGGCAGCGAGCTGGTGATATTGGGCGGGGGTGAGCGTCCCGGCGGCGATGGCGTCTTCCAGGCTGTTGATATGCTCGGTGCGGCAGCGGATGGCGAAGACCGGCATCGGCGCGACCGGCGGCAGCCAGCCTTGCAGGCGGGATCCGTCGGGCAGTTCGACGGCGATCTCCGGTTCTTCCTTGCCGATCACCTGCCCCTGGAGGGAGGCGGCCAAGCGTAGCAGGGTTCCGGCCTGTTCGGCCGACAGGGTCAGGTCTGTTTCTTCGATCCCGCTGCCCAGGCGATCGATGCGGATGCGGCCGTCGGGATCCAGCATCACCTCCGACACATCGGGCCGGGCGATCAGATCGGTCAGCGGGCGGCCCAGCGCCTCCCAGAATAACTGGGCGCCGTCCTTCACAGCGGCACCGCCCGGCGGATAAGGCGGCTGCGGTCGATGGGGCCAAAATACCGACTGTCGAAGGATCGCAGGCCGTCGCCCAATAGGAACACCTCCCCCTCGGTCAGGACACGGCAGAGGATGGCGGGTGGCGGGGCGTCGGCGACTACCACGGCGGCCGGGCGACCGGCGATATGGATATCGCGCCCCGTGATGCAGACCTCGTCCCCGCCGCTGGCCGCAATCCGCTTGAGCAGGGTGAGACCGGGTTTGCCGGGGGCGGCCAGCGTCACCAGCGCTCCTTTGGGGGCGTCGGCGGCGGGGGTGAGCAGATAGAGGCCGCGCGGCATGCTGTCGGTCGGTTGATAGGCAAAGCCATAGCCTGCGGCATTGGCCACCCCCGCCAGGGCAGCGCAGGTGCCGACCAGCAGCAGCGCGGGACGCAGAACCTTTGCCAGCCTTGCTGCTTCAGCTCTCATCACGGGGATCTTTATCATCTTCGGTACGGGTTCCGGCTTCGATGGCGCGATAGCCGCGGGTGGTGGCCTCGGGCGCCAGGGAGCGGCGCAGGGCGTCACTCACCAGACGGTCGATGCTGACAGCGGTTGGGGGCGCTGTCTGAGCCGTCCGGTCCAGAACAGGGCGTCGGGCGTCGCTGCTGCTGGACAGGCCGGAAGAAGAGTGTGTTACCCCCGGGCTGCTGCGCAAACCTGAATTGCCGCTGCTGGAAGATATCGTGGTGCTGGATCCGGCGGAGAGAAGACCGGTTGAAAAACGGTCCGAGGCCCTGGCAACGCTGGCGCCGCCGCCAAACCGTTCGACCGTGCTTGCCTGCCCCAGGGGAACCGCCGCTGCAGCCTGCAGGGAGGTGCGGGGTGGCAATTGCTGCGCCGCCACGGCTGCTTGCGATGAGGGCGAAGCCGCCGCCGTCGCCTCGTTCACCCCGGCAAAATCCCCGACGACGGCCATGGCGGCGCGTGGCAATCCGAGAAGCAGTACGAACAGGCACAGGCCGAGGCACAGTTGCGCCAAGGGCATGTCCATGGACGATTGCCGTGTCAGGGGCGTCATCATGGCGGTGAGCAAAGCGGGCAGCGGCAGGCAGATCAACAGAACGGTGGTAAGGCGTACCGTGGCGGTCAGCAGCCCGCGCCCGGCGCGTCCCAACAGGGCACGTCCAGGCGAAAATAGACCGATGGGCAGCATGACCAAGGCGATACCGGCAGTCAGATGAAAGGCTGCAAGCTGGTACAGCAAAGCCCCGGCGGCGAGGCCGAAGGTCACGATCATGGCAATGGCAAGCCCCGAGAGAGAGATCGAGGCGCCGAGCAACTGAGGTCCAGTATCGGCCGACAGACGCATCAGATCCAGAGAACCCTGGGTCCCGACGGCCAGCAAGGCGACGGGATCGGGCAGAAGGGAGCGGTCGCCCCTGGAGAGATACAAGGCACTGTCGGAGAGTGTCGTGACGAGGGCGCCGCCATCGCGCACCAGCAGCAGTACAACGCCGATCAACAGCAGCTTCCAGATGCCCTTGGCCAGCATGTCGCGCTGACCCAGGGCAACGGCGATCCCGAACAGCACCAGATCCAGTACGGCGAACAGCCCCAGCAGCGAGAGGCCCGCCTGTTGGGCCGTACCGATAAAGCCCGAGGCAATAGCAAGGACGCCATCGCTGAAGATCGTAAGATGTTCGGGAGCGACTGCCATATCAGTTCGCAGGCGCCGATTTAGGGCGCTGACCCGGTGTTTTGCCGGTTAGGCGGCGCGCGTCGCTTTTATCGAGCATATCGTAAAACCAATGGTTCGGACGGTTCGGATCGCGCGCTTGAGCAGGAGTATTCAAGGAAGATGAAGTCTGAGGAGCGGGTGTCGATCTCGGTCGTACAAGGGTGGGCTGATCGGCCGTCTGGGCGACTACGTCGATGCTTGCGAAGCCGACGATCAGACTGCAGAACAACAGGAAAGGGCGATGGATTGCTGCTGCAGGCCTCGCAGGTGTTGTGCGCCCCGTAGGTGTCGCACGCCCCGAGGCGGCCGGGCCGCTCATTTCTGTTTCCAGGGCGGCAGGACCAGGTCTTGGCCGACGATGACACTGAAGGAGAAGCCGGGAGCGACGGTGATCGTCGGGGGGCGAGCCATGGCGCGTTGGGTGAAGGCATTGCCGACCTGGCCTGCGCCAGTTCCGGCGGCGGCTGCCGCATCCTGACCGATGCTTGGATAGTCGCCGCGTATGTTACCTGCCGTCGAACGGATGCCGACATTCAAGGTCGCGGACAGCAAGGCGCCGATCACCATCTGGCCATAGTGGTTGTTCACTTCGTCGGCGAGGCCGCTAGCCCCTGTCCCGTCACCACCGGCGGTGTCTGCTAGCCGGATCGAGGAGCCATCGGGGCGGATCAGCCGCTCAAAAGTCACGCCGACCCGATCCTCGCCGAATTGGGGTGTCTCGGCCATGCGTCCAATTAAGCGAGCGCCTTGCGGGATGAGCAAATAATTACCTGTCGGCGTGTCATAGACATTCTCCCGTACCTGGGCGACGACAAGGCCTTTCAGATCGGAGTTGATGGCAGTCACAAGGCTGGCGGAAATGATGGTCCCGGCTGATAGGAGATAAGGGCTTGGGCTGGGCTTGAATTCCGGGGTTTCGGCAGCCGCGACACCAGGGCGGGCATTGGCCTGCCTCTGCGGATTGTTCTCGTCTCCGGCCAGCAGATCACCTTGCCCTCTCGTAGTCAGGCCACCTTGAGTTGCCGGTGCGCTATTATTGAAGAAGATGTCGGAGGCGATGGCCCTTTCCCGACCCTCGTCGACAATTTTGGGGGCAGGCGATTCTTCACGCAGAATAACGGGTTCGGGTGGTGGTTGCCGCCGCATCATCTCAATACGTTCGTTGGCTGCCTGGAGGGCGACCTCCAACTCGCGGGTTCGCCGTTCCAACTCGGCAGCCTGCCTGCGCATGGTTTCGTCGACCATGGGTGCGGAAGGTGGCGGCGCAGCGGGTCGCGGCGGCGTTACGGGCACATCGGCGTAGCTGGACGGGAGCTTTTCCAAGCCACTGGGCAGGGTCACCTGGGTGGGGATTTGAACCCGTTCTGGCAGGGTTTCGCGTCGAGCGTCCGAGGTTGCTTGCTGGAGGGCGGCCATGAAGAGGCCAGCGACAATGGCGGCCCCGATGATGATTGGTCCCTTACCGAGGGTTTTGATGCCTTCAGGCAGGTTGCGCCAACGCGATGTCTGTTCGCCTTCAGCCACTATTCGGTTCTCTTTAGTTCGACGATAGTCTGCGATTGTTGACCGACCCGCAGTTGGGCTGTCTCGAATAGGCGGTCGACAATGTAGAGATTGCCGCGCACCCGATAGTTGACGATCTGGCTATCCTCGCCGTTTTGGACATAGAGGACCGGTGCCTCTGTCGCCGCAAAAGCGGCCGGGAAGCGGATATAAACCTTACGACCATCGTCATAGACGGCTTTGGGCATCCAGCGGGGCGGCGTGGTCGAGAGTGGTTTGATCTCATAGCCGAAGAAGAGTTCGTCGGCCTTCCCAGCGGGTTCGCTAGTGCCGGCCATGTCCGCTTCAGCATCGAAGAGGTCGATCTTGGGATATTGCCAGCGGACGGCGACCATCGCCGTCTCGTTGAAGGACCGCAGGCGCAGGTGATAGGAGCGGCGGCTGGTGGTGACGATCAGAGACGTATCGAGACCGGGCGCCAGCGGCTTGATCAGGAGATGTTCCTGGCGTTTGCGCCCTTCGCCGCTCCAGGTCTTAGCGACCTTCCAGCGGATGGTGTCTCCAGCGCCGAAGGAGACGATGGTTTCGCCCTCTTCAAAGCCGATGTCGGTGATGCGGGGCGGGGCCGTATAGACCTGATATTGCACGCCCTCGACCCAGTCATAGGTCATAATGGCATTGATGAACTGCTCGGATCGCGGGCCTTGCTGCGCGGCTGCGTTAGCCTGATCGACGGCGGCGGCATCGCGCAGCTTTGGGGAGCTTTTTTGCGGTGGCGCGGGCGGTGGTTCGAGCCGAGGTGGCGCTGCTAGTGGCTCCGGAACAATCGCTGTTTGAGCGGCAGCCATGTTGGCGGGCTGGAAATTGCCCGATGGGGTAACCGGCTTCGGTTGCCCAAATATGCCGTCCATTTCCGTGCAGGCTGCAACCAACGGCAGGAGCGCTAAGAGGAGGGGGCGAAGCGACCGGTTCATTGCAGGGGCTTACTTTCGGTGATCGTGAAGGCGGTGATGGAAACACCGAAGGGGTTGAGCTTCAGCTTCTCGGGATCCTGGGTGTCACCCGGTGAAATCTGGAAGGTGCCGACCATCTCGCGAGACTTGCCCTTATCCCCTCCTAGGCCATAAAGCGTCTCACGCCACGCGACCTGGAAAGTCTGATGAGTCTGTTTGAGGGTGTCCTGGATAATCACCTCGACTCGGTCCCGTCCGGCACGACTGAAGGTCTGCTCTTTTTCTGCGAGCTGGGTGAGCGTTGTGCTGCCGGATTCTGATAAGAAGGCGTAGGCCTCAAGCCAATTTCGGCGCAGCAGCACGGTATCCATCGGCACGGACCGGATGCGCTGCACGAACTGGTGCAGAGTAAGGGCGATCTGGGCGTCGGTCGGGCTGATCTGCTGCGGCAGGGCGGCGACGTTCATCACCCGGCCATTGGCCCCAACTTCCACGATGTAAGGCGTCACCTGAGGCCGCAAGCTCAAAGCAACCAGACCGCCGGCGAGAATGACGGTGAGCAAGGTCATCGCAAAGAATGCACGCCGCCAGTTGGCAGCCTGCACACGAGCTGATCCGATGCGGTCATCCCATTCCTGACGCGCTTTCAGATAGCGGCCTTCCGGCTGGCTGTCGGCCTGGAAATTCGGCGGAGTGCCGTCACGAAACCGCACGATTAGCCTCCTGGGCGTGGGACGCTTCCCGGTAGCGGTCGAGATGGGGGATCAGCTCGGCAAGACCGCGTTCGGCGAGCCAACGGGCGGGGAAGTCGCCGTCCTGCGCTATCATGCGGGCGAGCGTGCGATCTTCGGGGGTTCCGGCGCCGCAGAAGGCGAGGGCGACTTCACCCAGGCCCAGTTCGACCATACGGGAGCCTTCGGGGACCCGGATGTAATAGTCGCGCTTGGGAACCGCCATAGCCAGATCCTGGATCTCATGATCGGCCAGTCCGAGGCGGCGATAGATCTCCCGGCTCTCCGGGGCCTCTGCGGTGGCATTGGGCAGGAGGATTTGCATCGGGCAGCTTTCGACGATGGCGGTCCAGATATCGCGGTCCAGGATATCGGCAAAGGATTGGGTGGCGAAGATAACGCCGACATTCGCCTTGCGGGTGGTCTTCATCCAGGTGCGCAGGCGGTTCGTGAAGGTCGGGTCGTCCAGCAGGCGCCAGGCTTCGTCCAGGATGATCAAGGTTGGGGTGCCGTCGAACCGCTGCTCCACCCGATGCAGCAGCACGTCAAGGACCGCCTGCGCAAGGCGGGGGCGATCCAGCAGGGTCTCGATCTCGAAGCACAGCCAGCGGGCGTCCTCGATCCCGTCCCGATTCCCATCCAGCAGGGCCGCATAGGGACCCTCGCCGCTCCAGGCAGCAAGCCCGTCGCGCAGGCTCTGATCCTGTACCAGCAGCCGCAGGGCGCTGAGGGTGCGGCGATCTTTCTCGAAGCGCGCAAGATCGCTCAAGGCAAGCCAGAGGGCCTGTCGCTGGGCTGTGTCGCAATCCACCCCGTCGCGCATCAGGATATCGGTCAACCAATCCAGAGCCCACCGCCGCTCATTCTCGTCGTCGATCCCGGCCAGGGGCTGGAGGCCTGTATCGGACCCCTCGCCCAGACGGTAGGCCTTGCCGCCAACGGCAAGACTGGTGACCAGCGCCGATTCCCCGCGCTCGAAGATCACCACCCGCGCGTCCGCGTAGCGGCGGAACTGGGCGGCATAGAAGGACAGAAGAGCGGATTTTCCGCTGCCCGTCGGCCCGATGATCAGCTTATGGCCGATATCGCCGATATTGTGCGGCAGGCCGAAGGGATTATGGCCCTCGGTCACCAACTGCATCACCGGTGCGCTCTGGAAATGCCGGTCGCGGAAGGCGCCGGTCCAGACCCCGGTCAGCGGGACGAGGTGACTAAGGTTTAGGCTGTGGATCAGCATCCCCCGGACATTGGCGTAGGCGTGACCGGGCAAGGAGGATAGCCAGGCTTCGACCCCGTTGATCCGCTCCACCGCCACGGCGGCACCGGCGTTGGTTAGCAGCCGCTCGACCGCCTTAAGGCCGTTGGCGCCGCGCTCGGGATCCGGATCGGTGAGGGTGACGACGCCTGTGTAATAGCCGAAGGAGACAAGATCGTCGCCGATCACGCGCAAAGCCTCGTCAGCATCGCTCGCCTGATCCAGGGCACCGCTGTCGACGAGCTGACTCTCGGAGCGTGTGAGGCTTTCCTGGAGCAGGGTCAGGATGCCTTTGCGCTTGGAGAACCAATGGCGGCGATAGGTGGTCAGCGCCTTCTCGGCCTGATGGCGGTCGAGCGGCAGCCAGCGGGTCATCCAGCGGAACTGCAGGGGCAGGCGGCTCAGTTCGGTCAGCAGACCGGGGGTGGTGGTGCCTGGCAGGCCGAGGATGGAGAGGCTGCGCAGGGGCTGCTCCCCCAGACGCGGCTCCACCCCGCCTACCAGAGCCTCGTTTCCCAGGATCGCATCGAGATAGAGATATTGGTCGGAGGCTTTGAGCGGGCGCGAGCGGTTGGAGACACAATCGTCGAGATAAGCCAGGGTCGCATCGTCGTCCAACGCCAGGATGTCCGGCAGCAGATCCGCCAGCCGCTCGGCCAGTTTGGTGGTGCGATCCTCGAAAGCCAGCAACTCGGCCGTCATGCCGCCATCTCCCCCCAATCCCGCGGCGTTCCGCCCGAACAGCGATCGGTCCAGACGGTTGCTGTTGTCGCTGGGGGACAGGTACTGGAGGGTGAGATACCGTTCGGTGACGAACAGGCTCTGCTCGCTGCTGAATTGGGCGTGGCGCTCCTGCTCGATCAGCCAACTGGCGGGATCGGGAAAATCGTTCGAGGGTTGGCCGGAGCGATAGGGGCGGCGGCGCATCTCGATATAAACCGCCCAACCATCGCCCAGGGTGCGCAGAACCGCATTGAGCTGGGCGTGGATCGCGACCTGCCGGCGCATGTCGCCCCGGGCGATATCCGGGCCTTCGAACCGGAAACTGCGCTGGAAGGACCCATCCTTGTTCAGGACGATCCCCGGCCCTACCAGCATGGCCCAGGGCAGAAGATCCGCCAGGCGGTCTGGGTGGCGACGATATTCGGCAAGGTTGAACATGGTGCCGCCCGATCCTAGCGGTCGTACCAACGGGCTTGCCTCAAATGCCGCAGCAGGCATTCGAAGAACCAGCGGTCGCGCCGGGCATAACGCACGGCGATCAGATGCAGCACGATCCCTGGGACAATGGCCCACCAGACCTGGAGACCCAGGGCCAGCGCGCCGAAGATCGTGGCATTCAAAATCGTGAACTGCCGGGGCGCCCCGCCCAGCAGCGGCGGGAACATGACCGCGCGATGCACTGGGACGCGATACCCCGCCACTTCCTTCATAAGCTATAGCCGCTGGCAACGCCGAACAAGCTGAGCAGGAAGCTCGATGCCGTGAAAGCGATGGAGAGGCCGAGAACCACCTGCAGCAGCCGCTTGACCCCTGCGCCCCCTTCTCCAAAGGCAATGGCAAGACCTGCTCCCACAATCGCCAGAACCCCGATCCCCCGCGCGACAGGACCCGTCAAACTTGCGATGACCCGATTGAGTGGCCCCTCCCAAGGCATCCCTGTATCCGATGCGAAGGCGATATCTGGCGCGCACAGAAAAATCACAGACAAACTCGCCAGCGCTAATATTGCTCGTATTGAGAGAATAGTGCGAGGGTGAGAGATGGCATCCTCAAGGCGGCACATTGGTTGCGGCTTTCTCAACTATAGATGGATATTTTGGCGGCGCTTAGCGCTTAATCTGCTCCAGATGACACGAAGGGGCCGAAAAAGCAACCGACAGGAAATAAATACTCGGTTGTGATTGTTTGTTTAGAGTGCGCCATTTCGGCGAAATATTCTCTTGATTGGAGAAAAATGCCCTCGACTCAGATGGTTGATTTTTGTCACATTGCCCGCAAGTCGAGATAAACTTTATTGCAGTAAAGCTAAGAGTACATATGACGCTGTTCTCGCACACGCTGGCGCGGCATGCTTCGATGCCCCAGCCATCTAGATCAATGCTTGCTGTGGGGGCGCTGCTTCTCGGGCTAATGTCCGTTTCAGTGTCGGCTCAGATGGCACTTCCAAGTAAATTGGATGTTGGCCAAGCGGGTTCAGCCTCTTACACGCTGCCAATAGCGATTGTGCCGGGGACTTCCGGTATGGAGCCAAAGTTGGCTCTGACCTATGACAGTCAGGGCGGCAATGGGCTGATGGGAATGGGCTGGGGGATCTCCGGCTTGTCGGCGATTACCCGCTGCCCCCGCACCAGAGCGCAGGATGGCGCCAATGGTGCGGTCAGTTATGACGCCGACGATCGTTTCTGTCTGGATGGCCAAAGGCTGATCCTAGTTGGCGGCACCTATGGCGCGAACAACTCGGAATATCGCACCGAGCGGGAAGAATTTTCCAAGATCGTGGCGACAGCGATCGTCAATGTTCAGCCGCCTCCACCGGCTGCACCGATCAATTGGCCCTATGTCGGTCCAATCTCTTTTAAGGTGCAGACCAAGGCCGGCGTAACGATGGAATTCGGTACGACGGCGGATAGCGCAATTCAGACGGCGAATGGTTCCTTCCGGGTCTGGGCGCTTTCCAGGGTTACGGATGCCTCTGGTAATTATTTCACGATTTCCTACGAGAAGAGCGCGGACAACAGCGAATATCGGCCCTTGGAGATCCGCTACACCGGAAATATTAATACCGGCGCTAAACCCTATGCGGTTGTTCAGTTCTCATATGAGAACCGCCCTGATGTGGTGCCTGTCTATCAGGCTGGTTCCCTCATAAAGATGACAAAGCGACTTGACCGTATCCGGGTTTTTGACGATGTGCCATTTGACGCGGCACCAACCAATTCTGGCTTTGTGCGGGCGTATGTACTTTCCTATGAAACCAGCCCGTCTACGGATCGGTCGCGGGTTACTGCAATCAAACTCTGCGCTTTAAATGAATGTTTGCCTGCGACTACATTCGAGTGGAGCGATTGGCAGAAAAAAGCCAATACCGTTACGGATAATTCTTTTGATCCGACGACGACCTTCTCAACTAAGCGCATCTGGAGTCTAGCCTGGGGCAGCGCTTCTCCTTCCGATAATCCAGACGGGGAAGGGGGGTACACGAACGCGGCAACGCGCCAGCGCAACCTCGTCGATATGAATGGTGATGGTAAGGCCGATATTCAGTCGTTCGCTTATGGGGGCACTTACTGGTCCGTAGGCCAGCCTGGAGAAACTCCAACCCATATGAAATTTGGCGCACCTAAGCAGATCGTCGCGTCATTTGGCGATAGCGATGCAGCCGGGGATTGGAACAATGACAATGTCGCCCCAAGAATGCTGGCAGATCTCAATAACGATGGTTTTCCTGATATTCTCGGTTTTGCGTCCGATGGGATCTATGGGGCGCTCTCAAACGCGGCTGGTGGTTGGAGCGCTGTCAAAAAGCTGAGAAGCGGCTTTGGTCCTCCAACCTTTGCCTCCCAGGATCGTACACCCCGGGAGTTTGCCGATATGAACGGCGACGGGATCCTGGATATCGTCTCTTTTGCGCCGCTTGGCGTCCATATCTCGCTGGGCACGGGTGGGGGGGCGTTCGGGAATGCAACCTATTGGCTTTCGAATTTGGGTGCCGATACTAGTGGCGATTGGGAAAGCAGCGAAACTCAGCCTAGATTCGTCGTCGATCTCAATGGCGATGGATTGCCGGAGGTGGTTGGTTTTCGAAAAGACGGCGTTGTGGTCGCAAAGAATACAGGCGCGTCTTTCAGTACGCCCGTGGTTTCACTGCCGGGCAAATTCGGGCTCGATGCTGGTTGGGAAAATCAGAAGAAACATACCCGTAGTTTTGTGGATATGAATGGCGACGGTTTGCCGGACCTCGTCGGCTTTGCGAATGCGGGGATTTATGTCGCTTTAAACAAAGGGACAGGGACCGGCTTTGAGTCTCCAAGCTTTTGGCTGCAGAAGTTTGGGGCCAGCGACGGATATGTTGACGAAAATATTCACCCGCGTCGATTTGCTGACGTTAACGGCGACGGCTTGCCCGATCTTGTCGTGGCGTCGAGCGGTGGCATCCAGGTAGCCCTTTCTACGGGCAGTTCGTTGAAGAACCTCGGTCCTATGGTCAATTACTTCGGCGCCAGTTCTACGGCGGGCGGGTTTTCGAACCAAGCCCGTTGGCCTACGGCTCTAGCTGATGTGAATGGCGACGGCTACACGGATATCGTCGGCTTTACCGATGAGTCGACGCTCGTGTCGACCAATAATGCGGGCAATATAATTCCTGACCTCATGATTTCTGCGACGTCCGGTGTTGGGCTTAAGTGGCAGGTCAGCTATCAGGCTTTGTCATTTGTTGGCGCTCCCTACAATAAGGGAGCTGCGGCGACTTTCCCAACCGTCGCAGTAGAAGCGCCGATCTATGTGGCGACCGATCTCAAGGCAACAGCTGGAACAGCCGTTCATGCCCATTCCAGCTATCGCTACGAGGGATACCGGGCGAATGTGAAGGGGCGCGGCCTGCTCGGCTTTAAGAAAGTCATTGCGCGGGACGAGCTGACGAAGATCGAGCAAGCCACAAGCTACCTGCAGGATTTTCCCTTTACCGGAATGCCTGCGCAGATTGAGCGGCGGTACGTGTCGACAGCGGGAGCGACCGGCGTTCAACTGGCCGTCACTGATAATATTTATCAGACCGATACCTATAATAACGGCCTTAGAGCCTACGTTAAACTGTATCGCACTACAGAAAAGTCATGGGAGTTGACGCCAGCTGGGCTGCAGGGCGTTCAACTGCCTATGGTGAGAACGACATATGCTAACGACGTTTGGGGTAATGCGACTCAGATCGTTGTTCAAGTTGATGAGGATAACGATGGTGTATTTGATCGGTCAACAACGACAAATAATGAATATAAACCTGCAGATGTAAGCGGTTGGATACTTGGTCGTTTAACTTCGACCGCTGTCACTAAATATCGTCCCGACTAGGTTGGCAAAAATCCTGGCGACGTTGTCGCCGGGAGACGTGTGTGTGCTTTCTCGAGTAAAAGTTCAATGCTTATAAATAGTATCGAATTCAGATCAGCTCGGCTCGCGCGAATAGCGTGGAGCGTCATGCTGTTGGGTGGATTCAATGTGAGTCTCGCCGCGCTTGTCGCCCCAGCAGCGGCTCAAATGGTATTACCAAGTAAGCTGAATGTGGGCCAATCAGGCTCGGCCAGCTATTCCCTCCCCATCTCGGTTGTGCCGGGGACCTCGGGAATGGAACCGAAGCTTGAACTGACCTACGACAGCCAGAGCGGCAACGGCCTGCTTGGCGTAGGTTGGGGCATTTCTGGCCTGTCGGCCATTACTCGCTGCCCGCGCACCCGCGCCCAAGACGGAGTGAACGGCGGCGTCAGTTATGATGCGGGTGACCGCTTCTGCTTGGATGGCCAGCGACTCAATCTGATCAGTGGCATGTATGGCGAGGACAACTCGGAATATCGCACTGAGCGAGAAGAATTTTCCAAGATCGTCGCCACGGCGATCGTGAATGTTCAACTGCCGCCGCCCGCTGCGCCGATCAATTGGCCCTATATCGGTCCAATCTCTTTTAAGGTGCAGACCAAGGCTGGCGTAACGATGGAATTCGGTACGACAGCGGATAGTGCTGTTCAGACGGCTAATGGTTCCTTCCGTGTCTGGGCGCTTTCCAAGGTTACAGATGCCAAGGGTAATTATTTCACGATTTCCTACGAGAAGAGCGCGGATAACAGCGAGTACCGTCCGTCGAAAATTCTCTATACCGGCAATGCGGGGGCCGGACTCGCCCCATCGGCAGCGGTCGTCTTCGACTATGAGCCCGATACCCGCCCGGACGTCGTGCCCATGTATCAGGCGGGATCCCTGGTCAAGATAACCAAGCGGATGACGGCGATCCGAGTGCTCGATACTGTCGTTGGTGACCCGCCGGCAGGTTCGCTTGTGCGGAAATATAGATTCAGCTACGAGGTCAGCCCCTCTACCAAGCGCTCGCGCTTGACCTCGATCAAGCTCTGTACGGCTAAAGGAGGCCAAGAGATATGCCTCCCCGAAACCAATTTCACTTGGAGTGATTGGCGCAAGAAGGCGACGGTGATCGCCAATGTAGTCGGGGACGAGACCTTCTCCTACCCCTCACGATGGAGCGAGGCATGGGGCAGCGCTTCGCCCAGTGATAATTCGGAAGGCGAAGGCGGCTATACAACGACCGCTACCCGCCAACGCAACCTTGTTGACATGGACGGGGACGGCAAGGCTGATATCCTGGGTTTCATCTGTGGTGGTGCTTACTGGTCCAAGGCTCAGCCCGACAATGCATCGAGCGCCCTGCGTTTTGCGATGCCGGTTCAGGTCGTCAATCAGTTTGGCGATTGCGCCGTAGGCGGTAACTGGAACGACGACAATGTCACTCCCCGTAGTTTTGCCGATACAGACAATGACGGTGTCGTGGATGTCCTGGGGATCGGTACGACCGCGGTCTATGACGCCCGCTCAACCGTCAACGGTTGGAGTGTCTTTCGGCAAGTCCGGTCGGGCTTCGGGGCCACCAACGGCTTCCCGACCCAAGATGAGACCCCGCGCCATTTTGTCGATCTCAACGGCGATGGAATTCTGGATCTCGCGGCCTTTGGTCGCCTCGGCATCTATGTAACCCTCGGCAACGGGGATGGGACGTTCTCTGGTGGCAGCTACTGGAGCAACGACTTCGGTTCGCAGACCAGCGGCACCTATTCAAGCGACTATACGAAACCACGCTTCTTCGCCGATCTTGATGGCGACGGATTGCCCGAGGCGATCGGGATCGCGGCGACCGGCGTATTTGCCGCTAAAAATACGGGGGCAGGCTTCGGGACGCGCATCAAAAGAATCGATGCCTATGGTATCGACACCGGCTTTCAGAATCAGAGCACCCATCCTCGCAGCTTCATCGATATGAATGGTGACGGGCTGGCCGATTTTGTTGCCTTTTCCAGCAGCGGCCTCGTGGTGTTTCTCAGCAAAGGAGATCTCACCTTTGCTCCCGGGGCTGTCTGGTTGACGGGATTTGCGAAAGATAACGGCTTTTCGAACGAGAATACCCATCCGCGCCGTTTTGCCGATATGAACGGCGATGGTCTGCCGGATCTGGTGACGACGACGGCGCGCGGGATCTATCTCGCTCTCTCGAATGGCACGTCGCTTCAGAACCTGGGGCAGGTCTTGGACTACTTCAGCATTGACCCGGCTGCCGGTGGCTACAACAACCAGACCCGCTGGCCTACGGCTCTCGCCGATGTCAATGGCGATGGCTATCCAGATATCGTCGGCTTCAACGAAATTCAAACCCGTGTTTCTACCAATAATGCCGGCAATATTCTGCCCGACCTGATGACCTCGGCTATTTCCGGCACGGGACAGAGGTGGGTGGTCACCTATAAGACGCTATCGCAGGTGGGCGCGCCCTATGTGAAAAGCGCGCTACGCCTCCAGGACGCGATGAATATCCAGGCGCCGATCTCAGTGGTGGCCGAACTGAAAGCGCTGGACGGTCTGGCCGCCAACGCAACGGTACTTTCGCGCGCCAGCTATCGCTACGAGACCCTGCGGGCCAATACACAAGGCCGTAGCCTACTAGGATTCGAGAAGACGGTCTCGCGGGACGAGAACACGAAGATCGAGCAGGTGACGACCCTGCACCAGCAGTTTCCGTTGACCGGCATGATCGCCAAGGTCGAGCGCTTCTATGTGCCCACGGTAGGTTCGGCGGGCGTGAGACTGGGGGAAACAGCGAACACTTACGCTGAAGTTTCTCTCAACAGCGGTGCCAGCACATATGTGAAGCTGACGAAGACGGTTGAGAAATCCTGGGAGTTAACGCCTGCCGGTACTCAAGGCGTTCAGCTTCCAACAGTGACGACGACTTATGTGAACGACACCTGGGGCAATGCGACCCAGGTGAAGGTGGTGATCGACCAGGACAACGACGGCACGCCAGAGTTCGTAAAAACCACGGTTAACGTCTACGAACCGGCTAACACCTCTCTATGGCGTCTTGGTCGCCTGACGCGCACCACTATCACCAATACCACGCCGTAAGGAGCGGGTCATGCAGTCGGTCCGGTCTCTCAGTGTGTATACGGTCTCCCTTATCGGTCGAGTAACCCTCATGAATAGTCTCTTTCTTCGCGCAGACCGTGTACGGGCGGCGCTTCTGTGCGGCGTGCTTGTCGTGGGTTTTGCCGGTGTGGTTCAGGCGGGGAGCGTGACGCGCACCTCGAGCTGGACCTATACGGCAGAAGGGCTGATCGAAAGCGAGACGATCGAGCCGAACAATCCCGATCTCTCCGTCACGACAACCTACACTTACGATGGTCTGGGAAATCAACTCACCTCCGTCACGTCGGGAGCAGCTAATGCATCGCCGACGGCTCAGTTCGTGCCCCGTGGGTCGAGGGTGGTCATAGATCCTACAGGGCGTTTCGCCACCGAAGCGATCAATGCTCTCAACCACACAGAGTTACGGACCTTTGACAGCGCTACGGGCGCCCCCCTTAGCCTGCGGGGGCCGAATGGTCTGCTTACGACTTGGAAATATGATGATTTCGGGCGCAAGACTCGCGAACTGAGGGCGGACGGTACCAGTACCATCTATGAGTATGCTTACTGCCTCGGCGTTGCGGGCGGTACCGAAGCCTGTCCGACCAAAGCCAAATTCCTGACCCGCTCATATGACCTCGCCCAGGGCGGCACGGATTATCTGGGACCCATCACGGTCTTGTATTTTGATGTGCTGGATCGCGAAATTCGTCGCGTCTCGCAAGAAATGACCAAGAGTAGCGGTACCTGGGCTGCTGCACGCACGATCGCCATCGACAGCGAGTACAACGCTATTGGGCTGCCGCTGAAAAAAAGCGAACCTTTCCAGGTAGCTTCGCCCCATGCTCCGTCGGCTACCCCGGATGAAGTCGTCTGGGATATGTACGAATACGATGTTCTCGGTCGTGTGAAGGTCGAATATCACGCCCTTATCGGTACCGACGACGATCCGACCGTACCTGGTAAAAAGCGTGTCAGTTATGAATACCAAGGCCTGAAAACGGTTGCGACAATTCGTCGTGATGCCACGCTCGTTCAGGGCCTTGCCGCCTTTGCGGCCCCATTGGGCGAAGTTCAAACCCGTACGACTTTTAAGAATAGCCAGAATCAGGTCGCCAAGGTCATCGATGCCGCAGGGGGCGAAATCGAATATGTTTACGAGCCGTTCGGCAACCTCAGTACCACCACGATAACTGCCGCAGGCGCTAACGGCCCCCAACAGGTGACTTCGACCGCAACTTATGACGTTCGCGGACGTAAGGTCCTCAACGACGATCCCGATACTGGTGTCAGCCAGTATATCTACAACGCTCTAGGTGAACTGGTTGAACAGACCGACGCTAAGGGGCAGAAAGTACAGATAACTTACGATCGGCTCGGGCGGGAAACCACTAAGACCTTTAGGTTCGGTAACGGTACGGTCGAGCGTATCGATAGCAAGACCTACGATACGGAAAATCATGGTGTTGGCAAGCTAGCGGCTAGCTTGTCGGTCCGTCCGGCGACGCCTGAAGAACTGGCTGCAGGTAGTGCGGCGGAGATCGAGATCGTCTCGAAAACCTTTGCTTACGACGGATTGGCGCGTCCGGTTCTGATCGGGCAGAGCATAGATGGCGGTGCTGCAACCTTCCAATCTGCCGTTTATGAAGCCAGCACTAGTCGTATCAAGAAGACCACCCTCTTTTCGGGTAAGTCCGTTCTGTATAGCTATGACGATGCCGGATCGCTGAAGACTGTGAGCGACGGTCTTACGGGCGCCGCCTATTGGACCGCAACGGCACGTAGCGCCCGCGGTCAATTGACCGACATCACCTACGGTAATGGCGTCCACACTAAGCGCTATTACGATGCTGCCCGGGGTTTTCTGACCCGAATTGAAACGACCAAGGGCGTTACCAAAATTCAGGATTTGCGTTATGCCTGGGACAATCTCGGCATCCTGAAGTGGCGTGAGGTCGACGGCGGCGCCGCGCTCGGAGGATATCTAGAGACTTTCGAATACGATCAGTTGAGTCGTATGACTAGCAATACCGTGGTCAATGCAGGCGGCTCTAAGACGGTGTCGCTGGTCTACGACGGTCATGGCAACATTATCTCTAAGAGCGATGTCGGAGCCTATACCTATGGGGTGGCTGGCGGTACAATTCGCCCCCACGCCGTCGCTTCAATCGAAAAGGCAGCGGGCACCGAACTCTTCCAGTATGACGCTAACGGCAATATGACCCTATCGGCCGGTTTGGACGTGCCCCGGTCTGTCGATTGGACCAGCTTCGACATGCCGCTGTCCATGACGCGCGGACTCAGCCGCATCGATTATACTTATGACGATGCGCAAGGCCGGTTGACTCAAATCGCGAGGTCGCTGGAGAACGGGACGGCACCGGAAACTATCAACCAAACTACCTATTATTACGGTGATGCCTTTACGGGGAATCGTTCGGAACGCACGATTCATCATTCGCTGCAAAAGACGGTCTGGACGGACCAACTGGTCATCAATGGCGAATTGGTCGCGACTATCGAAACCCAGGAAACGCCTGCAGGACAACCCGCCGTTCCGGCAGTCGTGCGTTATATGCATTCCGATCACCTGGCTTCCGTACAGGCGATTACGAATGCCAGCGGTACTCGTATCGAAAGCTTAGATTACGATCCTTGGGGGCTGCGCCGGTTGGGCGGCGATGCCGCTGCGGTCGACCACGGAACACCCCCTGTCGCGGGTGTCGGTATCGTTGGCATCAACTCCGATCGTGGCTTTACCGGTCACCAGATGTTGGACGATATGGGGCTGATTCACATGAACGGCCGCATCTACGATGCGAGTATCGCCCGATTCCTCAGTGCCGATCCGTTCGTTCAGGACGCGGTGAATACGCAATCCTATAACCGCTACTCCTACGTGAATAACAACCCGCTTGCAGCGACCGATCCCAGCGGATATTTCCTTGGCGGGCTTTTTAAATCTATCGGAAAGTTCTTCAAGAAACTTTGGAAGCCGATCCTAACTACTGCAATCACGCTTCTCGGTACTTATTTGGCTCCTTTCACAATGGGCATTTCGATGTTCGTTGCTGGAGCTATCAACGGTTATATCAACGGAGGAACGTGGCAGTCTGCACTGTTCGGAGGCATAAAAGGCTATCTAACTTATGCGGGCGCCTTCGATGTTCCAGGCGCGGACAGCATGTATGCGAGCGGCTTTTTCGAAGCGTTCGAGCAGGCCTCGACTTATGCGACTTTGGGAGCTGTTGCGGCCACAGGGTGTCTGGGGTCGATGCTGAGTGGCGGTAGCTGCGCAAGCGGTGCCGGTGGCGCCCTTATGAAGAATTTGTCCAATGGCTTTATGAAAAATTCCGAATGGGGTAAGGGCATCTCGAAGCTGATGGATGAGGCCGCTGAGTTTAAGTCGTTCGAAAAGACGGTCATCGTCGGTGTCGGTAGCGCGGCCGGGGCTGTTGCCTATGGTTGCGCTCAGGGTGTGGCTACGGGGAAAGGATGTCAGCAAGGGTCCGTCACGTTTGTGGTCGACCAGTCGCTGAATCTCGCTCAGGAAACAGCAACGGAATATCTTACCAAGAACATCGCCAGACAAATTGGGGTCACAAATCCTAGCAGCTTGCCGACACTCAACCCTCCGCCGCAGCAGGCGCCCGGTGTAGTTCTGCACCGTTATGCGGTGGAACGCGACTTCGGTATCTTGAAGGCATCGGTCAATCTTGCCGTAAAATCCGTAGGCGAAGGTATCAAGGGCGAAATCATGAAGACTAAGAGCTTTGCCGCCGCCTTCTCATCGGCCTTCATCGACAACGGCAAAGATATTATTGGGCCAATCCAAAAATACGGCTGTCAGATGATCGTTTGGAACAACAACGCGAATACGGCGAAGTGTTGAAAATGGTGGAGCACTATTTTAACCGTGGACACTGGGGCGACGCTTATAGCCGATCTGCGCCTTGATGCCGGCGAGCCGGGTTAGGCGCTACCCGGTTCGGGCAGCATCTCTCGCCCTGATCGAGCGATCATCGTGCAGTTTGCGATAGCCGTAGACCTTGCCGCTCTGACGTGATGGGGTGGACGACCCCTGCACGATCGTAGCTGTGCGATGATGTGGTCGTTGATCCACGTCAGGAGACTTCAACGCAAGGGTGAGAGTCTAGGGTATCTTGAACTCCAAATGGCACACAAAGCTGCAAAAGGCAATTGTGGGAGAGGTAATATTCGGTTGTGCAATCTGTTTGTTTGCTAACTAATTTGGGGATTTTTTCTCTTAATGAGAGAAAAACATTATCGACTCCGGTTGTTTTGTTGTGTCAGGTTGCGCGCCTTTAGATGCTCCCACAAGAAGTTAGCGCGTAGGTAGTGATGGGCCAGCCTGTTCGTTCGTCGTTCAAATCCGAGGTCGTGTTTTCAGATCTGGTGAAATCAGCCGCCTTCGCAGGAATGTTATGTGTGGGGCTGGTACCATCACTGACGCGCGCGCAGATGACATTGCCGGGAAGCATGGGCGTTGGCCCAACAGGCGCCGCCACTTATTCCATCCCAATCGAGGTTGTTCCCGGAACTGCAGGCATTCAGCCCAAACTGTCGTTTGGTTACAGCAGTCAGAGTGGGAACGGCATGATGGGGGTCGGATGGGGCCTCTACGGCCTTTCCAGCATTACCCGCTGTCCGCGCACCAAAGCCCAGGATGGGATCGTCGGATCCGTCAATTACGATGCCAATGATCGCTTCTGTCTGGATGGTAAACGTCTGAATGTCGTCGGTGATGGGGTGTACGGGGCCTCTGGTACTGAATATCGAACCGAGATCCAGGAGTTTTCATCCGTTGTCTCTTCCGGAGCTGTAGGTTCCGGCCCGGCTTCCTTTGTCGTTCGGACGAAGGGAGGGCTAAGGCTTGAGTACGGGATTACTGCTGATAGTCAGATAAAATTAAGTGCTCAGCCATCGGTCCGGATATGGGCGCTCAGCAAAGTAACTGACACTTCAAAAAACTCTATGACCATCTCCTATGTTAATAGCGATTCATCGGGTTCATATTATCCGGCACGCATTGACTACACTCGTAACGAGACGGACGCGACAGCACCGACGGCAGCCTATGCATCCGTTCAATTCGGATATGAGTTGAAGCCGGAAGATAAATATCATTACACCGGTGGTTTCTCATACCGCCTGAGCAGCCGCCTGAAATGGCTCAGAACCTATTATCATCCGAGCGCAACGACGAGCGAACTCGTCAGCGATTACCGGATTGCCTATGAGGCAGGCCCTTACACGGGGCGTTCCCGGGTAGTCTCTATTTCACGTTGCGGAGCGACAGGTATTTGTCTGCCGCCGACGAAATTCGAATGGTCCGATCAGACGAAATCCTTTCCGGCTGCAACAAAGTGGAACAATGATTTCGCGCAGTCCGCTGGTTGGGGAGACGAGGTTGCTTATCCACGCTTTGTGGCGGATGTCAGTGGAGACGGGCGGGCTGATACGATTGGCTTTGCCTCCGATGGAGTCTATGTCTCGGAAACCACTGGGGTCGCTCTTCCGGCGGGCACGAAGCGCTTATCGGCCTTAGGGTTGGATAACTGGGATAACTCCAGTCGTGTTCCCAGATTGCTTGCCGATGTAAACGGCGACGGCCGGGCTGATATCGTCGCTTTTGGCTATTCAAATACCGGCAGCCAGGCCGTGCTTGTTGCCTTGGCGGAGGGGACAGGTTTCAGCAGTCCTCAGAGTTGGACCAATCACTTCACCCGACATAAAACATTTGAACCGTTCAGTTGGGACCCATCCGCGCGCGATGCGCTAAAGTATATGGTCGACGGAGGGTGTGAGCATTATTGCGAGGTCCCTGCCTACCACCCCGATACCGAAAACCTGACGCCTCGTCACCTCGCTGATGTTAACGGCGATGGTAGGGCTGATATCGTCGGCTTTGGCGCCAACGGCGTTTATGTCAGTCTGTCGACCGGAACGGCCTTTGGCACTCAGACCGCATGGTCCTCGAGCTTTGGGTTCAAGGGTTATGGCAATGTCCAGGCGGATTATAACAGCAAGACGCCGCGACGTTTCCTGGCTGACATGAATGGCGACGGGATGGCCGATATCGTTGAATTCGGCATCGACGGCATCTATGTGGCGCTCTCCAGCGGAACCTCCTTCGGAGCGCGTTCCAAATGGACCTCCGGTTTTCCGAATTGGGCTGCGAGCACGAAGCGCTGGATGACGGTCGCTGATGTCAATGGGGATGGACTCAATGATGTGGTCAGCAACGACGAGTATGGCCTCTATGTTGCGCTCAATACCGGTAAGTCCCTATTGACGCACACAAAATGGTCGAAGGATTTTGGCTTTAACAGTGCCGAACCTGCGGCCGAGGCGGCTTACGCCCATAATTGGGCCGACCTCAAGAAATACCCGATCTATGCCATCGACGTGAATGACGACGGCATGAGCGATATTGTTGGCTTCGGGACTTCCGGGACGTTTGTGGCGCTCTCGAATGGGAAGGGCTTTGTTTCGGCGGCGCCGAACGGCCGTTGGAGTACTGATTTCAGCTTCAATGCGGGCTGGACGGACAATGGCACAATGCCCAGGCATTTTGCCGATGTCACCGGGGACGGGATTCTCGACATCGTCGGTTTCAAGGATGGCGTTCAGGTTTCCGCGCGCACCGGCCTGCCTGCCGATCTGATGACACGCGCCTATTCCGACGTTGGGACGGATTATAGCGTCGTCTATAAATCGCTTTCAGGAGTTGATCGGTCCTACGTTAAGGAAACGACGGCGGTTTATCCTCTGATGGATTATCAGGGTCCCGCCCATGCCGTGCAGAGGTTGAGCTGGGATACTGCGGTTGGCACGACGTCCAGTAAAACCTATCGCTATCAGGGGGCCAAAATCGGCCTCGACGGGCGCGGATTCCTTGGGATGCGGAAGGTCACGGAGCGCGACGAGCGAAGCTTTATCGAGACGACGACGCTGCGCTCGCAAAGCTTCCCCTTCATCGGCCTCCCCACTGTCGTTGAAAGCCGCTATGTCAATACTGAAGCGGATATCAACGTCCGTATCAGTCAAGTCATTAACTCCTATGTCGGAACGAGTGTGGCTTCGGTTGCCAATAAAAACGATAGCGGCAAAACCTCTCTGGTCCTGCTGACCAAGAGCGTCCGGACCGGCAATGATCTGACAAGTGCCATGGCCACCTCCGCCTTGCCCTCGGTCACCTCCGATTACGTCTATGACGATTGGGGCAATATCCTCACGCAGACGACGCAGACATCCCATCCGACGGGTGGCGATTACATCAGCGAGACGATCAACACCTACGCGAATGCCACGGGAAGTTGGATGATCGGCACGCTGCTGACATCGACGACCAAACAAACGGCACCGGGCGAATAGGGGGCGGATGATGGTTGTGATCCGCACTCGAGTTATGTCCGCGTTTCCCCGGTTTCGAGGGTTTGTGATGCCTTATCTGTTCGGTGCGGGTCGTACCGTTGCGGTTCTGTCTGTCGGTCTGTTGATGGTGTCCGTACCGTCCCTCGCGCAGAGCGTCAATTTCGAGGCGCCGGTGGTTCCATCAGATCCGGTGCCGGTGATCGACGCGCCGCCGTTGGAGGCGATGGTGTCGGGTGCCGATGAGGCGGCGATCCTGGAGGCCGAGCGGCTTGCGGAGTTCCAGGCCGGGAGCCGAAGCGCGTCGGCGCCGCTGTCGGGTCTGAAGGCGGACAGTGCGGGCGCTCCGCTTTCCGACGATGGGCTGATGTCGTTGTCGATGCCGATGGCGTCTTCGCTTGCGGGGCCGGTGGAGAAGTCGCGCAGCGTTTCCTACACCTATTTCGGCTCGACCAATCTGGTTAAGAGCGAGACGAGCGAGCCGGGTGCGGATGCGGTCACGACGAGTTATCTGCGGGATGACTTTGGCAATAAGACCAAGTCGACGATCACGGCCGCGGCGACGGGCGAGCGGGCGATCACGCAGCGGAGTTCGACCCTGGTCTATGATGGGACCGGCCGGTTTGCGACGGTTGCAACCAATGCGGCAGATGAAGGCGAGACGCGTGTCTTCGATCCGAAGACGGGGGCGGTTCGGTCGCTGACGGGTCCGAACGGACTGACGACGAACTGGAGCTACGACAGTTTCGGTCGGAAGATATCCGAGCTGCTGTCGGACGGGACGCAGACGACCTGGGCCTATGAGTATTGCAGCGCGATCTCCGGGGGCTGTTCGGCATCGAATGCGGTGACGCGGATCCGGGTTCGTCAGCTGGATACAGCCGGGAACGCGAAGGCTGCGGATGTCGACAGTTTCTTCGATCGGCTGGGGCGTGAGGTCCGGGTGTCGACGCTCTCGACGGCCGAGGACGGGACGGCGAAGCTGGCGTTTGTCGACACCGAGTATAACGCCCGCGGCTTCGTGGCCCGCAAGAGCCAACCTTATGTCAGCGGCGGGACGGTGGTGTGGCGGCGCTACAGCTACGAGGCGCTGGGCCGAGTTCAGAAGGAATGGCATTCGGTCACGGATAGCGACACCGACGGCAAGCAGCGGATCGTCTTCACCTACAGCGGTCTGTCGAGCAAGACGACGATCTGGCGGGATGTCGGGGCCGAGAATGCAGGCGGTGTGGATCGCCGGGTCCTGAAGGACAGCCTGGGGCGGGAGGTTCTGATCGTTGACGCCCTGGAGGGGTCGACGAGCTTTCGCTACGACCCGTTCGGCAATCTGACGAAGACGGTTGTGACGGCGAAGGACGCGCTGGAGACGGTGCGTTCGGTAACGACGACGATCAGTTATGACCCGCGCGGCTACAAGATCGGGATGAATGATCCGGACAAGGGCGTCTGGAGCTATGTTGTGGACCCGCTGGGTCAGGTGCGCAAGCAGACGGACGCGCGTGGCCGGAAGACGGTCATCACCTACGACAAGCTGGGGCGGGTGACGAGCAAGCAGATCGGGACGAGCCTCACGGTGGAGCGAACCGATAGCTGGACCTATGGGACGTCGGCGGCGCAGCGGAATGTGGGCAAGCTGATTGCGAGCAAATCTGTCACCGGCAGCAATGCGACGATCGCGGAGCGGACGTTCGAGTTCGATAGCCTGGGTCGCCTGTTCAAGGCGCGGCAATCCTTCGAGGGCGGTGCTTGGGAGGAGCAGACTGGGGTCTATCACCCGGTGAAGGGCAATCTGGCGGAGGTCAGCTATCCGTCGGGTCTGCGGCTGGACTATTTCTACAATCCGCAAGGGGAGCTGAAGCGCGTCGCGAATCACGTGACGAATGAAGCCTATTGGACGCTGGAGGGCCGTAATGCAGCGGGCCAGCTGACGCAGAGCCTGGCTGGCAACGGGGTGCGCACGCAGCGGAGCTATAATCTGCAAGGGTTCGTTGCGAGCATCGTGAGCACCAAGCCCGGGTCGGTCGCCGGTGCGGGCGACATCCAGGACAATAGCTACAAATGGGACAATCTGGGCAATCTGATCCGTCGCCGGGTGGATGTGACGCGCGGCGGGTATCAGGAGGACTTCAGCTACGATGAACTGAACCGGCTGACCGGGAACCGGATCTGGTCTTGGGACGGTTTGGGAGCGGGTGCTGCACCGCCGGAGAAGCCGACCCAGAGCTATAGCTATGATGGCTTTGGGAATATGGCTGTGAAGTCGGACAAGGGCGCCTATGCCTATGACTTCGGTGACAAGCCGCATGCGGTGCGCGAGGTCGCGCTGACGGGCGGGGTGCATACGGAATATTTCCAATATGACGCGGTCGGCAATCTGACGAAATCGGTGCTGAACGACCCGAGTTTTGCGGGTGGTTCGTTGGTGAGAACGATCAGTTGGACGGGTTTCAACCAGCCGCTGTCGGTGAAGCGGGGGACGTCGCTGGCACTGGAGTTCGTCTATGACGGCGACCAGTCGCGGATCAAGCAGGTCAATAATCAGACACCGGCGCTGACGAAACTCTATTACGCGGACGCCTTCGGCGGAAACCGCAGCGAGTATCTGACGGCGGCGGGCCTATGGAAGGACCAGGTGCTGGTAGGCGGCGAACTGGTTGCGATAGTGGAGACGCAGGACAGCGCTCCGAATAATCCGGACGTGAAATATACCCACACGGACTCTTTAGGCTCGATCCAGGCGGTGACGGACACGGCGGGCCTGAAGATCGAGAGCTTCGACTATGACGCCTGGGGCGCGCGGCGGTCGGGAGGCTTTGTGGTCGGCGTGACCTCGACCGGTTGGCAGGGTCAGCCGGATCTGGGTCAGGCGATCATGGGGAACCACACGGACCGCGGCTACACGGGCCACGAGATGCTGGACGACGTGGGCCTCGTGCATATGAACGGGCGGCTTTATGACGCTCAGTTGGCGAGGTTCATGGCGGCGGACAACTTCGTGCAGGATCCGGCGGATAGCCAGAGCTACAGCCGCTACAGCTATGTGCGGAATTCACCGCTGACCGCGACGGATCCCAGCGGGTGGTATGCAGAGGGGCCACGCGATCAGACGGGGCGCGTGGAGTCTCAAACCAGCACTGGCGTGGGTACCGGAAGCACGACCTCGGGCTCAGCGGCAGGGGACACGACGTCTCCGCCAGTGGACGACCGGGATCCGATCCAGAAGCTCTCGGACTTCTTCGCCGACCTTTTAGGGGTGCCAGACTGGGCACGTGATCCTAAATACGCGGGACTGTCTTATGAGGAGATTGAAAAAGCAAAGCTTACTGAGAAGATAGAAGAGTTCCTAGGATTTCCTTTGCAAGGGAGTCGTCTGGGGAAGATGTTCGCAGGCAATGCAAAAGGGGTAACGCTTGTTGGGATACCTCGCGAAGCATACCAAAAGGCCAAGGAATATATATCTCAAGTAGAAATTGGGGCAAAATTGTTTGAGGCTGCGGAGTTCTTTGGTCTAACAATTGAGTCGTCAATGGGGATGGCTGCTTATGTTGAGTTTGATGAAAAAAGAGGGATAGATATAATAAGGTGGGATCCGTTTTCCACGCCAAGATTTGAATCTGATATTGGCCGGATCGCCTATATGTCGAGTGCATTAGTTCTTGCTCATGAGATTGCCCATGTATTGCGTGAAAATAATGTGGCGGTTCTTACCGAAACAATAGGAACTCCAGATGCTCCCTATGATAATTTAGAAGAGAAAAGAGTGATCGTAAATTTTGAGAACCCGATAGGGCGAGCTTTGGGGGAGCCGACAAGAAGTCATCATGGCGGATTCGGGCGTAAAAGTGTAAAAGAAGTGACAGAATTTGGCTATGGATTGTGAGGGTTTGAAATGTATCGCTTCATAATGTCGTTATTATTTATTTTTATATTGCCATTTGATGTTGTTGGTGATCGTTTAAATTTGTTTGGTATGAATGCGAGTATTAAATTCGCAGGAGCATATTTTGTTAATGATGGTATATTGACAATAGATAGGGTTGTGCCTGGGAATTTAGAAGTCTATGGATGTTATATAAATAGCGTAAATAATGATGAATTAATGGTATTTATAAGAAATATCGAGGGTTTGGATCTTGTTGTGATGAATGATTTTTATAATAAAATTGAGGTAAGGTTTGGATTGTTTTTATATGATGGCGTTGTATGGCGGAAATTATACTTTCAAACAAAAAAAAGAAAAGAAAGTGAATATTTTTATGTTTACGTAGATGATGTAGTGTATAGGGCTCCGGGTTATTTTTTTGACAAAGTTAGGGCTTATATAGATAATATATACAAGTCAAGTGCTTGTAATAGAAGTAATTAGTGGAATGTTTTATAATTGGTTTTTTAAATTGCTGTTCGTGGTTAGGTTGTATCGAACGGCGGCTACCGGGAGACATTCGGCTATGACACGCTGAACCGCCTGACGGGGACGGGCGGGACGGATACGGTCCAGATCGCCTATGACGGCTTCGGGAATATCACCGACAAGAGTGACAAGGGCGCTTACAGCTTCCTCGCCGGTGCCAAGCCCCATACGGTAACGCAGGTGGTGCGTCCGGGGGCTGGCGGGACGGAGACCTATGACTATGACCCTGTGGGCAATCTTCTGTCGGGTGGCGGTCGCACGCTGAGCAGGACGGGGTCCAGGGATTATTACGCGGACTTCTTAGGGAGCAACCGCAGCGAACATTTCCTGCCGACGGGGCCACGGAGGGAACCTGGACGGATCAGATGATCGTGGGCAACGATCCGGACGGTGGTCTTTGTTGAAAACATTCTGGTTCGATAGCCTGGGGCGCCTTTTCAGGGCACGCCAGTTCGTCGAAGGGGGGGAGGACTGGGAGGAGCAGATCGGGATTTATCATCCCGTGAAGGGGCATCTTGCAGAGATTCAGTATCCGTCGGGTCTACATCTGGATTATTTCTACAACCCGCAGGGCGAGCTGAAGCGTGTCGCGAACCATGCAACGGGCCTTGCCTATTGGACGCTGGAAGGCCGGAGTGCGGCGGGGCAGTTGACGCAGAGCCTGGCTGGCAACGGGGTGCGCACGCAGCGGAGCTATACGCCGCAAGGGTTCGTTGCGAGCATCGTGAGCACCAAGCCCGGGTCGGTGGCGGGGTCGGGCGACATCCAGGACAATAGCTACAAATGGGACAATCTGGGCAATCTGATCCGTCGCCGGGTTGATGTGACGCGCGGCGGGTATCAGGAGGACTTCAGCTACGATGAACTGAACCGGCTGACCGGGAACCGGATCTGGTCTTGGGACGGTTTGGGAGCGGGAGCTGCACCGCCGGAGAAGCCGACCCAGAGCTATAGCTATGATGGCTTTGGGAATATGGCTGTGAAGTCGGACAAGGGCGCCTATGCCTATGACTTCGGTGACAAGCCGCATGCGGTGCGCGAGGTCGAGCTGACGGGCGGGGTCCATACGGAATATTTCCAATATGACGCGGTCGGTAATCTGACGAAATCAGTGCTGAACGACCCGAGTTTTACGGATGATTCCGTTGTGCGGAAGATCACCTGGACGGGGTTCAATCAGCCCTTGTCGGTGAAGCGTGGCACGTCGCTGGCGCTGGAGTTCGTCTATGACGGCGACCAGTCCCGGATCAATCAGGTGAATGACCAGCAACTCTTGCTTGATAAATACTATTACGCCGATGCCTTCGGAGGTAACCGGAGCGAGCAGAACCACGGGTCTGTGGAAGGACCAGATCATGGTCGGCAGAGATCTGGCCGCGAGGTGTGCGGCTAGTCTTATCTTTCGTGTATCTTCTTCATTCAGGCTTCTTGAAAAGAGACTAGAATTAAATGCCAGCAAAGCTGCCAGGGCTTCAAATTCAAGATATCGGCGATTTCCATACGACCCCAGCGGCTCGTATTCGGTTTCTCAAAGATGCCTTGGCGTCTGGGGACGAAAAGATGATGGCCTATGCTTGCAAGGTACTCAGGCGGATCCTGGAGTTGCCTGTTCGACAGGAAGCTGCTCCGACAGTCAGCAACCTGATGGAGATCGCTTCGGCACTGGGTGTCCAATTGACTGTCATGAAGTCCAAAACATAGCCGCAAGTGATATGGCTATCGCCGGAGCGATAGATGGCGCCGCCGCAACATCAGGCCGAGGTCGTCTGCCCCAATGGACGAACGCGGTCGGCGCCAACGGCCTCCACAGACTTGCCTCTAACAAGGTCACGGGCCTTAAAGGCCAACAGCGAATACAGAGTTAAGAGCCTGTGGCATTAGCCGCGAGGCCAGGATCGACATAGTCGCTGCCATCGCGCAACATGGCGAACATCTGGACCGCAAGTTTGCGTCCAACGGCAGCCATGACCTTTCTGCCGGATCGGCTGAGGGCAAGCTTCCGACCCCAGTTGCCGAGCGCGGTTTGCCGGACATTGCCATAGGTCAACCGCATCGCCGCTTGGCACAGCAGTGTTCTGGTCATGATGTCGCCACGCCTGGAGATGCCTCTCGGGCCAACGTGTTTAGTCCCTGTTCGGGAGAGGCGGGGCGCCAGGCCGAAGTAGCTGGCGACTTGTCGGCCACTGGCAAAGCGAGACGGGTCATCAATTGCGGCGGTGAAGGCCAGGGCCGTCAGGGCGCCGACGCCTGGGATAGACTGAAGTCGTTTTGCTGCCGGTGATTCTTCGGCATAGGCTCGGATCAATTCGTCCAAGGAGGTGATGGCCGCATGGGTCGCATCGATGACTTGCTTCAATGTCTGAAGGGGCAACAGGGCGATTGGAGGCAAGGTTTTGGTACGCCGATCCAGAACCAGACCAAAGGCCCCTTGTTTTGGGCGATCGAGCCCAATCGCCTTCAGGACATAGCCCAGTCGACTCTCCAGTCCGCGCCGCTGAGCAACCAGTAGATCCCGGGTTTTTAAAGCTGCGCGGACAGCGTGGGATTCGGGAGAACGGATCCAGACATCCCTGCTCCAGCCGGTTCTGCCGATTTGGGCAATCGCAATGGCGTCATGTTTATCCGACTTCACACCAGCGGCTTTAAACCATGCACTGGTGCTGCTGGGGTTCAGCATCTTGACGATGTAGCGGCGTTGCCGGAGGCCCCAGGCCAGCCAGAGGCTGATGCTGCCAGCTTCCAACGCAACGAGATTGATCGGGGTATCAAAGCTCTCGGCAATGAGATCGCAGCAATCCGCGAGATGCTCGGGAGTGGAGGGCATGGTCGTTTCGACAATGACCTTGCCGTCTGGATCAACAGCGCACAGATGGCAGACCTCAAGCCCGACATCGATACCGATGGTGAGTGTCATGGCAGAGCCTCTGAATTTGGGATTGCGCGGTGCGTCAGGACGCCGATGCTGCTATCGGCAGAGGGTTTCCAAAGTCTAGACCCGCGTCGACCGGAAAGACGCGTCCAACTCATCGACCAGGAAGTCGTAGACCCTCCGTATCCAGGGGACGGATTTCAGGTCGTTGTGCGCGACCAACCAAATTTCCCTCGTCCTCCAGGAGAAATCGGGGACGATTGGGATGAGGTTGAAGCGTTGGCCGACATAGCGGGGGATCAGGCTTACCCCCAGCCCCGAGCGAACGGCCTCCACCTGGCCAAGAGCGCTATTCACCCGCGTGGCATTATTGCCGCTGCGGATGATGATATCACGCCAGCCCTCAGTACCCGTTGGGTCGGCCCATGTGTAGTCGACCAAACCCAAGGGCTCGAGTTCATTGACCGATGTTGGCAGGCCCCGCCTGCGCACCAAGTCGGCTGAAGCGAATAGTCCCATTTCCAGCCGACCGACCAGGCGGGCGATCAGCCCCTCCTCATCGGGTCGCTTCAGGCGGATCGCAATGTCAGCGGCTCGGCGAATGAGGTCGACTGACGTGTTCTGAAAATCGACCTCAACGCTGATGCTGGGGTTCGCTTCTTTGAACTTCGACAGACGGGGAAGCAGCCAATAGCCCGCCATACCTTCGGTCGCGGATACACGAACCAAGCCAGAGAGCGTTTTATCCCGGGCAGCGATCTCGTTATCGATGCCCTGGGCCGCTGCCGCCATCTCCTCGGCGCGGGCCATGATCCGGTCGCCGAGTTCCGTGATGACCAGGCCGGTCCGATGGCGCAGAAACAGCGGTCCGCCGCACTGTTCCTCCAAAGCGGCGATGCGCCGGGAGATCGTGGCGTTTTGCATGTTGAGTTGCCGGGCCGCTGCGGAAAGCGAGCCGGAGTGCGCCACAGCTACAAAAAGACGTATGTCATCCCATGAGTACATAGTCGTTTTCCGTAGAGTACTTTACAGAAATAGACCATCCACCAACTACTCGTTTTGTTGGGATAGTGCGCTCCGCAACCTGTGATGGGTCGAATTTCTTGGTCAGCGGAGACAAGTGAATGAATATCCTTAAGCGCTATTTGCAAAGCCGCTCGACACGACTGGCATTGGCGATGGGCGGTGTGATGTATCTGGCCTATGCCATCAGTTTGTCGGCACAGGCCAACCTGGCCTTGATCGCGGTTTGCCTCTTCGTCTCAGCTTTCCTACCGTTCTATTCGCGGTTGAGCAACAGGGCCGAGGAACTGGTCAATCTGCGATTTGCCGTCGTCACTCTTGGACGCTTGGCCCGGTTCGGCCTGCAATTCGCCTTCAATGCTGCAATCTTCACGATCTTCGCCATCGGCGATGTGCTGCCAGCAGAAACCCCATTGGCCCACTTGATCGGGTTGATGGTTGTGACGACTTTGGCCTCCCAAGGGTTCCAGTACGTCGGTATTGTCGCCTACAACCGCGGCTTCGGCGATCTCAACCGCAATATCCTGGTAGCTCTGTCTTTCAACATCCTGCTGACGGCGATGGCGGCGGCGGGTTTCCCCATCGCGCGCACGGCCTTTTACATTCTAGGGATTGGTTTCGGCGCCTTGGTCTTCGGTGTCGGCATCCTGTCGGATTTGCGGGCTCGCTTTTGCCCGCAAGGCGGGGTGGGGGTGTTCTTCGGCACCTTCAATCCGTTCCATGGCACGCATCTGCAGCTTGTGCGGGAGGCGCTGGAACAGCGTGGTCTGAGCAAGATCATCATCCACCCGACCATAGTGCCGCGCCTCCATGCGACGGCCTTGGAGCGGGGTGAGATCCAGATCTCAGGCAATGTCGGTGGCCTGATCGTCTATGAGCGGACGGACAAAGCCGATGCCAACGTCAACTACTTCCCGACCGGCAACCGCTTCTATGCCCCTGAAATGCGGCGCCTGATGATCGAGGCAGCCATCGATGAAGCGGGCCTCACCGAAAGAGTCGAGGTGATTTGGGAGCCGGAGCTTTACCGCGATAAGGGCTTTTACGGTGTCCTGGATGCCATCAAGCGTCGGCATCCAGGCCAGAGGCTGCACGGCATCCATGGCAGTGACCTGGGTGGGATGTGGGTGCGGTCGATCTATGACGAGTGCGGCTGGCTCTATCCCTACGCCGTACGGCGGGTTGACGGTGTCTCTGCAACGGCGATCCGCAATGGCGCCATCGAGATGGCCACGCCTGCGGTGCGGGCTGTTCTGGAGCAGTTGAAGGCGGGCCGAGACATCAACCAGGCCTCCGACCATATCGGGGAAGCCGCGTGATGGATCTCAAGATCGTTTCATCGGCCGAGGAACTGCAGCAGGCCTTCGGTGTCCGGATTCTGGTTTACATCGGTGAGCAGGCCTGCCCCTGGGCGGAAGAGTTCGATGGCAACGACTTCGCCGCCACGCAGATCTTAGGAACCGTGGACGGTGAGCCGGTGGCGACCGCGCGCATTCGCTGGTTTCAAGACTTTGCCAAACTCGAGCGCCTCAGTATCCGACCCGAATGGCGGGGAGGTGGCAATGGCCACCGGCTGCTGCAGTACCTCATGGAGATTTGCCGGAAGAAGGGCTTCAGGCGCCTCTATCTGCATGCCCAGATGCGCCTGGCTTCTTTCTATCGGGGCTATGGCTTCGAAATCGTCGGCCAGCCGTTTGGCTTCTCGGATCATGACTATCTTGAGATGGCCTGCAACCTAGCGGAGAGCGAGGATCGGCTGACGCTTGAGCATGGCCCGATGGTCCTGAATCGTCCAGAGGGTGCTTGGGAGAGCGTAGGCGTGCTGGAAGCCTCTCTCGACCGGATGGAAGTCCCTCTCTCGGCCTGACCCATACCCTAGAGCCATTGCAATCCCCGATCGCGCGATTGAGGAAAAGGATTCGCATGTCCAAACCCAAAGAAGATGCCGCGAAAACGGCCTTGGCCGAGGTCGATCAACTGATTGACGAGATTCGGGAAGGCCGGGTGAAGCTGAAGTCCAAGCAGACCATTGGACGGATCCTGCAGGCTATCAAGGTCGTGCGCGGCCAAGAGCGAAACTAGAGATTGCCACTATAGATTGTAAAATGAGGTGTGTTATAGAAAGTTGATGAATTTGCATTTGGGGATTAGATGCGAAGGCAAACAATTCATGGTTCCGATTTTCTCCACAGGAGACAAGCGCGCATAGATTTCTTGGAGGACGCAATTGCCTCAGGAGATGATCAGCTGATCAATTATGCCTGCAAGGCTCTGGGTCAGATCTTTGACCTCCCCGATGCGCTGACTGATGGACCTCTGTCCATGGGGAAGCTCAAGGTAGTGGCGGCTTTGGTGGGCCTGGAGATTTCAGTTAACTGACGGGCACAGGGGTGTATCGGCTCCGGATGTCAGGGGGATTGAGGTCGCCGCTGTGTTCGCGGCGACCGGCTGTGGTGCTGGCGTTGGCTATGGGGTGGCGGGCTGAGGGGCTGCCCGTGCCTTCGAACTCATAAGGTCGAAATCGACCTTGTAGCTGAAGGTGGGATTCTTGCCGAAGGGGTCATTGATTTCGGTATCGAAGGGGATTGTATAATCTGTGATTGTAGTCCTGCCGGGTAAAGTGGCGGTGACGATGATGCGACAGCCATAGACTTTCCCGACTTTGGTGGTCGGAAGCGCCGACACCAGCTTGAAGGACTTGCGATCGACCTCTTTGGCGATCGTTTCCGCATTCATTGCACCGGCCAAAGCGCCAATCCAGCCCAGGGCGTTGGTCGCCTTGGAGCCAAAGTGTTTGGCGATGACCTTGGGGATGTCTGGGTAGATCTGTTCGGAGATGAAATCCGTGTCGTTGCATAGCTCCACATGCTTGGCATCGTCACAGGCGGTCAGCATCAGAGGCAGCGCCAAAAGGATCAGAGTAAGAGGGCGAAGTGTCATGGCTTACGTCCTTGGTATGCGAGATCACGAAGCTGGCGCCGTGATCGGCTTCTTCTTCGGTGGGGTCTTCGCCGGAGGCTTCGGCGGCGGTGCCGGTGGGGTGGCCGCGGCGATGAGCGCGGGTTCGGCGCTGGCGATCACCTGGTTCAGGGCCTCCACCAGAGCGGGATTGTCGGCTTCGAGCCGGTTCTGTGCGGTCTCATACGTGGTCTTGGAATAGCCGTATTGGGCCGAGCCCGAACCCAGGAGCTTGCCGGTGGTGATCTCTTTGAGATCCATTCGGATTGCCTCGACGATATCGACGCTGGTGGGGATCGCCGCGCCGGCGATGGCGCCGACAAAGGGGATATGGGCCAGGCCGATCGATGCCGCGCCCTTGGCGACCCCAGAACCGTTGTTTGAGACGCCGCTGTCGCGGCTGACGGTCAGCACGTATTTCACGTTCGAGGTTGAGAGTGCGACCGACGGCAAGACGGTGAAGCAACCGCTATTGCTGGCGGTCTTCTCCACGGCTTCGACGCCAGGCGCGCGGCCATGGTCGACGACGATGGTTGCGCGTACGGCAGAGCAGGTCCGCGGCACGACTTGGGCGACGGTTGCCGGTGCAGTGGCAGAGGTCGTCGGGGCCTCGTTACCGGGGACGCATCCGGCAAGAAACAGGGCGGCGGGAATTGGAAGAGCGAGGATATTCTTCATGGAAGGTATCTTTCAGGAAATGGTCTGATCGGATGCTGCGGGGGCCTGGACCCATTCGTCGTTCAGGGCGGCCAGTGCTTCGAGCAAGGTAAACAGTTCGTGGTCCGTCTCGGCGTACAGCCGGAAAACGTTGAGTTCGGCCGCGTCCACGAGTACCGCCCAGCCGTCCGGCAAGAGCCGGCGCAAGCCCTCGATGACGAAGTCGCTGCCAACCACCGGCAGGTCGATGAACTCGATGACGAAACCGCCGTCGGGATCGACGGTGATCGAGAGTTCGAGCACGGGCGCGTAGTCGTAGAGCGGAGGCATGGGGGTGCTTTCGGGCAGGCCTGGAGGGGCCGCAGGCTTAAGGCGGGTGTCTCGAACGGGGATCAGAAGAGGCTGGCGCCGCCGGTTAGGGCGACGGCGACAGCCATTCCGATGGTGATTGAAGCGAGGTAAAGCGCCGCCACAGCTTTGAGCCAGGCTGGTATCCGCTTAGCCCGACCCGGCATGGGATCACCCGATCCGTTCCACGTTGTCCTCGAGGTATTGGGTACGGGCGTGAGCAGCGAAAGCGACGAAGGCCCCGATAGCGGCGCCGACCAGCTTGGAGATGATGTCTCCGCCGGCCCATTGGCCCAACCTGTAGCCGACGTAACCCCAGGCCAAGCAACTAGCGAACTGCCAGATCTTGCGTAGGACCGGCTGGCTATAGATCACCCTCAGGACGCCGAAGATGACGACAGCCGCAACGAGCGGCGCGGCGCCATGTCGGAAGGTGTCATAGGCGACTGCAGCGCCACCCACGATCAGGATCAGCAGTTCGATCCCAAGCACGGTGCTGCCTTCGGTATTGATGAGAACGAAGCGCTTCTCGCTCATGCTCGGCCTCCTGACAGCAGGAGGATGGGCAGGCATAGGGGATTGGACCGCAAAGCGGCCGTGGGGGTGTTATTCATCTCTGTTCCCTTGCTAAAGGGCTGGGTTCGCTCCGGACGGATGTCCGAAGCGCGCGGCAGCCAACAGCGCAGGGCGATACCCCACCTTGCCTGACGTTGCGGGTGTGGAGGCCGCATGCAGGATTGGTCCAGGTCGGGTTGGTTGGGCAGGGGAACCCAACCGTACTCTGTGCGGATTGCAAGCCGCTTCGCCGAGCTTAAAACGGGAGCCGACCAGTCGCAATCGCGGGTTGCGACATGACGGAGATTTAAGGACACGCGGGGCTGACCCCGTGTGTATTCTCCGGCCGCGCTCTCGCTCTTGATCATGGGTTGCTCCGCTTCAAACTGGCGCCGACGAGGCACCGCCCTGCTTTCTTTTGGATTGCCACGGGGGCGAAGCAGCGTAATCACCCCTGGGGGTGAAAGATGCACAACTTGAGCGGGATAAAATAACGGGATTGTCACAACTGATTAAGTGTCGGATTAATCGAGAACCCCCTAGTCGGTTCAAGTAATCAATGATCGGTTCTGTCTCTAGTGTTTTGCATGCTGCTGCGGCTGGCCAAGCTTCCTGGCTGGAGGCGGTCGAGTCGGTGTCGCAAAGCATGCGGGCGGCGGGGGCAGCGTTGATGCTGCACCATGGATCGCCGATGACCAAGACGGTGTCGGTCGGGGCCTCGACCGTCGACCCGGTTTTCCATCAGGTTTACCTGGACAGCTTCATCGACATCAGTCCTCTCCGGCGCTTCGTCCAGCAGGGGAATGTCGATCGGATCTTCACCGGTGAAGAGGTGTTGGGGAACCGGTATAGCGACACCGACTTCTACCGGGATTTCCTGAAGCCGTTTGCCCTCGGTCACCAACTGGTCCAGGTCATGACGATTGGCGCCATGGTGTCGGCGTCGTTGGTGTTTTACCGCACCGCTCGGCAGGGCGGTTTTGAGGAGGAGGATCGCGACCTCTTCGCTAGCCTGACGGACCCGCTGAGAATGGCGCTTGGTGTCCATGTGCGCCTCAGTCAGGCCGAGCGTGAGGTTCAGGCCTCTTCCCAGGCGTTGAATACCCAGGGGCTGGGTGTTTTCTTGGTCAGTGCCACGTTGGAGGCCAAGCAGGTCAACCAGATCGGTGAGGATTTACAGCGCCAACATGGCCTGTTCAGCCGACGATGGTTGCTATCGCCGAAGGGCTTTCATTTTAAACGGGCTTTGACTGAGGCGCTGGCGACCGGGCGTCCGATTGATTGCCTGTGTCAGGGTGAGGGTAGCGGCGTTCTGGTCGCTCGTATCATCCCGATCGCGGGCGGCGCGCAGCCGTATGTGACGATCCTGATGCGGGACCCGTGCAGGGCGAAGCCTCGGCCATGGCAGGCGATTCAGGCCTGTTTCGGTCTGAGCGTATCAGAAGTCCGGGTTTTAAAGGCTTTGGTGGAAGATGAGGCATCAGGCATTGAGATTGCCGCGCGTCTTGGTATTTCGACCAATACGTTGAAGTCGCAACGCTCCAGCGCTTACGCCAAACTGGGCGTATCGTGTCAGTCAGAGATGCTCCGCCTGTTGGACGGGTTCAGTTTCTAAAGCTAACCGCTGTCGACACCCAGGCCGCGAACCGGACGGCCTGGTGCCGGGCGGTTAGCAAGCGTACAGAGTGCGCCCCCGACCTTTTCCAATGACCGCGCGGTTTTGGACGCCTCACGGACAGTTTGGTGTTGTATCAGTCGGGCCGCCCGACCGAGAGGGTAGGGCCGTAGTTCTCTGTTGCGGATGCTAAGCCGTTATCGTTGGCTATCATGCCTCGGTCCGGCGTGCAAGGTTGCGTGCCTTTCCGATTTTGGCCGGGCGTCAATGGATCGGATCGTCCCTGAGCAACGCCAGCATCGCGCCCACATCGAGTTTCAGCTGCGGCATCGAGGTGCGGATCCGCTCGAAGGTCAGATCAAGGGCGCCCCGGCTGATCTGGCCACTGAACCTCAGCCATTCGAGGCAAAGAATAGCGATGCCCAGCGATGGTCGAAAGATCGGCCGCAGAGCCAACGGCACCCGCTTTACCATCAACTTTTCGGCCCGTGCCTCGCTCAACTCGATGTTGGCGCTGTCACAGTTGCCGCCAACCAGGGCACGCTCATGGGTTTCGAATTCGAGCTGCCGAGAGCTGGGCGAGCCGTGATTAGAGCGGCACAGGATACTGCGGCTGGTGGGGGTTCCACAGTCGTTCACACGCAGGTCCTCGACCAGGATATCGAGAGGCAGAGGGTCGTTCAGCCGGACAGCGCCGACCTGTACCGGGCTGAACGCACCATCGTCGGCACGGTCGAGGCGCAGGAAAAACGTGAGGTCGGTCAGATTAACGTTGATCGGAGCGCTGGTAATCAATCGGACTGGCGGATCAAAAAGCATGCGGAAGCCTCCTCATGAACGAGGAGGGGGCAGGTAATGCAGGAACGGATCAAATCAATAGATTAATCCCTGAAACCCGCACAAAACCTACTCTTTGGGGGCCTCTTCTCTTGACTCTCCCGACCTGCTGCCTAGATGCCCGTATCCACGAATGGGGAGACGGCATATGAGGTTTCTGCGCTTGATATTGAGTGACCCGAACTCTCCCCCGCATTACCCGATTACGGGCATCGCGGTGCTCAACGCAGATATCAATCGGCCTGCGCCCGGGGTGGTGGATTTTAAGGTGCTATATGGGGCCGAACTCACCGATTCATTCGAAGTGCTGTGGGATCACTGCACCGAGCCCACGATGTTAAGCCATGACTATTCGACCGCAGAACCCATTGCCAAGCTCCGATTGAGGTGGCTCGGGTTGAGCGGGCGATCAGCCAATCCCCGCGCGGTTTTCCTGGGGGACCGGCTGCCGTCATTCGGGGCCGGGATTTCGTCGCTTTATGAACTGGCGGCTTTGATCGGCTTGCCGGCGGAGCCGCCGTTCGGCAATGACATGCCGAACAGCCGGGAGAAGCTCTTGAGGTGCCTGTTGACGTCTGCTGCGCTTGAACTTCTGCTCATGAAGAATGGGCGCGAACGGATGAGTGCGTTTCTGATCGATCTCTGCGCTGGCAATGGCCTCGAAGGACCGGATCAGGACATCGGGCGAGCCTTCGCCGATCAAGCGATTGAACAGATCCGATTTATTCGGTGGCAGCCGCCGTCGCAGGAGTACGGGGAGATCGAGTTTTGATGGACGTGTTGGAGGCGCGCGCCCTCTTGGAAGCGCAAGGCTGCCGGATCATCGATCGGCTTGAGCCCCGGGCGAGCTACGGCGACCTCGACTCCAGCGAGGAGATCGGCCAGTTGGTGCTGCTCGACACCGAGACCACTGGCTTAGAGGCGGAGGTCGATGAGGTTATCCAGCTGGCAATGGTCAAGTTCGAGTACGGCCGCGCAACCGGCCGTTTGGGGCGGGTGTTGGGCACCTTCGACAGGTTGCGGGAGCCGTCAAAGCCGATCACGGCGGAGATCACGCGGCTGACGGGAATCACCAATGAGGCGGTGGCCGGCCATCGGATCGATGATCAGGAAGTGGCTGCTTTCCTGGGTGGGGCGGCTCTGGTTGTGGCTCACAACGCCAGTTTCGACCGGCCATTCTGCGAGAAGCATTGGCCGGTGTTTGCGGATGTCGGCTGGGCCTGCAGCTTGAACGAGGTCGACTGGCGGGCCGAGGGCTTCGAGGGGTCGAAGTTGGGCTACTTAGGCCTAGCCAGTGGCTTTTGGTTTGAGGGACATCGGGCGATCAACGACGTCTGGGCTCTGGCCGAACTGCTGTCTCGCCCGTTACCGATGACGAGCGATCTGGGGCTGGCGGCCCTGCTGGCGCATGCTCGTCAGCCGGTGTGTCGGATTTGGGCCATCGACGCGCCCTATGAAGCACGGCTGATGCTGAAGGCGCGTGGATATAGGTGGTCAGCTGGAGAGCGTGGTGCTCCCCGGGCGTGGTATCGCGACATCCCGCAGAGTGACCTGGAAATGGAGCGGATGTTTCTGGCCGAGGAGTGCCTGGCACCATCGGCCAGCATGAAGATCATCGCAGTGCCACCTCGGAATAGATTCTCAGATCGAGCATCGACATGAGATGTATTGCAATATTGATTATATTTTATGATTGAGAGTGTAATTAATTATGAGGTTTCTGTAATTAAAATTAGATAATATTTTTCAAATATATTCTTGAATATCTCTTGAGAGAGGGAATCTGAAAAGGCCAACTTCCTTAGCAAGAGGTTTGCCTTGAAGACAATAGAGTTGCCCTTGAGGGCTTATTTAGTCGCCCACTGTGTTGTCCGCAGTGGGGCATTTGTGACGATGCTCGAATTGGAGGCTGCTGGCGATGCGTTTCATCTCAAACGTATCGCTTCTAGGCCTTACACCGGTGCGGTTCATCCTCTGACGCCCAGAGGTGAACTGGTGATTGTCGAGGCGCTCGGCGGCGCGGGAGCGGTGATCCTGCATGAGTGCCGCAACGATGCCGGGCGGGCTCGTCGGGATCGTCTCGAGCTGATGCGGAAGTCCCATCCCGGGGGCGGGCAGGTAGATGCCTTTATTTCCAGCGGGCAGAAGATTGCTCTTAAGGCCAAGCAGACGACGGTCGCTCTGTGGCCGCGGTCGCAGAAGCTGGGATTAGGTGCTGCTCTGGGATTGGCCTTTCTGCTGCTGGATCACTTGTACGTAACAGGCCGACTTACAGCCGATGGCTTACGGCAATCGCTGGAGTCGATAGAGAGGCTGCTTGAGGTTGGTCCAGTCCGCCGGCCGAGTCGGATGGTGGCAGCATGAGGGAGGCGGGCATGAACAGCTTTGAAAGCATTAGGTTGCGGTTCGCGATTCCGGTGTCCAAGCCCGCGGGGATTCTGTCTATGGAAGCCCGCCTTTTGGGGGGCCAGGAAGCCTTTCAGGTCAAAGATTTCAGCTTTGAAATGATGCCTGGAACCAGCGAGACGGACAGGCTCGTTTCAGCGGTACTGGCAGCTGGAATCGGTGCGCGGGTTATGGTCGAGCGCGTGTTGGTGGATGTGCATGTCGTGGCGGACAAGTGCAACGATGAAGGGGTCTGGTCGACGGTTCTTCCCGTCATCGGCGGCAGCGAGGTGGCGATCGCCGAGAGCCGTCAATCCATCACGGCGCTTTTGAAGGATATCAAATTTGAACGCCCGGCGGCTTTGCCTGCGGAACCTTTCCACCGCGTGCTCGCGGCGTATGCCTTGGTCGTAACGGTTCTCCTGCAGATGGGCTATATCACCTCGCGTGAGAGGGAGTGCACAATGCTCGATTTGGAGGCGAGCTTGTTGTTTGACGGCATCAGAGGCGTTTAGTTGACCTGAAGACGTTCGGGGGGCGCTCGTCTTATGAGGCGGCTGAGGGGGGCGGAAAACTAGGACTACCGCCGCTCGATGAGGCCGACGCCTCCTGGCGGCATGCCCCCATCTTTTTCCGCACGCGATAAACTTGAGGAGGCAGCTGGTTTCCCAGCTGCCTCTTTCTCGTTCGAAAACGAACGTTACAAGAACATTTCGTGGTATTCATTGGTGCCGGGGGCATCGTCTTGAGCACTCTCATGGTTGGAAGGTTCCAGCAATGAGGTGGAAGAATGGATCGAGAGATGCGCCGACAGATCGTGCTTGAGCAGGAGAAACTCCGGCTTCAAAAGGGACTCGAGGACTATAGGTATGGGCTGTCGGTAGACCGCGATATCGCGGCGCTGGCTGGGCGGCTGTTCGAGCAGGGCCGGTCCCATATGGTTGCCAATGTGAAGTGGCTGATGACCGGAGTTGTTTTCGCGCACTTGGCTTTTCTCAGTGCGCTAATTGACCGTTTCAACTCCGATAAAAACAACCCCTTCAGGGCCTTCTACGTGAATATCGGCGAGGTGCGGCAGCAACTGTTCCTATCAGTGATGTTGCTCCTCTTTGGGTACATCTGTCTGTACCTCTATACGAGCACGTTCCTGGAGCAGATGACGCTGTATCGGTCCCGTGAGGTGTTCACGCGCAAGGTCGATAAAGGCTGGATCGCAGCATATGTCATCGGAATGGGTGGGGCGCTATTCTTCACCTTTGGATCGGGCTTCCAGCTGCTCTGGCTGGTGTTCGATTTCCTGCGCTTCCCACTGCATTGAGTGAAATGCTGGCTGCGCGTGGGCGATCTTAAACGCCAGGAGCGACCCTGGTGTTCGATCCGCTGAAGACGGTGTGGTGGCTAACAGGGGAAGCCAAATCTGAGGCCAATGGTGGTTTCGTTTTGAGTATTGTTCAAATAATGTTCGTTACTCGGACACGCAAAAATGCGCCTGCCATTGGAATCATGTAAAGTAAGCCTCGAGCGGTAAATGGACTGAAATGATCGCAACAGCCATTGCTGTGCTGGCGATCTCACCATTGTAGCGTGTTTTTGAACAAAAGAAAGCGCGACCCGAAAGGGTCGCGCCGGTACTGATGGGGTGTTCAGGCCGTCTGGGTCAGACGGCTTTGGGTTGGCTACGATACAGCTCGATCTGCTGCTCATAGAGGACGATTTTCTGTCGCATTGTTTCGACGAGGCGCAGCAGCTCGGCGATGTCTTTTTCCAGGAGTCGGGCGCGGCGGGCCGAACTGGTCTCGACCTTTTTCGGCTTCTTGAGGAACAAGTGGCGGAGCTGGTCGAACTTCCGTCTCAGCTTGCGGATGTGCTGGGGGCTTAGGCCGGTTTTGCGATGTGCGCTATCGACCGTGCGTGCTTCGGGAGGCAGTTCCCGAAGGGCTTCAGCGATCATGTCTGCGGACCTTTGGGATTTCAGGTCGCCGACGAGTTTGTTCCGTTCACCAAGTCCATTGTTCCGATTGATCTTCATTTCAGTTTCCATTGCGTTCTTTTGGTTGTTGTCGATGCTGACGTTTGAAGCCCAGGTCTGAGGTTCTGCTAGGTCATGATCCCTCCCTGCGGGTTGTGCGGCTCGAAGGGGAGAGACAACTGGAGGGCCACAGGCGGCAGCTTTCGGCGCGGCCTTGGGATGGCGCTGAAGGAAACGGGTTCCGGCATGCGGTCCCGGCCGTAGCGGCTGGTCGTGCTTTCGGTCGTATGAAAGGCCTGCTTGGAACCGGCGGTGGCACCGTCGTGTCCCAGGTTCTTCAGTTCGCCCAGCAGGACATGGCGTCCGACCAGGGCGGTGACAGTCACACCTTGGATTTGGGCGCCGTAGAGATCCTGGTACTTGGCCAGTAGCTCGCTGATGCCCTGGGTTGTCGCGGCGCGTTTGCCGCGGAAGAACAGGCCGTCGATGCCGTGGCGCTGCCGGTGCGACCGAAACGTCTCTTCCAGGATCTGAACGGTCTGCTCTGCGAGGCCGACGGGCCGGGTTTTGATCGACCGCTCTGTCTTGGCAGTCCGGCCAACGATGCAGGCGATGTCGGAGCCTTCCCGACTGGTTTTCTCGACCAGGCAGTCGGGACGCAACAGGGCCTGCTCCTGGCAGCGGGCGCCGACCAGAAAGCTGAGGGACAGAATGCCGGCTCCTTGTACCGCGCACATCAGGCTGTCGATGCCGCCATGAGCCGGTAGGGGCGTGACGAAGCTGTCGAGGTCGTCGGGGATCTTCGACTTCACCCCCAGGTTGGCGTCGAGATACTCCTTGAGACGGGGGGCGTCGCACAGGAGGATTTCTTTCGCATGCCGCAGCATGACCGCGACTTCCTCTTTGGTCGGCAGTTTGCGGATAGGTTTTTCTGGCAGCGACTTCTTGAAGCCTTTGAGGGCCAGTTGCAGGTCACTGGCCCGCAGGGTGGGAGCGCCTTGGAGATCGAACGCTGCAGCGGCTTCCGCAAAGTCGACAAAGGCCCAGTACAGGCTGCGCCGACGCGGCATTTCCGGGGGTTCGGTCAGGTCGATCAACATGCTGCTGGTGATGTCGGCCAATTGGATCTGCGGCAGGTCGTATTGCTCGGCCATCACGAGCATGGCGGCACGAATCGAGAAGAGGGTGCGCCGGATCGTGCTGACGCTCAGGTTCTTCACAGCATATGTGTGGTATGCCCAGGCCTTGAGAATCTCGAGGTCCTGATTGCGATGCCTGTTGGCATAGGGGATGGCGCAGATCGACGGCCAATAGATAAGTGTCTGATTGACCGGCACGGTCGGATCCATCTCAGCGCGGAAGGACCAGGTCGTGTCTGCGAAGAAGGATGCGCTGCTGATGCGGGGGTTGTTGAGGGTTACGGTCATGCGCGGTCATCTCCCTGGTACATGCGCGTTTGGGCGGAACGAATGAGGCGATCCCATTCGGCAAGGCCCATCGCGCTCTTGCGATAGCCGAGCGAGACCCGGGAGCTGCCGCTCACATGGCCGAGATGGGTGGTGTCGAGGCCGAGGCGTTCCAGTTCGCCTGCCTTCGCGTCCCGCAGGCGATCGGCCGTCACATCGGGGAAGCCGGAGAGACGCATCGCTTTGCGGAAATGATAGGAGAACTGCTCGTGGTCGCAGGACCCGATGACCGAGAGGTGACGCCGGGGGCCGAGACCACCGCCCATGCTATAGAAGTGTGACCACAGGGTTGGTGTGCCGTGATGGCGCTGGGTCCGAGTCAGCAGTTCAAGCAGCGAGCGGACTTCGGTCAGCTGTTCGGGGTCGTGCCAGTGAACCCAGGTCGGTGGGCGGTGGCTGCGGGGTTTCTCCGCTCGATAGGCGGATTGCCGGATGTGCTCGGGGCGCAGCATCAAGACAACGCAGGAGTTTGCTCCCAGAGTCCGCATGATGAAGGCGCTCGCCATGCCGATGTCATCGCCCGTTGGCCGGTTTGGGCCGGAAGGGTTGGCGACATAGGCGGCGAAATCGTCCCGCCATTCCTGGAAGGCCTGGTCAAGCTGAACTAGGCAAGCCTCTGAAAGAGGCTCGACGTGGTCCTGGGTGGCGCGAGTAAGCGGATTGGGCAGCACCACGGGCGTGCCCACCAGTTTCATTAGATGGCGCAGGGTGTCCCCGATATCCCGGCGGTAAGATTCGGCGAGGTCCGGCAGACGGGCAATCCGGATCCGAACGTGTTCCCACGGGATCCACGCTAGATCGGCGATGGTTGTTGGGGCAGGCTGGCCGAGGTCGAGGGCGACCTCTTCCAGCACCCGGGCGATATGCTGGAGATGGGTGCGGTATTTGCGCAGGGTGCTTGGCCTGTGGACGCGGTCGGCGCGTTCCGCGACCAGCTTAGCCAGCAGTTCGCCTGTGGGCGAGATGTCCGCCACGCTGCTGAAATCCAGGCGCTTGCCTTGATTGGCGATGACTTCAATCATGCTGCGTGTCCCCTGTAGAAGGAGACGCGCTGCGGGCGAAGGTCCTGATTCGGGTCCAATCCCAGAGCATGCACATAGTGCCAGGTAGTTTCCGGTGTCAGGTGGTGCAGAATCTTCTGCAGCGCCTCAATCGGATTGAACTCCGTGGCCTTACCGTATTGTTTCATGAACAACGAGGCGTAGAAGTGCCGGAAACTGTGCGACGTCATCCGGTCGCCGACATAGACGATCTTCTGGCGCGGGGGAGAGAAATCGGTGCCCTTGATGTCGAGCACCCGTTCTGTCAGCAGGTTATGATCGAGGCAGGCCTGGAGTAGGGCCTGATTGATGTTTTTGTTGGTGATCCGCTTCTTTTCATCTGCGGGGAGCTGCCAGAGGGCTTTGAAAGCCTTGGCACCTTCATGGGAGACCCGCAGCCACCCGGGGCGCTTGCCCTTGACGGTCACCGGGACATGCAGGACTGACCGCTTCTGGCCGTCCCGGACGGGCGACGGCATCTTGAGTGCCCAGGTCTCGGTGAAGACCTGCCGGACCTCGTCGAAACGGCCCGCCGTGTCGAGCATGCAATCGGCGACGAGCTGATAGACCTCCGGCAGGCGTGAGACGATGGCTTCCATCTCCTCTTCCTCCGGCACGAACGCCTCGGCGGGCGGGAGACCGTTGATGTTGAAGTCGGGAACCGCAACGCCGTCTCTCACGCGCATTGTGGGCGGGGGAAAGGTGTTCTTCACGATCCCCCGCTCGCCAGCGAGACGGAAAAGCTCCCACAGCATATAGCGCTCTTGCTGGACGGTGATCCGAGCCCGGACCTTCATATCCGGCCGCTCCAGCTCGAACTGGTCGGCGGTGTGCTTGAAATAGTCCCAGAACGCCTGTTCTGGGAGGTTGCGAAGATCCAGCCCCCTGTCGTTGACGTAGTTCAGGAACTTTCCCAATTCCAAGGCGAACCGAAGCTTTGTGTTGTAAACAGGCTTCGCCGGATCCCGAGTCGCAAGCATAGCGTTCCCGAGCACGCTGATCTCGGAATTACCTTGTATATAAACAATCGGTAATGTATTAAACGCGCGAAGGACGGATCTTTGATTTCGTCTGGACATAGGGCTGAGGCTCCTGAGTTTTGCTTGCGATTAGCCGAACTTCTACCTTAGCACAAAAAAGCGCGATTGTCTATAGATTTTCGCGGCGATATTTTTTTATCATAGCTATATGTTCTCAGATAGAGTCGCCACAAAGCTTCGACAAGCTTTAGTTGAAGCTAGGGTCAGCAGATCGCTGAGGGCGACGGTGAAAATCTCCCGCAGCGCTTGCGATTTGGCATGGGAGCGACACAGCCTATTGTGGTCGAAAATATTTTCGAGTTGCTCCATTGAAACCCGGAGTGGAGTCCTGACGAGAGTGGGCGACCAGGGGATCAGGGTGCGGAGATGCCCGTCATTGAGAACCAGAGGGCGATGGCCTTTCTGAAGCCGCAGGGCCTCAAGTTGTGCCAGCTTTTCTTCGGTGCCGATCAGCGTGGGGGCAAAGCTCCGGGAGCGCACATCCCAGACGTTCTGTAGCTTGGACAGGGCGGTTGAGCCGTCGTAGACGTCCAAGGTCTCGATCTGCAGACCTGTACCGGCCTGCTTTGGCAGCAAACCTGCCTGAAGAACGAGAAACTCCGGGCCGGATTGCCGGAGATCGAAGGCGATATAGCGGGTCGGAACCAAGCCCATGGTGCCTCCTTGGAAAGGGGAGGCAACAGGTGGGTTGGAACGTCAGGCTTTCAAGTTTTTACAGGGCAAAGCATGGCTGAAGTCCGCATGAATCCTGGCTTTCAGCCTTCGATCTCTGCAAGTTCGTCATTGTATTTCCCAGCTTCCAAATCCTGCACGAACCGGTCGAACGGAGACTGGTCAAAGCCCTCCAGCGGGGCGACCCCTGACAGATAGGGTTCCGTACGCAGTTTGGGTGACATCGCGAGGGATCGGAGCAGTTCGTGCCGGAGATAGTCGCGCCGGTCATCCGGTAGATCTGGTTCCTGGAGGTGGGCGATGACGCTGTCGGCCACCAGCTGCGCGAAGCCAAACAGGTGCTCATCGGTCCAGTCGAGGTGGTCGTCCCCCATCGTGGGCACCAGGAAGGTATTCTTCAGATCCGGTTGGCCGTCAGCGGTCTTAGGGGTGATCCAATAGCCCCAGAGGTCGATCTCGGAGTCCAGGTCGATGACGATCCGGGAGACATGCCGACGCAGAATAACTGCCGCCTTTTGACGCTGGCTTTGGTGCTCGGGCGTGTCGCGGCCGAGTTCCTCCGCGGCAAAGGCTTCTCGAAAAACCTGGAAGTTGGTCAGGTGGGCTTTATCGTCCTGGGCCGCCGCGGTGGTTTCGATCGCGGTGTGGAGACGGCTGATTTCGGCCTGGCACTCTTTTATCTGAGCGTTGATCGCATTCATCTCATCTCTAATTTCCTCACTATCCATCGTCTGGGACTTGATGAACCCGATCAGGTTTTTGATATCCCCACGCAGCTTGGCAATCTCGGCTTTCTTGGCGTCGATCTGGCCCATCAGCACCGGCGTCTCGTCCTGGACGCCATGATAGGCGTGGAAGGCGCGCAAGGCGTTGAAGACCGCATCGATCGTGGTGGCCTGCTCGTGCCGGGTTGGCGTCGTGCAGCCGATCCCACGGCGGTGGCCGGCGCAGATCAACTTTCGGACGAGACGTCCGTTTTTCAGCCGCCCGCCCTCGCCTGCGGTCCAGCTGATCAGGGCGGACCCGCATTCCCCACACACGGCCAGGCCGCCAAAGGGGGAGCCCGCTTTGGCCCCGGTCCGCCCCTTCAGCTGCAGCAGGGCGCGGCCTTTCAGGGCCGATTGCGCGGCGTACCACAGGTCCTCGCAGATGGCGGACGGGTAGAAGTTCTTGATGGGCGGGCCAACCGGCTTCCGTCGTTTCTTATCGGGCTTCGTGGGATCGGTGCTCTCGATGATCTCCATCTTATGGGGATGGTAGGTCCCGATGACGGCGTCGTTTTCCAGGATCTTGATGATGTAGGAACTGTGCCAGGCCTGGCCCCTGCCAAAAACGGGGACGCCCTCTTCATTCAACTGCTTTGCGATTGTGTGACGGCCTAGGCCGTTGGTGGCCGAGCGGAAGATGCGCTCGACGATGCGGACGTGTTCGGGGATCAGTTCGAACCGCTTGGTGCCGCGCTCATTGATCATGCGGATCCAGGCCGGTACGATCTTGGTCATCGGCTCCAGGTGTTCCTGGGCCTTCTTGCGCTTCTCCGTCCAGGCCGCAGCCAGGCGTTTGGACTTCGTCTTCGATTCCTCATGGGCGCGCGCCATCACCATGATCGAGCCAAACAGCAGGAAACTATCCTTGTTGATCGATTCGCGGGTGAAGTGCTGACCGTCGGCACCGGTGACGATCGAGATGCCGGAGTTGAGCAGAGCGGTGAAGATCGGAAGAGCGTCGAGCGGTGCCTGACGGCTGAGGCGATCCAAAGATTCGACCACCAGCACGGAACCCCTTGCGATTTCGCCGGCCTTAACCTTCGCCAGGAAGATGCCCAGAGCGCCGCCGTCGGCGATGTTGGCGCCGCTGTATGCCGAGACGCCTTCGTCCATATAGGCCTCGGCGATTTCCAGCTTTAGATCCTCAGCCCATTTCTTGATCAACTCGGTCTGACGGCGCTTGGAATCGCCCCGTTTCTGCTGGGGTGAGCTAAAGCGGAGGTAGCTGTAGATGCGGGCTTTTGCCATGCTGACGTTTCACGCGGGGACGTTGGGGTGTGCCGAGCTTATCGTCATGAGGAAGCCACGTCGATTTGAAAGGACTATCGAACATAATATGATGTGGATCGGTCCGCCCGCGTGATCGGCACCAATGCTCTGGGCGATCAGCTTCTGCGCTCACGGGCTTTTGCCCTCAGCCCGCACGACAATATGGTCAGAGCCGCTAAGCTGTCGGAGACGGCTGCTCTCCATAAAGCCATCGTCAGCGTGATAATCGATGAGCTGTCCATTGGCCAGACCATTGCTATCAGCAAGCCAGACGGTCAGCCGATGATGGTTCAGGTCAGTGCCGCCTCAGGCGAGGGCGAACGCATCGCCTCCCTGGTCATTCGGGATACCAATCACAAGCGCAGCTCTCCCTGGCCGACCATCCGGCAGATTTATGGACTGACGCCGACCGAGCTGAAGGTCGCCCAAGCCATGGCCGAACTTGATATGAGCCAGGAACGCATCGCTGAAACCCTGGGCATGAGCTTCGGCACTCTAAAAACCCACCGTCAGCGCATCTACAATAAACTCGGTGTCGAAAGCCAAGTGGCTTTGGTGAAGATCGCTAGAGAATACGAGATCTAAACCAAATTTAATCGACCACATCATCCATCTGGCCGACGCAGGCAAGAAACCAAGAGGCTACGATAAAGCTATAGAAGATCGAATTATACATTCGTTCTTCGCGTAATATCTTTATCTAGCTGCCGAGGTTCCTGCTCGATGTCGAAACTATTTCCAATTCGCGAGATTTTCCTCGCGTCTGTTCTGTCTGTCGCCTTGATCACACCGACCATTGTCCATGCCGCTTGGATCGATGGTGACCCGTCTGAAATTCGGATCGACGTGGATGCTGCCTGGGCGGCGGGTAAAGAGATCCGCAAGGTCGTCAAAAAGAATGACGCCAACGTCACCGCACAGTCGGACCAAATTCTGGTCGGTAAGTCAGCCGAGCCCGCTCCCATGGCTTGGCTGACCTATCAGACCAACGGCCAGCCCTTCAATTACCTCGGGACGATGGATGCCCTCCGCACCAATGGGACCTTCAAAGGGGCTGAGATTGCTTCGGATGGCCGGACCACGCTGAAGGTCTCGACCGTCTTCGGGGATGTCGAGGTCCTGAAGTTCAAGGCGGTCGTGAATTCGATGAACCGCGAGTGCGCGACCTGGAGAGAGGGCTTCCGGGGCAGCACCATCCTGGTCACCGGCTTCATGTGTGGCTCCAAGGACCAGCCGCTGCCGGATGCCGATGTGATCGCCGCCCTGGCTGCCCTCAAGAAGCTGAAGGACTGAGCCGATGGCCACGATCTACAAAATCGACGGCACCATCGAATCGCATGGTCCTGGCCGGACCGGCGATGATGGCAGCAATTACACCTTCGTCAGCATTAACGGCCTGAGCCGCTCGCACCACCTGAAGCAGACCTTCGTCGCTAGCGAGGTCGAAGCGGTTTTCCGGCCCGGTGCCGCCGGGACCTTCTTTATCGCCAAGGCTGGGGGCAGGCACTTCATCTATGCCGCCATTATCGACGGCCGGGAACATGACGGCCGGGATACCGCACGGGAAGGCATCCTCAAGGGGCGTCTGTTCTTCCATATCCCGCTGGCCTTTGGCGTCTTCATGTTTCTGTGGGGCATCACCTCTGGCTACGGCCAAGGCATCGTGATTGGCGGCGGGCTCGGTCTGTTCTTCGGGATACCAGGCCTCTTCATCTCCCTCCTCTTCGAGCGGCGGATACCGTCTTTCCCGACCGGCAGCCTCGGCGATCTAACCGCCCAGGCCCGTCCTCTCCCCTGATTACGGATAGTGCAGCATGACCAAAATCGTCGAAGTCCATGGCGAGAAGATCGAGATCTGGGAAAACGTCGCCCTGGTGACGGATGTGAAGATCTGGGCCGAAACCAATGTCTCGGGGAGCGGTGGCGGCGGCTACATCAACCAAAATGGCGGCCGGATCTATAACACCTACATCACCTCGACCACCTCCAGGAACATGCAGGTCTGGTTCAAGAACCAGGACGGCTACGAATACTACATGGTGTTCTCGGACGATGGTCTGGGGTTCCGGGCCGAGCAGCAGGTGAGGTTCGTCTATGGCCGGATCGGGGGCGGTAGCTATAGCCTCTATAAGCTGAGCAATCTCGCGACCCGGCAGACCAAGAGCTTTCTGGACTTGCCGACGATCTTCACGGATCAGCTCTGGCCGCGATGCCCCGATGAGGAAGGCAAGGCCCTGGCCGAGAGCGAGGATAAGCAGCAGCCCGGCGATCCGACGATCATCGCCTCGTGCGGCTGCCTTGTCGCCTATATCGCCCATATCGTGACCACGATTGAGGCCAAGCGGGACTTCCAGGAGCCGCAGTCTCTTATGTTCCTGGCGATGGCCATGTCCGTTATGGCGGTTTTGACCTTCCTGATGCACCGCCTGGAGGTGCGCAACAAGAAGGGCGACATTCCGATGCGCCTCAGTCTCGTGTCGTTCCTGGGCGTGTTTGGCGTCAACGGTGCGCTGATCGCAGCCGCCCCGGTTTTGGGTCTGTTCGTACCCGCCTTGACCATTGTCGCCCGGCTCGTGGTGCGGGTTGGCAAAAAGAAGCAGCTCCGCCAGGGCATCGAAGCCCGCAAGCGGGGAAAGACCTTCGCCCTGGTCCAGGCCGCCTTTGCCGGTGTCTAACCCGGCCCGTTACCCTTGATGAAAGCCTCGCCCATGAAATCTCTCATCACCCTTCTGGCTGCCGGTATCTCGCTGGCGGCCATCTCCCCTGCCCATGCTCAAGCGCCCTGGACCGAAGACGCCACCAAGCCGATGCAGATCGGCTTCAAGCCTGATTTCGCCGAGGCCGCCAGCTTCAAACCGGTGGTCACCGTGCGCCGGGACGGCAGCGAACGAAATACGCTCCAGATGGGTGAACTCAGCCAGCCGGGGCCGGTGGCCTGGATCACGTATCAGACGGCTCCTCGTCCAATTGTCTATGGCGGGAATGCCATTGACCAGATAACGACCAATCTCCTGCGCGGGGCGTCATTTTCCCGCGAAAACCGGCAGACCTATTCGGTCGAGACGGCCTTTGGGTCGGTCGAGGTGATCCAGGCAGCCGGAGTGCTGGGAGACGGCTCCAAACGGGAATGCGCGATGTGGCTGGAAACCTTGGGCAGCGGAGCCAGGGGCTTCTGGGGCTATTTCTGCTCTGGAATCGATCAGCCGCTGGATGCTGGCCGGGTGCGGGCGGCGCTCAGTGCGGTTGCGCCGAAATAGGTGGGCGCTGACAAGGAAAAGGCCGGGGTCAATCCCGGCCTTTTCAAATAATCAATCCAATCTTTCAGCAAGGTCTTTTATTTGAAGATCAGAAGCATAGTTATATGGAATTATTCCACGATTTGAGACTTCCAGCCACGCCCGCTCTTGGTGAGAGAAGTCTTTTATCCTTGTTGCCGACCAACCTTCAAAATATTTCCGAACAATATTTGCGATTTTCTGCTCTTTAGGCGTGAGAACGTTAATGTCCGCCTTGTTTCGAGAGCAAACCATCTCTCCAAAGTAGTTTTTATTCTCCCAAGGATTTATAGTCACCACTCCCATTTTTGAAAATAATGGGAAAATTACATCAAATTCATCCGGCACAGGACCGTAATTAATCCTGGCATACTTTAGTCCAGATATAGAATGTCCGCAGACATGAAATGCCAAAAAATCGCTATAGAACAACACTTTATTCAAACTTGTTTTGAATAGTTCCTTCTGAGTCACGATTGAAATAAGCGCCGCAGCTCTATCTGCGTTAAAGGCACGGCATCCATTTGTGATATCTGGCAACGCACTGCTTAACGTCGACTCCAACATTTGGCGAGCCTGCTGGTAGATAACGGCTTCCCGAATATCGCTTAGAATCTTTTCCTTTTTAACCGGCAGCACTGCATCAGGGTTGTTTTCCAACGCCTGACCCAACCCGACAGGCTCCATCAACGCGGATAGAGCCCTGTTATGGGCATCAGACTGAAGCGCTCCGTTTTCATAGCGACTTAAGGTCACGTCGCCCCAACCGAGCAGTCGCGTGACCTCCGGCTGAGTCAGATCATGGCTCTTACGCCATTCACGAATTTGCTCAGGAGTCACCATACCCTTCGCGCTACGATAAGCCGCGTAGGCATCGATTTTCCAATCAGCATCTTTCGTATTTTCGAACTCGGTTTTGCAGTGATCGCAAACCCGTAGAGTCCGATTCACTTCGATCTCCAGATCGCGGACTGGAACCGTCTCGCAACGGGTGACCCTAGAGACGCGACCAACCACGCCGCATGCAGGGCACGCAGCATCTTTCAAAAGCTCGGTTGTCATTTCAGCGTACTCCATTTGGCGACAGGGCAGTTGAGCCGGTTCATCAGCCCCTCCGCCGCATCGACCATTGTGCTTCATGGGCCGACAAACACTCTGCCGAGGCCGTAGCTGTCGATGTGAGTTTGAGCTTGATATACATATCGTAGCCCTCGAACTCGCACGAAAACTGCCAAACTTCGCCCGGCGGCCTGCTCAGATGATCGTCAGCGTCTGGGCCTCGCGAATAATCGCCCGCCGTCAGGCTACCTAGAAGCAATTCAATGTCTCTATTTGTGAATCCAGTTTCAGTCAAAAATGCATCGTTCTTCGCCGTCTTCCAGAAATTAATCCCCGTCACTGCGGCAGCGGCCTGAAAGCGTCTTAAGAACCCTTCTATCTCTGCATCACTTGGATCCACAAATTACCCCTTTAAGGTACATATCAATTGATAAGTTTTCAAGGTGCAAAAATGAGACAGCCCGCTATAAGCGGTCTTGGCTGCATCAAACACACTGATTATCAATAAGATAATATCGCCATAATTTTTGGCCGATTAGAAGCGCTTTCGGCTGCAATTTTAACGTCGCAGTGGAATGTGAGAAATGACCACCCTGGAAGCAGCATCGGCCATACCTGCGTCCTTAAGCTTTGAGACCAATGACCGCCTGATAGCAAAGCCAAATTCAGTGGGTCCTATAATGACTCGATGGATCAGCTCAGGGATCGTCGCTCCGAAAAGCCCCTCATCGGGATAGTTCTTAAGACCGAGCTTATAGATGGTTTGAGGCACGCCATTCAGAACAACGATTTCGGGGGTTAAGCGCTCTTTCTTTACACCATCCGCATCATCGTACCTGGGCGTGAAGACCACACGCCATTCACGCTCTTCCGCAAAGCCTGGATGCTTCGTGCAGAGCGAAGTGGTCCTCATCGAAGACCGCAGCCAATTTTTCAGCTCTTCTCGGGAGAGGCTGGCGATCAGATTTCGGTTGGTAACAAGGCGGTCGGTCAACCCGGCCCACTTCTCGCAGACCTGATGCCGGTAGAAATAATCGACCGGGAATGAATAGGCGGGGATAGCGTCGGTAAATTGCATGAACGGGGTGTTGTTGAGAACGAGAGCGACGCCCGTGTTGCCCCCATATGCTCGCCACATAGATAAGCGGCCGATATCATCTTCGTCTGGAAGATGCTCGGACATGCAGGCGATAAACGTCTCGTTTCGGAAGACAGGGGTCCAGGCGTCAAAATCTTTCGCCAGTTCATCAGTTATCCCGGCGTGAAACGACTCCAAGACAGCCTTTAACGCCTCGGAGTGCTTCCCCCCTTCGCCATTCCAAAAATGGGTCAGGCAGTCATGACCGTGGTCGAACTCCATGTAGTCGTTCATGAGCATCGCATCACGTAGCCAGACAATGCCCTTTTCGATAATCGAGACAGCCACCTCAGCGCTGCAATAATGAACGAACCTCTGTCCCTGGGTCGCGACTCGAATTCGCTGCTCCATTTCGGACGGCGTGAAGATGTTCATCAGAGCGAGCATTCGTTCATCGATTTCTGACATTGACAATCACCCCGCTCCGCCGATTACCCGGATAGCTTGAACTGTGCTGTTCCATGATTCAAGGCGGTTGTATAAAATGCCAGATATCGTGCTTGCTGCTCATCAGTGACGTGATCAATCTTTATTTGGCGGACTTCAGATGCTGCGAATGTCCCTGGACCGAAATTGCCTGACCGCCATCGAAGAGCAGCGGGACTATGCACCGGCCGTTCTGAAGCTGCTGGCTGCACATCGAGCCGGGACAATCGATCTCGCCTTGAATGGCATGAGCGCGTCTGAAATGCGTAAGGATAAGACCTATCCCGAGCGCTTCGAAGAGTTTGAAGATTGGGCGGAAAGCCTTGGCTTCGGCGGTCTGCCAATCCTCCTGCCTCTAGGTATGTGGGATATCACCTTCTGGGGAAAATCCGTTTATGCGTCTGAGCAGCAGGCCGCTTTGCATAACGAGATTTACGACATCCTATTTCCGACCTCGCCGAGAGACCTAAAAGGCTTCTGTGCCCAAATGGGGTTGTCACCGGAGAAGGGCGGAAAGGGATGGCAGAAGTGGGTCAACCGAGCCTGTGATGTCGAATGTATGCGCGCGCATATTGGCGACGGCCGGACCGTCTTCGTGACGAACGACGACAACTTTATCAAGCTGACCAAGGCTCCGGTCCTGAAAGAGCGCTGGGGTGTGATAACGGCCAAGCCTGACGTGGCCGCTGAAATGCTGGGGTGATCGCGATGGAAGTTCGGAATATTCGCGATCATGAAGCCGAGATCCGGGAACGGTTCGCCGAAGAGCTGAAGCCCTTCCACGAGTTCGCCAACCGGCTATTCGATCTGATCCAGGACATCACGAACATATTCCAAGGTCGGCTGATGGCGGACATCCCCACCAAGGACCGGATATGCGTCCTCCTGGCAGCAAGGCTCGCCAACGACCTCGTCATCTCGATGCGATTGGCCGCCATCGGCTATTCCAATCAGGCGGCCATGGTGGCCGGGTCAGGCTGGGAACTGGGTTGGGTTTTAGCCTGGATCACCATCATCGAGGATGCGAAGGCCGAGACTTGGTACCAGCACAAAAACCCCAAGAACAGCTTTCACGGCCAGATCCGGCAAACCATCGAGAAGGTCATCAATACGCATTACGCGAGCGAGCCAGAGGATGGCCGTAAAAACGTGATCGAGCAGCATCTGGAGGTGCATTCGGAATTCGGGATGATCCGACACGGAAATCCAATCCGCTTATCCATGCAGGCCTCATCCCACAATAGCGTGGCTCCGCAGATTGGCCCAATGGGAGATGAGTTCGGCCTTTTGCTCACCAAACATGTCCTGCATCACCTCTACGAGCGCTCTTTTCACGCTCTGACGGCTTGGTTCAATCTGCACGCCGACGACCAGGAATTTGCGGCCGTAACGTTCACTCTTCAGAAAATGATGATGGACTGGGTGGCGTTTGAAAAAGCCGAGATGCAGAAGCATGCGGCCTCACCTAGCGATCAGACCGAGAAAGTGTCGGATGCAGACGATCAGCGGCCTTGAAGCGAAGGTGGAAGCCGAAATCTTTCAGGCCCTAAAAGCCCAGATCGGCAATGCCACCGACATCTGGAACCTGATCCCTCAGGTCTTTGGCCTCCTTCATGGCAAGAGCTACGCCGAAGTCGGCAGTCGCAATAACATCATCTACATGTTGACCAACAAGCTGGCGAACGACATCCACGCCACCGTCGAGCTATTTCTCCTCGGTTATCCTGAGCAGGCCGCCTCAGTCGCATGCTCGGGCTGGGAACTGGGCTGGCTAATCAAATACATCTGCTTGGCCGATGACCAACGGGTCGAGGAATGGTTCCAGCACGCCAGCGAGACCAAGTCTTTCCATGGAAACCTCAAAGAGACGATCCGCTTCACCTCAAGGCGGATTTACCCGGCTTTGACCGAAGCCGAGTTGGATGCCTATTTCGTCTCGCAAGACCTCGTATGGATCGACATGTGCAAGATCCGTCACGGGAACCCGCAAACCTTTTTCCCAAAGGTAGTCAGCAATCTGGTTTTGCCGACCATTGGCCCTCAGGGCGGCGAGCGGACGATCCGGGCCGGACGGATCATCCTATTTCATCTGCTGGTAAACTCATGCCAAGCCCTGGCGGAGTGGCTGAAGCTTCATGGAGCTAATCGCCAGTCAGAACCTTTGGTTTATCAGCTCCGCGACATCGTCAATTCGCTCCAGCCTCTCGCCCCTTACGTCCAAACCCCTGAGGCAGGCACTACCTAAGCCCTCCCTCACCGCTCTAGTTCAGCCAAGAACGCCCGGTTTTGGCCCATTCTTCTCAACGAAGTTGATGACCTGAAGCTGAACGGCATCGTCCGTGATCTCGGCCGTTTCCATCGCCCACCTCAGTTTCGACAGGGAATAGTTAGTTCCTCCCCGGCGAAGTTCTACGGCCATCATGAGAATGTCTTGCTTGGCATTCTCTATGTCCAATAGCCGCCGCCGCTTCAGGGCATCCTCGCGGAGGATCAGCACGCTCATCTCTGGATAGAAGCGATGGATTCTGGAGCCGAAGGGAGGAAGCTTGTTGTCCCTCCTGATCCGTTCGGCCATGTACCAGAACTCCGAGGCATGAAAGCCCAAAGCTTCGTGGAACAGCCTAGCGAGAGCACCGCCTTCTACGTCCCCGTAGTACCACTCAGTGCTAAGGAATTGCTGGGCGAGACTGACCTGATTTTTAAGGGAAAACACCTGGACCACGATGTCGGAATCCAGAATGTCCCAATCGATCTCAACGGCAAATTCCGGTGGCTCAGGGAACTGAAGGTTATATTTGGCCTCCATCCCTTCGGGGAGCCCGTGCTCGGCCTTTGCATTCTCCCCGATCTGGTGATCGGCTCGAAGCACGTAGTCTTCCAACGCGACAGCGATCTGGATGAGGAAGAATTCACGTTTACGCCGCTGGACGAATACCTCTTTCAGCCACCCCAGGCCGAATGTGCATAGGGCTGCAACGACACCACTCCCCAGCAGGGTAGGGATTGAGACCTCGAACATTGCCGCCCTCCCGACTTTTCCCCAAGGCTAAGCTCTGAAAACGGTCGCGTCATTCGAGAAACGCTCGATCCTTACAATCTTGGCCTTTAGACGGCCCGCAGCCACTTCAAAAATCTCCGGTGCCATGGGGTCTTTACAGGCCAGCCGGACAACGGCAATGCCTCAACGTACCTGAAGTTAGTCATCCGGCTCATGTAGTTGAAAACCGCCCGGACCACATATTGGTCATCCTCCATATGCCCCAGGAACCTTTTTTCGATGGGGTACATGATGTCGGGTGAGCGGACCTTCGCCAATTCTGACGGGAATGAACCCTGCGTCGTCGTATATGTGTCGTGAATAATGAAGCTGTTGCCTGAACGCCTATAGGTTTCCAGAGTTAATTTGGGTTCAATCCGTGCCCGGTCCCAGGGAGAACTGACACAAACGAATTTCTGATCTCCCGTCTCAACGAGGGAAAGCTTCGTGGGAATGTGGAAGAAATAAAAAAATACTCGGGCAGAGAATAGGCCGATGAAAAATATTGGCCCCAGCGTGAAAGCAGATATTAATAGCTCTGGCTGACCTTCTGATCTGTATCTATCAATTACGAACCATTCCCAAAGAACTTTCCCTATCATCGCGAGAAGGCAGAGGATCATCAATGTCCAGATGGCATTCGCGAAATACATCCAAAAATGAATTTTCTTACGCAGCATTCAACATTCCTCGATCATCCAAACGAGACAGCTTAGACACAGCGTTGATCAGGGGCTCTCATCTAAGAATCCGAGATTGATAGGCTGCTTCCGGCTCAGCGATGGACGCGGCTGCTGCATCTGGTCCAACCCGGCAATCGACCCCGACGCGCGGGGCAATGAGGCCATGGGTGCATCCTCAATCTTCAGAAGTTTTCAATCTCAACCTGGATAGGAACTAAAGCCACCGGCATTCCAGAGGGCATCCAACGCTGGTTTTAATGTTCCCCTATAGCTTTCGTCTGTCCCGAAATCTTCGAGAATACAGATAGGTAGAAGTACCTCCGATACAGCCAGCGGCGAAACGGAATCGGTAATGAAGAAAGTGTCATTGGTGCAGATGACCTTGGCTCCATATGTCCCTTGCAGTGATACGCCGATATAGATTGGTGGATTAATTCCTATAACCCGCAAACCGTTGATAAATTTCGGCACGTGCTTTAGCAGAAGATCGCGAATTTCCTCGGCACTTATCGCAGGGGCTCGTTGATAATTTCGAACCAAGCCAACCCGTGTCGCTTCGATATGCCCTTCACGGAAAAGCTGGGTATAGCCATGACAATCCGTGCCGCTGCGGAAGCTGCAAAGGCCATCGAGATTGAACCTCGGTATTCCGCTTGTGTCGCTTATCGGGGAGAACAGCTCCCTTTGCTTCATCGCAACACTGAGGTCGATGGGCTGCTGTTCCGTAAGCGAGATCAGATGGATGATGATCTTATCTTCCTGATCGGCCAGCCGGACTGGGCCAGCATTGGCCGCTATGATCTGAAGGCGTTCTTTACGAAAATGATTAACCCTCTCGGCAACAGACGCGGTTTGCAGGAACATATTCCGCAGCTCCTGATAGGTCGCTTCGTAAACGCCCGTCGAATGACGACGCCAGAACTTATTCGTACCCTGTGCCAAAACCCGATGGGGCGGGTTAGCGCTTCGTGGCACCCTCAAAGCTAAAATATAGCCCCCCCATCAACCGGTAGCGGCTTCATCTGGAGGCCGAAAATGCGCGGCTCGATGCCAACAAGCATATCGTTGCAACGGCCCATTAGCCCTTCAGGATCACCCGAGATCGGCTGCATCGCGACAGCAACACCATCTCGTTCTTCAACACCAATCAGCAACCAACCGCCGAGGGTATTCGACAGCGCGCTGATATCCTTCATAAACTCCCTCTTGTCGGCGTCACTATTGCCGTATGGCTCTCGCTTGAATTCAAGCGTCTCGCTTTCCGATACTTGGGCATCGATTAGCGTTTGAATATCTGCCAATTGAAGAAGGTTTATATCAAGCGACAACGTCATAGATCAGGGCTTTGGCTGAAGATTTTAAAGATTTTTTCATAAAAATAAAAATACAGAACAAGCGCTACACATACAGATATTAGCATCGAGTATACGCCGCCGCCCATGAATAAGATGATGGGGTTTAATACACCAAAAAATGCAGCGCAGAAGAATCGCTTCATTGCCAGGAGTCTTTCGCGTCTTTTCTCCAGACCCATCGCAATTACCTGATTGATTAGGATTTTTGCCGTATCTCGGTTCTCCGCCGACATCCGCGCCAAAGTGGTGGCATCTTGATATTGCTGAATTAAAGCCAGTGCCATGTGATCCAAATTGCCGGTGCGGATGCCTTCGTTAAGGAGCATCGCCCGTTCCTCCTGGACCGAACGTTTTCGTAGAAGCGCCACCGCAAGTATTTCCTCTGTCGTCACCTATCTGAATGCCCATGACCGCGCGCATTAAGGGCGGTCGTAACCGAGATATCCGGCAAGCTCCTGCATGCGTTCATAGATCTCTCGGCCGGTTTTCTCGTCCACGATCACCGTTTTCCCATCGATCACGAAATACATGAGGCTTTCGCCGTCATAGAAGGAGGATCGGCCGAATTCCAAGTCGATCTTCTCGGACGGACTGCCCTTATCCTGAAGCGTTTTGTCGAAAAACATGGTGGTGGCCATGGTCAACCCCTTCCTAGATAGAAATCACTTGCCGCGAAGCTGTCGCGAGAGGGCATAGCAATCGAGATAATCGTCTCGATCCTTATTCCCCTGGAGCCACAGATATTTATCCAGCACCCGCATGGGGTACGGATATCCAGTTCCGGAGAAGGTGATCGCCTCCTGAATGGTGGCTTTGTTCTCGTCGTAGATATCTTGGAAATAGCTCAGGAAATTCCGCCAATTCACTGTTGGCTTCGCGCGTTTACCGCCCGCCCTGGCCTTCAGGTGGCTGGCCATTCCCTTTTGAGCAAGGCGGTCGTACATCGTGAGCTTCGTGGGATGGAAAAACCAATATGCCTTCATGGTGGCGGACTTCAGCTCAGACGTGGCCTCCGTCTTCAGTTGTGCCACGGCAGCCTGCCAACGCTCATTTGCTTCAGCAAGATCGGCAGGCTCTTCTTTGAAAAGGTCGTAACAGACCTGCGCGAAGATATCCGGCTTATCCTTAATGAACTTCCCGGCAGTGCCTTGTTTCAAACCGTAAAAAGCTCGGAAATCAGGGACGGCCTCAGTGAATTTCTTCGGTTTCCCACTCTCTTTATCGATGGCGGCCCGATTGATAACCGCAGCATCAAACCTGTTCAGCAGATCCGCCTGGGTTTCTACCGCGAACATCCAAGGCAACAGCCGTTCATCCATTCCCAACCACCCCTCTCAAGCATCGCTAAGCTTTAACTAGACAGTGACTCGAATCCCTTCGGCTTGAGAAGCCCATTTTCCCTCACAGATTGCGACATATCCGCAGCTCCACCCTCGACACGATTGAGCTGCCGTGACACTTATGGCCCCGAAGATCCAACCAAATGGCGAGACGAGGACATGTCCGATCCCAACACCCAATCGATCATCGCCTTCGCGGTCATTGCGCTCCTGGTCGGGCTGGGGCTGATCGCAAAGGTGATGATCGGCCGATCAAAGGCCACCAAGGATCGCACCTCCGCGACCGGTGATCTGTTCCTCTAGGATTGAGGTCCATAGACCCGATGAAGAAGCTCGCTGTCAGCCTGTTCATGATCCTGGTCTATCTGGCCATGGCTGTCGGCCTGATCATCGCCGTCACCTATTGCGCGGGGATCGCTGCCGACCTACTCGGGATCGAACTGCTCATCCAGAAGCCGGAGCTGATCTATGAGGCCGCATCTGTCTGCGGGTTGATCTTCCTATTCGTGCTTTTGCTAGACCACTTCCGAAAGCCCCCAGAGGGCTATGCGAGGTCGGTCAGGACATCTCTTACCGTTGCCTGTCTCCTGGCCTTAGGAATCGTGATCCTGGCCGTCATCGGCTTGGGCATCGCCCGGCTACTCTTGACCTTCGCCGACCCGATGTTTTCGCTGGCGGCCGGACATTTCCTGGCGGCGGCTCTCATGCTTCTGAGCTGGGCCGGAATTCACAAGCTCACGCGGCAGACGGCTTCATGAGCGGCCAGGACCTCTTTGTCGGCGATGAGTTGGTCCGCCTTCAGGTCGAGCATTATCACGTCCGCCTGCTCTTCAAGGAAGCCACCCTGCAATTGGGGGCCGCGTTCTCGATCACCGATGACCAGGGCCGGGTCGAGATCCTGAAGCCCCACGAGAAGACGGGTGAGTTCGGACTGCTCTGGCAATTGCTGGGGGTGGTGGCCAAGGAGATCGCCTGGGCCGAAAACCATGGTGATGAGGTCGTGATGATATTCGAGAACGGCTGGAAGCTGACCCTGGCCCCGGCCATCGACAACCACTATCGGGCGACGGTCTATGCAGGAGATCTCGACAACAACATCATATACGACTTCTGATATCTGATCGGTGATCTTATGCCCTTGCGATGGACAATAGAGGCGTTTGAAAAGCTCGACGCCTACGACGACTTCATGGCGGACAGCTCGCCCGAGAAGTCATTTCGGGAGATACCTAACGGGGCCTTTTTCTCGATCAGCCTCTTCGATGGGGAAACCCTCTTGCTCAGTTCCTGGGTCAACCTCGGCCCGTTCCTGGAAAGCCTGCTGCTGTCCCTCCAGGAGATCAACAACCACGGATCTCTGGAGTTCGACCTGGAAGACTATGAGCTGCTGGTATCGCGTGAAAGCGATCAGGTCTTCCTGAATATCGTCGATAGAGGCCGACAGGTCAGATTCCCGATGAGCGTGGCCGACTACAATGGAGCCGTCATTCGCCTGATGAACGACATTGTGAAGCTCGCCAAGGATCATGAGGTTGATGCGCTGGGCCTGATTTTCTCGGGAAGTGGCCTGAAGATCGGGTGAGCGGCGATGGAAAGGCTGGAGCGAGACTGTTAGCCTACGGGCAAACCTTCCAAGGGAAATAGACTGTGTCGAACCTTACTCACGTCGCCAATATCGTCTCCGCGTACCTGTCCAATAATCCGATCTCGGCCGCCGAGTTGCCCCGCCTAATGAAGACCGTTCACGATGCTATCGAGAACCTGGGCAAGGAGCCGGTCGCGGTCGCTGAGCCCCTGGTTCCGGCCGTGCCCATCAAGAAGAGCGTCCAGCCCGACTTCATCATCTGCCTGGAGGACGGGAAGAAGCTGAAGATGCTGAAACGGCATCTATGGACCAGCTACAGCATGACGCCGGAGCAATATCGTGAGCGCTGGGGCTTGCCGAAGGACTACCCGATGGTGGCTCCGAACTACGCCCAGCTCCGCAGCGAGAAAGCCAAGTCGCTCGGCCTGGGCCGGGCTTCAAAGAAGCCAGGAGCGAAGTGAGGCGGTTCTTCCAATCTCGATGGACTAGCTTCCTGGTCGGCGGCGGGATCGCAGCCGCATGCATTGCCGCCTACATCATCAATTTCGAGCAGAAGCCTTACTCGGAACGGTTCGCCATCACCTATGACCGGTGCATCGAGCAAAGGGGCTTTGAGAGATGGAAGCCCTCGGCCGGGCAAACCCTGAAGCAGTTCTGCGTGGCCCACACCAATTCCCAGGTCCGTCGCCGGGATGGGGAGTGAGAGATGAGCAAGCTAGGCATCTTGGTATCTATTGCCGCCCTGGTGCCAATAGCCGGAATCATTCTCTATGCCGTCTTCAAGACAGTGCCGCCCGAGAACATGCCATGGGATGGTGATGCATCGGGCGGAGCTGATGGCGGAGACGGAGGATGTGGCGGCGGTGATGGTGGGGGCGAGTAAATGATGACCCAGGATGAAATCGATCTAGCGTGGAGCATGGAGATCGCCGAGTCAGTCCTCGATGAACTGGCCATGGGCAAACTGATCGGTGAAGCCGACTTCCGCCGGGCCGTCGAGATCGTCGCTCAGCAGATCCATATCCATCTCGTTACAGGCGACCGCCCGAGCCCGGATGGTCTTCAATTCCGAGAGAAGTGACGGCAGAGGCGTTACAGCTTTAGAAACTTCAAGTCGGCTGAGCCTCATCCGGCTGCTCTTTGGCCTCTTCGCCGGGAGCTACGGCCTTCGGCTTCAGGGCGTCCTCCTGCTTCAGGAGATTTCGAGCCATCTCCCAATGGACTGCATCCCGGCCTTCAGGACGACCTTCCTGCTCCCAGATCGCATGGGCACGCTCTGCGATCTTCTTCCGCAATTCCTCGCTCATAACTGGCCTCCCCTGACGAGATCGTCCCTCGGCCGCCGGGCCGGTCATTGGCGATCTTCGATGAGGGTGCAACCACCGGCCGAGGCACCTGTTCCCAGGCCAATACGCGACTTGCCTTAATCTCATTAATTCTATATATCCAGATTTATGGATATAAATATCGCCATCGATGCCCTTTCGGCTCTCGCCCAAGACACCCGTCTTGCGACCTTTCGCCTGCTCGTCCGGCATGAACCTGACGGGCTGCCTGCGGGGGAGATCGCCCGGCAGTTGGAGGTGCCGCAGAACACCATGTCGGCGCACCTGAAGCTCCTGGCCGATGCCGGTCTGGTGACGGCGGATCGTCAGGGCCGGTCGATCATTTATCGGGCGGATCTTACGCAGATCCAGGCTCTGACCGTCTTTCTGCTCAAAGACTGCTGCGGCGGACGGCCCGAACTCTGCGCGCCCGTCATCGCCGATCTCACGCCCTGCTGCCCCGCACCCGGAGCCACGTCATGACCGACCGTCCGTTCAATGTCCTGTTTCTCTGCACCGGCAATTCTGCCCGCTCGATCCTGGCCGAAAGCATTCTTCGCCACGATGGGAAGGGGCGGTTCAATTCCTTCTCGGCGGGCAGCATGCCCAAGGGTGCGGTCAATCCGATGGCCCTGAAGGTGCTCGCTGCTTCCGGCTATCCGACTGACGGCATGCGCTCGAAGAATTGGGATGAGTTCGCCGTTGCCGGTGCCCCGATCATGGATTTCGTCTTTACCGTCTGCGACAACGCGGCGGGCGAAGTCTGCCCGATCTGGCCCGGCCAACCGATGAGTGCCCATTGGGGCATCCCCGATCCGGCGGTGGTTGAGGGGACGGACATCGAGAAGGAAACCGCCTTCGTCACCGCCTTCAAGCAGATGAAGAGCCGGATCTCGCTCTTCACGGCGTTGCCCTTTGCCTCGCTTGATAAGCTCGCTCTGAAGAAGCGTGTCAATGATATCGGCAGCCCGGTCGATGCCTGAGGCTTCCTCCCGGCTTTCGTTTCTCGACCGATATCTCACCCTCTGGATCTTCGCCGCTATGGCCCTGGGCGTTGTTCTCGGCAGTCTCTTCACAGGGCTGCCGGGGATGCTCCATGCCGCCTCGGTCGGGTCCACCAACATCCCCATCGCGGTCGGCCTGATCCTGATGATGTATCCGCCACTCGCGAAGGTCCGGTACGAGGAACTGCCGACCGTCTTCCGGGACAAGCGTGTGCTGGCCTTGTCGCTGGTGCAGAACTGGTTGATCGGCCCGGTGCTGATGTTTGCCCTGGCGGTGATCTTCCTCCGCGATCACCCCGACTATATGACCGGGCTGATCCTGATTGGTCTCGCTCGCTGTATCGCCATGGTGCTGGTCTGGAACCAGTTGGCCCGAGGAGACGGCACTTATGTTGCCGGTCTGGTCGCCTTCAATTCGGTCTTCCAGATCCTGTTCTTCAGCGTTTATGCCTGGGTTTTCCTGACAGTCCTGCCGCCCCTATTTGGGTTGGAAGGCAGCGTCATCGACGTGAGCGTCTGGATCATCGCTGAGGCGGTGCTGATCTATCTCGGCATCCCGTTCTTGGCCGGGTTTCTGACCCGTAAGCTGCTGGTCGCCTCCAAGGGAATGGACTGGTACGAGCGGGTCTTCCTGCCACGTATCGGGCCGATCACCCTGGCGGCACTGCTCTTCACCATCGTCGCGATGTTCTCCCTCAAGGGCGGGGATGTGCTGCGGCTGCCGGTCGATGCTCTACGCATCGCGATCCCCCTGACGATCTACTTCCTGGTGCAGTTCGGGGTAAGCTTCCTGTTGGGCCGATGGATCGCCAAGGACTACCCAAGGACCACGGCCATCGCCTTCACGGCGGCAGCCAACAACTTCGAACTCGCCATCGCCGTGGCGATCTCCGCCTTCGGGCTGGCCTCACCGGTGGCCTTTGCCGCCGTCATCGGGCCGCTGGTGGAAGTGCCGGTGCTGATACTGTTGGTGCGCGTTGCCTTCTGGCTGAAAGGCCAGATGTTTATCCGACCGGTGACAGAGCCTCGATGATCCGGCAATCGGCAACGGTGCCGTGTTGGCACTGGTTGACCATGTTGTCGAGTTCCCGGCGCAGGGACATGAGGTCGGCGATCTTGCGATCCACCTCATCGCGATGCTGCTTGGCGATGGCATCGACCGCCTCGCACGACCGGTCCTTCTGATCGGCGAGGCCCAATAGTTCGCGCACCTGTTCGATGGAGAAGCCGAGGTCGCGCGACCGGCGGATGAAGCTCAAACGGGCGAGATGATCCTGTCCATAGGCCCGGTAGTTTCCCGCCGTGCGCCCCGGTTCGGGCAGCAGACCGATGCGCTCGTAATAGCGGATGGTCTCAACCTTGGTGTCGGTCGCGCGGGATAAATCGCCGATTGCCAAAAAATCGCTCGCCATGCTCTTGACCCTGTAGTTGCTACAGGCCCTATATCGGGGGTCACTGAAGGTTTGTCGAGGTGACATCATGACCGCCGCCAGCCCCCTGAAGCTGCGTGTCGAAGGTATGGATTGCGGCTCCTGCGCCGTGAAGATCGAAAACGCGATGAAGCGCCTGCCGGGCGTGACCGATATCTCGGTCAGCTATGGTCAGGAATCGCTCTCGTTGATGCTGGATGAGGATCGCACCAGCCGCGCGACCATCGAAGACAAGATCCGCGCCCTCGGCTTCACTCCGGTCGATCCCAACCGGGCTGCGGCCCATGATCATGACCACGAGCACGACCATGGCCCAACTGAAGGCGCATGGTGGCGGAGCCCGAAGGGCCGCCTTGCCATCGGAACCGGTGTCCTGCTGGCCGTCGCCTATGGCGTTTCCCTGATCCAAGCCTCATGGGGGCATTGGGCCTTCATCGCCGCTGCCCTAGTGGGTCTGGTGCCGATCTCCCGTCATGCCTTCGAGGGCATCCGGTCCGGCACGCCCTTCAGCATCGAGACGCTGATGGCCGTCGCCACCATCGGGGCCATCGCCATCGGTGAAGCCGGTGAGGCAGCGGTCGTGGTGTTCCTCTTCGCAGTCGGCGAACTGCTGGAAGGTGTCGCTGCCGGTCGTGCCCGTGCCGGTATCAAGGCCCTGGTCGATCTGGTGCCGCGTACCGCCCGGAAGGTCATCGGCGAGACCGTGGAGACGGTGCCGGTCGAAAGCCTTGCTGTCGGCGATATCGTGGTTGTCCGCCCCGGTGATCGCATCCCATCCGATGGCAAGATCGTCGAAGGCACGTCCGAGGTGAACGAAGCCCCGGTGACCGGCGAATCCGTGCCGGTCGCCAAGACCGTTGGGGCCGGGGTCTATGCGGGCAGCATCAATGCCAATGGCGAACTTCGGATCGAGATATCCAAGGCAGCCGCCGATAATACCATCGCCCGCATTGTCCATATGGTCGAAGAGGCTCAGGGATCGAAAGCACCGACAGCACGCTTCATCGATAAGTTCAGCCGCTGGTATACCCCGGCAGCCATGGTGGTCTCGGCCCTGATCGTGGTTATTCCGCCGCTGGCTCTGGGTGCCGATTGGCAGACCTGGATCTATCGCGGTCTGGCGGTTCTGCTAATCGCCTGCCCCTGCGCCCTCGTCATCTCGACCCCTGCTGCTATCGCTTCGGGCCTCGCACGCGGTACCCGCAATGGGCTGTTGATCAAGGGCGGGGCTGCGCTGGAAACCCTGGGTAAGATCCAGACGGCTGCCTTCGACAAGACCGGCACTCTAACGGTCGGTAATCCCCAGGTGACCGATGTCGTCGGTCTCGAAGATGCCAACGAGATGATCGCCAAGGCGGCGGCGGTCGAACAGGGATCGAGTCATCCCTTGGGCCTCGCCATCATCGCCGAAGCCGAACGGTTGGGGCTGGAGATCCCCCGTGCGTTTGGTGGTTCCATCGCGACGCCGGGCAAGGGCGTCATGTCGCGGCTGAAAAGCGGTTTCGTGACCGTCGGTTCCCCGATCCAGGCCCGCGAGCAGGGCGAAATGCCCGAGGATCTGTCGGCCCGTATCCTCGCCCTGGAGAACGAGGGCAAGACGGTTGTCGTGGTATCCGAGGGCAAGCGCATCCTGGGCGTGATCGCCCTGCGGGATGAGCCGCGTGCGGATGCCGTCGAGGGTCTGAAGAAGCTGCATGGCCTCGGCATCAAGACGGTGATGCTGACCGGCGACAATGCCCGTACCGCCACGGCCATCGCCTCCAAACTGGGGATCGAGGCCAAGGCGGAACTGCTGCCCGATGCCAAGCTCGCCGCCATCAGTGCCTACAAAGCGGAAGGCCCCATCGCGATGATCGGTGATGGCATCAACGATGCTCCGGCCCTGGCAACCGCATCGGTCGGTATCGCCATGGGCGGCGGGACGGATGTCGCCCTGGAGACGGCGGAAGTTGCCTTGCTGAAGAACCGGGTGACTGGGGTTGCCGAACTCGTCTCGCTATCGCGGGCCACCCTGTCGAATATCTGGCAAAACATCACCTTGGCACTGGGGTTGAAGGGTGTGTTCCTGGTCACCACCATGCTCGGCACCACGCCGCTCTGGATGGCGATCCTGGCCGATACCGGTGCAACGGTGCTGGTGACGGCCAACGCCCTGCGATTGCTGCGACATAAGGACTGAGTTGACGGGCGACGCTGGTGGGCTGATCTTCACGCCATGGTTCGGGACCGATACATCGGAAAGGAAAGCCGTAACCGCCTGCTGCTGATGCGGCGGGCGTGGGCGATGCTGGCCGTCCTGTCGATCCTCATCATGGGGTTCGTCAGCCCCGGTGCGGCGGGCATGCAGACAGAAAGCCAGGAGCGGGCCGCCATCGTCGCACTCTTCGGCCCTGGCGTGCTGTGCGAGACCGCACAATCCGACGACCAGATAGCGGTTTCCCATGCCTATCACTGCATGCTGTGCAGTGCCCATAAAGTCCTGGCCCCGGTCGCGGTCGATAGCGTCGTCGTCTTCTCGTCGGAAGCTTCCCCGGCGGTCGCCTGGAACGAGACCAGCGTGGAATTCGGGGTCGCCGATCTGCAAGAGCGACCAAACAAGCCACGAGATCCCCCGGCTATAGGGTGAACGGGTCCAGCAGGACCGTTTCCGTTCAGAAGCACCGAAACCCTTTCTCCCAATCACGCGGGGGTTGGGGTTTGGGCATCTCCCTATTCGGACTATTCCCATGTCAAATCTCACACAGGACTCCCGTCTCTGGAGTCTGCTGTTCGCCGCTTGGTTGGTGGCCCTCACCGCGACCCTCGGTGCGCTTTTCATCGGCGAGGTGATGGGCCAAGCGCCCTGTAACCTCTGTTGGTTCCAGCGTGTCTTCATGTTTCCGCTGGCCGTCATCCTGGGCATTGCCCTGATCCGGAACGATGGGTCGGTGTGGGCCTATGCCTTGCCCCTGGCGGGTATCGGAAGTGCCGTCGCGCTGTTCCATTCCCTGCTGTTCCTGAAGGTCATCCCGGAGGGCATCACGCCCTGCGGCCAAGGCCCGTCCTGTGCCAGCGCCGACATGAGCTTTGCCGGTCTGCCGCTGCCGATCCTCTCCCTCATCACCTTCCTCGCCATTGCGGCTCTGCTGCTGGCCGTTCGCCGAAAGGTCACGTCATGAACCGGCGTCTCATCGTTCTTCTCACCGCCCTGTTTGCGGTCGTCCTCTTTGCTGGTGGGGCCTGGTACTATGACCGGTCGCAGAAGGCAGCCATCACGGCGGCGGTTTCGACCGCAGAGGGGCAACTGATCCGGTCTCATTCGCCGATCATCGGGCCGGTCGATGCGCGGGTGACGGTCGTCGAATTCCTCGATCCGTCCTGCGAGGCGTGCCGGGCCTTCTATCCGATCCTGAAGCAGATCATGGCGATGTATCCCGACCAGATCCGGATCGTGGTGCGCTACACGCCCTTCCATCAGGGATCGGAGGAAGCTGTTCGCATCCTGGAAGCGGCTCGCCGTCAGATGAAATTCGATCCGGTTCTCTACGCGCTCTTCGCCAAGCAGCCGGAATGGGCGGTCCATGGTGCCCCGGATCTCGCCAAAGCTTGGACCTTTGCCGAGGCGGCAGGGTTGCATATCGAACGCGCTCGCCGCGAAGCCTACCTGCCCGAAGTGACCGAGGTTATTCAGCAGGACATGGCCGACGTGAAGGCATTCAACGTCAAGGGAACGCCGACCTTCTTCGTCAACGGCAAACCCCTCACCGATTTCAGCGCGCAAGGGCTTCTCGACCTGATCGAGGGTGAGGTGAAGGGCGGAGCCCGGCCATGAGCGACGACAAGGATCTCCTACGCCGTCGCAAGCGGCGGAACTGGGCGATGCTGATCGCGCTGTTGGCCCTGGTCGCCCTCTTCTTCGCGATCACCTTCGTCAAGATGTCGGGGGCGACGCGATGACCCCGCGTTTTGCCGGTGGAGTAGCCGCTTTCACCGCCTTCGGTCTCGATCAGTTGAGCAAGCTTTGGATGCTGGAATGGTTGGTGGAGCGTGGATCGGTCGTGGTCTTGCCCTTCTTCAACTTCTCCCTTGGCTACAATACCGGTGTCAGCTTCAGCCTGTTCGCCGGGAATGGAGAAGGCACCCGATGGGCACTGACCGGGATCGCCATCCTTGCGGCGATCTTCTTCAGCGTCATGGCCTTCAAAACCCGTCTGTGGCTGGAAGCGGTTGGCTATGGATTGATGGTCGGCGGATCGCTTGGTAATGCCCTCGACCGTATTCGCATTGGGGCCGTGGTCGATTTCCTCGATATCCACGGATGGGGCTGGCATTGGCCGACCTTCAATCTCGCGGACAGTTTCCTCTTCCTCGGCGTGGCCTTGCTGTTGCTGGCGTCCGCCAAGGGGCGGAAGCCGGAACCGGCACGATGATCAGCCTGACGCTCATCGGTCTGGCGACCGCGATCTTCGGGGGGTTTGCGTCCTTCCTGTCGCCCTGCGTCCTGCCCCTGGTGCCGGGATATATCGCCTATGTCTGCGGCAGCGGCGATGGCCCGGTGCCGACCAAACATCGCCGCCTGTGGCTCGGGGGATGGTTCGTCCTCGGGTTCTCGACCGTGTTCGTGCTGCTCGGGGCCGGAGCCAACCTGCTGAGCGACCTGCTGCTGGAATACCGATGGGAAGCCGGGATCGCGGGCGGCGTGATGATGATCGTCTTCGGTCTGTTGACCTTGGGCACGCTGACGCCCGCCGTGCTGCAACGGGACTGGCGATGGCATGGTCGCCTGTCTGGTGGAACGCCCATCGGGGCCTATCTCGTCGGCTTGGCCTTTGCCTTCGGTTGGACGCCCTGTATCGGGCCGATCCTGGGGGCGATCCTCACCCTGACGACCGGTGCCCCAAGCCTGAATGGCATCATTCTGCTGGCCGCCTATAGTGTTGGCCTTGGCATCCCGTTCCTCCTGGCGGCGGCGACCTATGACGGTCTGCAAACGCGCATCGGGCGTTGGCGTCGATTTGCCCCGGCGGTGAAGGCGGTCGGCGGGTTTGGCATGATCGCCATGGGTCTTCTGCTGATGACCGGTCGTCTGACCGACCTCGCCCTCTGGTTCCTCGAAACCTTCCCCTGGCTGGCAACGATTGGTTAGGAAGATGACCATCGTCAGACGTTGGCTGGCCCTGCTGGTCATCCTCGCGGTCACGGCATTCAGCCTGCCGGGACCGCTTCAGGCTGCGTCCGGCAAATTCAGTGTCCCGATCTGTACACCCGCCGGTGTGATCCAGATGGTGCTGGAGAACGGTGAGGATGCTGCTCCCCATCGGGAAAGTATTCTCGACGGTCATTGCTCCTTCTGTACCGGCAAACACGCGCTCGATCTCGCATCACCTCCAGGAACCGTCGTCGCGATCCTGCCGCTCGACCTGGAGCATAAGGACTGGTCGGCAGATCCATCGCTACCGGACAACGCGACCGTTATATCTCCGCAGGCAAGACCGCGAGCACCTCCCTTCTGATCGGAAATTGACCGACCTTTTCCAATCAGAAGATGAGAAATCATGACCCAGAAAAAGACCCTGATCGCCCTGTTGACGGGCGTCCTGATGCTCGCCGCTGGTGCGGGCGTTGCCCTATGGCTCTACAAGCCTGAACCAAAGTCGAAGACCTTCTTCGGGGAACTGCCTGATATCGGTGGGGCCTATAGCGTCCTCGATGAAACCGGCGCGATCTCGACCGATCAGAGCTTCCCCGGCAAATACCGGATCTACTTTTTCGGCTTCACCCATTGCCCGGATGTCTGCCCGACCGCACTCGGCACCATTGCGGCGGCCCTGGATGGGATGGGTGGCAAAGCCGATGCCTTCGTGCCGCTGTTCGTCACCGTCGATCCCGAGCGCGATACGCCGGAAATCGTGAAAGATTACACCGACGCCTTCGATCCCCGGATCATCGGTCTGACCGGATCGGTCGAGCAGATCACGGGCCTCGCGAAATCCTTCAAGATCTATTTCAGGAAGGTGCCCCAGGGCGACAGCTACACCATGGACCACAGCGGCTTCATCTACGTGATGAACCCCGAGGGCAAGTTCGTCGCCTTCTTCAAACATGAAGACACCCCGGAGCGGATCACCACTGGTCTCCGCCAAGTTCTCAGCAAGGCAGGGGCCTGATCCATGAAACCCACGATCCTTATTGCCGCGCTTGCCACACTACTGGCCGGTGCCGCCCAGGCCCATGAGTTCAAGGCGGGCGAGATCCGCATCGATCATCCCTGGGCACGGGCGACACCGCCCCGGATCACCACCGGGGCCGCCTACATGACCTTCGAGAACAAAGGGATGATCGAAGACCGGTTGGTCTCGGCGACATCACCGGCATCGTCGGAAGTGCAGTTTCACGAGAACAAGGATGAGGGCGGGATCATGCAGATGCGGCAGATCCAGTCTCTGGTCATCCCGGTCGGGACTACTATCGCCATGAAGCCAAGTACCATGCATCTGATGCTGGTCCGGCTGAAGGAACCACTGAAGATCGGGACTAAGGTGCCGCTGACGCTGGTGTTCGAAAAGGCGGGGCCGGTCATGGTTGAACTCGCCGTCGATAAGCCGGGTGCCACCGGGCCGAAGACGGAAGATCATTCGGGACATTAAAGCGCGAGCAGGCATCCATTGGGTGCCTGCTCCTCTCATTATTCGACAATCGTTGAAATAGTCGCTTGACTCCCTGATGACCCCGGATCAGATTATTTCCATGGAAATCGAATTAGCAGCCAAACAGATGGAAGCCCTGGGTAACGTGACCCGGCTTTCGATCTATCGCACCCTGGTCCGGGCCGGTCACGACGGTCTGCCGGTGGGGAAGCTTCAGGAGCGGATCGGCATCGCCGCATCGACCTTGAGCCACCATCTTCAACGGTTAATCGCGACCGGTTTGGTCAGCCAGGAACGACAGGCCACCACCCTGATCTGCCGGGCGCAATATCCCGCCATGAATGCCCTTGTGGGTTTCCTGGTCGAGGAATGCTGCATTGAGGAAGCCTGCTGTGGAACCGATGAGGCGGCTTAGGTCGCCCTTTTTTTGATCTAGTATTTCAATGATTCTGGAATAATTGAAGGAGCCGATGATGAGCCATACAAACATCCTTCCCGTCGCCGTGATCGGGGCCGGACCTGTCGGTCTCGCCGCTGTCGCCCATCTGATCGCCCGTGGCCTGCCCGTGAAGCTCTATGAGTCGGGAGATAAGGTGGGCAATCACATCCGCGACTGGGGCCACGTCCGGCTGTTCTCGCCCTGGAAATACAACGTGGATGAGATCGCCAAGGGGATGCTGGAGAAGGCAGGGTGGCTTGCCCCCGAACCGGAGGTGATGCCGACCGGTGCCGAACTGATCGAGCGTTACCTGAAGCCGCTGGCCGCCGTGCCCGCCCTCGCCGAGGCCATCGAGACCGGCGTCAAGGTGACGGCAATCTCCCGCCAGCATATGGACAAGGTGGTCACCCGTGGCCGCGAGGATCGGCCCTTCGTGTTGTCGGTCCAGACCAAGGATGGTCTGCGGCGGGATCTTGCTCGTGCGGTGATCGACGCCTCGGGCACCTGGAGCAGCCCAAACCCGCTTGGGGCGGATGGCACCCCGGCGGAAGGGGAAAAGACCTTCAAGGATCGCATCGTCTATGGCATCCCCGATGTGTTGGGTCGTGATCGCGAGACCTATGTCGGGAAGACGGTGCTGGTGGTCGGGGCCGGGCATTCGGCGGCGAATGTGCTGCTCGATCTCGACCGGCTATCCCAGAAGACTCCCGGAACCAAGATGCTGTGGGCGACCCGCAGCCGGAACCTCACCCGCGTCTATGGGGGCGGCAAGGCAGACAAGCTGGCGGCCCGTGGTGAACTCGGGGATCGCCTCCGGTCGGAAGTCGAAAGCGGCTCGATTGCCCTGACCCCCGGTTTTGCCGTCGAGGCGATCCTGGGGCAGGATGGTCGGCTGCTGGTACGCGGCGATACCGACAAAGGCACCGTGACCCTCGGACCTATCGACAGGATCGTGGTGACCACCGGCCAGCGTCCCGACCTCGCATTCACCCGCGAACTACGCCTTGATCTCGATCCCTGGCTGGAAAGCTCCAAAGCCCTCGGGCCGCTGATCGACCCGAATCTCCATTCCTGCGGTTCCGTGCCGCCCCATGGGCATCGGGAACTCGCCCATCCGGAGACGGGCTTCTACACCGTGGGCATCAAGTCTTATGGCCGCGCCCCGACCTTCCTGCTGCTGACCGGCTATGAACAGGTCCGTTCGGTCGTCGCTGCCATCGCCGGGGATCTGGTGTCGGCGGATGATGTGCGGCTGATCCTGCCGGAGACGGGCGTCTGCTCGACCAAACCCATCGTGGTCGGTGAGGTGGCATCGTCGGGTTGCTGCGGCGGTCCGGCTCCGAAGGAAGTCGCCGTTGAAGCCTGCTGCATTGATGATCTGAAAGAGAAGATCGCGACCGGCAACGGCTGTGGATGCAGCTAGGTGACTGCTGAAGTCGTCATCGCCCCTTCTCGGCGGTTCGGGATCATCTCCGCGCTCGGGATCGTTGAGATCCTGGCCTGGGGATCGTCCTACTATCTCTCGGCCATCATCGCCAAGGAGGTGGCCGCCGAGATGACATGGCCCATCGCCTGGGCGGTGGGCGGCATGGCGGTTGGTTCCCTGATCTCGGGATTGGTAGCCCCGAAGGTCGGCAGGCTGATCGCGGCTCGTGGGGGCCGGAAGACAGTGGCTGGTGGCAGTCTGGTTCTGGCTGCCGGTCTGGCCCTTCTCGGGATCAGTGTGGATCTGGTGAGCTTCTTCGCTGCCTGGATCATTATCGGGCTCGGGATGAGTGCCACCCTCTACAACGCGGCCTTCTCGACCTTGGGGCGGATCTTCGGAGACAAGGCCCGACCGGCGATCTCGACCCTGACTCTCTTCGGTGGCTTCGCCTCCACCGTCTGTTGGCCGCTGACAACGCTGCTGATGGAGAGCTATGGCTGGCGATCTGCCTGCTTCGCCTATGCCGTGATCCATCTGGCGATTTCACTGCCCCTGATCCTGTTCGGACTGCCCGCCGAGGACCACCAGCCCGAAAGCGCCAAGGCATCGAGTGGGGATGTGACCTCGGATGCGCCACCGGTCCATCGATTGGTCTTCCCGATTCTGGCGGTGATCTCCATCGGCTGCGATGTGATCTCCTCGGTGATCTCGGTCCATCTGATCACCCTGATGACCGAACGGGGCTACAGCCTCGCCTTCGCGGTCTCCATGGGCATGCTTCTCGGCCCGGCCCAAGTGGGAGCGCGCATTATCGAAATGACCGTGGGCCGGAAGCTTCACCCGATCTGGACGCTCATCGCTTCGGTTGCCCTGACCTCGACGGGGATGGTTCTGCTGCTGGTGGATTTCCCGCTGCCGGGGGTTGCCCTGGTCCTCTATGGGGCGGGCAACGGCATCTGGTCGATTGCCCGTGGCACGCTGCCACTCGCCCTCTTCGGGAAGGACCGCTACCCGGTGGTTATGGGGAAGCTGGCGAGACCGGGGCTCATTGCCCAGGCAGCAGCCCCGACAATTACTGCGATGATCCTGTCCGGTGCCGGTGTCGTGCCGACATTGACGATGCTGGTCATTATCGGACTGGTGAATGTGTCGCTGGCGGTGGGGCTGCGGCGGGTTTCTCGATAACGATCCGATCCCTGCAAACCGCGAATCCCTGGTGCGACCTAATCGCCCGGCGGGGGCATCTCAAGCGGATCTAAATACCGCAAAAATCAGCTCCATTGAGCCGCTTTTAGCTCGAACCGGCCCTCTGACCATCATTTTCCGGCCCCAAAACCGGTTTTCCAAAGCCTTGAAATTACGCGCCGATTTCGGGTCTGCCGTCAGCATATGGGGTCATTTGCTCCCGTCCCTGCCCGATTCCGACCACGTTATGCCTCGCGCTATAGCGAGACACACACTTTGACCAATCGGTCATAGAGATTGTTCTCGAATCCCGGCTGCTAAGTAATTGGCACCAATGATTATCGGTCCGAAGGTCGATTCCGGTTTGTTCTCGGGGCATCTTGGCCAAAAAAGCAGAGGAAAGCTGCAATATCCCCCTCGGCTCTGTAGAGGTTCCCTGCAATATCTCCCCGAATTATAGAGGATCGCTGCAACCTCTACCCCGAATTCAGCCCAGAGCAGGGCTGAAGAGCGATTTTAGCTCAATATGGGGCGGGGCAGGGGTGGTCGGCCAACCATTGAAATCAAAGAAAAATCCGAAGGCCACTGCGGCTTACATACCGATTCTGTTGCAGAAGATGGCTATTTCTTACAGACAACCTTGCCGCCCCACAAACAGATTTCCTCCGAAGGCGCCGTTCATTCCGGCCACCTATCATTTATCTACCTAGCAACTTATCTGATAAGTTTGAGGAGTCAAGAGGCCGGATGTTCAGCAGGGGGAGCGAAGCGTCGAATGGGTGGGGAGGGCGCACTCTATATACGGCTCTCTATATATAGGGTGCCGTTGGGTGGGTGACTCAACGCCGGGGTCTAGCGTTCTTTGACCGTTTGGACGAGAAGAATGCAAATTTGTGAAAATAGCAGTTGACCCTATCTGCGTCGCGGCCTATAACCCCGCTCACGCCGCGACGACGTGGTGCTGA
>NZ_JBHUIP010000012.1:0-113211 GCF_042683105.1 Lacibacterium aquatile
TCAGCACCACGTCGTCGCGGCGTGAGCGGGGTTATAGGCCGCGACGCAGATAGGGTCAACTGCTATTTATCAACAATCTGCATTTTCTTATCCGACTGCTCTGGAACCACCACCGGCAAGGCTTTCGGCAGAATCGCGAAGCGCAGCGGCGCCGTCATCCGTTCGACCTCGCCATCGGTTGCCACCAGGAAGCGACGCCCGGCCGGACCGATAGAGAGATCCCGCACCGCCACCCGCTCGAACGCATTGTCCGCATCCCAGCGCCCGAACATCATCTGAACCGTCAGCACGGCCAGCCACCACCAGTGACGATGCTTGGCTATATAGAGACCCAGCACACCATCCGTCAGGGAGGCGCGCGACAGGAAGGCGCCGGGCTCTTCCTTATAGAGGTTGTTCGAGACGGCAAGCGTCAGGGCCTTGACCCGGCGGCGACCGTAGTCCGACTGCAGTTCGAACTTCAGGCGCCGCGAGCGCGCCATCACCGACGCCATCGCCTTTATATAGAGCCACCAGCGATAGGGAGCCCCAGTTCCCCGGATCGCCTCACGATGGCGGGAGAGGCGCGGCAGCAGCCCCATGACCGACTGGCAGAGGAAGAGACGCCCATTGAGGGTCGCGCCATCCACCTTAAGTGTGGGGCCAACAGCCAAAGCCCTGGCAGCCTCTTTCCAATCGAGCGGGATCGAGAGCGACTTGGCAAAGAGGTTCATGGTCCCGAGCGGCAACACACCCAGAGGCACGCCGGTATGGATCGCCTGTTCGGCGGCCGAACGGATGGTACCGTCTCCCCCACCAACAAGCACCCGCTCGGCGCCGGAGCCGAAGGCCCGCAGTAGATCGATGGCGATGGTGTCGCGGGAGGACAGGAACAGCTCGACCTCCACATCGTCACCACTGGTGACGATGATCTGCACCAGTTCCTGGGCAAGGGATATCGGTTCGAGACCGCGGATCGTCCCGCTATCTGCATTGAGAACCAGCGCGATCCGCATAGGGGGTACTTCCTTATAGGGTCAGATTAGGCCCAGCGCCTTCAGCTCGGCAGCCATCTCGGCCGGGAGAACATCCCCCGTCCCTTCAACGCGGTTGAGATCCGCCGGTGCCCGTTCCGGTTCAAAATATCGCCAGCCCTGAAACGGACGCGCGAAGGTCGGCACGGTTTCGATCCATTCGCGGCGCAGGATGAAGCGCGTGCGCTGACCGCCGTCCTCCGACGACACCCGGTCGATATGGACAAAGCGCTGCCGGAAGGCGATGCGGCCCTTGATGATCCAATAGAGCGAACCGCCGTCCAGCAGCTCATCCGCCCGCTTAGGATACATGGTCGTCAGCGTATAGACATGCTCGGACCAGGGCGCAGGCAAGTCGCGCGCGGGGTCGCATTGCCATTGCTGGACGTCTTCAATCGACTCGCAGCCGACACAGAGGCGGATGATGTTCAACATTGCGCCTCAGGATGTAGAAGACCCCACGGGCGCCGTCAACGGGAGCACTCGATAACTGTCTGTTATAGACGTGCCTTATTGCGCGAGATGACGCTCGACGATCCGGTCGTAGTCGCCGCTGGCCTTAAGTCGGGCAAGAGCGGCATTGAAATCCGCCAGCGCCTGCTCCGCCCCCGGCAAGCGACGGGAGATCAGCAGATGCTGGCCGGTTTCGCCATAGGGCTTCTCCACAATCCGGATCGATCCCTTCGGCACCCCGGATTTACGGATGAAGTCGTTGGCGGCCAGTTCGTTGATGATGAAGAAATCCGCCCGCCCGGCGGCCAGCATGCGGGCGCAACTCTGCAGGTCAGCCGGACGCTCGGCCGAGATCTCGCCGCGTTGGATCATAGCCTCGACCTCATTTGGCAGCGTGCTGCCGATCTCCATGCAGCCTTTGCGCCCCTTTAAATCAGCAAGATCGCGGTAGATCACCCCGGTGGCAGCGCTGAGATATACCCGGCGTTTGACGACATAAAGCGGATCGGAGAACAGAAAATCCCGCGCCCTCTCATCGGTCAGCACATAGGGGAAAGTTGCGGTGTAACGTCCCTCTGCCGCCTCGCTATAGGCGCGCTTCCAGGGCAGGAAAGTGATCGTCGCCTCAACCCCAGCACCGGCATAGGCCTTACGGACCACATCGGTCAGCATGCCACCTTCGGGCAAATGGGGATCGGCAAAGGGCGCGTAGCCGGGACCGGAGACAATATCCAATGCCAGCGCCGGGCCACTCAGACACAAAAACAGGATCGCCGCCAGACGCCAGGACCTGGTCATCTTCTCCCCCGCTCTGTTCGAGCCTCGAAGAAAACTATCCTCCCGCCTGGGCGAATTTGCAATTGCAGGCTTTACGAGCTTACCGCGTTACCCCAGATCGGCCAGCTTCGCTGCCATGGCAAGCGCGACCTTGGAGGCAGGTGGACGGTCCAGTGCCTCAGAGATGACCCGGCCGACCGCTGCCAGCAGGTCAAGATTCACCCCGGTCTCCACGCCCAGGCCATTCAGCATATAGACGACATCCTCGGTCGCCACATTACCGCTGGCCCCCTTGGCGTAGGGGCAGCCGCCCAGACCGGCAACAGCGCTGTCGAGGGTCGAAACACCGATCTCCAGGCAGGCGAGGATATTGGCAAGCGCCTGACCGTAGGTATCGTGGAAATGGATCGCCGTTCGCTCCAGACCGATGGCATCCGCCACCGCCGAGGCCATCGTCCGCGCCTTGCCCGGTGTGCCGACACCGATTGTATCCCCGAGCGACACCTCATAGCAGCCCATATCCGCCAGGGCCTGGGAGACCCGCACGACCTCGGACACCGGCACATCCCCCTGATAAGGGCAGCCCAGCACGCAGGAGACATAGCCGCGCACCTTGATGCCGTGGCTTTTGGCCGCCTCGATCACCGGCGCGAAACGCTCCAGGCTTTCGGCGATGGAGCAGTTGATGTTCTTCTGGCTGAAGGCTTCGGAAGCCGCGCCGAAAACAGCGATCTCCTTGGCTCCCGAGGCCAAGGCCCCCTCAAACCCTTTGAGGTTCGGCACCAGCACCGGATAGGCGACGCCCGGTCGCGGCTTGATTCCGGCCAGCACCTCGGCGGTATCCGCCATCTGCGGGACCCATTTGGGCGACACGAACGCCCCGCTTTCCACCGTCCGTAGACCCGTGGCGGCGAGACCGTCGATCAAGGCGACCTTGACCGCCGCCGACACGATGGTTTTTTCGTTCTGCAGCCCGTCGCGGGGGCCGACTTCGACGATCTTGACGAACTTCGGCAGCGCCATGGCTCAACCCTCCAGCGCTTCGAGGGTCAGAAGCTCGGCGCCATCGTCCACCAGATCCCCGGCGGAGAAGCGGATCGTCTGGACGACACCGTCACGCGGGGCGGCAATCGTATGCTCCATCTTCATGGCCTCGACCACCATCAGCGGCTGCCCTTTCTTCACGCTTTGCCCGGCCTCCACCTTCACGGCGACGACCTTGCCCGGCATGGGGGCGGTCAGCTTGCCGCCACCGCCTGTTTCGACGCCGCTATTGTCGCGGGGGTCGATCACCGTGAAGCGATGCTGGCGCCCATCGGCCTGCACCGTCAGGGAGGCCCCCTCGCGGAAAGCATGAGCAGTGACGCTGCGGTCGCCGATCTGTGCCGCCAATCGACCATCGGCCTGCAAGGTTCCGAAGACCGGCGTGCGACCGCGCGGCAGATCGAGCGACATGTCGCCGCCAACAAAATGCGCCCGCACGGTCAAGGGGTGCTCGCCATCCATCAGATGGAGATCGTTGAAGGCATCGCGGTTAAGGCGCCAGCCGGTGGTCTGCGCCCAGGGGCTATGGGGATCGCTGGTTCCGGCGAAATGGTCGGACGCTTCGGCCCGGGCCTGCTCCAGCAGGGCCAGGGCGGCAAGTCCCAGCATCAGATCGTCGGCAGCCTGCGGGGCGGGCAGCAGGTCGGCGCGATAACGCTCAATGAAGCCGGTATCGAGATCGGCATCCGCAAAGGCGGGATGATCGATGATGGCTTTCAGGAAGGTGCGGTTGGTATTGAGGCCGACGACCTCCGTTGCCCCAAGGGCCGCCGACAGACGGCGGATCGCTTCATCGCGGGTGGCGCCTTCCGCGATCACCTTGGCGATCATCGGATCGTAGTGGATCGAGACGCTGTCGCCGGTTCGAACGCCGCTATCGACGCGCACGCCGGGCAGGCCTTCGGGCAGACGCAAATGGGCCAGACGCCCGGTCTGGGGCAGGAATTCCTTCTGCGGATCTTCGGCATAGAGGCGGACTTCGATCGCATGACCCGTCAGGGTCAATTGCTCCTGGGTCAACGGCAGGGATGCGCCCTCGGCCACCCGGATCTGCCATTCGACCAGATCCTGGCCGGTGATGGCTTCGGTCACCGGGTGTTCGACCTGGAGGCGGGTATTCATCTCCATGAAATAGAAACCGTCGCCTTCGGCGATGAACTCAACGGTCCCGGCACCGACGTAGCCAACCGCGCGGGCAGCATCACAAGCGGCCTTGCCCATCGCGGCACGACGCTCGAGAGTCATTCCGGGAGCAGGCGCCTCCTCCACCACCTTCTGATGGCGGCGCTGAATCGAACAATCCCGCTCGAAGAGATAGACGCACTCGCCCTGCGTATCCGCGAAGACCTGGACTTCGATGTGGCGCGGGCGGGTGAGGTATTTTTCCACCAGCACCTTGGCATCGCCGAAGGAAGCCTGGGCTTCACGCTGGGCAGAGGCCAGTTGTTCAGGGAAATCGGCGGCGGACTGCACCACCTTCATGCCTTTGCCGCCGCCGCCGGCCGAGGCCTTGATCAGCACCGGATAGCCGATGCGGTCGGCTTCTTTCTGCAACAGCGCCGCATCCTGATCTTCCCCGTGATAGCCAGGAACCAGGGGGACGGTGGCTTTCTCCATCAGGCTTTTGGCGGCCGACTTCGACCCCATGGCGCGGATGGCCGAGGCGGGCGGGCCGACGAAGATGATCCCGGCCTTGGCGCAGGCATCGGCGAAATCGGCATTTTCCGACAGGAAACCATAGCCGGGGTGGATCGCATCGGCGCCGGTATCCTTGGCGGCCTGGATGATCGCATCACCCTTGAGGTAACTTTCCCGGGCAGGGGCTGGGCCAAGGCGAACCGCCACATCCGCCATCGCCACATGGGCCGCCTTCGCATCGGCATCGGAATAGACCGCGACGGTCCTGATTCCGAGCTGCCTGGCGGTACGGATGACGCGGCAGGCAATCTCGCCGCGATTGGCGATCAGCAGAGTGGCGATGCGACGGTTCACGATGGCTCCCCTCCCCGGGGTTTTCTTATTTTAGAACGCGCAACGCCTCGGCCAAGGCCAGCAACACGTGGTAGCTGGTCGAACCGGGCATGCGGTCATTGGTGATAGTCAGAAGATCTTTCGCGAGATGTTCGCGCCAGCGCCCATCGGGCATCAGGTAATAGGTGAACATCGTCTCCAGCGACTTGGCGAGACCGGCGCGGTTGGCATCCTCATCCCCAACGCCATCCTCGATCCGGGCAACCCAGGCCTTGGTATATTCGGTCTGCACCCAGGCCCGCTTGGTCGAGAGCAAAATCTCGCCCTGCTGGTTCACTTCGTCGTAGGCGCCGCCGAAGGTCTTATCGACGCCATGCTGAATGCCGAAGTCGAACAGCTTTTCGGCATAGGGCAGCACGCTCTTATCGTCGAACAGCTTGGCATAGCGGTGCAGCAGCCAGACCCATTCGAAATGATGGCCGGGCTCGATCCGGTGGCCCTGCTCAGCATCGGGCTTCCAGTCCTGGTCGAAATATTCGACGAGGGTGTGGGTGTCTTCCTGGAAGAACTTGGTCTTGAAGAGGCCCATCACCATTTCGGCATGGGCGCGATAGTGCGGACGCGGATCGGCTTCATGCAGGGCCATATAGGCTTCCAGCAGATGCATATGCGGATTCTGGCGCAGGAAATCCGGCTTCACCTGCCAGTCGCGGGTGACGAGTGAATGATAGCCCCCAGCAGGGTGCGCCATCTTCTCGTCCATCAACCCGATCAGATCGTCGGCGACATCCAGCGCCCAATCCACATGCAGCACCCGGTGGGCATAGGCCAGGGCGAACAGGGCAAAGGCCTGGGTATAGGCGGGCTTGTCACTGTCGGCGGGCGTGCCGTCATCCTGGACCGAGAAATAGAAACCGCCGTTTTCCTGATCGCGCGACCGGGTGATGATGAACTGCAAGGCGTGACGCGCCGGGCCGTCGTTCGGGGCGAGGTCGCTCTCCATGCCCATGGCATGACTATAAAGCTGCCGCGTCTCGACCACCGTGCGCTTGGTGCCGACATCATCGGGCCAGCCGTCGGGCTTCAGCCGCTCGAAGAATCCCCCGTGTTTGCGATCTGCCAACCGGCCGCGCAGCAGCGGCAGATGGCAATCGGCGATCCAACGGCGGAGGTGTTCGGGGGCGACACGGCTCATGACGGCGGGCTTCCTTTTTTAAGCGACCCAGCCGGGCTTGCGCTTTTCGAGGAAGGCGGACACGCCGTCTTTTCCCTCCGCGCTCGCCCGCCGGACCGCGATGCGTTGTGCCGTCTCGTCTATCAGAGCTGCATCCAGAGGGCGAGAGGCGAGCGCAATCAGATCCTTGGCTGCCGCCAGCGCTTCCGGTCCGCCCGCCTTCAGCGCCTTGATCTCTGCCGCGACGGCTTCATCCAGCTTATCGGCCGGGACCACGGCATGAACAAGGCCGATGCGCAGTGCCTCGGTGGCATCGAAGCGCCCTGCCGTCAGGAACCAGCGCCGCGCCTCCCGCGCGCCCATGGCCCGGATGAGATAGGGTGAGATGACGGCGGGCATCAGGCCCAGGCGCACCTCGGTCACCGCGAACAGGGCTTCAGGCACCGCAATCGCGATATCACAGCAGGCGACCAGCCCAAGGCCACCGGCGAAGGCCGATCCATGCACGCGGGCGATAGTCGGCTTGGGGCACTGGTCGAGGGTGGCCATCAGCTTGGCGAGCGCGCGGGCGTCGGCGAGATTCTCCGCGTGGGAATAACCCGCCATCCGGCGCATCCAGTTGAGATCGCCGCCCGCCGAAAAGCTCGCCCCCTCGCCTGCCAGGACGATGACGCGCACGGCGGGATCGGCAGCCGCCGTCTCGATGGTTTCCGTCAGTTTGACAATCAGTTGATCGTCAAAGGCATTGTGGATTTCCGGCCGATTGAGGGTCAGCCGGGCCACACCGTCGGTGACGCTATAAAGAAGAGTGTCGGTCATGACGCGGTCCTCGCCCAAAAAAACTCGTCATCCCGTGGCTCGACCACGGGATCTCCTCCGGGAGATTGTCCAATCCTGCCGGGCCATCGTTGAAACGCCCCCGGAGGAGATCCCGGGATCAAGTCCCGGGATGACGGCGGAGAGGAATGACGAATGGACTTCATCTCTGGCCTCACATCCGGAAGACGCCGTATTTCACCGGCTCGACCGGCGCATTCAGCGTGGCCGACAGGGCGAGCCCGAGCACCATGCGCGTGTCGGCCGGATCGATGATCCCGTCGTCCCACAGGCGGGCCGAGGAATAATAGGGATGGCCCTGTTCTTCGTACTGCGCGCGGATCGGGGCCTTGAAAGCCTCCTCATCTTCCGCGCTCCAGCTGCCGCCCTTGGCTTCGATACCGTCGCGGCGCACCGTGCCCAGCACGCCCGCCGCCTGTTCGCCGCCCATGACGGAGATGCGCGAGTTCGGCCACATCCAAAGGAACCGCGGATCGAACGCCCGGCCGCACATGCCATAGTTCCCGGCACCAAAGCTGTTGCCGATGACCACGGTGAATTTCGGCACGGTAGCGCAGGAAACGGCCGTCACCATCTTGGCACCATCCTTGGCGATGCCGCCGCTCTCATACTTCCGGCCCACCATGAAGCCGGTGATATTCTGCAGGAAGACCAGCGGAATGCCGCGCTGATTGCAGAGTTCGATGAAATGGGCGCCCTTCAGCGCGCTCTCGGAAAACAGGATGCCGTTGTTGGCAACGATGCCCACCGGATAGCCGAAGATATGGGCGAAACCCGTGACGAGCGTCGTTCCGTAGTTCGCCTTGAACTCGTCCAGTTCCGATCCGTCGACGATGCGGGCGATCACCTCGCGCACATCGTAGGGTTTCTTCAGGTCGGCATTCACCACGCCGTAAAGTTCGCTCGGATCATAGAGCGGCGGGCGCGGTTCGCGGATATCCAACTCGTGGCGCTTCACCCGGTTGAGATTGCCGACGATCTTGCGGGCAATCCCCAGGGCATGGGCGTCGCTGACGGCGTAATGATCGGCGACGCCCGAGGTGCGGGTATGGACATCGGCGCCGCCCAGATCCTCGGCTGTCACCACTTCACCGGTCGCAGCCTTGACCAGGGGCGGGCCGCCTAGGAAGATCGTCCCCTGCCCTTTGACGATGATGCTTTCATCCGACATGGCAGGCACATAGGCGCCACCAGCCGTGCAGGAGCCCATGACCACCGCGATCTGGGGAATGCCCAGGGCGGACATGCTCGCCTGATTGAAGAAGATGCGGCCGAAATGGTCACGGTCCGGAAAGACCTCGTCCTGGTTCGGCAGGTTTGCGCCACCGCTATCGACCAGATAGAGGCACGGCAGGCGGTTCTGGCGGGCGATCTCCTGCGCGCGCAGATGCTTCTTCACCGTGATCGGATAATAGGTGCCGCCCTTCACGGTGGCGTCATTGGCCACCACCATGACCTCGCGCCCGGCGACCCGGCCGATGCCGGTGATGATGCCCCCCGCCGGGACGGCATTCTCATACATATTTGTCGCCGCCAATTGACTTAGCTCAAGGAACGGCGAGCCGACGTCGAGCAAAGTGCGGATACGGTCGCGGGGCAGAAGCTTGCCGCGCTTCACGTGCTTCTCGCGGGCTGCCTCCCCGCCGCCGTCGGCGATCTTGGCCACATGGGCTTTCAGATCTTCGACGAGCGAGCGCATGGCGCCTGCATTGGCTTGGAACAGGTCGGATCGCGGATCGAGGGCGCTGCGGATAATGGTCATGGGGGTCTCGTCTTTCTTACCAGCCGCCGGATTGCAACCAGGCGTCAACTTCGGCCACGCGGTCGTTGCCCCAGAAGGGCTCGCCATCGACCAGGAAGAAGGGGGCGCCGAACACGCCCTTGGCCGAGGCGGTTTCGGTTTCGATACGCAGCCGTTCCTTGATGTTTTCGTCGGCAATCGCCGCCAGCAACTGATCCGGCGCGATGCCCAGCTTCTCCTGCGCAATCGCCGCCACCGTGCCGGGCAGCGACACGTCGCGCCCCTGGGTGAAAGCCGCATCGAAGATCGCATGGGCAAAGACCCGGGCCTTGGCCGGATCCTCGGCCTCGATCCAATAGAAGGCGCGCGATGCCTGCAGCCCGGAGAAGGGGAAGGGCTCGGGCAGGACGAACGGCACATTATGCAAGCGCGCGAACCGCTTCAGGTCGCGCTCGCAATAGGGCCATTTCCGGTCCTGTTGGGCGTTCGGCACCATGCCGACTTCCTTGAAGACCACACCCAGCAAGATCGGGCGCCAGATGACGCTGCGTCCATGCTTCTGCGCGATGCCATCGATCCGATGGCTCGCCAGGAAACTATAGGGCGAGGAGAAGTCGAAAAAGAACTCGACCGGTCCGCCTTTGGTCATGACGCGCCCTCCTTCATTTCATATTGCCCAGCTTCAGGAGCCGAGTTCCGATGACGATACCGCAGAAACTGGCGGCGATTATGATTGCCGTCGCCACCCTCGCCTTGACGGCCAGCGTCGGCGTCTACGAGCTGGAAAAGGCGACGCGCTATGAAAAGCTGCATGCCGACACGCTGCGTGCTCTGGGCGATATGCGCCTCGCCATGGCCGAGGGCCGGGGCATCGACGCGCCGTTGAAGGTCGTCGCCGGGTCGGCCGCCGCCTGCACCGACCTCAATACCTGGGTCGAAAGCCTTGCCATGAAGGCCATCGGGACCGAGGCCGCCATCCAGGGCTGCCGGGATCTGGCCGCCGCCGCCAAGCTGCCCGCCGACCAGGCCGTGCTCGCCATCGACAAGGCCAGCCGCGCCATCGAGGCTCCCCTGCATCGCACCGTCAGCATCGGCGCAGGCGGCACGCAGATCGCGGTGCTGATCCTGGCTCTGCTGACCCTGGGCGGGACTGTCTATCTGGCCCGCGACATCTCCCGCCCCCTGCGCCGGATCACGGCGGATATGCATCGGCTGGCGGGCGGCGATCTGGAGTTTCAGCTGGTCACCGAAAACCGGGCCGACGAGATCGGCGCCATGTCCTCCGCCCTCACCGTCTTCCGCACCAATGCCCTGGCCGTCGCCGAGCTGCGGGCCGAACAGGAGAGCTTGCGGACCCAGGCCGAAGCCACACGCGTCGCCACCTTGCGGGAATTGGCCGATAATCTCGAAGCCGACCTCGGTCAATTGGCGCAGGCCGTTTCCGGCGAAAGCCAGGATCTGACGGCCACCAGCCGGACCATGAGCGATATCGCCCGCCAGACCTCCAGCCGCGCGACCTCCGTTGCCGCCGCGACCGAGGAGACCAGCGTTAATGTCGAAACCGCCGCTGCGGCGGCCGAGGAACTGACCGCCAGCGTCGGCGAAATCGACAGCCGTACCATCGAAGCCGCAACCCTTGCCCGCGAAGCCGTCGGCGAAGCGACCAAGGCGGGCGAGACGATGCATCGCCTGACCGAAGCGGCCTCGGCCGTGGGGACTGTGTTGGATCTGATCGCCGACATCGCCGCCCAGACCAATCTGCTGGCGCTGAACGCTACGATTGAGGCCGCGCGGGCTGGCGAAGCGGGCAAGGGCTTTGCCGTCGTCGCCTCGGAAGTCAAAAACCTGGCCGGTCAGACCGCCAACGCGACCGAGGAGATCGCTGCGCGTATCCGGGGTATCCAGGAAGAAACCGACAATGCCGCGACGGCGATCGAAGGGGTGGCGGCCAGCATCGCGAAACTCGATACCACGGCCTCGGCCATTGCCGATGCGGTGGCTCAGCAGTCGGCCGCGACGACCGAGATTGCCCGCGCGGTGGCTGAAGCGGCGGCCGGATCGCGCGAAGTCGCCCGCCACATGGTCGGCGTCAATCAGGGGGCGAGCGATAATGAGGAAGCGTCCGGCACCGTGCTTGCCGCCGCCAGCCGCCTGTCGGACGAAGCCGCGCGCCTGCAGGAAGCGGTCGGTGCGACGGTCAACTGGCTGAGGAAAGCGTAGCAACATCAGCGCCCCCGCAGCTCGCGCCGGATGATCTTGCCGGTCGCGGTCATGGGAAGGTTGTCCAGAAACTCGACCTCGCGGGGATATTCATGGGCCGCGAGGCGGGTTTTGACAAAATCCTGAAGTTCTGGCGCCAAGGCCTGCGCGCCGGGCTTCAGGACGACAAAGGCCTTCACGATCTCCGTGCGGATCGGATCGGGCTTGCCGACCACCGCGCACATGGCAACGGCAGGGTGCTTCAGCAGGCAATCCTCGATCTCCGCCGGGCCGATGCGATAGCCGCCGGACGTGATGATATCGTCGTCGCGCCCCTGGAAGTGCAGATAGCCTGCCTCGTCCCGCCAACCCTGATCGCCGGTCACCAGCCAGTCGCCAATGAACTTCTGCGCGGTCGCCTCCGGCTTGCCCCAATAGCCCAGGAACATCACGGGGTCCGGGCGACGGATGGCGATCAGGCCCGGTTCGCCATCGGCAACTTCCCTGCCCTCGCCATCGATCACCGCGACCGTATGGCCGGGGATCGCGCGGCCCATGGCGCCGGGAACCACGGGAAACAGCTCCGCATCATTGCCGACCACCAGATTGCATTCCGTCTGGCCGTAGAATTCATTGATGGTCTTGCCGAAGGTGGCCCGGCCCCAGTCCAGCAACTCGGCACCCAGGCTCTCTCCACCGCTTGCCACCGTGCGGATGTTTCGCGCCATACCACTCGACTGCCGCATCAGCTTCAAGGCCGTCGGTGGCAGGAAAAGGTTCTTAACCTGGAACCGCTCGATCAGATCGAAGGCGCGGTCCGGTTCAAATTTCGCCATGCGCTGGGCAATCAGCGGCACGCCCGAAGCCAGGGCGGGCATAAGCACGTCGAACAGCCCGCCGATCCAAGCCCAATCCGCCGGGGTCCAGAAGCGGTCGCCCACCTGGGGGAAGAAGTGATGCGGCATCTCCACGCCTGGTAGATGACCGAGCAGCACCCGCTGGGCATGCAAGGCGCCCTTGGGCTGGCCGGTCGTGCCGGAGGTATAGATGATCACCGCCGGATCATCCGCCGCGGTATCGAGGATCGTGTGAAAATCCGACGCTTCGGCCAGCGTGCTGTCGTAGTCGCGCGTGGCGTTGTCGATATCCTTGCCCAACCCGACGACAAACACGGCTTTGAGCGCTGGAAGGCGGCCGCGGATTTCCTCCAGCTTCACAAGGCCCGCCATGTCGGTCACCACCGCCGAGGCGCCGCTATCGGCGAGGCGATATTCCAGCGCTTCCGGTCCGAACAGGCCAAAGAGCGGCAGGGCGATCAGCCCGCTGCGATAGGCCGCGAGATGCGAGACCGCACAAGGGCTGCCCTGGCTCAGCAGGATCCCCAGCCGGTCGCCGACCGTCAGTCCCGCCGCCGCCAGCACATTGGCCAGCCGCGCCGACAGCCGCCCCAGATCGGAATAGGAGAAGTCCGTGGTCGATCCATCCGACGCGACTTCGATCAGCGCCAGACCTTCATTCTTCAGGCAATGGGCCGCCATATTGTAACGCGCCGGGATCTGCCAACGGAAATTCCGCGTCAGATCTTCATAGCTCGTTGCAAGCGGCAGCATCGGCATCAGGCAAAGCTCCTGGCGATCACGAGGCGCTGAATATCGCTGGTACCTTCATAGATCTGGGTCACCCGCACATCGCGATAGATGCGCTCGACCGGGAAATCATTGACGTAGCCATAGCCACCGAAGGTCTGGATCGCGGCCGAACAGACCTTCTCCGCCATTTCGGAGGCAAAGAGCTTGGCCATCGCGGCCTCGGTCAGGCAGGGCTTGCCCGCATCGCGCAAAGCGGCAGCCTGAAGAACGAGGCCCCGCGCTGCCGCAATCTGGGTCGCGCAATCGGCAAGGCGGAAGCTCACCGCCTGCTGCTCCATGATCGGCTTGCCAAACGCGGTGCGCTCCTTGGCATAGGCCACCGCCGCCTCGAAGGCCGCGCGCGCCATGCCGACCGACTGGGCCGCGATGCCGATGCGCCCGCCTTCTAGATTGGCCAGCGCGACCTTATAGCCCTCGCCCTCGGCTCCCAGCATGTTCGCAGCGGGTACCCGGCAGTCCTCCAGCACGATCTGCGCGGTGTCCGAACAGCGCTGCCCCAGCTTGTCTTCCAGCCGCGCGACCTGCCAGCCGGGGGTATCGGTCGGGACGATGAAAGCGCTGATGCCCTTCTTGCCCGCCGCCGGATCGGTCACGGCGAAGACGATGGCGATCTGCCCATTCTTGCCGTTGGTGATAAACTGCTTGGTGCCGTTCAGGATAAAGTGATCGCCATAGCGCGCAGCCTTCGTCTTAAGAGCGGCGGCATCGGAACCTGCCTGCGGCTCGGTCAGGCAGAAGGCACCCAAGGCCTCGCCCGATGCCAAAGGCTTAAGAAACTGTTGCTTCTGTTCTTCGGTACCGAACTTCAGTATCGGCATGCAAGCGACCGAATTATGCACAGACATGATCGTGGACGTCGCCCCGTCACCAACGGCGATCTCTTCGATTGCCAGGGCGTATGCCACATGATCGACCCCGGCACCGCCCCACTCTTCCGGCACCAGCATCCCCAAAAAACCCAACTCTCCCATGGCTTTCAGGGCCTCTCGCGGAAAGCGGTGTGTCCGATCCCACTCGGCAGCATGGGGGGCAAGCTGCTCCGCCGCGAAGGCGCGGGCGGTATCGCGGATCAACTCTTGCGTGTCAGTCAGCAGCATGATCTACACCCAAGGGAAAAGTAAAATAACTGTTAAATTTTCGGGTTGTTTCTTGCCTGAGTCGCGAATTAGTGTATAAATAGTTAACTTGTTCTGATTTTTGGGAATGTGGACCATGAACCGGGCAACAAAACGCCGGGTGTTTGTCCTGTCGCCCCGACGAGCCGATCTGGTGTTGTATGGAGACCTGCTGGAACGCGATGGCTTTACGGCCGTCAAGATCTCCAGCTTGGCCGAAGCCAATACCGAATTTGCCGCCGCCGACCGTGGACTTCTTGTACTGCTGGCCCTGGAAGGCTGGCAGGACAGTGTCTTGCCGCTGGTCGAGCAGTTCACCCGCAAGAAGTACGATTTGCGTTTCCTTGGCTTTGCCACCTCGCCCGAAAGTGCCCGGCACGCCATCGCAGCGGGCTGCGCCGAATGTGTGCAAGTTCCCCTGTCGGTCGATGCGATCATGAAGATGGTGCATCGCCATTTGACCCCGGTCGCCTACCACGGCAGCGCTTCGCCGGTGTAATTGAAGAAGCCGCCGCTGGTGGCTTCATCCGCCCGCTCGACGATCTGCATCAGCCCGACAGCGGAATCGGCGATCTCGACCTCTGCCCCGCTTCCCCCCATGTCCGTCTTCACCCAGCCGGGATGCATCGCGAAAATCGCGACACCCTTCGCGGCATAGGCATTGGCCGCCGCCTTGACGGCGATATTGAGCGCCGCTTTCGAAGCCCGGTACGCCATGGTGTTATAGCTGCTGACCAGCAGTTCCTTGCTGGCCATGCGGGTCGACAGCACACCAATCCGCCCACCACGCGGCAGGATATGGCCCAGTTGGAACATCAGGCGCATCGGCGCCAGCGCATTGACGCGCATGCACTCCAGGAACACGGCCTCGTCCATGACGGCCGGGTCCATCGTGCGGTCGGCTTCCAGCAGGATGCCTGCCGCCAGGATGACCGTTTCGACCTTCGCCCCTTCCGCCACATCGACCAGACCCGGCAAAGCCGCCTCTTCGGTCACATCGATGCGATAGGGCGTGGCGCCCAGTGCCGTGATCGCCGCCGCGTCTTCCGGCTTGCGATGGGTCGCTAGAACCTCACGCCCCAAGGCGCGATACTGCCGCACCAGTTCGAGGCCGATGCCCCGGCTGGCACCGACGATTAAAACCGGCGCACCCATCAGTTGACCCTCTCGATAGCAACCGCCGTGGCCTCGCCGCCGCCGATGCAGAGCGACGCCATGCCGCGCTTCAGATCATAGGTTTCGAGCGCATGGAGCAGCGTCACCAGGATGCGCGCGCCCGAGGCGCCGATCGGGTGACCCAGGGCGCAGGCGCCGCCATGGACATTCACCTTGTCATGCGGCAGGTCGAGTTCCTTCATGGCCGCCATGGCAACCACCGCAAAGGCCTCGTTCACCTCGTAAAGATCGACGTCACCAGCCTTCCAGCCGATCCGATCCAGCAGCTTGTTCATCGCACCGACCGGGGCCGTCGTGAACCAGGCCGGCGCCTGGGCATGGCCCGCATGGCCCCGGATCACCGCCCGAACCGCCAGCCCGCGCTTCTCCGCCTCCGAACGGCGCATCAGCACCAGCGCCGCTGCACCGTCAGAAATGGAGGAGGAGTTCGCCGCCGTCACCGTGCCGCCATCGCGGAAAGCGGGTTTCAGCGTCGGGATCTTCTCCGGCTTGGCGGACCTTGGCTGTTCGTCGACCAGGATCTGCGCAACACCGCTCCGGCTCTTCACCTCGACCGCTGCGATCTCTTTTTCAAAGGCACCGGCCTGCTGCGCCTTCTGGGATCGCGCCAACGACTCCAGGGCATAGGCATCCTGCGCCTCGCGGGTGAACTGATAATGCTGGGCGGTATCCTCGGCAAAACTGCCCATCAGGCGGCCCTTGTCGTAGGCGTCCTCAAGGCCGTCCAGGAACATATGATCCAGGACCTTGCCATGCCCCAGGCGATAACCGCCGCGCGCCTTATCCAGCAGATAGGGGGCGTTCGACATGCTCTCCATGCCGCCCGCCACTACGATCCCGGCGGAACCGGCCAGGATCGCGTCATGGCCGATCATCACCGCCTTCATGCCCGATCCGCAGACCTTGGAGATGGTGGAGCACGGCACCGCCTGTGGCAGCCCCGCCCCCAGCGCAGCCTGACGCGCGGGCGCCTGACCGACACCGGCGGGCAGAACGCAGCCCATCAGCGCTTCATCCACATGGTCGGGCGCGAGTGACCCCAGCGCCGCCCTGATCGCGACAGCCCCCAGCGCTGGCGCCGTCAAACCGGACAGTTCGCCCTGAAAACCACCCAGAGCTGTGCGCGCCGCGCCAGCTATGACGATCGGATCGTGCATGGAACGCCCTCCATTCGTAGACAAATAACTTAGGCAGTCTCGCCGAAAATCTCGCGACCGATCAACCAGCGGCGGATTTCGCTGGTTCCGGCGCCGATCTCGTAAAGCTTGGCATCGCGCAACAGACGGCCGGTGGGGAATTCGTTGATATAGCCATTGCCGCCCAGCACCTGGATCGCCTGCAGCGCCATCCAGGTCGCCTTTTCAGCCGAATAGAGAATGCAGCCCGCAGCATCCCGGCGCGTGACTTCGCCGCGCTCGCAGGCCCGCGCCACCTCATAGACGTAGGAGCGCGCGGCGGAGAGCGCGACATACATGTCGGCGATCTTGCCCTGCATCAACTGGAACTCGCCGATCGCCTGACCGAACTGCTTGCGGTCATGAATATAGGGGATCACCACATCCAGGCAGGCCTGCATGATCCCGATGGGGCCGCCGGACAGCACCGTGCGCTCGAAATCCAGACCCGACATCAGGACATTGACGCCTTTGCCCAGGGTTCCCAGCAGGTTTTCGGCCGGAACCTCGCAATCGCTGAACACCAGCTCGCAGGTGTTGGAGCCGCGCATGCCCATCTTGTCGAGCTTCTGCGCCGTCGAGAAACCCTTCATGCCCTTTTCGATCAGGAACGCGCTGATGCCCTTGGGCCCCGCGCTCGGATCGGTCTTGGCATAGACCACCAGCGTGTCGGCATCGGGGCCGTTGGTGATCCACATCTTGTTGCCGTTCAGCACATAATGATCGCCGCGCTTTTCAGCCCGCAGCTTCATCGAGACGACATCGGACCCCGCTCCAGGCTCCGACATGGCCAGCGCGCCCACATGCTCGCCCGAGATCAGCTTGGGCAGATATTTGCGCTTCTGTTCCTCGTTGGCGTTCAGCTTGATCTGATTGACGCAGAGGTTGGAATGCGCGCCGTAGGACAGCCCGACCGAGGCCGAGGCCCGGCTGATTTCCTCCATCGCGATCACATGGGCAAAATAGCCCATACCCGCGCCGCCATATTCCTCCGGCACCGTGATGCCAAGGATCCCCAGTTCCCCCATCTCGCGCCAGAGATGGTTCGGAAACTCGTTGGTCTGGTCGATTTCCGCCGCGAAGGGGGCGATCCGGTCGGCGGCGAAGCGGCGCACCGTATCGCGCAACATCTCCAGATCGTCGCCCAGATTGTGATTGAGGGTCCGCAGTTCGTTGACGGCCATGGACGTCTTCTCCCGGAATATGAATGCGGCTTGCCGCCGCTTATCGAGTTCAGGCTGCCTGAGCGGCACCTTTGACGTTATGCCGCTTGCGCGGCAGGTAAAATCATCAGGGTCTGCAAGGCAGTGGCGCAGATCTTCTCGACCCCGCCCTTCACCGCAAAAATCTCGATGTTCGTCACGACCAGAGTCCGGCCGCCACGCGCGACCCGTCCGCGCCCGATCAGCTTCTCGCCGACTGCAGGGGCCATCAGATTGATCTTATATTCGACCGTCAGGACGTTCTGATCGAAAGTCGCAAGGCTGGTCGCGGCAAATCCGCCGGAAATATCGGCCAGGGTTCCGACGATGCCGCCATGGAAGAACCCATTCTGCTGGGTCAGATCGGCGCGAAAGGGCAATTCCAGATCGACAGCGCCTTTTGACGCCGACAGGAGCTTCACCCCCATCGCGACGACAAACGGCTGACTGGACATCATCGCCGCGACCCTATCGGTCGCAGAACTTTCCGCTAGCGTCATGTTTCCTCCCAGTGAGACGGGAGTTTCCGCCTCTCTAACTTGACGTTACCGTCAACTTAGGAGGCAGTTTGCCACCGTCCCGCAAGGCGATCAAGCCCTCGGTGCAATTTGCTTCCAGGCTCTCCAGGGCATCCAGCAGGACGTCGATATCATGGCGCTGCGCCAGCAAAGCCTCGCGGCGATGGCGCAATTTATCCAACAGAAGCTGCAATTGCCCGATTTCGTCCTGGCCGACGTCGTAAAAATCAATGACTTCCCGGATCTCATCCAGGGTCAAACCAACGCGCTTCCCGCGCAGTATAAGGCGCAGGCGCACCCGGTCGCGGGGACTGAAGACCCGCCGGTTGCCTTTGCGCGTCGGCACGATCAGGCCGCGATCCTCATAAAAACGGATAGCGCGGGCCGTAACGCCGAACTCAGCCGATAGCTCGGCGATGGTGTAGGAGTTTTTCATCGCCTATCACTCTAGCTAACTTTACGCGCACGTAAAGTTTCTAGAGTGAGAAAAGCGGGTGACGCAACGCGCCACCCGCTTGTCAGTTCTATTCTCCGGCGACCGGAGCAGCCGTGGACTGCCGCAGCACAGCCACTTCCCGGCGCAGAGCCTGCAGTTCCTCAAGGATCTGCGTCTGCTGATCGGCCGTGGCCGGGGCGTTGCCCTGCTCGACCTCTTCTTCCTTGGCGGAATCTTCCATCGCCGAAACGATGATGCCGATGAAGAGATTAAGCACGGTGAAGGTCGTTACCAGAATGAAGGGCAGGAAGAACGCCCAAGCCAGCGGATGCTTTTCCATCACGGGACGGACCACCTCACCTGACCAACCTTCCAGCGTCATGATCTGGAAAAGGGTGTAGGAAGAGGCGCCGATAGTGCCGAAGAATTCCTCGAAATCCTCGCCATAGAGCCGGGTAGCCATGACAGCCGCGACGTAAAACACCAGGCAAAGCAGTAGCGTAACCGACCCCATCCCCGGCAACGAGCCGATCAGGCCATTCACCACGCGGCGCATCGAAGGCACCATCGCCACCATGCGCATCACGCGCAGAACACGCAGCGCTCGCATGATCGAGAGATTGCCGGTTGCCGGCAGTAGCGAAATAACAACGATCAGCAGATCGAAGATGCGCCAGGGGTCTTTGAAAAAGTTGAGGCGATAGACGACGAGACGCGCCACCACTTCGAAAACAAAAACCGCCAGGATGATGTGATCCAGCAGTTCGATGACCCCACCCGCCGCATCCATAACGGCCTTGGAGGTCTCTAGCCCGAGTGTAATAGCATTAAGGAGGATCAGCGCGATGATCGCCCTCTCGAACCGTTTCGATTCGACGAGATTCTTTAAAAAGTCCATGGTCAGCTGCCCCGACATTCCATCACAAAATAATCACAGGAGCATGCTGCTTAAGCTTAAGAAAATAGGCAATATGCCAGACGGTAATACCGCACAAATATTACCTGAATACCGTAATGAGGCACTAACTCGTTATTCTGCCTATGATTTTTCGCTCAGTTATCATTGCATGCAGCGGCAGATCGAACGGACCGCGTGGCACCAACGGCACTTCCTGGCAGCCGAATGCCAACCCGACTCGGCGGCAAGCGGGATAGAGCGCCATGGTACGATCATAGAAACCACCACCCTGCCCCAGGCGATACAGGTCGGCATCGAACCCCAGTAAGGGCGTCAGCAGCAAATCAGGAACCAGCATCGGTCTATCGGACGGCGGCTCCAACCCGAACCGTCCTTCGATCAACAGATCGGTCGGCAGCCAGGCGCGGAACAGAAGCGGCGCCTCCAGGGCGGCCACTACGGGCAATGCGACTGTGACACCGGCATGGATCAGGCGATGCATCAGCGGGCGAGGATCGAGTTCGCTGCCCACCGGCCAATACCCGGCGACAACCGGTGGCAAGATGCCCGCATTATCAAGAAACCGCTGGGCCACGGCCTCGCTTGCCGCTTCCCGTTGCTGAACAGAAAGGCTTTTGCGTCGCTGGCGAAGATCGGCCCGCAGGCGCGCCTTTTCGGCGTCGAGATCATTCATGGCAGACGGGGAGGAAGCGCGACGACCACATCGGTCGATGGTGTATGACATCCTCCAAGGCCTGCATCAAGCAGGTGGGCGCCATTTACCGGGGCCAGGGCCCCGACAGGGACAGCTCCCAATGGAAGAAAATCGGCCAGGGGGATTGCGCTACCTGTCGAGCCGCGCAGTCGCCGCCCCCCATACTTAGGCGTGCTCGAGGCTTTCTGCAAGCTGCTCGATCCGGTCGGCAAGCTGGTTCAGCGACTCGCTGGCACGTTCGTCCAGGCCTGCGATCTGTTTGACGGCGCCCTTGGCTTCGTCCAGTTCGTCAGCCAGCAGCAGGGCAGCGACCAGCAGCAACTGCCCTTCGCCCGCCTGACCGAAGCTGCGGACCAGCCCCTGAACCCGACGGTCGAGATCGGCGGCAAGACGCAGCAGGCGATCTTCTTCGCCTGGGCCGCATGCCACGCGATAGTTGCGGCCATTCACTAGGACATCGAGTTCGGGCATTTCTTGCCTCAACCGTTCAGCAGGCCACGCAAACGTCCGATGGTTGATTCCAACCGTTCGGCCGCTTTGCGGTTTGCCGCCACCAGGGCGGAATTCTGATCTTCAGCAGCACGCAGCGCACCGCTGAGGCGGTTCAGTTCCTCCGGCGGGACCGAAGGACGCGTGTGAATGGCCGATTCGAGGCGCTGTACCGCTGCCTCTAACCGCCCAACTGCCTGGGCATAGTTCTGATCCGACGTGCTCATAGCTACTATATCTACCGGGCAAGTCTTCCGACGACAATGCTGTTCGCATCATGCGCGTCAGACGCGCCTGAAATGCTGTTGACGACGATAGCGTCAGACGCCATCGTCCCCGCGACTTTTCGCCCTGGTATTATAGCCACGCTAAGGCTGCCGGTGGCACCCCTTATTCGACAGGAAAGCCCGCGCCCGATGTCCGAAACTCTGCCCAAGCTCGATGTGCCGACCACCAAGCAGATGGCCAACGCCATCCGCGCCCTCTCGATGGATGCGGTGGAAAAGGCCAAGTCCGGCCATCCTGGTATGCCCATGGGCATGGCAGATGTCGCGACCGTGCTGTTCGCGCGCCATCTGAAGTATGATCCGCGCCATCCGAACTGGCCGGACCGTGACCGCTTCATCCTGTCGGCCGGTCACGGCTCGATGCTGATCTACAGCCTGCTGCATCTGACCGGCTATGAAGATATCAGCATCGACGACATCAAGAATTTCCGTCAGCTCGGCTCCAAGACCGCCGGTCATCCAGAGTTCGGTCATATCTCCGGCATTGAAACCACCACAGGTCCGCTGGGCCAGGGCATCAGCAACTCGGTTGGCTTCGCGCTGGCCGAGCGCATCCTGAACGCCAAGTTCGGCGACAAGCTGGTCGACCATCACACCTACGTCATCGCGGGCGACGGCTGCCTCATGGAAGGTATCAGCCAGGAAGCCATTTCGCTGGCAGGCCACCTGAAGCTCGACCGTCTGATCGTGCTGTGGGACGACAACCAGATCTCCATCGACGGCCCGGTCTCGCTCTCCTCCTCCGAAGACCAGCTGAAGCGTTTCGAAGCTGCCGGTTGGGCGACCCTGTCCTGCGACGGCCATGATCCCGAAGCCATCGACGCCGCGCTGACCAAGGCCAAGACCTTCGACAAGCCGGTCTTGGTCGCCTGCCGCACCGTCATCGGTTTCGGTGCGCCGAAGAAGGCTGGCACCTCTGGTTCGCACGGCTCGCCGCTGGGCGCCGAGGAAATCGCCGGCGCCCGCGCCGCCCTGGGCTGGACCGCCGAACCCTTCGTGGTTCCGAACAGCGTTGCCGATGCCTGGAAGTCGGCCGGTGCGCGCGGTCAGGCCGCCTATGACGCCTGGACCCATCGCCTGGGCCATGCCGATGGTGCAACCCGTGATGAGTTCAGCCGCCGCGTTTCGGGTGAACTGCCCGAAGGCTTCGCTGCCGCCGTCGATGCCATCAAGAAGAAGTTCTCGACCGAAGCCCCGAAGATCGCCACCCGCCAGTCGTCGGGCATGGTGATCGACGCCCTGACCGAAGTGATGCCGGAACTGATGGGCGGTTCGGCCGACCTCACCGGCTCGAACCTGACCAAGGCCAAGGCTGCCAAGCCGATCGCGCCCGGCAGCTACGACGGCACCTATATCTATTACGGTATCCGCGAGCACGGCATGGCCGCTGCCATGAACGGCCTGTCGCTCCATGGCGGCGTCGTGCCCTTCGGCGGTACCTTCCTGGTCTTCACCGACTATTGCCGCCCGGCCATCCGCCTGTCGGCCCTGATGGATCAGAAGGTCGTCTATGTCATGACCCATGACTCCATCGGTCTGGGCGAAGACGGCCCGACCCATCAGCCGGTCGAGCATATGGCGGCCCTGCGCTGCATCCCGAACCTCAAGGTCTTCCGTCCGGCAGATGCTGTCGAAACGGCGGAATGCTGGGCGCTGGCCCTCTCGCTGAATGGTCCGTCGGTGCTGGCGCTGACCCGTCAGGGTGTCGCCGTCAACCGCACCGAGCACACCAGCGAGAACAAGTCGGCCCGTGGCGCCTACGTGCTCTCGGACGCCAAGGGCGCCCGTAAGGCGACCATCCTGGCGACAGGTTCGGAAATCGGCCTCGCCCTGGAAGCCCAGGCGACGCTGGCCGCCGAAGGCATCCCTGTTGCGGTTGTCTCTTTCCCGTCGTGGGAATTGTTCGAACAGCAGGACGCCCAATATAAGGCAGAGGTTCTCGGCACCGGCCCGCGCGTTGCGGTCGAAGCTGCGGCCACCTTCGGTTGGGAACGTTACGTCGGTTCGAGCGCTAATGTTATCGGCATGCCCGGCTTTGGCGCTTCCGCCCCGGCCGAGGCGTTGTATAAACATTTCGGCATCACGACCGAAGCCGTTGTTGCCGCCGTCAAGAAGCAGTTGGCCTAAGCCAACTGCGGATTGGCTAACGAATTAACGAGTCGCCTGACCTAAACAAGGACCTAAGAAAAATGACCGTTCGCGTCGCCATCAATGGTTTCGGCCGTATCGGCCGCATGGTTCTGCGTGCGCTGGCCGAATCCGGCCGCACCGACATTACCGTCGTCGGCATCAACGATCTGGGCCCGGTTAAGTCCAACGCCCACCTGATGAAGTACGACTCGGTGCATGGCACCGCCCCCTTCGACGTCACCACCGGCGACGATTGGCTGGACTACGGCAAGGGCAAGATCAAGGTCACTGCCGAGCGTGATCCGACCAAGCTGCCCTGGGGCGAGCTGAACGTCGACATCGCTTTCGAATGCACCGGCATCTTCACCAAGCGCGAACAGGCTGCCATGCACCTGACCGCCGGTGCCAAGCGCGTCATCGTCTCGGCCCCGGCCGATGGCGTCGACCTGACCGTCGTCTATGGCGTCAACCATGACAAGCTGACGAAGGACCACACGGTCATTTCGAACGCCTCCTGCACCACCAACTGCCTGGCCCCGGTGGCATTTGTCCTGGATAACGCCGTCGGTATCGAACGTGGCTACATGACCACGATCCATGCCTATACCGGCGACCAGAACACGGTCGACACCCTGCACAAGGATCTGCGTCGCGCCCGCGCCGCCGGCCTGTCGCTGATCCCGACCTCGACCGGTGCCGCCAAGGCCGTCGGTCTCGTCCTGCCGCACCTCAAGGGCAAGCTGGACGGCACCTCGATCCGCGTCCCGACCCCGAACGTCTCGGTCGTCGACTTCAAGTTCGTGCCGAAGAAGGCCACGACCGTTGAAGAGATCAACGCCGCGATCAAGGCCGCCGCTGCCGGCCCCCTCAAGGGCATCCTCGGCACCAATGATGCCGAGCTGGTCTCGATCGACTTCAACCATAACCCCAATAGCTCGACCTTCGATCTGACCCAGACTCAGGTCATCGAAGGCGAATTCGTTCGCGTGCTGGCCTGGTACGACAACGAATGGGGCTTCTCCAACCGTATGCTGGACACGGCTACGGCAATGGCAAAGCTGATCTAACTTTTTAGATCGGTCGATCTAACGGCGCGAGGGCGGCTCTATGTTCGGTTGGGGGGATAAATCTCCGGATCCAACGACGTGGGGCTGGCCTCGCGCCGTTGCCGTTTATGATCTGGCGCAGGCGCGTCAGGTGGCAACGATTGCCCTGGAACTGAAAGTCGGCGTGACCCTGCTCAGCGCGCCCTTTGCCGCCGCCGATGTGGGCGTCGGTTGGATGGTCACGCTGGGGCAGATGATCGGCGAGGAATTCCCCGATCTCGAAATCAAAATCGCTCTCGATTGCGGAACGGCGAGCGGCCGGGCTCTGGGAGCTCTGCGCTCCCCCGGCCTCGACGGGGTGATCTTTAACGGACCGCACGACACTTTCCTGAAGCTGGCCGATATCGCCGAAGATGCGGGCGTTCTGCTGGTAAAGGAACGCCCCTCCGCCGTCGATCTGCTCAACCAGCCACCGGAAAAGATAGAGCGGCTGGTCACTGACTGGCTCGGCAAATGAGTACGGTTATATACGTCGATGGCGACGCCTGCCCGGTAAAGGAGGAAGTCGAGAAAGTCGCGACCCGCCATAATCTGCCTGTCCAGATCGTCAGCAACGGCGGCTTGCGGCCCAGCCGTAATCCGCTTGTCCAGACCATCGTGGTTGCCCATGGTGCCGATGCCGCCGACGACTGGATCGCCGAAAGAATTACCGATCGCGACGTTGCGATTACGGCCGATATCCCGCTGGCTTCCCGCTGCCTTGAGAAGGGCGCCCGCGTCCTCGGCCCCACCGGCAAACCCTTCACCAACGCGTCGATCGGCATGGCCCTGGCGATGCGCGAGCTGAAGCAACATCTGCGCGAAAGCACCGGCCAGCAGACTTACAACAGCGGTTTTACTCCCCGCGACCGGTCGAACTTCCTGAATGCCCTGGAAAACGAGCTGCGAGCCCTTACCCGCCAGCGATAACATGGCTCACGGCTGCAGTTTTTATTGCAACGCACCATCGTTTCAGTAGAATTGCGTCGCTTCCGGTGACCCCGAATTACTAGGCAGCTTGATAGCGGCATCCTAGTCTCAGAAGAGCTGTTATGAAGATCAATGTGAGGAGAGGCCTGTTCAAGTGCGCGCTCCTTGTCGCTCTGTTGGCCGTATCGCCTCAAATCGCCGCTGAAGCGCTTCCGGAAATCACCTGGATCGTTCCTGTCTTTCCACCGGCGACCATCGCAACGGCCGGGGGATCGGTCGGCGGCCTTGGATATGCTGACCGGGCTCTCGCGTTAGTCATTCAGCGAACTCCTGAATTCGACCATAAGATTCAACGGGTCAATCTTGCCCGTTTCGTCCTGCTTGCGGAAAAGCAGGACGGTATCTGCAATCCGGCGCTTTTGATGACGCCGGACCGCGAGCAAATCCTCGTTTTCAGCGACCCAGCCTATCCCACCCTCGGCCATCGGCTCATCACCACGGCCAAAGGCGCCGAAAAGATTCGGCCGTTGCTTAGCAAGAACGGGGCTTTAAAGCTCGACGATCTGGAAGCGTTGCCGGATCTTATGATCGGGCATGGTCGAACCCGCGTCTTTGGGGTCGAGATCGACGCGTTTTTGCGCCGGATGGATGAGCGACGTTTGACCTACGACGTGAACTCAACCAGCACTGCCATTCGCATGCTGTCGCTCCAGCGGATTGATTATACGTTCGCGACACCGGTTGAGGCCGGTTATTACCTGCAACAGGATGACCAGTCGGCAGATACGATGCTGACATCCTTTGCCGTGGAAGGTGTCCCCCACCTTATGGAGGGCCGGTTCGCCTGCTCCAAAGGTCCCATTGGCCACGAGATGATTGCCCGGATCAACGCTCTTATTCCCACCGCAGAATTCAAGAAAAGCTGGTGGCCCGCCTATGAGGGCTGGCTGGATGAGAATGCCCGCCGGGACGCAACTGCGCTCGTTCCGACCCACTAACCTCACCCTGCCCCGTATAAAGACCCACTGGACCGCGCCCTTCGCTTTTCAGAACTTAAGTGGCGACAAGCACAGCGCGAGACGGGCGTCAGTAATGCAAGATCGGTTTAGAAAAACTCTGGGAACCGTTTGGGCATGGGGTCTTAGTTGTGCAATCACTCTGACTTTGGTGCCGGTGTCGAAGGCCCAGGAACAATCACGTATAACCTGGGTCGTGCCCATCTTTTCACCCGTAACGACCGCTCCCGGGGTTGATACCGAACCAGGTTATGTCGACCGAGGCTTGGCCCATCTGATCGATCGCACACCTGAATTCACGCACGCTATCGAGCGCACCAACCTACCCCGATTTCTCTCCATGGCAGATACCATGGACGGTGTTTGCCATCCCGCCCTGCTGCAAACCAATGGCCGTGAACAGAGCCTGCTATTCAGCCAGCCCGCTTACCGCACGCTCGGCAATCGACTGGTTGCGACCGAGCGCACGGCGGCCCACCTGCGAACCTTGCTCAACCAGGACGGTCTCCTGAGCTTCTCTGCGCTGGAAGCCCTGCCACGCATGGTCATCGGCCACAGTCGCGATCGGGTTTATGGGCAGGCAATCGACGGCTTTTTAAAACGGATGCGCGACCGTCGTGAAACCTATGACGTCGTCTCCACCATGACGGCCATGCGGATGCTGGCGGCGGGGCGCCTCGACTACACATTCGCCGCCCCGGTTCAGGCTGGATATTACTTTGCTCGCAATCGCCGCTTGCCGGGAACGCGACTAACGTCTTTTGCGCTCGAGAATGTGCCGGCGGTTTCCCAAAGCCATGTGGTCTGCAGTCGTGGTCCGGTAAGCGAGAAACTGATCGCCCGTGTGAACAGCCTGATATCAGGTCCCGAGTTCAGGGCAGCATGGTGGCCGACCTATGAGCGCTGGCTGGATGCAGATGCTCGATCCGATGCCCAGAGGCTGCTCCCTGCGCCATAACACCAGAGAAAAGGCCGCCCAATCGGGCGGCCTTTTCCATTTCTGGGGTCCGTTCCCTAGACGATCAATGACCGCCCTCGAGATAGGCCGCCCGGACTTCCGGGTTCGCCAGCAGATCCTTGCCCGTTCCCTGAAGCTGGATCTCGCCGGTCCGTAGCACATAGCCGCGGTGAGCGATCTTCAGGGCATGGAAGGCGTTCTGCTCGACCAGCAGGATGGTCATGCCGTCACGCTCGTTCAGTTCCTTGATAACGCTGAAGATCTGTTTGACGATCAGCGGCGCAAGGCCCAGCGAGGGTTCATCGAGCAGGAGCAGCTTGGGGCGGCTCATCAGCGCGCGGGCGATAGCCAGCATCTGCTGCTCGCCACCGGACAAAGTCCCGGCGCGCTGTGCCTTACGCTCGTCGAGGCGCGGGAAGACCTTGAACATGCGTGCAAGATCTTCATCGAAATGGCTGTCGTCCAGCGTCGTGCCCATCTGGAGATTTTCCAGAACGGTCATCCGCGGGAAGATACGACGGCCTTCGGGCACCTGGGCGATGCCGCGACGGACGATTTCGAACGTCGGCAGCCCCGTCAGCTCTTCGCCCCGGAACTTGATGGAACCTGCGGCAGCCTTGGGCGAGCCGCACAGCGTCATCAGCATGGTCGACTTGCCAGCACCGTTCGCGCCAATGAGGGTGACGATCTCCCCTTCATTGACGTGAACGTCGATGCCCTTCAACGCATGGATATGGCCGTACTTGGTATGGACGCCCTTGAATTCGAGCATCGGGCCGTTAGTCATGGTGCGCCCCCAGTTCTCCGCCAACGTCTGCCAGCACTTCCGGCGGCAGTTCCTCGTGCTCTTCTTCGCCGAGGTAGGCCTTGATGACCACAGGGTCGTTGCGGATCTCTTCGGGCGTGCCCGCTGCGATGCGCTTGCCGTGGTCGATGACGTAGATGCGGTCCGACACCTGCATGATCACGCTCATGTCGTGTTCGATCAGCAGGATGCCGATCCGCTCGCGGTCGCGGATACGATAAAGGAGTTTGTTAAGTTCCAGGCTTTCAGTCGGATTAAGACCGGCGGCCGGTTCGTCGAGGCACAGGAGACGTGGACCGGTGCACATGGCACGGGCGATTTCCACCCGGCGCTGGGCGCCGTAGGGAAGATTACCGGCATCTTCATCGGCCAGCGCCAGCATCCCGCACTGGTCGAGCCAATAGCGGGCGCGATCCACGGCTTCCTTTTCAGCCGACCGGTATCCCGGCCAACCGAACAGACCCAGCAGGGTATAACCCGATGCCTTCATCAGCGTGTTGTGCTGCGCGACAATCAGGTTTTCCAGCAGCGTCATCTTCGGGAAGAGACGGATATTCTGGAACGTGCGGACGACCTTGGCCTTCGAGGCCACCTTGAAGCCATCCATCTTTTCCAGACGGATATCGCCTTCGGGGGCATGGAAGGTCAGCTTGCCGGACGAGGGCTTGTAGAAGCCCGTCAGGCAGTTGAACAGGGTCGTCTTGCCCGCGCCGTTCGGGCCGATGATGGCGGTGATCTGCTGCTGACCTGCGACGAGCGACAGATTGTCGATGGCCAACAGACCACCGAATCGCATCGTCAGCCCCTCAACGGACAGCAACGGATCCTTCACGGCTGCATCGTTTGGAACGCTCATGGGATCAGGCTCCCTTGCCGGAATTGAGGCGCAAGGTCGGTTCGCGATGCGACATGAAGCCTTGCGGGCGCCAGATCATGATCAGGATCATCGCAAGCCCGAAGATCAGCATGCGATAGAGTTCCAGACCGCGGGCCAGTTCGGGGAACAGCACAAGCACGGTCGCCGCGATCACGACGCCGAACTGGCTGCCCATGCCCCCCAGCACCACAATCGCCAAGATCGTCGCGCTTTCGATGAAGGTGAAGCTTTCCGGGCTGACGAAGCCTTGTTTGGCCGAGAAGAACGCACCGGCAAACCCGCCCAGCATCGCGCCGATGGCAAAGGCCGTCAGCTTGGTGTTGGTCGGATTGATGCCCAGCGACTTGCAGGCGATCTCGTCCTCACGCAGGGCTTCCCAGGCGCGGCCGATCGGCAGCTTACGCAGGCGCAGCACCAGCCAGTTCGTCATAAGAGCGAGGGCGAGAATGAGGAAATACAGGAACACGACACGGTGTTCAGAGCTGTATTCCAGGCCGAACACTTCGTGGAATGCCGTCTGGCCTTCGGGCGCGGTGCGCGCGAAGGGGAAGCCGAAGAAGGTCGGGCGCGGGATCGACGCGATACCGTTCGGGCCACCTGTGAAGGAGCCCCAGTTCAGCAGCACGATACGGATGATTTCACCAAACCCGAGGGTCACGATGGCGAGGTAATCGCCCCGCAGACGCAAGGTCGGGAAGCCCAGCAGGATACCGAAGATCGCGGCAAAAATACCGGCCGTCGGCAGCACCAGCCAGAAGGAGATATCATAGGCCGTCGAGAGCAGCGCGTAGGAATAGGCGCCGACCGCGTAGAAAGCCACATAACCAAGATCGAGCAGGCCAGCGAGGCCGACGACGATATTGAGGCCCCAGCCCAGCATCACATAGATGAGAACCGTGATGCCATTATCGAGCCACCAACGGTCCGAGAAGGGCAGCGCAGGCAGCGTCAGAGCGAACAGCAGCATGGCGAAGGACAGGGCCTTCACAATGATCTGGCCGCGACGGATGGAGGCTTCGCTCACAGTCTTCGGCTTCTTGTTCTGCGGACGCAGCGCCATCCAGACATTGACCAGGGCCTTGCCGAAGAACACGGCAACGACGGCGATGCCGACCCACCACCAGCGTTCGCGCACGCCGAGGCGGCCACCCGCGTCGTAGGTTTCCATGCCCAGGAGGGGGATCGCAAGGAACAGCGAGACGAAGGCCGCCAGCGCGGCATCCTTCAATATCGCGCCAAGGTCGAGAGTTTTGCGCAACTCGGGCGCAGTTGTATCGGTCATGGCCTTAAACCTTCTCGATCTCGGGCCGCCCCAGCAAACCGGAGGGCATGAACAGCAGGACCAGCACAAGGATCGAGAAAGCCGCGACATCCTTGTATTCGGTCGGGAAGTAAGCCGAGAAGAAGGCTTCGATCAGACCGATCAGCAGGCCGCCGAGCATCGCGCCCGGTAGCGAACCGATCCCGCCCAGCACCGCCGCCGTGAAGGCTTTCATGCCGGCCAGGAAGCCGATGTAGAAGTCGATCACGCCGTAGTACATCGTCACCATCATGCCCGCGACCGCCGCCAGCGAGGCGCCGATTACGAAGGTCATGGAGATCGTGCGGTCGACGTTCACGCCCAGCAGCGAGGCCATCTTACGGTCCTGTTCGCAGGCCCGCTGCTGACGGCCGAAGGAGGTCTTCGTGATGAGGTAGGTGAACACCGCCATCATGATGACGGTCAGGATGATCACGACCAGCTGGATGTAGGAGATCTGCACGGTGAAACCGTCGGCGCCCTGCCACAGCTGAACACCGCCCCGGATCACAGGCTGGATCGGCTTGACGCGCGCGCCCTGAGCCAGCTGCACATAGTTCTGCAGGAAGATCGACATGCCGATCGCAGAGATCAGCGCCGCGATCTTCGGTGCGCCTCGCAGCGGCCGATAGGCCACACGCTCGATCACCAGACCATAGGCCGAGGTGAAGACAAGCGCGCAAAGCAAAACCGCGACCAGCCCCAGGGGGACCGCCGCAATGCCGAAGGACGCCAGCAGCGTGAAGACGATGACCGACACGAAACTGCCAATCATATAAACCTCGCCATGGGCGAAGTTGATCATGCCGATGATGCCGTAGACCATCGTATAGCCGATGGCGATCAACCCGTAGATCGACCCAAGCGTCAGCCCGTTTATGAGCTGCTGCGAAAAATAGAGTATCTCGTGTTCCAACCTGTCCCCCACTCATCCCACGGCGCGGCATCGACGGTTCTGCTGGTAGGTACCAGCAACCGACGACGGCACGCGAAGCCACGGATAGAACCAGAACTTTCCCTGTCGTCACTCGCATGCGGTCGATCTCCGCCGACCTGTCATGACGATAGCGCATACGAGCACGCAGTTCGCTAGGAAACGGATCAGCCGGTTTGGGTCAAGCGGATTCTGGCAAAAAGACGGCACACCGATTCGTTAACGCAAGGGATTGCCGGAAAGAGCACAGCCTAAGCAACAAACAAACAAGAACTCCAGCAGACCGCCGCCTAGCTGCGACAGCGCTTGGATAAGGGAGGCTGACCCTTTACGCTCGGTTGTTGGATGGAGGGGCAAGCGGAATGACTGTCTGGGGCAAGATCGTCGGTGGTACCACGGGGCTTCTGTTGGGCGGACCACTGGGGGGTTTGATCGGCATGGCGGCCGGCCATGCCTATGACCAGTATGCCGATATCGACGTCCCCTTGCCGACCGAGGATGAGGCGGTGAAGTCCGTCGCCTTCACCGTGGGCGTCATCGCCCTGTCCGCTAAAATGGCGCGCGCCGATGGGGAAGTGACCCGACCGGAGGTGATGGCTTTCCGGGAGATCCACCGGGTCGATCCGGGCGAGGAGGCAAATGTGCAGCGCCTCTTCGATCTCGCCCGCAAACACCCCGAAGGGTTCGAGGCTTACGCCCGGCAGATCGCCAAGCTTTTTACCCCCGCCTCTCCCGTCCTTGAAGAACTATTGGGTGGGCTCGCCCATATCGCGCGCTCCGACGGCCGTATCCATCCGTCCGAACTCGACTATCTTCGCCAGGTATCGACGATTTTCGGCTTCGATAACGCCGCCTTCAGCCGCATCATCCGCAGCCATCTGGGCGAAGCAGCCTGCCTGGGCGATCCCTGGTGTGTCCTGGGCGTCGCCTTCGAAGCGGACGAAGATGCTCTTAAAACCGCTTATCGCAAGCTGGTGCGCGAAAACCACCCGGACCGCCTGATGGCGCAGGGCATGCCCGCCGAAGCCATCGCCCTGGCAACCGAGAAACTGGCCGCCATCAATGCCGCCTATGCCGCCGTCAAGCGCATGCGCGGCGAAGTGGACGCCTGAGCACCGTTCTTGTCACCAGGGCAATCCCCTGCTTGAGCCTTGGAGCATCGCCTGACTAGCCTTTCCCAAAACCACGGGAGGCAAGGTGATGAAAAAGGCGGTTATCGGCATTCTGGCGGGCATGGGTCCCCGATCCACCGCGCCTTTCCTGACCCTGGTCCTGGATGCGTGCGAACGCCAATATGGTGCCCGTCACGACATCGACTTCCCAAAGTTGCTGATCTGCTCGCAACCGGCGCCCTTCTGGCCCGACCGGCCGGTGGAGCCGGAAGCGATGGTTGCCGCTATTGATGAGGGTCTGAAGAGCCTGGTTGCCGGCGGTGCCGACTTCCTGGGGATCGCCTGCAATACCGCCCATGTCTATCTCGACCGGTTACACCCGGCCCGGCCTCTCCTGAACATGGTCGATCTTGCCGTGGAAGCCGTCGGCGCTACACCGCGCCAGATTGCCATCATCGCCGCCCGCCCCACGATGGAGGCTGGACTCTATCAGCGCGCCCTGCTGAACAGGGGACACAGGCCTATCACTCCCGATTGGCAGGATGCGGTCGACAGGTTGCTCGGGCTGACTCGCGAAACCCAGGATTCCGCCGTCCTGGCAGCCGCTTGGAGCAATCTTGGAGATATCGCGCAGCAGGAAGGGACCGATAGTCTGCTGATCGCTTGCCTGGATCTGACCGGCATCCTGCAGCACCTGACAACCGACCTTCCCGTTGTCGATGCCGCGACGGAGCTTGCCGAGGGCCTGGTGCGGCGCTGGCGGGCTCAATAGGTCCAGGGGGCGACGCCCTCGATCTCCGAAACAGCACACCAGGACGGGCGCGCGCGAAAGGCATCGGCATGGCGGCGGACATGGGGATAGTCCGTTGCCTTCTTTGGCAGCTGACGGCTCCAGCGGGCCAGCATACCCAGATAGATATCCGCCACATCCAACCGCTCGCCGAACAGATACGGCCCCTCGGACTGGGCCAGCCTATCCTCGAAACGGGTCCAGGCGCGGCCAAGGCGCAGGGCGACGGCGGCTTTGAGGTCTTCTCCCGCAGCGGCCGACACGAAGCGATCCGGATAGAACCAGCACTGCAGCTCCGACTGCACCATGTTGGTCAGATAGACCAGCCACTGCAGGCTCTCGACCCGGGTATCCGGGGTCAGTAGACGCGCATCTGGGTGACGCTCGGCCAACAGATAACAGAGCGCCGCCGATTCCGTGTGGACCTTGCCGTCGACGATCAGCGCAGGCACGACGCCCGCCGGATTGATCGCCAGATACTCCGGTGACCGTTGCTCGCCTGCCGCGATGTTGATCTTCACCAGATCGAAGGGCGCGCCGATCTCCCGCAGCGTCGCATGGACAGCCATGGAGGCAGCACCGGAGGCGTAATAGAGTTTGTACATCGGGGGACCGCACCGTCAGTTGCACGCTCCGGGAGTTATCCAACGAACGGCACCGACGGGCGAGCGGGAACTTGCCCCCCAGACAAGAAAAGGGCCGCCGAAGCGACCCTTAATGTCTCAGAACATATTGAGCTGAAGCTTGGCTTCCTCGCTCATCCGATCCGGCGTCCAGGGCGGCGTCCAGACCAGATCGACCGAGCAATGCGACACGCCTTCCACGGCGCGCACGGTATCGGCGACCTGTTCGGGCATATCGGCTGCGACCGGGCAGTTCGGCGTGGTCAGGGTCATTTCGACCTGGATCAACCCGCCTTCGGAGATCTTGATGTCATAGATCAGGCCCAGTTCGACGATATTCACCGGGATTTCCGGATCGAACACCGTGCGCAGGGCATCGAGGATCTTTTCCTCGAGATCGCGGGTATCCTGCCCCTTGTTCTCTTCCGGTGCGTCTTGGGCGTGGAGATCGAATTCCGCCATGGCCTCAGGCCCCCTTACCGAACAGCTTCTGCGCGCTCTTGATCCCGGCCGCGAGGCGGTCGAAATCGGCGGCTTCGTTATAAACCCCGACCGAGGCACGCACGGTCGCATAGCAATTGTATTTGGCGAGCAGCGGCTGCGCGCAATGGCTGCCCGCCCGCACCGCCACATCGTGATTGTCGAGGATGGTGCCGAGATCGTGGGGATGGATCCCTTCGACCAGGATCGAGAAGATCGACGCCCGCTCCGGCCCTGCGGGCAGGATCGTCACGCCCGGAATGGCGCGCAACACCGCCTCACCATGGGCCATCACCGCCGCCTCATGCGCCGCGATCCAGTCCCAGCCCAGACCGTTCACATAATCGATAGCCGCCGCCAGCCCCAGCACGCCGACGATATCGGGCGTCCCGGCTTCGAAGCGCTGCGGAGGCGGCGCAAATTCGGTCTTCTCGAAGGTCACGGTGGTGATCATCGCCCCGCCGCCCTGATAGGGCGGCAGCTTTTCCAGCAGCTCATAGCGACCAAAGAGCACGCCGGTCCCGGTCGGCCCATAGAGCTTATGGGCGGAGAAGACATAGAAATCGACGTCCAGATCGCGGACATCCACGGGCCGGTGCGAAACCGCCTGACAGCCGTCGATAGCAACCATCGCGCCCTTGGCCCGCGCCAGACGCGAAACTTCTTTGACCGGCACCACGGTCCCGGTGGCATTGGCGATATGGGTCACGCTGACCAGCTTGACCTTGCCATCGGCCAGCAGCGCTTCCAGCGCCGCCATGTCGAGGCCACCTTCTTCGCTGATCGGACAGACCCGCAGCTCGATCCCCCGCCCGTCCCGCAGCAGCTGCCAGGGGACGATATTGGCGTGATGCTCAAGCTCCGACACGATGACCGCATCGCCCGCCTTCAGCAGGTCCGAGCGGCCCAGGCAGTCGGCCAGTAGGTTCAGACCTTCGGTCGCACCGCGAACGAAGATGATTTCGCGGGCTTCGGCATTGATGAAATCCGCCACCGTCTTGCGCGCCGCTTCAAAGGCATCGGTCGCATCTGCCGACAGGCGATAGACGCCGCGATGAACCGTTGCGTTAGCGTAACGATAGAAATGATCCATCCGGTCCAGTACGGAGATCGGCTTCTGCGCCGTCGCCCCGCTGTCGAGATAGACCAAGCCTTCGTTGGCGGCAAAGACGGGGAAATCGTCCTTCACTGACGGGCGGTCATTGGCCAGACGGATCACATTCATGATGCCGCCCCCAACCAGACATCCAGGCGGGCGGCCATATAGGCCTTGAGCCCCTCATGCTCGATAGGATCGAGCGCGGCTTCGGCAAAGGCGCGGATCAGGATGGCGCGCGCTTCGTCTTTCGGAATGCCGCGCGAGATCAGATAAAACAGCTGCTCGTCATCGAGATCGCCCACGGTCGAGCCGTGGCTGCACTTCACGTCGTCGGCGAAGATCTCCAGCTCCGGCTTGGCATCCGCACGGGCGGTATCCGTCAGCAGCATCGCCTGCGAGAGCTGATAGGCATTGGTCTTCTGGCCTTCCGGCGTGACCGTGATCTTGCCCTGAAAGACCGCATGGCCGTCGCCTTCGACGACGCTTTTCACGACTTCGCGGGTTTCACAGGCAAGGGCGTCGTGGGTGATCTCGGTGGCGATGGTCGCCTGCGCCGTCTTGCGCAGGATCAGCCCGTTATAACCGGCAAAACCTTTTTCGCCCTGCAGGTCGGCCATCGTGTCCTGACGAACGAGGCTGCCGCCGCTGACCAGCACATAGCCGTCGTATTTGGCATTTGCCGCGATCCGCACCGCCTGCCGCGCCAGATGATGGGCGCTGTCATCCTCGGCAATGATCTTGCCGTGGGTGAGGTTGGCATTGGCCCCGACGACGATCAGGCTGCCCTGATTGCTCCAGTAGGAACCACGGCCGATATGGGTTTCCAGCACAGTTGCCGACGCTTCCGCCGCCAGATCGATGCGGGTGAGGCTATGGACCGAGGTCGGTTCGTCATTAAGACTAATATGGATGATTTGGATGGGGCGTTCGACTTCGCCTTCGATGCGAACGACAGGCCCATCGAGAAAATGCGCTGCAGCTAAAGCTGAGAAACCATTTTCGATCAAAGCCAGCAGGGGTTCCGCCGCAGTGGGCTTATTTTTCAGCTGCGCAATCATCACGCCATCTGGTCGCTCCGGAGAGGATAGATGCGAGATATACAGTCCGTTGACGAACACAAGGCAGAGGCTATCCGCTAAACGTTCCTGTTCCACAATGCGCCCGGCTTGAGCAACAGCATTCGGATCCGCCAATTCACTTGCCGGCGGGAAGAACGTACCTTCCAACGGCTTCAGGTCCGTCAGGCGCCAGGCCTCATTGTTACGCTTGGGAAACAATTTTGTGCGGAAGTGGTCGAGGGCCTGCTGACGCTGGGCCGTGACCAAGCCCGGCTCGCCTTCCGAGTGGCTGGGCGGTAGATCGAGATATGCGGCTGCGACGCTCATGGGATCAGGCCGCCGGCTGGGCGAGGTCGCCGTAGCCGGTACGCTCCAGCTCCGCCGCCAGGGTCTTGTCGCCGGTCCGTACGATCTTGCCACCCGCCAGCACATGCACGACATCCGGCTGGATATAGTCGAGCAGGCGCTGATAATGGGTGATGATCACAAAGGCGCGGTCGGGCGAGCGCAAGGCATTGACGCCATCGGCCACCACCTTCAGCGCATCGATGTCGAGACCGCTGTCGGTTTCATCGAGAATGCAGAGTGACGGCTGCAGGATCGACATGTGGAAAATCTCGTTCCGCTTCTTCTCGCCGCCCGAGAAGCCGACATTGACGGGGCGCTGCAACAGATCGTCCTTGATCGACATCTGCTTCATCTGTGCGCGCACCAGCTTCAGGAAGGCACCGGCATCCAGTTCCGGTTCGCCATTGTGCCGACGCTTGGCATTCAGGGCCGCGCGCAGGAAGTACATATTGTTCACGCCGGGGATTTCCACCGGATATTGGAATGCCAGGAAGACGCCTTCGCGCGCCCGCACCTCGGCTTCCATCTCCAGCAGATCCTGGCCCTTGTAGGTCAGTTTGTCGGCCGTCACCTCATAACCCGGACGCCCGGACAACACGCTCGCCAGCGTCGACTTGCCCGACCCGTTCGGCCCCATGATGGCATGCACTTCACCGGCTTTGACGGTCAGCGAAAGGCCCTTCAGGATCTCCCGCTGTTCCTCGCCTTCGACCTTTGCGTGCAGATTGACGATTTCCAACATGCTTCTATTCCTCAAAACCTTCAGATGCCCACTTGCGGGGCAAGTTAGCCGACAGAGCCTTCAAGGCTGATCGCGAGAAGCTTCTGGGCCTCGACCGCGAATTCCATCGGCAGTTCCTTCAGCACTTCCTTGGCAAAGCCATTCACGATCAGCGACAGCGCATCCTCGGGCGAAAGCCCGCGCTGCAGGCAGTAGAACAGCTGATCCTCGGAGATCTTGGAGGTGGTCGCCTCATGCTCCAGCCGGGCCGTCGAGTTGCGCACATCAATGTAAGGCACCGTGTGGGCGCCGCACTTGTCGCCGATCAGCAGGCTATCGCACTGGGTGAAGTTGCGGGCACCACTGGCCTTGGGCAGAACCTTGACGCCGCCGCGATAGGTGTTCTGGCCCTTACCGGCGGAGATCCCCTTGGAGATGATCGTCGACGTCGTGTTCTTGCCGATATGGATCATCTTGGTGCCGGTATCGGCCTGCTGACGATTGTTGGTGATGGCGACCGAATAGAATTCGCCGACCGACTCGTCGCCCTGCAGAATGCAGGAGGGATATTTCCAGGTGATCGCCGACCCGGTTTCGACCTGGGTCCAGGAGATCTTGGATTTCCGGCCCCGGCAGGCACCACGCTTGGTGACGAAGTTATAGATGCCGCCCTTGCCCTCGGCATCGCCGGGGTACCAGTTCTGAACGGTTGAATATTTGATCTGCGCCTTTTCCAGCGCCACCAGTTCGACCACCGCCGCATGCAGCTGATTCTCGTCACGCTGCGGAGCGGTGCAGCCTTCCAGATAGGAGACGTAGGCCTCCTTGTCGGCAATCACGAGGGTACGCTCGAACTGCCCGGTGTTGCGGGCATTGATGCGGAAGTAGGTGGATAGCTCCATCGGGCAACGCACGCCCGGCGGGATATAGACGAAAGACCCGTCAGAGAAGACGGCTGAATTCAGCGCCGAATAATAGTTATCGGCCACCGGCACGACACTGCCGAGGTACTTCTGCACCAGTTCGGGATGTTCCTGCACCGCCTCGCCAAACGAGCAGAAGATGATACCCATCTCCGCCAGCTTGCCCCGGAACGTCGTGCCGACCGATACGCTGTCGAACACCGCGTCGACCGCGACACCGGCCAGCCATTCCTGCTCTTTCAGCGGAATACCGAGCTTATCGTAGGTCTTCAGCAGCTCGGGATCCACCTCGTCGAGGCTCTTGGGTCCGGCAGTCGTTTTGGGAGCGGAATAATAGGAGTAGGACTGGAAGTCGATTTCCGGCAGGTCGAGCTTGGCCCAGGTCGGCAGCTCCATCTCCTGCCAGACACGGAAAGCCTTCAGTCGCCAGTCGAGCAGCCATTCCGGTTCGTTCTTCTTGGCGGAAATGAAACGCACGGTGTCTTCGGACAGGCCGATAGGCGCGTCATCCGTCGCGATGTCCGTCACGAAGCCGTATTTATAGCTCTGCCCCGCCACTGCCTCTTCGGCAGAAAGCGGAATAGGGACCGCCGTCATCTTCAAACCCTTTCCGACAAAGCCGTCTGTTGCGGCTTTTTATTCTCTTTTTTGGTCTCGTCGTTTTTAGACGGCACCGCCATAAAGTCCGGCACCGACATCATATCCTGCAGCGTCACCGCCGCGAGAGCGGTTGATACCGCGGTATTGATCCGGCCCCAATGCAGCTTGGTGCCGCAGTAGGGTTGATGTTCGCAGTTTCCGTGATCTTCACCTGCACTGCCCGAACATTCCGTTAAAAGCAGCGGCCCGTCGATCGCGGCCACCAGATCGGCCACCGTGATATCGCGGGGCGGCCTTGCCAGCCGATAGCCGCCTGTCGCGCCGCGCGCGCCAATGACGATCTCTGCCTTCGCCAAGGCTTTCAGCACCTTGGCGACCGTCGCAGCCGGAAGCCGTGTCGCATCGGCCAGGCTCTGCGCCGACAGACTCGCCTCGCCCTGCACTACGGCAAGGCGCGTCGCAAGAACGACGGCATAATCTGCAAGCTTGCTGACCAGGATCACGGTGGTTCGGGACCTTCTTTTTTCAATTCGGACTGTTCTAGTCCTTAATTAGGCAGGGGACGCCGCCGGGTCAAGCTGCCATAATCATGCAAAGCGCGGGGCTGATGCCAATCTTGCGCATGCAAATCGATCTGGGAGAGCCGTTCTTTGCGGTGTGAAACACTCGCCATTCCCGACGCCAAGCTGCTGGTACCGAACCGCCATGGCGACGAGCGGGGCTATTTTGTCGAAAGCTATAACCGGAACACCCTGGCCGCCGCCGGTATCACGGATGATTTTGTCCAGGATGACGAAAGCCTGTCGACTTCGGCCGGAACCGTGCGCGGCATGCATTGCCAGATCGACCCGATGCAGCAGGCCAAGCTGGTGCGGGTGCTGCGGGGACGCATCCTCGATATCATCGTCGACCTGCGTGTCGGCTCGCCGTCCTTCGGGCGCCATGTCGCCGTCGAACTGACGGCCGAGAAGGGCGAGCAGCTTTATGTGCCGCGCGGCTTCGCCCATGGCTTCTGCACGCTGACTCAGGAAACCGTCGTCTTCTATAAGAAGACCGCTTTCTGGAATCTTGACCTGGAAGTCGGCGTACGCTGGAACGACCCTGCTCTCGCCCTCCCCTGGCCCGTCACCGAGACCGAAGCCATCGTCTCGGCCAAGGATCGGGAACTGCCGCTGCTCGCCGACCTGCCGCAACATTTTGCCTTTGAACAGGTGTCCGCATGAAAATCTTGGTCACGGGCGGCGCCGGTTTCATCGGATCGGCCGTCGTTCGGCACATCCTGCGCGACACGGACGCGCAGGTAGTCAATGTCGATAAGCTGACCTATGCCGCCAATCTCGATAGCCTTGAAGGCTACATCGGCGACCCTCGCTATGCCTTCATCAAGGCTGACATCACCAATCAGGGCGCCATCGCCAAGATTCTGGCCGAATATGATCCCGATGCGGTGATGCATCTGGCGGCAGAAACCCATGTCGACCGCTCCATCGATGGTCCTGCCTCTTTCATCCAGAGCAATATCGTCGGCACCTTCTCGCTGCTGCAGGCAGCCCTGGTCCATTGGAAGGGGTTGAGTCCGGAACGGAAAGCCACCTTCCGCTTTCATCACATCTCGACCGATGAGGTCTTCGGCAGCCTAGGCGAAGAGGGGCTGTTCAGCGAAACGACGCCCTACGACCCCTCCTCCCCCTATTCGGCGTCGAAGGCCGCATCGGATCATCTGGTACGCGCCTGGCATCGCACCTATGGGCTGCCGGTCGTGCTGTCGAACTGCTCGAACAACTACGGCCCCTGGCAGTTCCCGGAAAAACTGATCCCCCTGACCACCACGAATGCCCTGTTGGGGCGCGAGCTGCCGGTCTATGGCGCGGGCAACAACGTGCGCGACTGGCTGCATGTGGACGATCACGCCCGGGCGCTGTGGCTGATCCTCACCCAGGGACGCATCGGCGAGAGCTACAATGTGGGCGGCACGGGCGAGCGCCGGAATATCGAGATTGTCGAGACGATTGCCGATCTCCTGGACAAGGAAACCGAGGCCTTGCCCAGTGGCGCTCCGCGCCGCAGCCTGATCCGTTTCGTCAGCGACCGTCCCGGCCACGATCATCGCTACGCCATCGACGCCAGCAAGATCGAACGGGAACTGGGGTGGAAGCCGCAGCACACCGTCGAAAGCGGGCTGGCCGAAACCGTGCGCTGGTACATCGCCAACCGCGACTGGTGGCAACGCCTGCGCAACGGCTATGCGGGCGAGCGCCTGGGGCTCAAAGGCTAGCGCCATGGTCGCCACGGTTCTTGTCGTCGGTGCAAACGGGCAGGTCGGCCGGGCCTTGCGGGCCGCCTCCTGGCCTGCGGATCTGGCGCCGGTCTTCCTGGATCGCCGCCAGCTGGATATCGCCGACGCCCGGACCGTCTGCAGCCTGTGCCAGATGCACAAGCCCGCTGCGATCCTCAATGCCGCGGCCTTCTCCCATGTGGACAAGGCCGAAAGCGATCCGGAGGGGGCGCTTGCCGCCAATCGGCTCGGCCCGCTCAACCTCGCCATCGCGGCCGAAGCCCATGGCGCGCTGCTGCTGCATATTTCCACCGACTATGTCTTCGACGGCAGCCTGCGCATCCCCTATCCCGTCGATCATCCCTTAAGCCCGCTCGGCGTCTATGGGCGCAGCAAGGCGGCGGGCGAACAGGCCGTGGCTGCCGCCTGCAGACGCCATCTGATCGTCCGCACGGCCTGGGTCTTCTCGGCCTGGGCAGGAAACTTCGCCCGGCTGGTGTTTGATCGGGCACGCGGCGGTCTACCGCTGAAAGTCGTGTCCGATCAGACCGGCAGCCCGACCCCCGCAACCGATCTCGCCGCCGCCTGTATCGCGATGATCGCCCAGGCTTTGCAGGACGACTCAAGTCGACTGTTCGGCACGCATCATTATGTCGGCGGCCCCATAGCCGACCGGCTGGCGCTGGCCGCAGCCGTGCTGGACGAAGCGGAACGGCAGGGCATTGCACGCCCCGACGTGACCCCCGTCCCCGCCTCGACCTTTGCGGCCCCAGCCCCCCGACCGGCCTGGTCGGTGCTGGATATGTCGAAGACTACGGAACTTTTTGGCCTGCCCCAGCCCGACTGGCGCCCGGCCCTGGCAGAGGCCGTCCAGGTTTGGGCGCGCGAAAAGGAGACACCTGCGTGAAGGGTATCATTCTGGCTGGGGGCTCCGGCACCCGACTGCATCCGGTCACCATTCCCATCAGCAAGCAGCTGCTGCCGATCTGGGACAAGCCGATGATCTTCTATCCGCTCTCCACCCTCATGCTGGCAGGGGTGACGGAGATCCTGATCATCACGACGCCGCAGGATGCGCCGCTGTTCCAGCGCCTGCTCCAGGATGGCTCGCAATGGGGCATTTCCATCGAATATGCCGAACAGCCCAAGCCCGAAGGCCTCGCCCAGGCCTTCCTGATCGGCGAGAAGTTCATCGGTCGCGACACCGTCGTCCTGGCCCTGGGCGACAATATCTACTACGGCCATCAGCTTGAACGGCTGCTGGCGGTCGCCTCGCACCGGGTCGACACCAAGGGCGGCGGCACGGTGTTCGGCTATCACGTGGCTGATCCCGAGCGTTATGGCGTCGTGGAGTTCGATGCCAAGGGCCAGGCGATCACCATCGAGGAAAAGCCAACCCAGCCACGCTCCAACTATGCCGTCACCGGCCTCTATTTCTACGGCAACGATGTCATCGATATCGCCAAGACCGTCAAGCCCTCGCACCGGGGCGAGCTGGAGATCACAGATGTCTCTCGCGTCTATCTCGAACAGGGACGCCTGTCGGTAGAGATCATGCGGCGCGGTTACGCCTGGTTCGACACCGGCACCCATGCCTCGCTGCTCCAAGCCAGCGAGTTCGTCCGCACCATCGAGGAACGCCAGGGCCTCAAGATCGCCTGCATCGAGGAAATCGCCTTCCGGCGCGGCCTGATCGAGGCATCCCAGGTCGAACGTCTGGCGGCGCCCCTGCTGAAGACCCCCTATGGTCAATACCTGAAGCAGGTCCTGAACGAAGGGCGCTGACGCCCGCTATTTCAGGATATCGGTCCCGCCCGGCCGTTTGCTGATCAGATTGACCAGCAGCGCCAGCTGACCAAAGGCACGGGCGCGCGGCCCCGGCGACAGGACGCCAGCCGCCACTTGCCGAGCCTGGGTCCAGAGGGGGCTCAACGTGGCAGGCGTTACTCCGGCGTCCAGCGCGGCTCGTGCAATCCGGGCCAAGGTCGCCACCCGCAAGCCGCCTTCCGGCAGGCTATCGGCGGCCTGATCGGCCATCGCGCGGAAATGCGCCGCGCGCTCCGGCGTTGGCGCGATCAACGACAGGCGCCAGGCCGTTGCCATACGACCCAAGGCGTCGCGAAAGCTGTTCAGCAACCGCTCGGCAATTTCCCACTCACCCACTTCGGCAGCCTTGAGCGCCAACTCGGGTCCCCAAGCCTCACGGGCACCGGGGGAGACCGCGAGTACAAGATCGGCAGCCTCCTGAAACGCGGCAGAGGATCCACCATTTTTTAACTCCGCCAGACGCACGCGGAGTTGCGCCCCTTTAACCGCCTGCACCTCCGGCAGAACGGCCGCGATCTTATTGGCTTCCGCATAGCGCCCCAGTAACGCTAGATCACCGGCGATGGCCGTGCCGATCGCGTTCACACGATAGATACCAAGCGGCTTAGCCAAGGCTTCGGCGGAAGTAAGGTCCCCCAGCAGCGCGAACAATCGGGCCAGATCGGTGATCAGGGCGGGGGATGGATCGCCGGGCAGCAGAGCGCGCAGCACCTCCGGCCGCTCACGCTCCGGTACCGGCTCGCCTATACGGGCCGCGATGCGCCCCGTTGCCGCCCGCCAGGACAACCACGGCGCAAGCCCAAGTTCGACATTTGGCAAGGCATCCAGATAGCCATGCAATCCCTTGAGGGCAACAAGACCGCCCGATCGCTCCCCTCGGCGAAACGCCGCGTCTGCCAGCGCCACCAGGGTTTCCATCCGCTTATGGGGATCTGGGATTGCGTCGATCCAGGTCAGCGCGGTATCGGGGTCGCCCCCGGCGGCAAGATCGAGTGCATAAGCCGCAACCAGAACCGTGACGAGCCGCGGATCATCCAGCCGGCTGATCAGAAGCAGGCTGTTCTCGCCGTCTCCCAGCGCCAGCCGCGCCTCGGCGAGGTCGAGCCAGACCCAATCCCGCGCCTTGGCCGGTTCGGTCGCGGTGGCTGCAGAAAGCGCTTCGGCCAACAGGCAGCGGGGCTCGACCTGAGCCAGGCAATCGGTCGTCGATCCGGTGACAGGAAAAGTTTCGCGCGCGGCCAGCAAAGACGCCAGTTTGGGCGACGACGCAAGCGCGGTCCGTGCCGCAATTTTCTGGCGCTCACCGGCTTCATCAAGATCACGCAAAAGCTGCAAGGCGGGCTCGCTGTCAGGCGCCAAAACCGTCTGCGCCACAACAGGGCTGGCTAAAAGGATCCCAAAGAGTACGAGGGCGATGCTATTTCGCCACATAAACCACACGTTTTACCTCTTAGGGCCATTTATCTCGTTTAAATCATAACAACTTTAGGATAAATCAATCCCATACGTTTAGACGACTGAAATTGTGTGGGGGCTCGCGTGAATCAGAAATCGTTCCGGAACCGGTTGCTGCTTGGTGCCGCAGCTTTCTTCGTTGCTACCGCTGGTGCCCAGGCAGCCAGCCTCCAGGACGAACTTTCTTATCTCCTGACCGCTCATCCCCGGGTCAAAGCTGCCAGCAACTCGGTTTCTGGTGCACAAGAGCAGATCCGTCAGGCATTCGCAGCGTATCTGCCGCGCGTCGACACCCAGCTGCAGGCTGGCTGGGACCAGATCTCCAGCCCCGGCTTCCGCGCTGCCCGCAACGGTAAGGCCGCCAGCGAATGGGGTGATACCCTCTCGCTGACCGTGACCCAGACCCTCTTCGACGGCCTGCGCCGCGAAGCGAACTACGACGAAGCCAAGGTCAATAAGGTTGTCCAGGACCTCGCCCTCGACACCACCCGCCAGACCCTGACCTATGACGGCGCCCGCGCCTATATCGATGTGCTGCGATTTGCGCGCCTCGTCGAACTGGCCCGCACCAACGAAGCGACCGTCCAGCGTCAGCTGAGCCTGGAAGACGAACGCGTCCAGCGCGGTGCCGGTATCGCCATTGACGTGCTGTTCGCCAAGTCGCGCCTCCAGCTTGCCAAGGAACGCCGCGTGCAGTTCGAAGGCCAGCTTCAGGAAGCCAGCGCCCGCTATCAGCAGCTGTTCAACAAGGCCCCGACCGCTGGCTCGATGGCTGATCCGAGCGTTCCGGCGAACCTGCTGCCCGCGAACCTCGACGATGCGCGCAACGCCGCCATCAACGACAATCCGCAGGTTCAGTCGTCGAACCGCCAGATCGACATGGCCACCAGCCGCAAGCAGGCCGCCGGCGCGGACTACTTCCCGCGCGTTGACCTGGAACTGCGCGGCGAATATGCCGACAATTACGAAGCCGTTAAGGGCTACCGTACCGAACTGACCGCCCTGGTCCGCGCCCGCTGGAACATCTTCAACGGCTTTGCCACCCAGGCTGCCGTTGCCGAAGCCAGCTATCGTCTGGCCGGTGCCCGCGATCAGTTCGACAGCGCTCGCCGTCAGGTGACCGAAGAAGTCGATATCGCCTGGAACGAACTGCAGACCGCAAACCAGCGCGTCGCCCTGCTGGAAAACGCCGTCTCGATTGCTGCCGAAGTGTTCGAAGCCCGCCGTCGCCTGCGCGATGCTGGCCGCGAAACCGCGATCAACGTTCTGGATGCGGAAAACGAACTCTACACGGCCCGCATCAACCTGCTGCAGGCGACCTTCGACTCGCGCAAGGCCTCCTACCGGGTTCTGATGGCAACCGGCCGTCTGACCCCGGCGATGCTGGGCGTTCAGCTCGCCGCCAACTAATCCCGCAAGGGATCCAATGAGAAAGCCGCTGAGCGATCAGCGGCTTTTTTCTTGTCCGATCTGTCGGTCGCTTAGTCGCCCGACGCCTTGTTCATCGCCTTGACCATTCGGTCGGCAACCTTCATCAGTTCGTCGTCCATATAGACCGCGAACACCTCTGACCGGGAGGCATCGACAGCGATCAGACTGGCCGATGCCACACACGCCGCCGCCTGCTTCACATCGCGGCGCAGCCCCTGGATGGCATCGGTAAGAGCGCGCAACTCGGCAACGACGGCAGCCGTATCCTCGTTCATGGGTCCTGGTTCCTTATCCTGATGCTCCCTAGGGCAAACTATGCCCCGATCCCTGTTACAGGGCCAGTGTACGAACAACCGGGTCCAGCAGGCTGAGGCAGATGACGGCAATCGTGCAGACGATCACCGCGAACAGGATATTCTTGCTGAAAGAAAGCTGCGGATAGGGCACCCGATAGGCCAGCGCTGCGACGATCAGAGTCACGCCCGACGGCGACAGCATCGTCGCAAAGCCCCAGGCAATCAGGATGGCCTGCAGCAATGCAATCTGGGAGACCGCCCCCGGCATGCCTGCGAACAGCGCCACGATGCTGGCGGCCGACACCATCGGATGCAGCCCGATCATGCCGAAGCCGATCAGGGCCGCCATTGCTGTTGCCAGCAGTACCGGCACCGGCAATCCCTGGAGGAACGGCGCCAGCGACAAGGCGAGTCCCGGCTGCGCTTCGATCAACCGCCCCAATACCAGGGCCATCGGCATCAACAGCGCCTCATCCGACGGGCGGCCGATATTTTTCCAGACCTGGGACAAGGCGGGACGCAGACTGGCCCGCGCCTGGAAGGCCAGCGCCAGGACCGAAAGCGGCGGCATCACCAGGATAACCGCGTCCAAGCCGCTCACCCCGGTCAGGTGCGAGACCAGCACGACGGCCAGCGCCCCGATGACAGTGCCTGGCAGGATCGGCACCAGACCGCGCAAAGCGGACAGCAGCCCGCGCCCTCCGCCTTCCATCGCCACCGCAACAAAGACGCCGATGGTCGCAAACCCCAGCCCCATCAGCAACATCAGCCAGACCGGGGCGCTGGGGACATTATGGGCGCCAAAGGCCACAGCGACGGCGAAGGGCGACCAGAAGGCCGTCAGGCTAACGCCCCGCAGAGAGGCGAGCGCGGCCCGGCGGCGTTCTCTTTCGTCGGCATTGGCGGGCAGCAAGGGCGCCAGGACCGCATGGGCGCCGGTAGTGATGATGATCCCGACGCCATAGGCGCCAACCACAAAGCCAGCAGCGCTCGCCGATGCTGGGAGCGTTGCGAAACGATCCTTGGCCCGCATCATTGCAGGCAGGTAGCCCGCGACGCCGCGCAGCAGCTGAAGTACCGGCAGATAGGCCGCGAAGGTGAGGGCATCGGTCAGGCCAGCCGGTATGGCCTCCAACGGTGATCCCGTCAGAAGCAGGAGCACCGAGACCGCCGTCAGGCCCGCAACAAGGCCTCGCGTCAAGGGCTTGACCTTCGGCAGGGCCACCAACCCCATGACGACAAGTCCCGCCATCGCAAACGGCAGGATGGCCGCCATCACCTGCCCACCGATCAACAGGCGGACATATTGGCTGGCGACGAGCGCTAGGGTCAGCAGGGCAAAGGCGTTTGAACCGGTCATGACCGGCCCATTAGAACGCCCCAGGCTTCTTAAGCCTTATGCGATTTTGGCAAGCCGGTCCCGCTTGTCCGCGACTGGCGGGCGGGCATGGCGATTGTCACCGGGGGCAAAGAAGAACTGGCCGGTGATGTTGCCGTTATAATCGAGGACACGGACGGCCGCCGGCCCCCGGAACTGTGCGACCCGGCATGCCCATTCCACGGCATCTTCCCGGGCGTCGAAACTTGCTTCGTGACGGTCGAGGTTACCCTCCTGCACATGCCATTCTTCGTGCTGGGGAGTGACCCAAAGGATCCGTTCTGTCTTCACGCTACGCCTCTTTTCCCTATACGCGCCCGCTTTGATGGGGCGGCGGCCCTGACCCTGATGTTCAGATGTCAGTCGGTACAACGCGCGAACACGCGTTCGGTTCAGGGCCTTTTTTTAAAGATGATCGGTGACGGTTTTACGACCCGTCGCCCACGCGCTTAAATTAGTCACCGCGCATGTAATCAAGCAGGATCCGCCGGGCTTCGATCAGTTGCCCCATATGGCGGTCGCCTGCGATGAATCCCGTATCCGGATGATAGACTGGGGCGAGCTTGCGAAAGCGCGCCGAGACTTGCGCCTCGGTCAACCCCAGCTCCCCCGGAAAACCCATGACATGGGCCGCCTGCCGGGGAGAGCGCACACCGCTTGGCAAGGGCTCGAAAGCCAGCCGCTCGACAGCGTCGCGCGCCTCAAGGATCCGGTCAGCATCGGGCTTGGCAGGCGCTTTGCCCAGGGAACCATCGGCAAGCGCCAACACCAAGGCCACAGCGCTCCGCGCATCCTCTTCGGATATGTCGACCGGCAGACGCAGCTTCAGTTGCGCATCACCCGCCAGAAGCGGCGGTAGTCCTGCAAAGATCTCTGAACTCGCCAGCATCATGGCCGATTGAACGAGGCGAGCCGGCGTTTCGCCTTTATCGCGCGCCAGCCGTTCCAGGCGCAGCTTATCGGCTCGGGGCAGAGAGAGGGTCAGCGACACCGTCTTCGCCAGTTCGGGGATCGCGACATCGCTGCGCGTTCCCAGACCAGGAAACAGGGTGAATTGACCCAACTGTTCGCTCGCCCGATAGCTTGGCACGGGTCCTCTACCCCTTGTGGTGTTGCTTTCGTATTACCACAAGCGAGTCTGAGCGAAAAGAGTCAATCGAATCAAGAGTCAAACTTGGTCGCGACGCTGCTGGCGCCCCGCCCGAGATCGCATCCATAGACATGGAGCGACACAAGCGGTTGTTCCCCATGATTTCCCAAACGGTGAATGGCCGCCTGCCGGTTATCGCAGGACGCACCGGCAAAACCAGTGGCGCCCGTCGGCAGGGCGCGTTGGCCGCAGTGGGTGGCGGTACCGTCCGTCGCGCAGAAATATTCCTCTACCGCTTCGCCTTCATAGACACCGAAGGCGCACCAGGTCTGATGGTCGTGGATTGAACTTTTCTGCCCCGGCAACCAGGCCACCGCCGCAATAGCCCACCGGCCTGCGGGATCGCTGTAGAGGACGTTCAGCGTATAGTCTTCCTGGCGGAACTGGATCGAGGCGCCGCGCAGCAGGCCTGGGGTCGACAGAATCGGCTTCAGCCGGTCCGCGATCCGACGCTCCAGACAGCTTTCATCTGCCGTGACCATGGCATCGACATCCGCGATCAGACCAAGCAGGACGGGATTGAGGGTCGAGATCATCATGTTCATGGGCGTCGCTCCAGGCGGATCGGCAGGTCGGTGACATGGTCTGAGGCAAGGATCGCGTCGCGCACCATGGCATGGGCTTCACGCACCTGCGCCGCCGCGATACGGGCAGCACCGGCGCTGTCGCCGCTTACCAGCGCGTCGATCAGTTCCTCGTGTTCGTGGCAGATTTCTTCGGTGCGGTCGCGCAGGGCGAGGCCGATGTGCAGCAGCCGCTCACTTTCCCGCAGCAATTGTTCGAGCGCCGCTTCCAGGCGCCCATTCCCCGCCCGGCGGGCGATAGCAAGATGAAATTCGCGGTTGGTCGCAAGGAAGCGCTCAGCGCTATCGGCATCGCCGGGGACATAGGAGATGGCGCAGGCCTTATCGAGGCGCGAGAGTTCCGCCGCATCGACCTGTCCCGCGGCCAGACGTGCCGCTTCGGCCTCCAACAGTTCGCGCAGCTCGAAGATATCGCGGACATCGCGCAGGGTGACCGGCGCCACGCGCCAGCCCTTGCGGGCCTGGGCGGTGACCAGACGATCCTGCGCCAGACGGGCAAGCGCCGCGCGGATCGGCGCCTTGCCGAAGTTGAAATCGCGCGCCAGCTGCGCCTCGCTGATTGCCGCAGCAGGTGGCAGCGCGCAGGTCAGAATCGCATGGCGAACCGCTTCATAGGCGCGGTCGCTCAGGCGTTCGACATTCTCTTCCAGCGATACGATCTGCGACGACATCTCTAATCCATTCATCTGACATGTCAGATGAGAGAGGATGACACCGCGTTATTTCACCGTCAAGGGCTGTTTAATAAAGAGTGGTGAGATCGGTGCTGAAGACCAGCCGGGCCACATCGCCCCGTCGGTAGGTGACAAAGGCCAGTTGGCGCCAGAGGCGCGCAACCTCACCCGCTTGATCCAGGGGGATATCGAGGATTGCGACGCCTTCTTCGGCGGGCCAGCCTGCGTCTTCATCCGGGCGGCCGACGTGCTTGAACGCCTGCCACTCGCTGATTTCCATCTGCGCCCACAGCCCGGCAAGCGCTGCCTTGTTCTCGGCATCGCTCACCCGGGCAGCGCCGGGATTATGCGCGGAGATGCAGGTGATGCTATCCGCCCGCATCCGGGTCAAGGCCGCATCGAGCGGCGGACATGGTTTGCCGAGCCGCAGGGCATAGACCGTGCGGTCGAGGCGGAATTCATAGGAGGTGGCGGCAAAAGCCGCCGCCAACGCAGGATCAAGCATCCCGGCCAAGGGCAGCCATCAGTTCGATCCATTCACGCTTCGAAAGCCCGCTCGACGCCTGATCTACCGGCTGACCGTCGACCAGCTTCTTCACGACGCCCATCATCCCGGCCGACAGGGTCATCGCACCCTGGCGATAGTCCTTGAAGGCGGCATAGCAATAGGGAACCCAGGCTTCCACCGTCTTCAGCATGGCGTCGGCATAGGCGCGGATCTCGAACTGCGCATGGCTGTCGGCACGCAGGGACAGGAAGCCGAGCAGATTGTGCAGATCGACCTTCCAATACCACTGGGTATAGGTATTGAGCGTCAGATTCATGCGGGCAAGCTCGCGGGCCAGACCCTGGCGGTTGGGATCGGCCGGTTCGCCGTTTTCACCCTCGTTCAGCATCCATTCATAGGAGCGATAGGTCTTTTCCGCATCCTCGCGCAGCAGATCCATGACCTGCTGGGCCTCGGGGCCGGAGAGAACCTGGCCGCGTCCCTGGCGGTTATTCACCGACTGGGCCGCCATATTCTCGGCGGCGGGGATATAGAATTCCTTGTCGAGGATCGAATAGCGGGCCGAATATTCATTCACGTTGGCCGTGCGATGGCGGATCCACTGGCGCGCGATGAAGATCGGCAGCTTCACGTGATATTTGATCTCGCACATTTCGAAGGGCGTCGTGTGACGATGGCGCATCAGATAATTGATGAGCCCCTTGTCCTCAGACACCTTCTTGGTGCCGCGACCATAGGAAACACGTGCCGCCTGCACGACCGCACTGTCATCGCCCATATAATCGATGACCCGCACGAAGCCGTGATCGAGCACCGGCAACGGCTCGTAGAGCATCTCTTCGATGCCCGGCACCGTGACGCGGCGGGTTTCCGCACGCTGGGCGCGGGCGGCTTCGATTTCGGCTTTCTGCTCGGGCGTCAAGGACATCGGGTCACCTTCGGGGAGATACGGACGCGCCTTTATGCCCGGTCAACCATCCGCGTGCAATCGGCCTTCCGCACCCCCTGGTGTAGTTCCCGTTTGCACCCGGCGGTGAGGCTCCCTATATTCCGAAGTGTCGGGCAACCGACTATGGCGATAAACGCTGTATGGAATAAGCGTTACGGACCCGGGGGCGGTACCCGGCGCCTCCACCATTCTTCTTCGATGGGGGCGAAACAGGATCGACGTGCGTGGTAAAGATATAGTTTTCGCTCGGCATGGTACCACCGTCATCGGGCCACACTCAGAAGTGCCAACGACAACGTTGCACTCCGCGCTGCCGCCTAACGGCTAAGCAGAACGCGCGGCTCGGGGGGCGGCCGGGCAACAGAACGCCCCCCACTGGTTTTACGAAGGGACTAAGGATGCCGACGAATATGCTCCGCTACGACCAGATGATCGAAGAGGCATTGCGGGGCGTCGTTCGTCGGACATTGCGGATGGTTGCCGCCACGGGCCTGCCGGGTAACCATCACTTCTATGTCACCTTCCGCACCGACGCCGAAGGCGTGATCGTGCCCGATCACCTGCGGGCGAAATATCCCGAGGAGATGACCATCGTCATCCAGCACCAGTTCTGGGGCCTGGAAGTCACGACGGACATGTTCACCATCACTCTCAGCTTCAACGATGTACACGAGAAGCTGGTGATCCCTTTCCCCGCTATCACGGCCTTTGCCGATCCCGCTGCCCAGTTCGGCCTGCAGTTCCAGCAGGAAACCGAGGCGGGCGAAGACGGTAATGAGGATGACGAGGAAGAAGGCGAGATGCTGGAGCTCGAAGAAGGCGCCTCCGAGCCCACGCCCCTGCCCGCTGCCAAGAAGTCAGATAAGCCCGGCGACGACAAACCCGCTGGTAGCGGCGACGTGGTCTTCCTCGACCAGTTCCGGCGGAAGTGAGTTCGGGCACACTCCCCGGCGAGACACGAATCGCAACTGCTGGCCTCAAGACCCGTTTATTTCTGGTCTTTGCTGCCGGTTATTTCCTTTCATACGTCTATCGTACCGTCAATGCGGTGCTTTCCCCTTACCTTGCCTCGGAACTGGGGCTTGAGGCGGGCGACCTCGGCATTCTGACCGGCGCCTATTTCATCGCTTTCGCCGCCTTCCAACTGCCGCTCGGCATTCTGCTCGACCGCTACGGTCCGCGCCGGGTACAGGCCGCCCTGCTGCTGATCGCCGCCCTGGGCGCCGGCCTCTTTGCCGTCGGCCATAGTCTTGTGGCCCTGACCCTGGCCCGCGCCCTGATCGGCTTTGGCGTTTCAGGCTGTCTGATGGCGGGTTTCAAGGCACTGGTGGTCTGGTTCCCGCGCGAACGGCTGCCGCTGTTCAACGGGCTCTTCATGGTCTCTGGCGGGTTGGGGGCCATCGCCGCCGCAACGCCGGTCGAGATGGCGCTGGAGATGACCGACTGGCGCGGGGTGTTTGCCCTGCTGACCGCCGCCACTATCGGCGTCTCCGCAGCGATCTTCCTGGGCGCACCAAAGGATCCGGCTCCGAAGGCAGGGCAAAGCCTGGGCGAAGCGCTGGAAGGGATCGTCGCGGTCTTCAAAGCCCCGATTTTCATCCGGCTCGCGCCGCTGACCAGCATGGCGCAGGGCGTTTTCCTCTCCTACCTCTCACTTTGGACAGGCGCTTGGCTGCGCGACGTCAATGGCCTCAGCCCGCGTGATGCCGCGGATGCCGTGCTGCTCGCCGCCACCGCCATGAGCCTGGGCTTCCTCTCGATCGGCGTGATCGCGGATCAACTCGGCAAGCGAGGCGTGCCGCCGATGATGGTGGGCGTTGGCGGGATGATGCTGTTCATCGCGCTCCAGGTCCTGATCGTCGCGGGCGCCCCGATCCCGCCCGTCGCGGCCTGGTTCCTGTTCGGCTACCTGGGGACGGCCTGCTCCTCGGTCTATGCCGTGATGTCGCTGAACCTGCCGCTGCATCTGTCCGGGCGCAGCAATACCGCGATCAACCTGTTGGCCTTCCTCGCCGCCTTCGTGATGCAGAGCGGCGTCGGTTCCCTGCTCGATCTGCTCGGTCCCCTACCGGGTGGCCGTGCCACCCCGGACGCTCACCGCATGGCGCTGGGCCTTATGGTGGCGCTGGAGTTGGCCGGGCTGCTGTGGTTCTGGTTCAGGAAGCCGACCTTAAAGGCATAAACGGCCTCAAGCAGCGAAGCGGTAGGCCAACACAAAGGCTCTAAACCTGCGCGTCGGCCTGGGCCGCCCACTCCGCCCGGCTCATCACACTGGTGATGCGACCGCTTTCGATGGTGAAGACCTGATCGGCATTGCGGATGGTGGTCAGGCGATGGGCGATCACCAGCACCGTGCGCCCCACCCCGACAGTCTCCAATGACCGCTGGATCGCCGCTTCGGTGTCGTTATCCACGGCCGAGGTGGCTTCATCCAGGATCAGGATCGGCGCATCCTTCAGAATCGCGCGGGCGAGGCTGATGCGCTGCCGTTGGCCACCCGACAGCTTCTGCCCGCGTTCGCCGACCGCTGTGCCATAGCCATCCGGCAGACCTGTGATGAATTCATGCGCTTCTGCCAGTTTTGCAGCGCGCTCCACATCCTCTGCCGCGGCGCCAGGACGGCCATAGGCGATATTCTCGGCAATCGTGCCGTCGAATAGGAAGACATCCTGGGACACGAAGCCGATGCTCGACCGCAGATCGCTCACCGACAGTCCGGCAATATCCTGACCGTCCAGCATGATCCGCCCATGCGAAGGGTGATAGAACCGCATCAGCAGCTTGGCGAGCGTACTTTTGCCCGATCCCGTGGTACCGATGAAAGCAGCCGTCGTCCCCGCCGGAATCGTGGCACTGACCTCTGTGACGACCCGCTCTCGCCCGGCATAGGCAAATGATACGTTATCGAAATGAATTGCGCCTTTGCAGGCTGCACGATCGAAAGCCTGCCCGGCCGTCTTTTCCGACGCTGGGGTGTCGAGCAGATCCAGGACACGCCGGGTGGAGGCCATGGCGCGCTGGTAGAGATCGAACACCTGGGCAAGTTCCGTCATCGGCCACAACAGACGCTGTGTCAGGAACACCATCACCGAATAGGCACCGACCGCCAACTGACCGCTCAAGGTCAGATAGCCCCCATAGACCAGCGTCACCAGGAAACCCGCCAGAATCGCCATGCGGATCAAGGGAATGAAGGCAGAAGAGATCCGAATAGCCCGGCCGTTAGCGGCACGATACCCGTCGCTTTCCTCGGCCAGCTTCTTCACTTCGAGGGCTTCGGCCGTATAGCTCTTGATCACAGCGATCCCGGCGAGGTTGCCCGCCAGACGACCTGCGATGGCGCCCGCGCGTTCGCGAACATCCGCATAGAGCGGTTCGGCCTTGGTTTGGAAATAGAAACTGCCCGCGATGATGATCGGCACCGGGATCAGAGACAGCAAGGCAATCGTCGGCTGCAGGGCGAAGAAGATCGCTCCCACCCCCAAAAAAGCCGTCGTCACCTGAATGATTTGGTTTGCACCTCGGTCCAGGAAGCGCTCCAACTGATTGACATCATCATTCATGATAGATGTCAGGGTGCCCGTGGACCTATCCTCGAAATAGGCCATATCCAGCGTCTGCGCATGGGCATAGGCATCAAGGCGCAATTCGTGCTGGATGGTCTGGGCAAGGTTACGCCACGCGGTCTCATAGAGATACTCGAACAGCGACTCACCACCCCAGATCAGGAACGTCAGGATGCCCAGCAGCGCCATCTGATCGAAGGCCGCCGTGAAGCCCATCTGCCCGAGGTAACTCTTCTCGCCGCGCACCACCACATCCACCGCCACACCGATCAGCACTTCCGGCGCGATATCGCAGATCTTGTTGGTGAAGGAACAGAACATCGCCCAGGCGATTTTGCCCCGATGCGGACGGGCGTAACGGAATAGACGAAAAAGTGGGGATGCCATCGGGGCCTCGGCAGATAAGCGCGACTTCAAGGCCGCGACCTTATCCAAGCGGGCGATGAACGCAATGCTTAAAGGGAACCCGGCCTCAAGCAGCAAAGCGGTAGGCCCAGGTAAAAACGCTCAAGCAGCGAAGCGGTAGGTCAAATAAAAAGGGTGGGCGCTCCCGCTTGTTCGGAGAGCAAACCCACCCTTGGTTCCCGGCATTGAAGCCGGAAAGGCGTCAGGCGACGGCGGCGACTGCCGGAAGGTCGATCATCATCGGCGCGCCGAAGGCCGCGGGCTGTTCGAGATAGGTGTAATTCGCAGCGTCAGCGAAGATCGCGCGCACCAGCGCATTATTAAGAGCATGGCCCGTGCGGGCAGCGACGAGACGACCCAGGATCTGCGAACCGGCCAGGGCGAAGTCGCCGATGCAATCCAGAACCTTGTGGCGGACGAACTCGTCCAAGAAGCGCAGGCCTTCCGGGTTCAGAACCGCGGCATCATCGACGACAACGGCATTATCCAACGAACCGCCCTTGGCAAGCCCATGCGCCTTCAGGGCATCCACCTCAGCCAGACGCACGAAGGTGCGGGCGCGGGCGATATCATTGCGGAAACTGGTCTCATTGACCGTAACCGTAGCCGACTGCTGGGCAATGGCCGAGGCATCAAAGTCGATGGAGCATTCAATCTCGAAAGCATCCGAGGGCAGGATGACGGCGTGTTTATTGCCGACGGTCACTTCGACCGGACGCAGGATCTTGAGATAACGGCGCGGCGCGTTCTGCTCGACGATCCCGGCAAGATCCATCAGAAACACGAAGGGCTCCGAACTGCCATCCATGATGGGGAGTTCCGGCCCGTCGACCAGCACCGTGACATTGTCGATCCCCAGGCCTGCCAGCGCGGCCATCAGATGCTCGACGGTCGAAAGGGTGGTGCCATGCTCGTTCTGCAGCAGGGTCGCATGCATGGTCTTGGCGACCACATCCCAGCGCGCCGGGAAAACGCCCAGATCGGCGGCCACATCCGTGCGGCGGAAGACAATGCCCGTATTCGGAGCGGCAGGCAGCAGAGTCATATTGACGGGCTGACCGCTATGCAGACCGACACCGTTGCACTGGACCGGGTTGCGGAGCGTGCGCTGACGGACGGACGTCGACACATCCTGCGCCGCTGCCGTCACATTACCGCTCATCCTGCGCTGCCGATCACTCATCACGCTGTCACCTGCTTGTCGCCGCCGACCATGGGAAAGATCGCGCGGGAACTATTGGAATGACTACGGAATACGCGGTTTCACGTCCAACTTCGAATCACTCTTTGTTACCGACTATTACAAGGTTTGTCCCTCGCCGGGCGGCTGCATCCGCGGCCTTGGCCGCGGCCTCAATGGCCGCTGGGGAGATCAAACCGGCCTCAAGTAGCGAAGCGATAGGCCAACGCAAACCCGGCCTCAAGTAGCGCAAAGCGCGATAGGCCAAATATACAAAAGCAACCGCCCCGCCAGACGGGAGAGAGCGGAGGAGCTCCCGTCCTGGCGAGGTGCGGTACCGGGTGGCAGGCGCTAACGCACCTGCCGTCGGATTTTACGCCATAAGGCCTCAGTTAGCCTGGCGACGCAGGAAGGCGGGGATATCGAGATCCGATTCATCCCGATTGCCTTCGCTGGCGACCGTCATGCGAACCGCGGCCGGAGCTGCCGTTTCAGCAGCCGGGGCGGTCATGGTCGGAACGTTCATCTCCGGTTCGGTCTTGACGGCGGGCGCAGCGCCCTGGTCACGGCCAAACGGGTTGGTGAAACGTGCGAACAGACCGCCGGGAGCAGCTTGATCGACCTTCGGAGCAGCAGCCGGAGCAGAAGGCATGGCCGAACGCGGAGCGGTCGGGGTAGCAATCTGCGGCTGGCTGGCAGCTTCGATGGGCTTGGGGGCCATGAAGGCATCTTCAACGCTGGGCATCGGCGCGCGGACGGTTTCGGTCTTGGCGGCAGGCGCGGTCACCGGGGTGGTGATCGGCTGGGCCATGACGACCGGTTCGGCCAGAGCGGCGTTGCCATGGGTCATATAGGTGCCACGTTCAGCAACCTGGGTCGAAGACATGACCGGAGCGGACGACATCGACGGAGCCGAAGCCGTGCTCATCGACGGGGCCGCCGGAGCAGCCGTCATCAGAGGAGCACCCACCGAGGTGGCCGGACCATAGCCAGCCGACAGCGGCGCTGCCGTGTAGCTGCCACCAGCGGTCGGAGCCGACGAGGGGGCGGCCGGAGCCGACGGCACGAAGGCGGGCTGACCACGGTCGGTGACGAGGCTGATCTGCGGCTTGCGCGGCTCGGCCATCGATTCGGCATCGATACCCGTTGCCACGACCGACACGCGGATGCGGCCGTCCATGGACTCGTCGAACGTCGAACCGAAGATGATCTGGGCTTCGGGATCGACTTCGTCGCGGATGCGGTTGGCCGCTTCGTCGACTTCGAACAGGGTCATGTCGAGGCCGCCGGTGATGTTGATCAGAACGCCACGGGCGCCCTTCATCGAGGTATCGTCCAGCAGCGGGTTGCTGATGGCGGCTTCGGCGGCATCCAGCGCACGGCGGTCGCCGGTCGCTTCGCCCGTGCCCATCATCGCCTTGCCCATTTCGCTCATGACGGTGCGGATATCGGCGAAGTCGAGGTTGACGAGGCCGGGCATCATCATGAGATCGGTCACGCCGCGCACACCGGCATGCAGCACATCATCAGCGAGGCGGAAGGCATCGGCGAAGGTGGTGCGCTCGTTGGCCAGACGGAACAGATTCTGGTTCGGGATAACGATCAGGGTGTCGACATACTGCTGCAGGTCGAGAATGCCATTCTCGGCCAGACGCATGCGGTTGGCGCCTTCGAAGTGGAAAGGCTTGGTCACCACGCCGACGGTCAGGATACCGCGCTCACGCGCTGCCCGGGCGATGACCGGAGCCGCACCCGTACCCGTGCCGCCGCCCATACCGGCAGCGATGAAGACCATGTTGGAGCCGGTGATCTGCTCCAGGATGTCCTCAAGGGCTTCCTCGGCCGCATCGCGACCCACTTCCGGCTTGGCACCGGCGCCAAGACCGCGGGTCAGTTGCGAGCCAAGCTGAATGCGCTTGGACGACAGATTATGGCTCAGGGCCTGTGCGTCAGTATTGGTGACGACAAAGTCGACGCCATGGAGGTTCGATCGGATCATGTTGTTGACGGCATTGCCGCCAGCGCCACCAACACCGATGACGGTGATGCGCGGACGCAGTTCAGGATCGGCGGCGTTGGGAACGCTGATCGATAGGCTCATGGGTTAATCCTCCGCTCGTGCTCAAAATAGGAACCGTTTTACCGAAAGGTGGGAACCAAACGGGTAGTCTTGTCGGTGGCTAGAAGTTCTCCTTCAACCAGCCACCGAATCGGCCGAACAGGCCGGTCGACGCCGCTTTCTGCGGCTTGCTGCGACGAGACGGCAGGCTTACCGGCTGCATCGCATGGACGACCAGCCCCGCCGCCGTACAGAAGGCGGGTCCGGCGTAATCGTTCGGCAGACCAACCAGGCCGTTGGGCTTGCCGAGGCGAACTTGTTTGTCGAGGATCAGGGCCGCGAGATCGCGCACCCCCGACAGCTGAGAGGCACCACCGGTCAGCACCGCGCGGCGGCCCGCCACCTTGTCGAAGCCCGAGGCTTCCAGGCGCGAGCGCACCAGCTCGAAGGTTTCTTCGAGGCGGGGCTGGATGATGCCGGTCAGGATGGATTTCGGGACATGGTTGACCGACAGACGGTCATCCTCGCCCACCAGCGGAACCTCGATGATCTCGCGCTCATCGGCGGAGGTCACGAGGGCCGCGCCGTAAAGCGTCTTCATGCGTTCGGCATGGGCGAGGCTGGTCGACAGCCCGCGCGCAATATCGGCCGTCACATGGTTGCCGCCGATGGGAACGCTGTCGGTATGCACGACCTTGCCGTCGAAGAAGACGGCGATGGTGGTGGTACCGCCGCCCATATCGACCAGGGTCACGCCCAGCTCACGCTCATCATCGACCAGCGACGCCTGCCCTGCCGCATAGGGGCTGGTCACGACGCCGTCGAGTTCCAGATGGCAGCGGGCAACCACGGTCGCCAGGGTCTTCAGCGCGCCGGTCGTTGCCGAGACGACATGCATATTGACGCCCAGGCGCTGGCCATACATGCCACGCGGATCGCGGATGCCGCGCGAGCCATCGATGGCAAAGCCCACCGGCACGGTATGCAGCATGGTGCGGTCCGACGGCTCCAGATTCTGGCGGCCGTGCTCCAGCACCTTGCGCATGTCGTCGTCGCCGATCTCGCGGCCGTCGATCTGGATCTCGTGCAGGATGGTGCGCGACGAAGGATTGCCGCCGGACATATTGACGATCACGCCCTGGATCGTCTCGCCTGCCATCTGCTCGGCTTCCTGCACCGCCGCCAGGATCGCTTTTTCGGCAGCATCCATATCGATGATCGTACCGGCCTTGACGCCGCGCGTGCCATGCAGGCCCGAACCGATGACGCGGGCCACGCCGCCGTCCGTCCGGGTGATGATGCAGGTCGTCTTGGTCGTGCCGATATCCAGCGCCGCGATGACGCCGTTGCGAGCCTTGCCTGTCTGTTTTCTCATCGTCATGCTCGCCTACCCGTTCTTCTGACCGTTGACCGCCGGGACGATACGCAAACGTTCGGCCGCCGGCGGCGACATGCGCACCACCATGCGATCCGGGATCCGCAGGTCCACGGCGCGGATATCCTTTTCCAGCAGCTTGCCCTGACGATTCATGTCGGCCAGCGCCCCCAGGGCCACCGCCGGATTTTCTTCCGGCAGGCGCACTTCGATGTCGCCGTCGAGCGTCAGGTTCCAGCGGCGGTCGCCCACGCGCACAGCCGCTTTGACACGGCCCGCGATCTCGGGTTCTGCCGCCAGCATCATCAGGAATTCTTCGGCCGCCTTCGGGGCGCCATCGCCCACCACCAGCGGCAGATGGCTCCAGGAGGCGATGTCGTCGGTCGCGATCACCGCGCCCTTGGCATCGACCAGATGGAACTTGCCGCTCTGCTGCCAGAGGGCAAACGGCTGCCGTTCGGTCAGACGGACATAAAGGATGTCCGGCAGGCGCCGCTCGACCATGGCCGTGGCGACCCAGGGCAGAGCTTCGAGACGCTGGCGAGCAGCTTCCGCGTCATAGGACAGGATCGGTTCGCCACGTTCCACATGCAGCGCGTTCAGCACGGCAGCGGTCGGCACGCGGTTGCGCCCCTCGACCAGCACATCGCCGATCTTCAAGCCCGCTTCGCCCATGATCCGGGCCAGGGCCAGACGGATCACCGACGGCTCTTCCTCGCCATCCACCAGCACCACCGGGGCTTCGGCATAACGCTGCACTACCAGAGCGCCTGCACCGGCAGTGACCAGCAGCGCCAGACCCGACAAGCCATAGGCGACACGCTTCAGCCAGGGGCCAGCGGGCTTCTTGCGACGGCCGGTCGGCACCAGAGCCTTGCCCGGCTGACGCGGCACCCGCACCGGGACCGGCAGCTGGCTGCGCTTAGTCGGCGTAGTGACCGGCGCATTCGGCATGATCAGGCGCGGCATGGCAGGCGCAGCGGCCAGGGTCGGTTCCGGCCGATCCTCGGCATCGAAAACCGTTTCTTCACGCACGGGCTCGATGGGCGCGATACGCGGGCGTTCCGGTTCGATCACCACCCGCAGGGCAGCGGCATCGGGCTCGACCTGGGTCAAGGCGACGGGAGCGACGCTCGCCAGCGGGGTCGACAGATCGACGGGAATATCGCGCTCTTCCTCGACCAAGGCGACCGGCATCACCACCGGCGCAGGTTCGGCGCGCGGCGCGGCAACCGTCCCCAGGGTCGGTTCGGAAAATTCGAAGGCCGCCTGCTGGCGTTCAGGCTTCTTGCGCTTGAAGATATTGCGGCGACCGGCGGGCTTGGCCGGAGCAGCAGCAACCGGCGCCGAAGCCGCACCCTTGCGACCTTGCGTCAAGAAGCTGGGCAGGCTCGGGCGTTCGTCCGCCTCGATGCGCAGATCGATCATGCCGACCAGCTTGATGCCGTCGTTTTTCAGATCGTCATTCATCCCCATCGCGCGGCCTCCACCATCCAGGAGACCAGGTCGGGGAAGGAGATGCCTTGCGACTTGGCAGCATCCGGCACCAGCGAGGTCGGAGTCATGCCCGGCTGGGTATTCACTTCCAGCAGATAGACCATGCCCGGCTCGCCCGCCGTGTCGTCATAGCGGAAGTCGGACCGGCTGATACCCCGGCAACCCAGCGCCACATGGGCCGCAACCGCCATGGATTCCATTTCGGCCAAGGCATTGGGATCCATGACCGGCGGCATCACGTGCTCGGCCTGACCGCCGGTATATTTAACTTCGTAATCGAAGAAACCATGTTCATGGCGGATGTCGATGGAGCCCAACGCACGGGCGCCCTTGCCCGGCTCGTCGATCACCGCCACCGTCATCTCGCGACCTGCGATATAGGGTTCGACCAGCACCTCGTCGCCAAAGCCCCAATCGGCAACGGCCGGGCCATTATCGCCCTCGCGCACGATCTGCACCCCGAAGCTCGATCCTTCGGCAGGCGGCTTGATCACATAGGGGCGCGGGATCACGTCGCCCGCCAGCACTTCGTGCTTGGCATAGACGCGGCCACCCGGCACCCGGATCCCGGCAGCGGCAAAGATCGCCTTGGCCGTCGGCTTGTCCATGGCGGCGGCCGAAGCGCGCAGACCGGAATGGGTATAGGGGATCTTCAGGATATCCAGCACGCCCTGGATCGTCCCATCCTCGCCGCCCTTACCATGCAGGGCATTGAAAACGACGTCCGGACGTGGGGTCAGGGCAGCCAGCAACGCACCAAGGTCACGCGTCACATCGATGCGCGTCACCTTATAGCCCTTGGACTCCAGGGCATCGGCGCAGGCCTTGCCCGAGGTCAGCGACACGGGACGCTCGACCGACCAACCGCCCATCAGAACGGCGACATGCTTAGCCATTTGCCGCCTCCCCAATGCGCTTGATTTCCCATTCCAGCGTGATGCCGGTCAGATCCAGCACCCTGCGCCGCACTTCTTCGCCCAGGGCTTCGATCTCCGCCGCCGTCGCGCCGCCGGTGTTGATCAGGAAATTCGTATGCTTTTCCGACACCTGGGCGCCGCCCATGCGCAGCCCCCGGCAACCGGCGCGGTCGACGAGTTCCCAGGCGCTGTGGCCGGTCGGGTTCTTGAAGGTCGAGCCGCCGGTCTTGGCGCGGATCGGCTGGGCGTTTTCGCGGTTCTGCTTGATATTCGCGAGCTTGGCCGAAATCTCGACCGGATTGCCCGCGATGCCACGCAGACGCGCGCCGGTGAAGATCCAGCCTTCGGGCGTTTCGGAATGGCGATAGGTGAAGCCCAGTTGCTCGGCCGAAACGGTGTGCAGGTTGCCCTGGCGGTCGACGGCGGTTGCGGAAACGACGATCTGCTTCATGTCGCCGCCATAGGCACCGGCATTCATCTTGAGCGCGCCGCCGATGGTCCCCGGCACACCCGACAGGAATTCCATCCCCCCGATACCGGCATCCGCTGCGACCTGGGCCACATTGGCATCCAGGGCAGAGGCCCCGGCGATCACATCCTCGCCCTCGGCCTTGATATCGACGAAACCACGACCCAGGCGGATCACCACGCCTTTGACGCCGCCGTCCCGCACCAGCAGGTTCGACCCGACACCGATCACGGTCACCGGAACTTCAGCGGGCAGATGCTTCAGGAAGCTCGCCAGATCCTCGGCATCGGCCGGACGGAACATCAGGTCGCACGGCCCCCCGACCCCGAACCAGGTAATGGTCGCGAGGCTGGCATCGGTCGACAACCGGCCCTTCAAGGGCGGCAGGTTGTTCAGGATGTCGGGGGACACGGCCATCATCGTGCCTCACCCGCAGGGGGCCAGGGCTCGCCGAACAGCCGGGCCAGTTCGGCCGGAAGCGCGTTTGCCCAGTTGGTGATGGTACCGGCGCCCAGGCAGACGACCATGTCGCCCGGCTTGACCAGTTCCTTCAGGGTCGGCGCCAGCACGTCCGGGCTTTCCAGCACACGGGCGAACCGATGGCCGCGCTGCTTCAGACCGTCGGCAAGGCTCTCCTTCGAAACGCCGTCAATCGGCGCTTCGCCCGCCGCATAGATATCGGCGACCAGAACCGCATCGGCATCGTTGAAGCAGGAGCAGAATTCCTCGAACAGGCTCGCCACCCGGCTGTAGCGATGCGGCTGCACGACAGCGAAGACCCGGCCCCGGGCGCCCGAACGGGCGGCCTTCAGCACCGCAGCGATCTCCACCGGATGGTGGCCGTAGTCGTCGATAACGGTGACGCCATGGACTTCGCCGGTGCGGGTGAAGCGACGCTTCACGCCCTTGAAGTCGGCCAGAGCGCGGCGGATCGTATCGTCATCCATACCCATCTCGACAGCGACAGCGATGGCAGCCAGCGAGTTCTGGACATTGTGGTTGCCCAGCATTGGCAGATGCAGGTTCCGCAGGATGCGCGCGGGCTGCCCGGCGCGACCCCGGATATCGACGTCATAGCGCGCGCCGCCCGGCTGCATCATCAGATTGACGGCACGGACATCGGCCTGGGGCGACATGCCATAGGTGATGACCCGGCGGTCGACCTGCGGGATCATCGCCTGCACGACCGGATGGTCGATGCACATGGTCGCAAAGCCATAGAACGGGATGTTCTCGATGAAGGCCTTGAAAGCGGCCTGCACCTTTTCGAAGGTGCCGTAGTGATCGAGATGTTCGGGATCGATATTGGTCACAACCGCGATCACGGCGGGCAGGCGCAGGAAGCTGCCGTCGCTTTCGTCCGCTTCGGCGACCAGCCAGTCACCGGCACCCAGGCGGGCATTGGTGCCATAGGCATTGATGATGCCGCCATTGATGACGGTCGGGTCCAGCTTGGCGGCTTCCAGCATCGCCGCGACCATCGAGGTGGTGGTGGTCTTGCCGTGGGTACCGCCGACGGCGATAGACCACTTCAGGCGCATCAGTTCGCCCAGCATTTCGGCCCGGCGCACGACCGGGATCAGGCGGCCGCGGGCTTCCACAACCTCGGGATTGTCAGATTTGACAGCAGACGACACGACCAGAACCTGGGCATCTGCCAAGTTAGAGGCCCGGTGTCCGATTTCGACCGGGATGCCAAGATCGCGCAGACGCTTCACGTTGGCATTGTCGGACTGATCCGACCCGCGCACCGAATAGCCGAGGTTCTTCAGGATCTCGGCGATCCCGGACATACCAATCCCGCCAATACCGACGAAATGGATGGTCCCGATGGTGAGCGGCATCTGCCTCATGCGGCGGTCTCCGTGGTCTTGATGTTGGCCGCGTCGATCACAAGGTCCGCCAGACGCCGGGCCGCATCCGCCCGCGCCAGACGCCGGGCCGAAGCAGCGGCAGCGGCCAGCCGTTCGCCATCGCGGAAAAGATTGAACAGTCGGCGCCCCAGGGCCGCCGGTTGAAATTCACCCTGCGCCATTACCCAGGCTGCGCCCGCTTCTTCGAGATAGCGGGCATTGATCGCCTGATGGTCATCGGCGGAATTGGGCAGCGGCACCAGCAACGACGGGCGACCGGCAGCGGCCAGCTCCGCCACGGTGGAGGCGCCCGCACGACCAATGCACAGATGCGCTTCAGCCAGACGACGATCCATATCCGTGAAGAAAGGCACCAGTTCGGCATTCACACTGGCTGCCATATAGATCTCCCGGACTTGGTCGATCTGCTCGGTCCGGACCTGCTGCCAGACCACAAGGCGGCGGCGCAGTTCCTCGGGCAGTTCGGCCAGTGCCTGCGGCACGACGTCGGAAAAAACCCGCGCACCCTGGCTACCGCCGGTCACGAGAATCCGGATTGGGCCGTCCTCGTCCCCTGGCGGGGTATAGAGGGCAGCGCCAACTTCAACCACGGCCGTGCGGACCGGATTGCCTACCCAGACGGACTTGCGGGCATCTTCGCCAGAAAGCCCCCGGGTCTCCGGAAAGCTGGTGGCGATACCGGCGGCGCGGCGCGCGACGAACTTGTTGGACCGGCCCAGAACCGAATTCTGTTCGTGAATGACAATCGGCAGGCCAGTCAGGCGCGCCGCCAGCAGCGGCGGGATCGACGGATAACCACCAAAGCCGACGACAGCCACCGGCTTCTCGCGTCGGATCAGGCGCCAGGCGCGGAAAATGCCGTAGGCGAGCGACAGGCCGCTCTTCAACTTGCCAAACGTCCCTTTGCCCAGCATTGCGCCCGACGGCAGCACCTTCATGTGCAGCCCTTCGACATGGACGCCCAAGGCGGCACCGCGCACATCGGTCGCCAGCATCACGCGGAAACCACGGCGCATCAGTTCGGCGCCCAGGGCTTCAGCCGGGAAGACATGCCCGCCGGTGCCACCGGCTGCCAGCAGGAACAGGGGCGCTTTGCTCATATCTCGAGCTCCCCATACCGGCGGCGGGTCAGCGCCATCAACATCCCCATCCCGATGGAGATCGCGATCAACGAGGACAGGCCGTAGGAAACGAACGGCAGCGTCATGCCCTTGGTCGGGATCATGTGCAGGGTCGAGGCCATATTGATGAAGGCCTGCAGACCGAACTGCACCAGCAGCCCGGCACCCGCCAGCACGACAAACATGTTGCTTTCGCCCAGCAGGCGCACGAAGCCGCGCATCACGACAAACGCGAACAAGGTCAGGATGACAAGGCAGGTGATCAGGCCGAATTCCTCGCCCGCGACGGCAAAGATGAAGTCGGCATGCACGTCGGGGATATAGGCCTTGGCGATGCCTTCACCCGGCCCACGTCCCCAGGCGCCGCCATTGGCAAAAGCTTCCATCGCGCGGTCGACCTGGAAGGTGTCGCCCGATGCGGGATCGAGGAAGCGATTCACGCGGCTCTGCACATGGGGGAACAGCAGATAGGCCCCCAAGAACCCCGTCACGCCGGACATCACGACAAAGACGACCAGTACCAGCGGCAGGCCCGCCAGGAAGAATTGGGCGCCGAAGATGCAGGTGATGACGATGGTCATGCCCAGATCGGGCTGCAGCATCAGCAGACCGACGACCAGACCATAGGTGCAGCAGGCCGCTGCCCAGCCGGGGAAGCGCCCCTTCTTCCATTCGGCGAACATCCAGGCCGAGAAGACGGCAAAGCAGGGCTTCACGAACTCGGACGCCTGGATCGACTGCCCGGCGATATTGAGCCAGCGGCGGGCGCCCTTGATTTCCTGCCCAGCAACCAGCGTGAGCACCAGCAGCCCCAGCCCACCAATCAGCCCCAGAGTCGCAACACGGCGGATCTGAATGGGCGTCAGCAGCGACACGCCGATCATGATGACGACCGCGACCGGCACGAACAGCAACTGGCGCTTCACGAAATGGAAGCTGTCGAGGCCGATGCGGGTGGCAACGGCCGGGCTGGCGGCCAGGATCAGCATGGCGCCGATGAAGCAGATGGTCAGCACCGCCGTCAGGGTCCAGCGATCAACGGTCCACCACCAGCGGCCGACGATTGAGCGGTCGGTGCGCGAAAAACCGGTCATGCCCCGATGCCCCCCTGGCTGGAAAGACCGGCGCGACCTGCAAGACCTTCCACCAGATTGCGGAAGTGATCGCCACGCGCTTCGAAGTTCGCATATTGGTCAAAGCTGGCGCAGGACGGCGACAGCAGCACGGTGTCGCCCGGCTTGGCCGCAACTGCTGCCGCAGCCACCGCCGCCGTCATATCGCCCGCCCGCGTCACGCCGACGCCATTGGCGTTCAAGACGGCCACGAAGCTCTCGGTCGCCTGCCCGATCAGATAGGCATGGCGGACCCGGTCGAAATATTTCGTCAGGCTGGCGATACCGCCCGCCTTGGCCACGCCGCCCAGGATCCAATGGATATTCTGGTAGCAGACCAGCGCCCGCTCGGTCGCATCGGCGTTGGTCGCCTTGCTGTCGTTGATATAGGCGACGCCCCGCACCTCTGCGATGCGCTCCTGGCGATGGGCAAGGCCGGGGAAGCTCTTGATCGCCGCGACGACCTGGGCCGCCGGAATGCCTTCGGTGCGGGCCACGGCATAGGCAGCGGCCATGTTCTGTGCATTGTGACGACCCGGCAGGGTGATCGCATCGGCCAGCTCCAGGACACGCACGGCCTGACCTTCGATATCATCCACCAGATGGGTCGCATCGGCATAAACGCCACCCGACACCGCGCGTTCGGTCGAGATACGGATCACCTTGGGCGCATTCGGGCGGCGGGCGATATGTTCGGCCATATCGGCGCAGGCCTGATCATCGATGCCGACCACGGCCACATTGCCCGGCTCCAGCCCGGCGAAAATATGCTTCTTGGCGGCGATATAGCCGTCCATACCGCCGTGACGATCCAGATGATCCGGCGTGATGTTCAGCAGCAGCGCCGTATTGGCATGCAGCGACGGGCAGAGTTCGAGCTGATAGCTCGACAGTTCCAGCACATAGGTGCCCTTGGCGCCCTGGGGCACAAAGCCCATGACCGGCTGCCCCAGATTACCGCCGACCTCGAGGCCACGCCCCGCCATCCGCAGGATATGGGCGATCAGCGCCGTGGTGGTCGATTTGCCGTTGGTGCCGGTGATGGCGATCAGATGGGCCAGCGGATCGGCGGTGATCAGCAGCTCGATATCGCCGATGATCGGCACGCCCGCCTGCCGGGCCGCCAAAGCCACCGGGTGAGGCTTCGGAAAGGTATGCGGAATGCCGGGGGCCAGCACAAGGGCAGCCGCCTGCGACCAGTCGAACTGACCCAGATCGACGATGGGGATATTGCGATCCAGCGCGGCATTGCGCGACGCCTCATTGTCGTCCCAGGCCCGGACCCGCGCGCCCGCCGTCACCAAAGCGGCAGCAGCGGCCATCCCGGACTTGCCGAGGCCGAGGACTGCAACCGTCTGATTATGGAAGCGGGCGGGCTGGATCATGATCGGCCTACCGCAGCTTCAGGGTCGAAAGGCCGATCAGCGCCAGCACCGAGGCGATGATCCAGAAGCGGATGACGATGGTCGGTTCCGCCCAGCCCTTCTTTTCGAAATGATGATGCAGCGGCGCCATGCGGAACACGCGCTTGCCGGTCAGCTTGAAGCTGGCGACCTGCACGATGACCGAAACGGTTTCCAGCACGAACAGGCCACCGACGATGGCCAGCACGATCTCATGCTTGGTGATGACCGACACGATACCCAGCGCGCCGCCCATCGACAGCGAGCCGGTGTCGCCCATGAAGACACGGGCGGGCGGCGCATTGAACCAGAGGAACCCGAGGCCCGCCCCGCAAAGCGCGCCGCAGAACACCCCGATCTCACCGGCCCCTGGCACATGGGCGATCTGCAGATAACCCGCGAAGACGGTGTTGCCGACGAGATAGGCGATCAGGGCAAAGACGGCGGCGGCGATCATGACCGGCACGATCGCGAGACCGTCGAGACCGTCGGTGAGATTGACCGAGTTCGAGGCGCCGACGATCACGAAGACGGCGAACGGCACGAAGAACCAGCCCACATCGATCAGCAGAGCTTTCAGGAACGGCACCGCGACCGAGGTATCGAGCGGCGAGCGCGTCACATACATCACCCACACGACCGCGATCAGGCTGATGGCGACTTCGCCCACCAGCTTGATTTTGCCATTGAGGCCCTTGGGATTGCGCTTGGAGACCTTGAGGTAGTCGTCGGCAAAGCCGATCAGGCCGAAACCGATGGTCACCAGCAGCACGGCCCAGACATAACCGGAGGTGAGATCGGCCCACAGCAGGGTCGAGATGGTGAGCGCCAGCAGAATCAGGAAGCCGCCCATGGTGGGCGTACCCTTCTTGGTCAGCAGATGACCTTCGGGGCCGTCCTCGCGGATTGGCTGGCCCTTGCCCTGCTTGGAGCGCAGCCAGTTGATCAGCCAGGGACCTGCAAACAGACCGATGAACAGCGCCGTCAGGATCGCGCCGCCCGTCCGGAAGGTCAGGTAGCGGAACAGGTTGAACAGCACAAATTCGTCGGCAAGCGGCGCCAGCAGATTGAATAGCATCAGGAAGCACTCCCTTTGGCAGAGGAAGCTTCCCGAACCGCGGCGACCAGCGGCCCCATGCGCATTCCCAAAGATCCCTTGATCGTCACGACATCGCCCGGCGCGATCAGCGCAAGCAGGGCGGATTTCAAAGCCTCGGAGGTCGGAGCCCACAGCCCCTTGCTCGCCTCGGGCAGCGCGTCATACAGCGGTTTCATCAGCGGACCGCAAGCAAAAACCTTGTGAAGGCCAGCGGCATTCACGGCATCCAGTAGACCCATATGCATCTCGGGGCCGCCTGCGCCCAGCTCCAGCATGTCGCCCAGGACGACGATCCGGCGACCCGGCTGCTGGCCCAGCACGCCCAAAGCGGCGCGCACGGCAACCGGGCTGGCGTTATAGCTTTCGTCGAACAGCACGATCTCGCCCTTGCCCCACGCCAGCACCGACCGCTGGCCGCGTCCTGCCGGGGCACCGATCTCGGCGTAATCTTCCATCGCCTGCTCGACATTGCCGCCGATGGCATCGATTGCCGCCAGCACGCCCAGGCTGTTGATCGCCTGATGTTTGCCCTGGGCACCGATGCGATAGGTGAACCAGCGACCGAAGAAATTGATCGACACCTCGGCGCCATCGGCATCCGGGACATAGGCGGTCAACCGGACGTCCGCCGCCACATCGGTCCCGAAGCTGAAGATGCGAGCCGCGCCCGCCGCCTTGGCAGCTTCATAGAGCACTTCGTAATAGGGAGTGTCGCGCGTCAGGATCGCGGTGCCGCCCGGCGTCAAACCGGCGGCGATGCTGGCCTTCTCGCGGGCAATCCCCTCGACGCCGTCATCGAAATATTCCACATGGGCCGGGGCGATGGTGGTGACGATCACAACGCTGGGTGCAACCTGCTGCGACAGCGGTGCGATCTCGCCCGGATGGTTCATCCCCAGTTCGAACACGCCATAGGTCGACTTGACCGGCAGACGGGCCAGCGACAGCGGCACCCCGAAATTATTGTTCAGATTGCCCTTGGAGCCATAGGTCAGCGCCTGCTTTGCCAGAAGCTGAGTCAGCGCTTCCTTGGTCGAGGTCTTGCCGACCGACCCGGTCACGGCCGCGAACTTTGCCTTGCAGCGCTTGCGGGCGAACTGGCCCAGGGCCTCCAGGGCAACCATCGTGTCCTTGACCAAAGCCACCGGCGCACCGGCAGGCAGATTGGCCGGAAGTCTGGACAGCAGCAGCGCCCCGGCCTTACGGGCCAGCGCCTGGTCGATATACTCATGCGCGTCGTTATTCTCACCCACCAGGGCGACGAACAGCTCGCCTTCCGCCACGGTCCGGCTGTCGATCGACACGCCATTGACCGACCAGACGCCCAGAATCTGGGCGCCCGTGGCAGTAGCGATATCGGCAGCGGTCCAGAGCGGCTGGGTCACGCGCGCACCTCTCCCCCAAGGCTGCGGATGACGTCCTGCGCCACCTCGGCATCATTGAAAGGCAGGGTTTCGAAGCCGACGATCTGGCCGCTTTCGTGACCTTTGCCAGCGATGACCAGCATGTCACCTGCCTTCAGATCCTCGATGACCTTCTGGATCGCGACACGGCGGTCGCCGATCTCGGCGGCCTGACCCGGACCATTGCAGCCCGCCAGCACGGCAGCGCGGATGGTGGCCGGATCTTCGGAGCGCGGATTATCGTCGGTGATGATGGCGATATCAGCCAGACGGGCAGCGATCTCGCCCATGATCGGACGCTTGCCTGCATCGCGGTCGCCTCCGCAGCCAACGATGACGATCAGGCGGCCAGACACCATCGGACGGGCGCCTTCCAGCACCGAGGCCAGGGCATCGGGCTTATGGGCATAATCGACGATCACCGGCGCGCCATTCAGGCTGCCGACCGTCTGCATACGGCCCGGTACACCCGGCAGGCGGTTCAGTGCATCGGTCGCGGCATCGGCATCGCCGCCGCAGGCAATCACGAGACCTAGGGCCGCCAGGGCATTATCCGCCTGGAAGGTCCCGGCGACCGGCAGTTGGATCGTGACGAACTTACCGAAGACCGAGATATCGAGCTTCTGACCGCCCGGTGCAGGCTGGCGCGAGATCAGGGCCAGGTCGGCATGGGGTGTGCCGTAGGTGATGAGCTTCAGACCGCGATCCTTGGCGCGCTGGATCATCTTCTGACCCCACTCGCTACCCGCATGGATCACGGCGGTGCCATTGCCCGGCAGCAGGGTTTCGAACAGCCGCGCCTTGGCTTCGAAATAGCCGTCCATGTCCCGGTGATAATCCAGGTGATCGCGACCCAGGTTGGTGAAAGCCGCCGCGGTCAGCGTGACGCCATCCAGGCGCCGCTGATCGATGCCATGGCTCGAGGCTTCCAGCGCCAGATGATCGACACCGGCATCGGCCAGGGCCTTGAGCTCAGCCGACAGGGTCACGGGATCGGGCGTGGTCAGCGAATATTTCGGTTCGACATCCGGGGCATAGAGACCCAGGGTGCCGAGGTACCCTGCCCGCTTGCCAAGCTCGGTCCAGATCGCGCGCACGAACCAGGCGGTCGAGGTCTTGCCCGCCGTGCCGGTGACGGCAGCGACGGTGCGCGGCTGCTTGGCGGCAAGGCGCGAGGCCATCAGCGCCAGTTCGCGGCGCGGATCGTCGGATACCAGCAGCGGAACCGGCGAATAGGTACCCTTGGGCGCCAGAATGATCGCGGCACCATTATCCACCGCCTGATCGATATAGACGCGACCGTCGCGGCGGCTGCCCGGCAAGGCGGCAAACAGATAGCCCGGCCCGACGTCGCGCGAATCCGACGCGATCCCGGCAATCGCCATATCGGCCAGGGTCGGCGGACAATTCTGAATGAGGTCAGCGAGTCGCGACACGGGGGCCTCCTTGGACGGCGGGGGGAATTGCATTAGGGTTGATCGCGACCTGCCGAAGGATTTCAGGCGATGTCGGGTCGACCGGCATCACGCCCAGCATCGGACCGATGCGGGCGATGATCTTCCCGGCGGTCGGCGCGGCGTTCCAACCGGCGGTCTTGAAGTTGTAGGTCTCTTTCAGGCCCTGCGGCTCATCCAGCGTCGCCAGCACCACATAGCGCGGCGACTGCATCGGGAAGGCGCCAGCAAAGGACGTCACGTTGGCGTTTTTGATATAGCCGCCGCGCGGGCCGATCTTTTCAGCCGTCCCGGTCTTGCCGCCGACCATATAGCCGGTTGCTTCCGCCGAACGGCCGGTGCCGCTTTCGACCACCAGACGCATCAGGCGCCGCATATTGGCAGAGGTCTTCTGACTGATAACACGCGTGCCGACGACAGGTTCGCCTTCCGGCACCTTCAGCAGCGTCGGCTTCAGCAGGACGCCGCCGTTCACAACCGCCGACACCGCTGTAACCAGTTGCAGCGGGCTGACCGAAATGCCGTGACCGAAAGCAACGGTCATCAGATTGATCGGCCGCCAGGGCTGCGGGATCTGCGGGCTGCCGATCTCGGGGATTTCCATCTTCGGCTGGGTCAGCAGACCCAGGCGGCCCAGGAATTCGCGCTGACCATTGACGCCCACTTCCTGCGCCATCTTCACCGAACCGATGTTCGACGAATATTTGAAGACTTCCGGCACGCTCAGGATGCCCGCCTTGGGGTGATCGTCCTTGATCTGGAAGCGGGCGATACGGATCGGGCTCGACACGTCATAGCTGCCGGTCATGGTCGTCGTGCCATATTCCAGCGCCATAGCGTGATTGAAGATCTTGAAGGTCGAGCCCATTTCGTAGACGCCGAGGGTCGCGCGGCTGAAACGTGCATCGTCCGGCGCCTTGCCGGGTTCGGAGGGGTCGAAATCGGGCAGCGAGACCAGCGACAGGATCTCGCCGGTATTGACGTCCATCACCATGGCCGCGCCGCCGATGGCCTTGAACTTGTCGATGGCGGCCTGCAGTTCTTCGCGCACCGCATGCTGCACACGCAGATCGACCGACAGGTTGACCGTGTCGCCACCGGCACGCAAGCGCTCGTTCAGGCCCTTTTCGACACCGGCCAGACCGTTGTTATCGACATCGGAAAAGCCGAGCACATGGGCGAACAACCGGCCTTGCGGATACAGCCGCTTGTCCTCGCGCTCGAACCCGATGCCGGGAATGCCCAGACGGTTGATCTCGTCCTGCTGGCGCGGGGTGATATTGCGCTTGATATAGACGTAGCTGCGGTCGCGATTGGTCAGACGCTCGGTGACATAGGCGACATTGAGATCCGGCAGGATCTGGCCGATACGGCGTGCGGCATCGACCGGGTCGACCAGTTCCTTGGGATTGGCGAAGACCGAGGCCGTCGCGACCGAGGTCGAGAGCAGAATGCCGTTGCGGTCCGCGATATCGGCGCGACCAAGGTCGACCGTCGGACGGATGCCGCGCAGAGCCTGACGTCCGCCGTTTTCCGGGAACAGCGTGACATCGACGAGGCGCGCACCAACCGACCCAAAGGCGACGACAAACAGCGCCGCGCCAACGATCAGACGGGTGTGGGCAATTTCGATCGGCGCCTTACCGGCGGCTGCATTGGCGCGCTTCCCAAAACCAAGCATGCGGGTGATGACGCTCATCGCGGCGCCCCCACAACAGGAGTCGGCTTCGGCGCGGCAGTGCCCTGGCGCACGAGATTCATCGGCGCCTGATTGCCCATCGGGGCAGGCGGCGTTTCGTCTTCCAGATCGCTCGGAATATCCGGGGTCGATTCTTCCATCAGATCAGGCGCAGGCGCGACCGGGGCAGGCGACGGCTTGGCGGGCTTGCCTGCCACCGGCAGGGGCTCGGCCGCCTGCTGCTTGGTCGGAAGCTTATCGACGGTCGCGAATTGCGCGCCCTTGATCGGCTCCAGCCCCAGATGCTGGCGGGCAGCCGCATCCAACTGGGCAGGCTGATTGAGATAGCTCCATTCGGCTTTCAGGACGTGAATGACTTCCTGATCGTCGATGATGGTCTTATTGACCCGCGACAGCTGCTTTTCCTGGCGCGCGACTTCGTATTTCAGCTGATAGACGAAACCGCCAACACCGGCGACCATCAGGATCCAGACCATAAAGAAGCGCCACATTATGCCGCCTCCCGGCCCCAGGCGGGGGCCTCCGTCCGGATCGCGACGCGCAGCTTGGACGACCGCGCCCGCGGGTTCCGCGCCAGTTCGGCTTCACCCGGCTCGACCGCCTTCTTATTGTCCAGACGGAAGCTCGGCGCGCGGCGCTGCACTTCGGGCTGATAACGCGATCCGGCAGGCGCAAGGCCACCCCGGTTGCGCATGAAGTCCTTCACGATGCGATCTTCGAGCGAATGGAAGGTCACGACGACCAGACGGCCACCCGGCTTCAAGACCTTCTCCGCCGCGACCAGACCACGCTCCAGCTCGCCCAGCTCATCATTCACCGCGATGCGCAAACCCTGGAAGCTGCGGGTGGCGGGATCGATGCCATCCTTGCTCTTAGGCACAGCGCGCCGGATAACGGCAGCCAGTTGCAGCGTGCGGGTGAAAGGCTCCTCGGCACGGGCCATGACGATGGCGCGGGCCACACGGCGCGAATGCCGCTCTTCGCCATAGCGATAGAAGATATTGGCCAGCTCTTCCTCGCCCGCCGCATTCACGATATCGGCCGCGCTCTCGCCCGACCGGCTCATGCGCATGTCCAGCGGCCCGTCGAGACGGAAGGAGAAGCCGCGCTCGGCCTCGTCGATCTGCGGCGAGGAAACGCCGATATCCAGCATCACGCCGTCAACCGGCGCCTGAGCACCCAACAGGTCATCCATGGCGCCGAAGGTTCCGGCCAGAATCGTAAAACGACCAGCAAGTTCTGCTTCGAGCCGCTGACCGACGGCCAGCGCTTCCGGATCGCGGTCAACAGCGATCAGACGGCAATCGGCAGACGCCAGCACGGCGCGGCTATAGCCACCGCGCCCGAAGGTGCCATCAACGATCACATCGCCCGCCTTGGCAGCGACACTCGTAACAACCTCATCCAGCAGGACCGGGATATGCTCGCTCATGCCCCCGCCTCACCTGTAGGGGCCTTCTTTGTCTGGGAGCGGCGGGCGATGGCGCCATCGACGGCAGCGCGCTGCTGGGCCGGATCGCGGATCTGGAAGAATTTACCCTGGCCGACAAAAGCGGCCTCTTCGCCGATACCCGCATGGTCCAGCAGATCCTGCGGCACCACCATACGGCCCGTCTCATCCCAGCCCAGCTGACGGGCATCGGCCAGGATGGCGGCGACAAACTCATAACGTTCCGAAGCTTCGTCGAGCGTATCCAGCTCCTCGGCGAACTTCTGCATGCGATCAAGGCCGCTCGCCTCGATCCAGGGGCCTTGGAAGGAACGGTACGCAACAATGACCGGGGTCTGCTCGACCAGCGCAGCACGGAACTGCGCCGGAACGGACACTCGCCCCTTCCGGTCTACTTTGTTGACATACGTGGAGAGGAATAACGCCATTCCCGCCCCGGTTTCCTTGCCTGTTTCCCACCATCCCCGTCATACGGTGCGCAGATGGGTTGCGCATGGTCTGACATGGGATGATTTGGGATATCATGGGAAACCATGGGCGTCAATGGGACGAACCAGTAAAAAACCCGGAAAATCAAGGCCTCAGAGGAGTTTTTCGCACCTGTTGCAAAGATGACAAGCGCCTCTCATTTGCCACATTTACTTCAATCGACAATAAATTGATTCAACTTGAAATACAGAGATACGATCTCTATATGTTCTCTTAATGTTTCACGGGATTTTATTAACCACTTTAACGAGGTTCAAACCCAAGCCACGCCTAGGGTCGAAGGAGAACAGAGGGGCTGCCAGACGGCCTATAAGCCGGGTTCTGTCCTGGGGATGGGAGCCCGTCCCATCAAATCCCATGGATCACCATTCCTCTGGGACGTTCGTTACCGAACGCCTCACGCAACCAACCCGAACGACGGCGCAAAGAGGCGCTGTACCGCTATGGCTTACGCCACGGGCCTGCCGTTCCTATTCGGTCTTGCTCCCGGTGGGGTTTTCCGTGCCGGTTCCGTTGCCGGTCCCGCGGTGGGCTCTTACCCCACCCTTTCACCCTTACCTGAGACAAGCTCAGGCGGTTTGCTTTCTGTGGCACTTTCCCTGGGGTCGCCCCCGCCGGCCGTTAGCCGGCACCGTCTCTTTGTGGAGCCCGGACTTTCCTCCCTGAAGAGGTTACCCTCAGCAGCGCGGTAATCCAGCCGTCTGGCGGGGCGGAATTGACGGCCAATCCAGGCCAATGTCAAGCAGTCTCGGTAGTTTGCACGCGCGGACGGATATTGATGATCCCCACGCCGACCACAGTCAAAAGCCCGCCGATCACCACCCGCACCGTCAGTTGCTCACCCAGGAACAGCACGCCCGACATCACGCCGACGACAGGGATCAGCAGCATGAAGGGCGACAGGAGCGAGATGGGATGGCGGCTCAGCAAGGCATACCAGGCGCCATAGCCGATACAGGTGCCGCCGATAATCATATAGAGCAGCGACAGGGTGACACTGAGCCCCTGCTCGCCCACCGCGCCCCAATTCACGGTTTCGGTCAGAAGAGACAGGACCAGGAACTGCGGCGCCGCCAGGATATTCATCCAGGCCAGCGTCGCCGCCGGTCGCAGATCAACCTTCTTCACCGCCACATTGGCCAGCACCCAGGCCAGCGCGGACATCGCCATCAGGAAGACGCCCCACCAGTCGAAATGCATATCGCCCTGGGACAGGAAGATACCAACGCCGAGGAACGCCAGCAGAATGCCGATGATCTGACGGCTATCGATCTTCTCGCGATAGAGCAGCAGCCCGACCATCACCCCGAACGGCACTTGCAACTGCCCGACCAGCGTCGCTGTCGACGCGCCGACATATTGCAGGCCTGCGAAATTCAGCCCGAAATGCCCGACGCCCATGACGAAGGAGAAAATGAGGATCCCGACGAACTGCCGCCGGTGCATACGGGCAAAAGGCAGAAACAGCAGGCCGGTCACGCCGAAGCGGATCGCCAGCAACGCCATCGGCGGCAGAACCTCAAGCGCGTACTTGGCCGGAACGAAGCTATAGCCCCAGACGCAGATGGCCGCAAAAACCAGAAGCAGATCGCGCGGTGGCAGCAGCAGCTTCACGATTGCCCAGCCTTCTTGAACAGCGCGCGCGGTCGCACATTGATAACGCCGATCCCCAGAATGGTCAGCGCGCCACCCACGACGATGCGCCAGGTGAGCGGCTCGCCCAGAAACCAGACGCCGGAGAGAACGCCGCACACCGGCACCAGCAGCATAAACGGCGACAGCACAGACAACGGCACTCGCTGCATCAGCGTGTACCAGCCGCCATATCCAATCAGCGTCGCGCCGATCACCATATAGATGATGGATCCGGCCCCGGTCCAACCGCTGGCCAGCAGGCGCGCCACCGGCTGATCGTCGAAGATTAACGACAGCGCGAAGAGCTGCGGCCCGGCCAAAAGGCTCATCCAGGCTGTTGTGCCGATGGGGCTGGTATCGGTCACCTTCTTGACCATCAGGTTGGACGAGGCCCAGACCAGGGCGGCGAAGGAGATCATGGCGACCCCCAGCCAGTTATAGGTGGCGTCACCTTTGCCGAAGACCACCAACAGACCGCCAAACGCCAGGGCCATGCCCAGGATCTGGCGCAGCCCCAGCTTTTCCTTATAGACCAGCACGCCCAGCATGACCGCAAACGGCACTTGAAGCTGACCGATCAGCGAAGCCGTGGCGACATCGACCCATTGCAGTCCGACGAACATCACGCCGAAATGCACGGTGCCCAGAACGGTGGAGATGGCGATCACCAGCCCGATCTGCTTGCGCGGAAACCGCACGAAGGGGACCAGCAGGATGCCGACAATGAAAAAACGCATCGCCAGCAGGGCCAGCGGCGGCGCGACGGCGACCCCGATCTTGGCGGCGGCGAAATTGAAGCCCCACACCACGACGATCAGCATCACCAGCGCGAAATCCTTCGGCGATAGGGCTGTCATCGGGGGAACTCTCTTCCGGATCTGAAAACGACAAAGGGCCGCCCAAGGACGACCCCTTCTTCCGTTCAACTTAGCCGGGCTGCCATGAGCCCAGTTACGCAAAGCACGCACAGGCCCATGCCCGGCGCACATGCCCCATTGCGTCGATTAGCGACGGTAACGCGCGACGGCCAGGGCCATGATGTCACGATCGGCGCCGATATCGGCCAGCATGCGAGCATCAAGCTCTTCAACCGGCTGCGGCAGCACAGCCTCGCCCGAGGGCGGCAGGATTTTGCCAAGGATGGGCTAAGGTTTGGGTGAGTACAGTCATATCCAAGTCTTTCTTCTTGTTGTTGTGTGACTGATATTTGGCCCTTTCGCGCGATTTAACCAGTGGCGTGAGCGCAGGGCTGATACCGCACCGCAGCATGCGTCCAACCCCCTTGCCGTGTTAACAACAAGGGCATAGCGTCCAGCCAACTGATCCCCGGGGGATCGCAACAATCTCTTGGAAGGAGTGGTGCAGTGTCGGAATGCCGCGCGGAATATCAGGGCGATGAAGCATTGGCCGGTCTGCTTGCAAAGCAGGGCGGGCGCAGCGTTGCCGAGGTGAAAACGCTTCTGGCGGGCGTCAATGCAGCAGCTCTCTATGGCGACGACACCGACTGGGCACGCCTGATTTCCAATGATCCGACCCCGGCGCTGATTGCTCAGCTTTCCGCCTTGCGCGCTGCTCTTGCCCCTGTTGCATCGACTGAAACCCATGGCGCCCGTCTTGCGCTCCTGCGGGCCGAACTGGCCAAACGTGACCTTGATGGCTTCCTGATCCCGCGCGCCGATGAACATCAGGGCGAATATGTCCCGGCCCAGGCCGAACGTCTGGAGTGGCTGACCGGCTTCAAGGGATCGGCCGGCATGGCTGCGGTCCTGACCGACCGCGCCGCCATCTTTGTCGATGGCCGCTATACCCTGCAGGTCCGCGATCAGGTCGATATGACGGCTTACGAGGCACGCCATCTCATCGAACAGCCGCCCGCCGAATGGCTGGTGGAGGTCGCTTCGGCCGGTCAGAAGATCGGGTTCGACCCCTGGCTCCATACCCTTGACCAGGCCGAGCGTCTGCAAGCCGCCCTTGGCGCGGCGGGCATTCAGTTGGTCGCCCTGTCCAGCAATCCGCTCGACGCCGTCTGGGCCGACCAGCCCCCGCCCCCGCTAGGTCCGGTCCGCATTCAAGCCGACGCCCAGAGTGGCCGGGTCTCAGCAGAAAAGCGCTCGGAAATCGCAGGCCAGTTGAGCAATCAGCGCGTCGACACCGCCATCCTGACCACACCGGACAGCATCGCGTGGCTGCTGAACATACGTGGCAGCGACGTACCACATACGCCTTTCGCCCTCGGTTTCGCCCTGCTCCATTCGGACGGCACCGTCGATCTCGCCATCGACGAGCGCAAGATCCTGCCCGATACCAAGCTGCATCTGGGGAATGGCGTGCGCCTGCATGCACCTGCCAGCTTCCCGAGCCTGCTCGATGCCCTGAAGAATAAGCGTGTCCTGCTGGATCCGGCCTGGGCTGGCTTTGCTATCGCCCACCGCCTCAATGAAGCCGGGGCCACGATCATTCGCGGCGCCGATCCCTGCCTGCTGCCCAAGGCGACCAAGAACTCGGTCGAACTCGCAGGCACCACCACCGCCCATGTCCGCGATGGCGCCGCCATGGTGCGTTTCCTGAAATGGCTGGAGGAAAACAGCCGCGACGGAACCCTGAAGGAAATTGAGGCCAGCGATAAACTCGAAGAGTTCCGCAAAGCCACCGGCCTGCTGCGGGACCTCTCCTTCGATTCGATTTCGGGCGCGGGCTCCAACGGTGCCATTGTGCATTACCGCGCAACGCCGGAAACCGAAAAGACGCTGGAACTCGGCAACCTCTATCTCATCGACAGCGGCGCGCAATATGTCGACGGCACAACCGACATCACCCGCACCCTCGCCATCGGCACTCCGACAGCAGAGATGGCGCGCAATTTCACCCTGGTGCTGAAGGGGCATATCGCCATCTCCACCGCCGTCTTTCCGACCGGCACCACGGGCTCGCAGATCGACGTGCTGGCGCGTTTGCCGCTCTGGCAGCATGGGTTGGACTATGACCACGGCACCGGCCATGGCGTCGGCAGCTATCTGTCGGTGCACGAAGGCCCGCAGCGCATCTCCAAGGCCCCCAACACCATCGCGCTCAAGCCGGGCATGATCCTGTCGAACGAGCCCGGCTATTACAAGTCGGGCGGCTACGGCATCCGGATCGAGAATCTGATCTATGTCACTCCGGTCACGATTGACGGCGCGGAACGTCCGATGCTCGGGTTCGAGAACCTGACCCTCGCCCCCATCGACCGTCGCCTGATCGTTGCCGACCTGCTGTCGCCGACCGAACGGACTTGGCTCAACGCCTATCACGCCAAGGTTCGCGACACGCTGTCGCCGCTGCTGGATACCGAGACGGCCCTCTGGCTCGCTCAGGTTACGGCCGAGGTCTAGCCCTTCGGCAGATCATAAAGGAGGGGCGGGCGTTTCCGCCCCTTTTAGCTTTTCAAGGATATGTTGCGTTCAAATGCTGATTGATGGTTTCGGGCTGGACATCGCCCTGCTGCTCTTTGTCGTCGCCATGGTCGCCGGTTTTATCGATAGCATTGCGGGCGGCGGTGGGCTGCTGGTCATTCCGGTCCTCTTCTCGGTCGGCGTGCCCCCTGCCGCCGTTTTCGGCACCACCAAGCTTCAGGCCAGTTGCGGCAGCTTTTCCGCCAGTCTCACCTTCATCCGCAGGGGCGAGGTCAATCTGCGCGAGATGCTGCCCATCATTGCCCTGACCTTCGCGGGCTCGCTGATCGGCGCTGCCGTCCTGGCCGTGACGGATCCCGAATTGCTGCGGGACGTCGTCCCATTTCTGCTGATCGCCATTGCCTTCTATATGCTGTTTGCGAAGAAGACCGGTGAAGCAGATGCCCATCGCCGCCTCTCTCCCCTGCCCTTTGCCATCCTGTTTGGGCTGGGGCTTGGCTTCTACGATGGTTTTTTCGGGCCAGGGACCGGCACTTTCTGGGCCCTGGCCTATGTCGCCATTGCCGGGTATTCCCTGCGCCGCGCGACCGCCCATGCCAAGATTGTCAATTTCACCAGTAATATTTCAGCATTTCTTATGCTCACACTTACCGGGCAAGTACTCTGGGGCATTGGAATACTAATGGCATGCGGCCAAATCATTGGCGCCCGGCTAGGAGCTGGTATGGTGATAACTAATGGCGCAAAAATAGTACGACCAATGCTTGTTTTGATGTCCCTCGCTATCACTGCTCGACTTCTGTGGGACAATCCTGATCATCCTATTAGTGCAATGATAGTCAAATTGCATAATTTATTTTCATCATGACTATTAATCGGATTGACCAATGTTTATTTTGGCATTAAATGAATTTTTACCGTTTTTACCTGAGACGAAGCGACAATGCGCCTGACGACCTACACCGACTACGCTTTGCGGATGATGATGTTCGTCGCGATCAAGGGAGAGCAATTGACCACGATCGAAGAGGTTGCCAAGTCTTATGGAATTTCGCGCAACCATTTGATGAAGGTCGCTCAAGCCCTGGGCGCGGCAGGGTTTCTTGCCACGGTCCGCGGTCGAGGCGGTGGCTTACGCCTGGGGCGCCCCGCCCACCTCATCACCATCGGCGAGATCGCCCGCGTGACCGAGGAGGACATGACCATCGTCCCCTGCTTCGCTGGCTCCAAAAACGATTGCGCCATTACCGTTACTTGCACCCTCAAGCATAAGCTTGAAGATGCTTTGGATGCCTTCATGGTTGTCTTGGACCAGACCACTCTGGCCGACGTCTGCAAATCAAGCCTGCCCCTTCTGCCGCGCTCCTTCGCCCAGTCAGCGGAATAGACTCAGCCAAAGAGCGCGTCGCCAATAAGACGTGTCGGCGCCAGAGTCGCCAATCCTGCTGCGGTCAGGCCGCAATATAGCCCGATCATCATCCGGCGGTGACGGTTGATCTGCCCCCGGCGGGCCATAAGGACACCTGCAATCAACAGCCCTACTGTCATCGCCGACAGGATATGCACGGGACTGAAACCGCCCGGCATCAGGCTGCGGATCCAGAAGGATCCAACGGCGACAATCGCCATCAAAACCACCCAGAGCCACCCCAACCAGCGATGCGCACGGCCACCCTTGCGCCGCCAGAACTGCGCCGCGCCTACCGGCACTGCCAGCAGCGCCGCCGCGATATGCAACGGCAGGATAATCGCCTGAACTTCCATCGCCTCACCTTCGATCTAGACAATGACAAGATTAGCTATCACGCCAATCACCCAAAGCGTCAAGCAAATCTTTCCATTGTCTAGATTGGCCTGCTTTGCGAGAGTGACGGTCATGACGAAGCGATATCATCACGGGGATCTGCGCGCGGCCCTGCTGTCGGCCGCGCGGGACATCCTGGCGGAAACCGGCCCTGACGGATTTTCCTTGCGCGACTGCGCCCGGCGGGCAGGCGTTTCCCATGCCGCGCCCGCCCATCACTTCGGCGATGCCAAGGGCCTGTTGACGGCCGTTGCAACGGAGGGGTTCGAGGCCTTAAGCCGCGCCATGCAGATCAAGGCCGATACCTGCGGCCCGGACGCGGCAGACCGTCTGACCGCGCTGGGGGAGGCTTATGTGGAGCAGGCGGTCACCGATCCGGGCGCCTTCCGCATCATGTTCCGCCCCGCCCTGCTGCATACCGAAGACCCCAGACTGAAGCAGGCCGCCGACAGGGCGCGCCAAGTGCTGCAAGGGGGCATCGAAGCGATCCCCAGCACCAAGGGCGGCGACGCCAAAACCCAACAGATCCGGGCAATCCTGGCCTGGTCGACCGTGCATGGGCTTGCGAGCCTGCTGCTCGACGGCCCCCTGGCCCGCGAGGTTGGCGCCCCCGCCAAGGAGATCGCCGGGCCGCTGGCAAAACAGGTCCTGGGAATGCTGACGCTTCGGATCGGGGCGTAACACTTAAAAAAAAGAACCGTCACCCCGGGATCAAGTCCCAGGATGACGAGGTCGGAGGAAACCCCTAACCCGCCGGAACCGGGCGTTTATCCTCGATCACCTTACCATCGTTGGGCAGTTGCCCCGGTTCGACAAAGGCGACCTTGCCCGACAGTTTGCAGACGGCATGAACCGAGTTCGCGATGGCATCAGCCAACAGACCGTCATGGAGCGACGCCTCCACATGCAGGGTCATGACATCGGTATCGCCCGATTTCTCCACTACCAAGCGCCCACGCGACACCTGGGGATGACGCTTCAGCACCTCGGCGATCTGGCCCGGGTGCACGAACATGCCCTTGACCTTGGTCGTCTGATCAGCGCGTCCCATCCAGCCCTTGATGCGAGGGGCAGTGCGGCCGCAGGGACTGACACCAGGCAGGAAGGCCGACAGGTCGCCGGTCGCAAAGCGGATCAGCGGATAGTCGCGGTTGAAGCTGGTCACGATCACCTCGCCCACCTCGCCTGCCGCCACCGGATCGCCGGTGCCGGGGCGGACGATTTCAACGATCACCTGTTCGTCGATGATCATCCCCTCCATCGCATCGCTCTCGTAGGCGATCAATCCCAGGTCAGCGGAGGCGTAGCACTGCTTGACCGCCACACCATGGGCAAGGAAATCGGCCCGCAAGCTGGGCGGCAACGCCTCCCCCGAGACCAGCGCCTTCTTGAGCGAGGAAAGGTCGAAGCCCAGCTCCTTGCCCTTCTCCAGGATGATCTTCAGGAAAGACGGCGTGCCCGTATAACCAGCGGGCCTTAGATCCGCGATAGCCCGCGCCTGCTGTTCGGTATTGCCGACGCCGCCCGGGAAAACAGGACACCCCAGGGCAGTGGCGCCCGTCTCGACCATCATCCCGGCGGGCGTGAAGTGATAGGAAAAACAGTTGTGGATCAGTTCGCCCGATCTGAAACCAGCAGCATGGAGGGCGCGACCGAATCGCCACCAGTCGGCCCCGTGGCCTTCCATATCGTAGATCGGCCCCGGCGAGGCATAGAGGCGACGCAGATCCGCGACCGGCGTCCCATTGAGGCCCGCGAAGGGCGGGCGCAGACGCTGGGCCTCGATCAGATCCGACTTGCGCACCAGCGGCAGGCGGGCGAGTGCCTGACGATTGGTCAGGCCCGCCGGATCCACATCCTTCAGGCTTTCGGTAATGGCGGGGGCATGGGTCTTGGCGTGCTGAACGATATCGCGCAGGGAGGCCAGCTGCGCCTCCTCCCGTTCCTGGGTGCTGCGCGTTTCGGCAGCGTCATAGAAACCCATCAGATCCACCGCTTGCGTCGTTTGAAGGACTTGAGATTCTTGAAGGACTTGCGCTCCTCCCCGCCGCCGCCGAGGTAGAATTCCTTCACATCCTCGTTATCGGCCAGTTCGGCAGCGGTGCCGTCCAGCACCACCTTGCCCTGCTCCATGATGTAGCCGTAGGAGGCGACGGACAAGGCCATGCGCGCGTTCTGCTCCACCAGCAGGATGGTGACGCCAAGATCGCGGTTAATCTGTTTGATGATGGAGAAAACCTCCTTCACCATCAGCGGCGACAGCCCCATGGAAGGCTCGTCCATCAGGATCAGCTTGGGCCGCGCCATCATCGCGCGCCCGATGGCCAGCATCTGCTGCTCACCACCCGACAGGTAACCCGCAAGGCCGGTACGTTCCTTCAGACGCGGGAAATAGCGATAGACCATCTCGATATCATCGGCGACACCCTTGTCCTTACGGGTAAAAGCGCCGAGCTTCAGGTTTTCGAGGCAGGTCATATCAGCGATGATCCGGCGGCCTTCCATTACCTGGAAAATGCCGCGTCGTACGATGTCGCCGGGATCGAGCGCGTTCATCCGCTCACCCTTGAAGGTGACATCGCCGCGGGTGATCTCGCCGTCTTCTGTCTTCAGCAGGCCGGAGATTGCTTTCAGCGTCGTCGATTTACCCGCGCCGTTCGCGCCCAGCAGCGCCACGATCTGGCCTTCTGGCACATTCAGCGACAGGCCGCGCAGCACCAGGATGACGTCGTTATAGACGACCTCGATGTTGTTGACGCTCAGGAGCGGCGGGGCGGTTTCGAGTTTCAATGCTGCTTCGGCCATCGATGTTCCTAACGCCTCAAGTAGCGCAAAGCGCGGTAGGCAAACGGCCTCAAGTAGCCCGAGGGGCGATAGGCCAACGAAAAAATGAAAGGGAGGAGCCAAAGGCTCCTCCCTGCCTTCAACTGTTTACCAACCGATCCATTCAGGCTTGCGGCCCAGTTTGATTTCGGCGGCCTTTTCAACCTTGATCACGCCCTTGCTCATCAGATCCTCGATCGGTGCGCTGGTGTCGCCTGCGACCGTGGTCTTGTAGATCAGCACGTCGGTGGTCGGACGATGATCGGTCGCGGTCCAGGTCACCGGACGGCAGACGCCCTCCAGGCCAGCCGGAACCCAATCGGCTTTCTGGTAGAAAGCTTTCTTGACGTTCTCGCCGGCAAAACCACCGTTCTTGCTGGCCCAGTCCAGGGCTTCCTTCATGTAGAAGGCGGCGCAGACACCGGCGACATAATGCAGCGAGCGATATTTGCCCGACGGATCGGAGATCTTCGCGACGTCCTTGATGACCGTCATGCCCGGCGCATTGCCGTTCCAGACCACATCGGTGCGCATCGGCCAGACGACACCGTTACCGGCGGTGCCTGCGACCTTCAGGCCGTTTTCGTCCACGCCCCAGACATTACCCATAAACTGCACGTCCACACCGGCAGCCTGGCAGGACTTCATGACCGCGAGGTCCGAGGCCGCCGTATTGCCGAGGTAGGCGTAGTTCGCGCCCTGCTGCTTCAGCGTCAGGCACTGGGCGGTGAAGTCACCCGAGGCCATGGCGAACTGGATGGCGGGCAGAACTTCGAAGCCAAGCTCCTTGGCATATTCTTCGCCCGCTGCTTTCGGAGCGTTCGGGTACGGGTGATTGGCGCCCATATGCACGTACTTGGGCGCGCCGGTCTTGCCCTTTTTCTTCCAGTCCTCAGCCGCCCACTGCAGCATGGCGCGCGCAGCGTCCGAATAGCTGGGGCCATAGAAGAAGTTATAGGGCGCGGGCTTTTCGGTCTTGTCGCCCTTGCCTTCCGGATCGGTGAGCGCCCCGGCATAGGAGCCCGAGAGATAGGGGATCTTGTCATTGGTGACGAAGTTGATCAGGGCTTCGGTATCGGCCGTGCCCCACCCCATGATGGCCGCGACCTTGTTCGGACCGCTGTTCCATTTCTTGTAGGTCGCAAGCGCGCGCGGCACCTGATAGCCATAGTCGACGGTCTCGACTTCCAGCTTCTGGCCGCCGACGCCGCCCTTGGTGTTGATGTAGGCGAAGGCATCCGCCACGCCTTCCCCGAACGGCTTTCCAATGTCGGAGGTGCCGCCGGTATAGTCGGCCAGATGGCCGATACGGATCTGGGCGTTTGCCGCCATCGGCAGCGCAATTGCCGCCAGCACGAGGACAGAGGCTCCGCCGAAACGCTTCGTATGCATGTGCTTCCTCCGGGTTTTAGTGATTATTGCTCCGCCCTCAGCTCAGTAGGAGAAGGGGTAGAGTTTCCAGTAGGCCTTGACCTGCCGCCACCGGTGGGCAAGCCCATCGGGTTCGAAGATCAGGAACAGGATGATGGCCGCGCCGATTGCGATCTCGCGCAGGTAGGCGACGTTGTTCTTAAGATTGAGAGCGGTGTCGATGAAGCTGCCCGACAGCATGCCGGTGATGGCATCCATCAGTTCGGGCAGGACCACCATGAAGACCGTCCCGAGCAAGGTCCCCATGACCGACCCCAGACCGCCGATGATGATCATACCAAGGAACTGGATCGACAGCAGGATGGTGAAGCCTTCCACCGACACGAACTGGGTGTAATGGGCATAAAGCGCCCCGCCGATGCCCGCGAAGAAGGCCGACAGACCGAATGACAGCGTGCGGTACTTGGTGAGGTTGATGCCCATCATCTCGGCCGACAGATAATGGTCGCGCACCGCGATCAACGCCCGGCCATCGCGCGACCGCATCAAGTTCGTTACGAGAACGAAACAGATGATCACATAGACCAGCACCACGTAGAAAAACCGCAGATCGGTGGAGGCTTCCCACCCGAAGATGCTGAACGGATTGGCGGGCGCGCCCGCCGTGCCGCCGGTGAACCATTCGGCCCGGGCGAAGAAATCCTCCAGGATGAACTGAGCCGCCAGGGTCGCAATGGCGAGATAAAGCCCCTTCAGGCGCGCGGCAGGCAGGCCGAACAGCAGCCCCACCGCCGTCGTTGCGACACCCGCCAGCGGGATCGCGAAGAAGACGGGAATGCCGGTGTTGTTATTGATGAAGGCCGAGGCGAAGGCCCCGAACCCGAAGAAAGCAGCATGGCCGATGGAGATCTGGCCGGTAAAGCCGACGACGATATTGAGGCCCAGCGCCGCGATCGCATAACAACCGATCATGATGGCGAGCGTCAGGATGAAGTTGCTCATGAAGGGCGCGACGGCGACCAGCGCCAGCAGCCCGATCAGCAGGGCGTAACGCGACCCTTTGGTATCGAAGATATTGGTATCAGCGGCATAGGAGACGCGGAAATCACCGCAGGGCCGCAGGCTGACGTTTGCCATTCTTACTGCCCCCTACACGCGTTCGATGTCTTTGGTGCCGAACAGCCCATAGGGCTTCAGCATCAGGATGATGATCAGGACATAGAAGGGCGCGACCGAGATCATGTTGCCCCAGCCCAGATACGTGGCATCGACATACTGCGCGCCGTTCTCCAGCAACCCGACGATCAGACCGCCGAAGATCGCCCCGATGATGCTGTCGAGGCCGCCCAGGATCACCGCTGGGAAGACCTTGATCCCAAAGGCGGAGAGCGAGGAGGACACCCCGTTCACCATCGCGATCACGACCCCTGCCACCGCCGACACCATGGCCGAGATAGCCCAGGAGAGCGCGAAGACCTGTTTGATGGAGATGCCGAGCGACTGCGCCACCTGCTGATTGAAGGCGGTGGCGCGCATCGCCAGACCCATGCGGGTAAATTTGAAGAAATAGCCGAAGCCCAGCATGATCAAGACCGACACGATCAGCGACAGGCCATAGGCCGTCTGCACTTTCAGGCCAAACAGGTTGAAGGTCTGGCTGGAGAAGATCTGCGGGAAGGGCTGGGCGAAGACGCCGAACGCCCATTTCATTGCCGCCTGCATGATGATCGACAGGCCGATGGTCACCATGATGACGGAAATCACCGGCTCCCCGATCAAAGGCCGCAGGATGACCACCTGGATCAGGATCCCGAAGAGCGCCATGAAGGCCAGGGTGAACAGGAAGCCCACGATGAAGGGCATCTGGAAATGCACCAGGAAGGACCAGCAGACCCAGGCCCCGATCAGCAGGAACTCGCCTTGCGCGAAATTCACCACCTGGCTGGCCTTGTAGATCAGCACGAAACACATCGCGACCACCCCATAGAGGGTGCCGACAATGATGCCGTTGATCATGAGCTGGCCGAGAAAACCGAATTCCATCTCGTGTCTCCTTAGGCCGCGCTGCGACGGCTGCCGCCGCCAGAGGTGGGGGTGCCGAGGTTCACCACCCGCACGGTGGTGCGGATGCGCTGCTTGGTGCCGTCCTGGAAAGTGATGGTGGTATCGATGGGCACCTCCGCCCGGTCGCCATAGACCGCGTCGATGATGTCCTCGTATTTCTCGTTGATGACGCTGCGGCGCACTTTTCGGGTGCGGGTCAGTTCGCCATCGTCGGCATCGAGTTCCTTATAGAGCAGCAGGAATTTGCGGATCTTCTGGAACTCGGGCAGCGAGGCATTGACCGTATCGATCTCTGCCCGCAGCAGATCATAGATCTGCTCGCGCGCCGACAGGTCGGAATAGGTTGTGAAAGCGATCCGGTTCTTCTCCGCCCATTTCGAGACAACGGGATAGCGGATGCAGATCATGGCGCTCAGGTACTCGCGCCCATCGCCCAGCACCACCGCCTCGCCCACATAGGGGCTGAACTTCAGCTTATTCTCGATAAACTGGGGCGAGAAACGGTCGCCCTTCACCGTGGTGGCGATATCCTTGATGCGGTCGATGACGACCAGATGGCCCTTCTTGTCGAAGAAACCCGCATCGCCCGTATACATCCAGCCATCGCGCATATCGGCCTTGGAGGCCGCCTCGTTGCGGTAATAGCCTTCATACATATTGGGATGCTTGGTGACGATCTCCCCCACCCCGTTCTGATCGGGCTGATCGATGCGGATTTCCACCGTCTCGTCGAACGGCACGCCCACGGTGTCGAAATCCACATCTTCGGAGCGATGGAGCGTATAGGCCCCGGTCAGTTCGGTCTGACCATAGAGCTGGCGCAGCGGCACGCCCATGGCCTGGAAGAACTTGAAGGTATCCGGCCCCAACGCCGCGCCGCCGGTGGCAGCGGACGTGAGGCGGGAGAAACCGAGATCGTCGCGCAGGGCCCGGAACAGCAGCATATGGGCCAGCCACGACTTGCGCCCCTCGCCCAGGGCTTTCAGGCCGAGTTTCATGCCCAGATCATAGAGATAGCGCTTAAGCGGGCTGGCATCCATCATCCGCGCCCGCACATCGCCCGCGATGCTTTCCCACAGGCGCGGCGCCAGCAGAATGAAGGTCGGGCCGATCTCACGCATGTCGGCCATCATCGTCTCAGGCTCTTCGACGAAGTTGATTTTCATGCGGCAGACCAGCCACTTGGTCACCGCATACATCTGCTCCATGATCCAGGGCAGCGGCAGGACCGAAACATATTCGTCCTGCGGGCCCTTGGGATCGGCTTTGAGGTAGCTGACCGAATGGCGGATCATCGCGACACCGGTCAGCATCGCCAGCTTGGGATGGGACGTGGTGCCGGAGGTGGTACAGAGGATGGCCACATCCTCGCCCTTGGTCGCGGCAATCATCTGCCCCCAGAGTTCGGGATGCGAAGCAGCCTTGGCAGCCCCCGCCTTCAAGACCTCTTCGGCCGGAACCAGCCGGGGATCGTCGTATTTGCGCATGCCGCGCGGATCGAAATAGACGATCTTGCGCACCGTCGGGATCTGATCCCCGAGGCCCAGCAGCTTGTCGACCTGTTCCTCATCCTCGACCAGGATCACGGCCACATCGGCATAGGTCACCAGATAGGCGACTTCGGCCTCCATCGCGTCGCGATACATACCAAGACTCATGGCCTTCAGCGCATGGGCCGCGACCTCGCCGATGACCCAATCGGGCCGGTTATCGCCGATCAGGCCGACGACATCGCCCGGCTTGACGCCCAGATCGGCAAGGCCAAGGGCGAGATTGCGGGTGCGCTCATGAATCTGGCCCCAGGTCAGCTCCACCCAGATGCCGAACTGCTTTTCGCGCATGGAGACTTCGCCCGCCGCGATCTCCGCATTACGCGCCAGCAGTTTGGGGAAAGTGTCGAGCGCGGGATCGAAAGTGACATTGGTCATCGTCCGTGGCCCTACCCTTACGCGACTTGAGTTTCGCCAGGCGGAACCTCGTCCACCTCGCCAAGATAGGCCCGCTTCACATGCTCGTTCGCCAGCACCTCTTCGGGTGTTCCGGCGGCCAGCTTCTTGCCGAAATCCAGCACCATCACCCGGTTCGAGATGTCCATGACCACGCCCATGTCATGTTCGATCATGACGACGGTGATGCCCCATTCCTCGTTCAGATCCAGGATATAGCGGGCCATATCCTCCTTCTCTTCGAGGTTCATGCCCGCCATCGGCTCGTCCAGCAGAATGAGGTCCGGCTTCAGGGCCACAGCGCGCGCCAGCTCCACCCGCTTGCGCAAGCCATAGGACAGCGTGCCTGCCGTCGCCTTGCGCACGTGCTGGATTTCGAGGAAATCGATGATCTGTTCGATTTCGCGCCGGTTTTCCAACTCCTCGGTCCGGGCGCCGGTCAACCAATGGATCGACCCGGTGATGAAGTTGTTTTTCAGCAGGTGGTGCCGCCCGACCATGATGTTGTCGAGCACACTCATATGGCCGAACAGAGCGAGGTTCTGGAACGTGCGGCCGATGCCGAGATCCGCCCGCTTGTTCGGCTTGAGGCGCGTGATGTCGCGCCCTTTAAAGGTGATGGTCCCGGCGCTCGGGCGGTAACGGCCGGAGATGCAGTTGAGCATCGAGGTCTTCCCCGCGCCGTTCGGCCCGATGATGGAAAACACCTCGCCCTTCCGGACGTCAAAGCTTACGTCGGTGAGAGCACGGATGCCGCCAAAGTTCAGCGACACGCCACTCACCTTGAGCAACGCTTCTTCCACAGCCGCAACCTCCCCAGATCGCGTTATGTTGCCTACCGATCAACCCTTATAGGCAATCTCGGTAACTTTATTGCGCTTTGCGCTTCTTTATGAGGAGTAGAATGTCCAACGTTCACGGAAAGTGTCAAGCGCCAATCACTGGCTAATTAAGGGGCAAAAGCGCTGAGCGGCGCCTTCATAAATTTACGTGCACGTCAACTTCTAACGAAGCTTGGGCTACGGCTTCATGAACGGGAGTTAACCCCCCTGGCGCAAACTTGTAACCGGCCAAACAGAGCGTCATACGCTATGGTTGAGGCATGGTTTTACGGGAGGGAGTAACCCCGATGTCGATGCGATTTAAGCTTGGCGGTGTATTGGTTCTGCTGGCGGCGACTCTCGCCCTGCCTGCAGCCGCAGGCGGTCGCGATCATGACCGTGGTCGCGGCCACGGATGGGAACATAACCGCCACCATGGCTGGGACCATCGGCGCGGACATGGCCCGGTTGTCGTCTATGAACGCCCCCGCCCGCCGGTTGTCGTCGTGCGTGAACCGCCGCCCGTCTATTACTACGATCCCTATGCCTATCGCCCGGCGCCAGTCTATGTCGCGCCCCGGCCGCGCTACTACAGTGCGCCGCGATCCGGCCTCAACATTCAGCTGGGAATTCCCCTGGACTGATATGTTGAATTAACCTTTTGATTTGCGGACTGCGGGCCGGACACATTGTCCGGCCTTTTTTTATTTGCCCTCATCCAAAATCATATCCGGTCAGTATTGCATCGGGGAGACAACGGCTGAGTGGGGATACTTTCCAATGATGTTAAAGATGGAGCATAGCAACTGATGGCCCGCCCGCGCAAAAGCGAACAGCGGGATCTGCGGGCGGCGGCCATCCGGGCAGGCCTTGAGATTCTGCAGATTTCCGGCCGCGATGCGGTCACCATGTCGGCCGTGGCGGATCTGGCGGAATGCCGGGCGCCTGCGCTGTATCGCTATTTCGACGGCAAGGATGGGCTGCTCGAGGTTCTGCAGCAATGGGGCTTCGAATGGCTGATGAGCCAACAGAAGGAGCATATCGACGAAACCCAGGATCTGGCAGCGCGCCTGAGCGGCTTTGCCCGCGCCCACATCAGTTTTGCCACGCGCCACCCGGCGCTCTATAGCCTGATGTTCAATGGCCCGACCCCGCGCCTGCCACCGCTGGCGGTTTATGCCTATTCCTCGCCCAGCGACCGGTGCTTCGACATGCTTCGACAGTCGTTCCTGACGGGTAACACCCGTTGGAGCGGCACCCAGGCGGAGACAGCGGCTTTTGCTTTCTGGGTCATGATGCATGGCGCGATCAGCATTGCCCTGCGCGATCCGACCGGGGATGCGTCAGCCCTTCAGCTTGCTGAAAAGACGATCAATCTGGCGGTCGGATTATTCGCTGCCCCGGTCGCCGAACTGGCAGCAGCTTAGGAAGCCGGATCAGGCCGCTTGGATGCTGTCTGCATCCTTCAGCGGCATGGTCAGGATAATCTTCAGACCCGGCATAGCGTCGCCCAGGGTCAGGCGACCGTTATGCAGTCCGGCCACCGCCGCCACCAGGGACAGGCCAAGGCCATTGCCGGGGGTGGAGCGGCTCTGCTCCAACCGCACGAAGCGGCGCAGCACATGCTCGCGCTCATCTTCGGGAATGCCGGGGCCGCTGTCGCTGACGGTCAGGCAGGCGATCCCCTGATCGCTTTCTGCCATTACATCGACCCGACCGCCCGCCGGCGTATATTTCAGCGCATTGTCGACCAGATTGGCCATGGCTTGGAACAGCAGGTGGCGATTGCCATGGACCGGCAGCGGATGACCTACACGCATAAAGCTTAAGCGGATCGACTTGTCTTCCGCCACCGCCTCGTACAGCTCGCATACATCCTTGGCCAGTTCACCCAGGTCAAGATCGCTCATCTCTCGCCGCCCGGCCCCGGCCTCGGCCTGGGCGATGGACAGGATAGCATTGAAGGTTTTGAGGATATTGTCGGTATCGTCGATGGCCATTTCCATCGCGCCGCGCAGGCTGCCCGTATCCTCCTGCGTCATCAGCGTCACTTCGAGCTTGGTCTTGAGACGCGTCAGGGGCGAGCGCAGATCGTGGGCGATATTATCCGTCACCTCGCGCCCCGCGACCACCAGCCGGTCGATCTGCCCCAGCATGTCGTTGAGGTTGCCCGCCAGCCGGTCCAGCTCATCGCCCGACCCGGTGAGCGGCACGCGCTGCTGAAGATCGCCGCCCATGATCCGGCGGGTGGTCTGGTTGATACCCTCCAGCCGCCGCCGCATCTCGCGCCCCATGACCACACCGCCGACAACCGCCAGCCCGGCCGCCGCGAACAGCGCCCAGAACAGTGCCTGCAGGATCAGGGCTTCGAAGCTTTCCCGCTCGCGCATCGACCGGCCGACGAGCAGGTGATAGCCTTCGTTGAGATAGAAGTGGAACGCCCGCGCCTGCTGGGCATCCGGGCTCGGCTCCTCCTCACCCTCGGCCGTCAGCCGGAAGGTTGCCCAGCGCCCGTCCCATTCGGCATCCAGCGGCCAGCGGGCAAGATTACCCGCCACCGGATTTCGGTCAGGATCGGCCAGCATATAGATGCCACCGCCGACACGGTCGGCACTGACCCGTTCCTCGATCTGCTGGATGAGCCCCTTCAACCCCTGGTCGCGATAGCCATCGGACAGCGAGGCGATTTCCGCCGTGATGGCCGAAGATATCTGCCGCTCGATCAGGCCGATGGTGACGCCATAGACAAAGCCCAGCAGCGCCACGACCGAAACCGCGAACAGCACCATATAGAGGGCCAGGATGCGGACCGTCCAATGCTTCATCAGCGCGGTCAGAGACTGCATCAGGCCCACTCTGTCGGTCCCCTTAAGGTCTATTATTCCGGAACACGCAGACTATAGCCCGCGCCGCGGATCGTTTGCAGCAGGGGCTTGGGGAAATTCTTGTCGATCTTCTGGCGCAACCGGCTGATATGCACGTCGATGACGTTGGTCTGCGGGTCGAAGTGATAATCCCAGACATGCTCCAGCAACATCGTGCGGGTCACCACATGGCCGGAGTTGCGCAGCAGATATTCCAACAGCATGAATTCGCGCGGCTGCAGATCGAGCTTCTGCCCGCCGCGCGTCACGCTGCGCGCCAGCAGATCCATCTCCAGATCCGCAAGACGCAGCTTGGTCACAACCGAACTGTCGCCACCAGCACGCCGCATCAGCACTTCCAGGCGCGCCAACAGCTCGGAGAAAGCATAGGGCTTGGTCAGGTAATCGTCGCCGCCCGCTTTCAGGCCGCGCACCCGGTCATCGACCGCCGACAGCGCAGACAGGATCAGCGCCGGGGTCTTGTTCCCCGCCGCCCGGATCGCCTGGATGATCGAAAGCCCGTCCACCTGGGGCAACATGCGGTCGACGATCAGGGCGTCGTAGATGCCGCTCATGGCATTGACGAGGCCTTCCTTGCCGTCGCCTGCGTGGTCGACGATATAGCCGCTTTCCCGAAGGCCTTTCACCATATAGGCGGCGGCTTCGGCATCATCCTCGATCACCAATATGCGCATATCTTCAGGTCGCTCCGCTGCGGGACATTCTAGAGCCTGACCATATCCGACTTCCTGGTTAAGGCACGCGTTAAACATTGGTAAGCCTTGCCGGATACAAACAAGCCCGCCTATCGTGCTCGCGCGATTTTGTCCTTTTCAAGGAGTGTGTCCGATGCCCCGCCCCGTGATCGAAACCGTTGCCCTGCCTGCCGATGGCCTGGGACAGACCGTCACCTGGACGGCATGGCGGTTTGGCGAGGCCGGACGTGGCCCCAAGGCCTATCTGCAGGCAGGGCTCCATGCCGATGAAATCCCCGGCATGCTGGTCCTGCACCATCTGATCGAAAAGCTGACCGCCGCCGATGTGACCGGCGAGATCATCGTGGTCCCGGCCACCAACCCGTTGGGCCTGAAGCAATGGATCGGCGGTAATCTGCTGGGCCGGTTCGAATTGGGCGGCCTTGGCAACTTCAACCGCAATTATCCCTGGCTCGGCGCCAAGCTTGCAGAGCGTGTGGGCAAGCAGCTCGGCAAGGATGCCAAGGCGAACATCGCCCTGATCCGCGCCGAAATGCTGGCGATCCTGAAGGAAAGCAAGCCGGTCGCCGCCATCGACCATATGCGCCTTGCGATCATGGAACGCTCGGTCGATGCCGATATCGCCCTCGATCTCCATTGCGATAGCGAGGCACAGATGCACCTCTACCTCGGCCCGGCCCTCTGGCCGTCGGCGAGCGATCTGGCAGCTGAACTGGACTCCGCCGCCGTCATGCTGGCCGAAGATTCCGGCGGCGGCAGCCTGGACGAAGCCTGGGGCGGCCCCTGGTGGTACCTCGCCAAACAGTTCCCCGATGCGGCCATCCCGCCCGCCTGCCTCTCGGCCACGGTCGAGTTGCGCGGCGAGCAGGACGTGACTGACGAGCTGGCGGGCAAGGATGCCGATGCAATCTTCCGCTTCCTCGCCCGGCGGGGCCTGATCAAGGGCGATCCCGGCCCCGCCCCCACCTATCAGGGCAAGGCCGAGGATCTGGCTGCCTGCGATTATCTGAAAAGCCCCGTCGCCGGCGTCATCGTCTATGCCAAGAAGCCGGGCGACTATGTGATCGCCGGTGAAACCGTGGCGGAGATCGTGCGGCCGGGCGAAATGCGCGTGCCGGTTGTGTCCTCCACCAACGGTCTGCTGCTGGTGCGTCTGCGCCATCGCTTCGCCCGACCCGGCACCAACATCGGCATGGTGGTCGGCGATGCGCCGCTTGCCCACCGCCAGGGCTATCTGCTGACCGAATAACATGGCCCCCAGACTTCCCCCACAAAGCCGCGAGACGGCTGAAACCCTGGCTTTGCGGGGGATCGGCTGGATCGCGGGCGACGATGATATGATCGCCCGCTTCCTGTCGCTGACGGGAATCGACCCGTCCGAGCTGCGCCATCGCTTAGGCGATCCGGCGGTGCTGGCGGGGGTGCTCGACTTCCTGCTGGGCGATGAAGCGACCCTCATTGCCTTCTGCCATGACCAGGAAATTCCGCCTGAAGTGCCGGGTTTGGCGCGCCGATATCTGCCGGGAGCCCCGTTAGAGTAATCACAGCAACCGGCAGGCAATTCACCTCGCGAGAACCAAAGGCAAAGTTACAGCTTTTGCGGGAATAAATGCAAAAATCATGCGCAAGCATGCTTTCTGCGCTTGTTAACCATCAACGCATCCGCTATCGCCGATCAGCCTATCTCTGACCTAGTGGGGATTCCCTGGGATGACGAAGATGCTCCGCCGTTCGCTTCTGCAAGGGGCGGCACTTGCCCTGGCCTTTGCTGGCACTGCCACCGCGCAGGACAAGCCCGCGATCAAAATCGGTGAAATCAACAGCTATACCGCGCTTGCCGCCTTCACCCAGCCCTATCGCAAGGGCATGGAACTGGCTCTGGCCGAGATCAATGCGTCCGGCGGCGTGCTGGGCCGCAAGCTCGAAGTCGTCTTCCGGGACGATGCCTTCAAACCTGCTGATGCCCTGCGCCATGCCGAAGAACTGGTGCGTTCGGAAAAGGTCGATCTGCTGGCAGGCACCTTCGCCTCCTCGACCGGCCTCGCCGTTGCCGAGTTCGCCAACCAGAACAAGGTCCTGTTCGTCGCCGCCGAGCCGCTGACCGACGCCATCGTCTGGGACAAGGGCTCGCGCTACGTCTTCCGCCTGCGGCCCTCGACCCATATGCAGTCGGCGATGCTGGTGGAAGAAGCCGCCAAGCTGCCCGCCAAGCGCTGGGCCACCGTCGCGCCGAACTATGAATACGGCACCAGCTTTGTCGCCGCCTTCAAGAAGCAGCTGTCCGCCGTTCGCCCGGATATCGTCTGGGTTGGCGAGCAATGGCCCGCCCAGGGCAAACTGGAAGCCGGTCCCACCGTCGATGCGCTCGATGCTATGAAGCCGGAAGCTATCTTCAACGCCACCTTCGGCCCCGACCTCGCCCGCTTCGTGCGCGAAGGCAATACCCGCGGCCTGTTCGAAGGCCGCTCGGTCGTCAGCGCGCTGACCGGCGAGCCGGAATATATGGATCCGCTCAAAGAAGAGACGCCGAACGGCTGGATCGTCACCGGCTATCCCTGGCAGTTCGACGAACGTCCAGGGCAAGTGACTTTCCGCGAGGCCTATCGCAAGGCAACGGGCGAACATCCGCGCCTGGGCTCGCTGGTCGGCTATGTCACCATCAAATCGATTGCCGCAGGCCTTGCCAAGGCTGGCTCGACCGATACCGAAGCCATGATCAAGGCCATGCGTGGCCTGGAACTCGAAACCCCGGTCGGCCCGGTGCTGTGGCGCGCGGGCGATCATCAGTCGACCATGGGTGCCTATGTCGGCAAGACCGGCCTCAAGGACGGCAACGGCGTGATGGTCGATTGGCGTTATGCCGACGGCGCGAAGTATCTTCCCCCTGAAGCTGAAGCCGCTAAACTGCGTCCTGCCGACGCCAATAAATAACGAAACCCGAAAGGCGACATGCCCGCTTTCGATCTAGGAACGCTGCCGATACTGACCCTGAATGGGCTGGTATCGGCGGCGACACTCTTCCTCGTCGCGGCGGGTCTGTCGCTGATCTTCGGCGTTACCCGCGTCGTCAATTTCGCCCATGGCAGCCTTTATATGCTGGGGGCCTATATCGCCTGGACGGTGGGCGAGGCACTGCCACGTTCCACCTTCTCCTTTGCAGCCGCAGTGCTGGTCGCGATGCTGGCAACCGGCATTCTGGGTGTCGCGCTGGAGGTGTTGATCCTGCGCCGCCTGGCCAAGGCGCCCGAGCTTTTCCAACTGCTGGCGACCTTCGCCATCCTGCTGATCGTCCAGGATGCGACCCTCTGGCTCTGGGGGCCGGAGGAAAAACTGGGGCCGCGCGTGCCAGCATTGGCCGGGGCCGTGACGATCTTCGGCAAGCGGTTCCCCGAATATAACCTCTTTCTGATCGTGGTCGGCCCCCTGGTGCTCGGCGCCCTATGGCTGCTGTTCCGCCGCACCCGCTTCGGCATTCTGGTCCGGGCAGCGACCGAGGACCGCGAGATGCTGGCCGCCCTGGGCGTCAATCAACGCATCCTCTTCACCGGCGTCTTTTTCCTAGGGTCCGCGCTGGCCGGGTTGGCAGGCGCGTTGCAGGTCCCCCGCGACAGCGTCCACCTGGGCCTCGATCTCGGCATCATCGTCGAAGCCTTCGTCGTAGTGGTCATCGGCGGGCTCGGCAGTCTGGGTGGCGCCTTCCTCGCCGCCCTGCTGATCGGCCTGATGCATGCCTTCGGCATCCTGCTGCTGCCCAAAGCGACGCTGGTCCTGATGTTCCTGGTCATGGCCGTGGTGCTGGTCGCCCGCCCGCAGGGGCTGCTGGGCAAGATCGAGGTGCCGCAGCGCGGGCCGGGCCATCTCGCCCCCCGCCTTGCCCCCTGGACGCCGCGTCAGCAGATGCTGGCTCTGGGCGCCTTGGTGCTTGCTGCGGCCGTGCCGCTGATCGATGACGGTTATCCGCTGGTGCTGGCGACCGAGATCGTGGTGATGGTTCTGTTTGCCGCCTCGCTGCAGTTCCTGATGGGACCGGCGGGACTGGTGAGCTTCGGTCATGCCGCCTATTTCGGAGTCGGCGCCTATGCGGCGGCCCTGATGGTGACGGGCGCAAGCAGCGGCGCCATCGGCGCCCTTGTGATCTCCGCCCTGGTAGCGGCGAGCTTGGCAGGCATCGTCTCCCTGCTGCAAGCCCGCCTGTCGGGGGTCTATCTCGCCATGTTGACCCTGGCGGTCGCCCAGATCATCTGGTCGGCGGCCCAGCAATGGATGAGCGTCACCGGCGGCGACAACGGAATCCTCGGCATCCGGCCCGGCGGCTGGGTCGGGGACCGCAGCAGCTTCTATTGGGGCGCCCTTCTCTGCGTTGCCGCTTCACTCCTGGCCATCCGGCGCATCGTCTTCAGCCCCTTCGGCCTTGCCTTGCGGGCAGGACGCGACGGGCGTGGCCGGGCGGAGGCCAGCGGCATTCCCGTCGGTGGCCTGCAGGCGGCAGCCTTCATCATCGCGGGCCTCTTCTCCGGCATCGCGGGCGGTCTGTTCGCGCTGGCCAAGGGCAGCGTCTTCCCGACCGTTACCGCCATCGGGCAATCGACCGACGGGCTGGCGATGGTGCTGCTGGGCGGTCTGCACAGCCTTGTCGGCCCCTGGGTCGGTGCCGCCGCCTTCCATCTGATCCAGGCCGAAGGCATGCGGGCGTTCGACTTCTGGCGGGCTGTCGTCGGCGGGTTGATCCTGGCCCTGGTGCTGCTGTTCCCCGAGGGGATCGTCGGCCGTCTGGCGAGGCGCCGATGAGCCTGCTGGTCGCCCGCAATCTCGCCAAAGCCTATGGCGGCGTCAAAGCCGTCAAGGATGTCTCCCTGTCTGTCGCTGCCGGAGAAGTCCTGGCCGTGATCGGCCCGAACGGCGCCGGGAAATCCACCCTGTTCGGCATGATCGGCGGCCAGATCCGACCCGACGCGGGCGAGGTTACGCTGGAAGGCCGCACGATCTCCGGCCTGCCGCCGAGCAGAATCGCCCGCCTGGGGCTGGGCCGGACGTTCCAGATCACCGGCCGATACGCCAGCCTCAGCCCGCGTGAAGCGGTGCAGACCGCGCTCCACGCCCGGCACTCGGGTTTCTTCAACCTCTGGGGCAAGGCCGAGGTGCTGGCGCGGGAAGCCGCCGATGCGATCCTGGCCGAAGTGGGGATCGCCCATCTGGCCGACCGCACCGCTGGCGATCTGCCCTATGGCGATCTGAAACGGGTGGAACTGGCGATTGCCCTGGCGGGAGACCCGCAGGTTCTGCTGATGGACGAACCGACAGCAGGCATGGCAGCGGGCGAGCGCATGGCCCTGATGGCGGAGGTTGCGGCGTTGGCCTCCGCCCGTGGTCTCGCCGTGCTCTTCACCGAACATGACATGGATGTGGTCTTCGGCCATGCCAGCCGGGTGCAGGTGGTGGCGCGCGGCGCCACCATCGCCGAAGGGCGGCCAGAACTGATCCGCGCCAATCCGCTGGTCCGCAGCCTCTACCTCGGAGATGTGGATGCTTGATATCGAAAAACTGACGGCCGGATATGATGGTGCCAGCGTCCTGCATGGTGTTTCGCTGACCGTCAAACCCGGCGAGGTCGTGGCGCTGCTGGGGCGCAATGGCGCCGGCAAATCGACCTTGCTGAAAAGCATCATGGGGCTGATCACGCCAACCGGCGGCACCGTCCGCTTCCAGGGGCAGGCGATCACCGGCATGGCACCCCAGAATGCCGCGCGCCTCGGCCTCGGCTATGTCCCTGAAGAGCGTCGGATCTTCACGGATCTCTCGGTCGCGGAGAATCTGGAAGTCGGCCGCCGCCCGATCCGTGAGGGGGCACCGCATTGGACCGTCGAGGCGCTGACCCAGCTTTTCCCGAACCTCGCCGAAGTGATGGATCGACCCGGTGGGCGCATTTCGGGCGGCGAGCAGCAGATGCTGACCTTGGCGCGCACCCTGATGGGAAATCCGCGCTGCCTGCTGTTGGACGAACCCTCCGAGGGCATCTCGCCCCTGTTGGTCCAGAGTCTGGCCAAGGCCTTGGCAACCGTGAAGAAAACCGGCCTGTCCATCCTGCTGTCCGAGCAGAATTTGCGCTTCTGCGCCACGCTTGCCGACCGGGCCTATCTCTTGGAAAGCGGGGAGATAAAGGCCCAGTTGCCGATGGCCGAACTCATGGAGCATAGCTCCCTTCGGCAACGCTACCTTTCCGTTTAGCCCATCATCGGGTATAGATTGTCTTTGGCCGCCCACCCGTGACGACCTTAACAACGGAACCCAATGTCAAGCGACAGTCCGAGTCGACCTAGACTCAAATCATCCACCACCCCCCTCTCGAATAGCGATCGGGGGGCTTCCGCATGACCGGCGAATTCATCGTCATCCTGCTGCTGATCCTGCTGAACGGCGTCTTCGCCATGGGCGAAATGGCGATCGTATCGTCCAGGAAAGCCCGCCTGCAGCGCCTTGCGCGCACCTCAGCCGGCGCCCGCAAAGCCCTGGAGCTTTCGGAAAACCCCACCGCGATGCTGTCGACCGTTCAGATCGGCATCACCCTGGTCGGCGTCCTTTCGGGCGCGCTCGGTGGCGGTGCCCTTTCTGAAAAGATCGCAGCCTGGTTCATCGGCACCGCCCTCGAGCCCTATGCCCCGGACATCGGCTTTGCCGTTGTCGTCGTCGGCATCGCCTATTGCTCGCTGATCCTGGGCGAACTGGTGCCCAAGCGCCTCGGCCTGACATATCCCGAGCGCATCTCCGCCCTGCTGGCCCAGCCGATGGGCGTCATTGCCAAGGTCGCCACCCCGGTGATCTGGGTGCTGTCCCGCTCGACCGAACTGGTGCTGAAGCTCATCCCCGGCAAGCAGGCCGGTGAAAGCCCGGTGACGGACGAGGAAATCAAGCTGATGATGCAGGAAGGTGCCGACAGCGGTCACTTCCATGCTGCTGAAAAGGCCATCGTCGATCAGACCCTGCGTCTGGGCGACCGCCGCGTTTCGGCCTTGATGACCCCGCGCACCCAACTCGAAGTGCTGGATCTGGCCGACCCGCACGACGAACTGCTGCAGATCGTCAAGAACAGCGGCCATTCCCGCTTCCCGGTGGTCGAAGATGATCCGAATAATATCGTCGGTGTCGTTCAGGTGCGCGATCTCTTGACCGCGCATCTCGGCGGGATGCCGGTGGATATCCGCGCGGCCATGCGCCCGCCCCTGTTCATTCCTGACACCTCGCCTGCCTTGAAGGCCATGGAGCTTTTCAAGCAGTCCGGCGCCTCCGTGGCCCTGATCGTCGACGAATACGGTGATCTCCAGGGTCTGGTGACGCTGAACGATCTGCTCGAAGCCCTGGTCGGCGATATCGGCACCATCGATCCGAACGAGGAGCCCGACTGGGTCCAGCGCGAGGATGGCTCCTATCTCGTCGACGGCATGATGCCGCTCGATGAGCTGCGCGATCTGCTGGGTCTCAATGATCTGCCGGGCGCGGGCGAAAGCCAGGCCAATACCCTGGGCGGCTATATGATGGCGATCCTGAAGCGCATTCCCGAACCCGCCGATGTGGCGGAAGTGGAAGGTGGCTGGCGCTTCGAGGTTGTCGATATGGACGGTCGCCGCGTCGACAAGGTGCTGATCGTGCCGCCTGTCGGCGCGGAAACGCCTGAAGCTTAACTCCCCTGAACCGTCATCCCGGTGCTCGACACCGGGATCTCCTCCGAGAGCATTGCCTCTAAAAACACTGTCATCCCGGCCCCCGAGCCGGGATCTGGCCATACGAAGTAATCAGCCTTAAGCGGCGCATGGCAACAAACGCCGGTCGGATCCCGGATCAAGTCCGGGATGACAGTTTTAAGATTGGCTCCATTCCGGGGCATATGATCCGAGCGACATCGCCGGAAGATCGCTGCCGACGCGAAGTCCGTCGATGGCAAGCGGCATCCTCAAGCGCCGGGCGGCACCCCAGCCGGTCATCTCGATTGCAGGATCGATATCGGCAGCATTCTCCGGTTCGAATGCCCTGCTCTCCTGCTGCGGATAAGCCATCAGCAAGGCTGCCGTGCGCGCCAGCGACAGGCGCGCCTGCATAACCCGGCCTGTCTTGATCCTCTCCGTCACCCCCCGCAAAGCAGCGGCAGCCATCAGATAACCGGTGGCGTGATCCAGTGCCTGCACCGGCAACGGGGTCGGTCGATCCTTGCCGAATATCCGTTGCCCAGTGTCCGCGATCCCGCAGCTCATCTGCACGAGGCTGTCAAACCCCCGCCGACCGCTCCAGGGGCCGGACCAGCCATAGGCGGTCAGGCAGACCTCGATCAGTCCGGGATTGATCGCGCGGCGTGCCTCTTGCCCAAGGCCAAGCCCTGCCAGTGCCTCCTGGCGATAGCCATGCACCAGGATATCGGCATCGGCCATCAGGGCGAGCAATCGCTCCCGCCCCGCTGCCGACTTCAGATCCAGCCGGGTCGAGCGCTTGCCCTGCATGATCTCCGGCACTACCGCTGGCTCATCCCAATCGGGCGGATCGATCCGCAGGACATCCGCGCCCATCCAGGCCAGGAAGCGTGTCGCGACAGGCCCCGCCAGCACCCTGGTCAGATCCAGCACCCGGACACCCCGCAGCGGGCGTGTCGGCTCGAGCGGGCGGCGCCAGGGCTGCGCCCCAACCGTCTGCCACGCGATCAGATCTTCCGCCGCGACCGCCCGCCCCTGGGGATGAGCCTGCCAGTCAGCCTGCGAGCGCATGAAGGCCGCACAGCCTCCCCCTGCAACAACAGCTGCCTCCAGCGTCTCGCCGGGCCAGCCCCGGACAGCGGCGGCCACCGCCTCCCGATCCCCGCCCCCCCCTAGCGCTGTCAAAGCCGCCGCCCGATGGTGGGGCGCATTGGTGTGGAGGCGGATCCAGCCGTCCGCCGTCGGATAATCACCCGCGACAGGGTCCCAGATCGGCGGCAGCGCCCAGCCCTCGGGGCGCAGTGAACTGGCAAACCAGAATGAGGCAAGCCTGCGGTCAACCGAGATCATGGCCCGCGCTCCGCCCGCAGCTTCAGCCAGATCCGCCGCCGCCAGTCCAGCCATGCCAATACTTGCCGCCGCCAGATCGCTGACGCTGAAGGCCGATGGCAGACTGCCGTCGCCATCCACTTGGATCTTGCTGGCATCGAGCCCCAGCAAGGCGCCCGCGACATCGCTCATCATCTTCTGCATCGGCCAATCCCCTATCTGTTGACGGGACCTTGACCGGGCAGTGAAATAATCGTCAATCTTGATTGATTTAATCAATATATCGGACCGATATGTCGACACTCTCTGCCAAAGAAGCCGCTGCGCTGCTGGGGGTGACGCCCCAGACGCTCTATTCCTATGTCAGCCGAGGGCTGCTGAAGTCCTTCACCGGCCCGGACGAGCGCGCCAGCCGATATTCGCGCGAAGCGGTCGAGCAACTGGCCCGCACCAGACGGCTTGGGCGACGTCCCAAGGAGATTGCGAAATCCACCCTGGATTGGGGCGTGCCGGTGCTGGAAAGCAGCCTGACCTTGATCGAGGAGGAGCGGCTGTATTTCCAGGGCCAGGATGCGGTGGCGCTTGCCCGGACTGCATCGCTGGAAGATGCCGCCGCCCTGCTCTGGCAGATCGAGGACGCCTTCACCCATCCCGCGCCCGAGGCAACCGCAAGCTTCGAAAGCCGCTGGAGCCAGCCCCCTTCACAGCCCTTCCCGGCCGAATTGCTGTCCCGCTTTGTCCTTGCCTGCGATCAGGAGGCTGCCTGGGAGCATGCCCCCGGACGTCTGGCCGAAGGGTGCGGCAGGCTGGTGAGGCTCATGGCCGCCTCCGCCCTGGGCCAATCCCCCGCCGCGACGCCGATCCACCGCCAATGTGCCGTAGCCTGGGGCTTGCGGGGCTGGGAGGCCGACCTGATCCGCCAGGCGCTTGTCCTCTGCGCCGATCACGAACTGAATGCGTCGAGTTTTACCGCCCGCTGCATTACCTCGACGGGGGCCAGTCTCCAGGCGGCCCTGATCGGTGGGCTAGCGGCCCTGTCCGGCGGTTTGCATGGTGGGCTCACGGCACGGGTGGAGACCTTTTGGCGCAGTCTGGAGGGCGTCAGCGACCTGGAGGGAGCTTTGCGGGAACAACTCGCCAGCGGCATGGAAATCCCCGGCTTCGGCCACCCGCTCTACCCCAACGGGGATATCCGCGCGCAGGTGATCCTGGCCGACGTTTATCCCCGCCTGCCCCAGGCCCGCGCCATCGCCGAAGCCGTGACAGCCCTGACCGGCAAACGGCCCGCGCTCGATTTCTCGCTGGTCGCCCTGCGCCGGATGCTGAAGCTGCCCGAGGGGGCCGCCTTCGCGCTGTTTGCCCTGGGCCGCTCCGTCGGCTGGATCGCCCAGGCGCTGGAACAGCGACAGACCGGCGCGCTGATCCGCCCGCGCGCCGTCTATGTGGGGCCTAGGCCTTAAGGCTTTTCAAATAGACCTCGTCATCCCGGGACTTGATCCCGGGATCTCCTCCGAAGCCATTTCCACGCAGCGGCAGGCAGAATTGGACAAGCTCCCGGAGGAGATCCCGGTGTCGAGCACCGGGATGACGAAAGAGAATAAGGGTCGTTAAGAACTCCCCTACCGCACCGGCCCCGTCAACTCGCCCTTGACCATCCAGGGCTGCATCCGGTCGGCGAACCAGGTCATGACCGACATGGCGCTGCCGGATTTTTCCACCGTGCTCAGCAGACGCTTTGCCCGGTCGAAGCCGCTGGGGCGTTCGGGATAATTGATAAGATGCACCGGCAGGTCGGGTGAGAGCTTGGCCAATTTCTTAGCCTCCCACACCGCCTCGCGCCAGCCGCCGATCATATCGACCAGCCCGATGTCTTTGGCCTGGAGGCCGGTCCAGACACGGCCACGCGCAACCGCATCCATGCCATCGATAGGGATCTTGCGTCCCTCCGCCACCTTGCGGGTGAAGTCGGCATAGATCCGGTCGAGGCTCTGCTGCTGACGGGCCAGTTCCTCGGCCGTGAAATCGCGGTTCGGGCTTTCGGAGGCGGCATGGGGCGCACCCTCCACGCGATCCCAGGAAACGCCGAGCTTGGCCCAGAGGTCGGACAGCACGAACTTGCCACCCGCGACCCCGATAGAGCCGGTCAGTGTCCCGGCATTGGCGATGATCCGGTCGGCGGGCGCCGCTGCGAAATAGCCGCCCGAAGCTGCCAGCCGCCCCATGGACACGACTACCGGCTTGCCCGCCGCTTGCGCTGCCTTGACGGAGGCCCAGACAGTGTCGGAAGCGACATAAGAGCCGCCGGGGCTGTCGATGCGGAACAGGATCGCCCGCACGTCGGGGTTCCGGGCCGCTGCGCCAAAAGCCTTGGCCAGCCGCTCGGACGCAAAGCCTGCCTGCTCGCCAAACGGACCTGCCTCGCCATCGCCGCGCGTGACCTCCCCCGTGGCCTCGATCACCGCAATCGCGGCCCCGCTGGTGGCAGCAACGGACCGCGGCAGACCGGCGCCAGAGGCATAATCGGAGAAGCCGGTGAGAGCGCCGGTTTTGGTCGCCGTCTGCAGGGCCAACAAGGCTTCTGCGCGATAACCAAGGCGATCCACGAGCTTTTCGTTGATCGCATCCTGGGCCGGCAACGGCGCCACTGCCATCAGCGCCTTCACGGCATCGGGGTCAAGTTTCCGGCCTTCCGCCACCGCTGCAACCGCCTGGGCGGTCATATCGTCGACCAGCCGCTGCATCTGCGCCCGGAAAGCGGGGTTCATAGCCTCATCGGTGAAGATATCGGCAAAACCCTTGAACTCATGGCGCTGGCCCAGGCGGACCGACACGCCCAGCATCCGCAAGGTTTCGGCGATATAGGGCCGCTCGATGGCGGCACCCATCAGCCGCACCTCGCCCGAGGGCTGCATCCAGACCTGATCGAAGGCCGACGCCAGGGCGAAGGTCGCCGTGCCGTCCCCCACTTCGCCGAACGTATCGGCAAAGACATAGGCGGGCTTGCCCGCCTGACGCAGGCGACGCACGGCCCCCGCCAGTTCTTCCGCATCGCTCATCGACAGGCTGGCCTGGGATAGATCGACAAACAGCCCCTGCACACGACCATCTTCGGCAGCGCGGTCGATGCCATCGACGAGACGGCGCAGCGAGGTCTGATCCTCATTGAACAGCGCGTCGATACCACCCTTCTCCTCAGCCGCCGGGGCGCCTTTCAGGGAGAGGGAGACCAATGTCACGTTAGGCAGTTCCGGAGCAGCATCGAAGGTCTTGGAGAGATGCCATGCGCCATAACCGAGGCCACCGACGATCAACAGAAAGAAGATGCCGAGGATACTCAGGCAGCCAACAAACAAACGGCGCATCCGGCGAATCTCCTAACGGGCCATGGTGTGGTATTCGGGATTGGGCATCATATCCACGCCGTGGGCGACGCGGTTGGTCATATTGAAGAACCCGGTTACCTCGCAGATATCGAAGATATCCTCGTCGGTAAAGCCAAGCTTGCGCAGGCTGGCCCGATCCTCCGCCGTTATCAGACGGGGTTCTTCGGTCAATTTTACGGCAAAATCGAGCATGGCGCGCTGCCGGGGCGGTAATTCCGCCACCCGGTAGTTCATCACCATCATTTCGCCCAGCTCAGGATCGCCCGACATCTGCCGCACTGCGGCCCCATGGGCAACAAGGCAGTAGTAGCAGCGGTTCACGGCCGAGACGGCGACCGCGATCATCTCGCGCTCCAGTTTCGACAAACCGCTGTCGCCCAGCATCAGCTCGTTGTAGGAGGCGATGAAGGTCCGCAGCTTGTTCGGACGCAACAGCCAAGCCTGGAGCACGTTCGGAACGAGCCCCAGCTTGTCACGGCACTTCTGGAAATAGGGCTTCAGATCGTCGGGCAGAGTCTCTTCGCCCGGGACCTTCAGATCCATCACATGTGTCGGCTGGCCCATAGCTCACTCCTCCCCCATTTTGGGGCGGATTGTAGCAGGGGATCAGGCAAACGACATCGGTTGTACGGTGACCGCGTGATTGACCGGGCCGGAGCCCTGGCCGTAGCCCGGCGCCTGACGGATGCATTCCTGCACATAGCCGCGCGCCTGCTTCACCGCCTCGACGATGGGCTTACCCTGCGCCGTATAGCAGGCGATGGCAGCCGATAGGGTAGACCCGATACCCGCGACATGGCGGGAGGACTGGCGTGGATATGTCAGCGTCGTCATGCCGTCTTCGGTTGCCAGCAGATCGATGACGGGGTCTTCGTCACCATGACCGCCCTTCAGCAGCACGGACTTGGCCCCCAGCGTCAGCATCATCATCGCGGCATGGCGACGGGTTTCGATATCGTCGATATCCATGCCCGCCAACAGTTCAGCTTCGCGCAAGTTCGGCGTGATGCAGGTGGCAATCGGCAACAGGCGGATCTTGAGATGGCGCATGCCTTCTTGATCCAGCATCGAGCGGCCGCTTTTCGTCACGGCAACCGGATCCAGGATCACGGGCAGGCCGGGGGCCAGTTCCTCGATCACATCGGTCACGGCATTGATCAGTTCGGCCGTGTGCAGCGCGCCCAGATGGATGACATCGGCGCCGATATCCGTCAGGGCCAGACGCATCTGCTGCTGAACGAAGGAGGCCGGAACCGGCTGGATCTCCATCGCGCCCTTGGTGTCACGGGCTGTCAGCGCCGTCACCGCCGTGGTGGCATAGCCGCCCAGGGCGGTAATGGTCTTCACATTGGCCTGTATGCCGGTACCGCCGCTGCTGTCAGATCCAGCGACAACGAGGACACGTCCGTTTATACGCATCGGCTTCTCCTAACCTCGTCAAACCTCGACGCCCTCCCCCCTATTGACCAGATAGGGGGCCTAACGGGTAACCACCCGCTCAACGACCGCGAACAGGCGATCCACCACGTCCGTAACCACAGACTGATCTTCACCCTCTGCCATGATCCGGATCAAGGGTTCAGTACCTGATTTGCGGATGAGTAATCTACCAGTTCCCTTCAGCGCATGCTCGGCAGATTCTATTGCCGTTTTGACTTCGTCCTCCTCAAGCGGCGCCTGCCCGGTCTTGAAGCGGACATTTTTCAGGATCTGTGGGAAGGGTTGGAACACCCGGGCCACCCGCGAAACGGGCTGTTTGCTGCTCACCAGCACCGCCAGAACCTGCAATGCCGCCAGCAGGCCGTCACCCGTCGTCGCATAGTCGGTCAGGATGATATGGCCCGACTGCTCGCCACCGACGTTAAATCCGTCGCGGCGCATCTCTTCGAGCACATTGCGGTCGCCGACCTTCGTGCGACGCAGCTCCAGCTTCATGCCTTCGAGGTAGCGCTCCAGCCCCATGTTCGACATCACGGTGGCGACAAGGCCGCCGCCAGCCAGCCGGTCCTCGCGGTGCCATTGCCCCGCAATCAGCGCCATCAGTTGATCGCCATCGATCACCTGACCATATTCGTCGACCACGATCAGCCGGTCGGCGTCACCATCCAAGGCAATGCCGATATGGGCACCATGGGCCACGACCTGCCCTTGCAGCAGCGAAGTATGGGTCGCGCCGCATTCGCGGTTGATGTTGGTGCCATCCGGGGTGACGGCGATGGGAATCACCTCCGCTCCCAACTCACGCAGCACCGTCGGAGCCACCTTGTAGGCGGCGCCATTGGCGCAATCGACGACGATCTTCAGCCCATCAAGCACCAGGCCGCGCGGGAAGGTATTCTTCACGAACTCGATATAACGCCCCTGCTCGTCCCCTAAACGACGGGCACGGCCAAGCTTGGCGGGCGGGGCCAGGATCGGCATCTCGTTGGAGAGGACAGCCCTGGAAATCTGCATCTCCAGCTCGTCCGAAAGCTTGTAGCCATCAGGGCCGAACAGTTTGATCCCATTGTCTTCGAACGGATTATGGGAGGCCGAGATCATGATCCCAAGGTCAGCCCGCATGGAACGGGTGAGCATCGCAACTGCCGGTGTCGGCAGCGGCCCGAGCATGATGACATCCATCCCGACCGAGGTCAGGCCCGATACCAATGCTGGCTCGAGCATATAGCCCGAGAGCCGCGTATCCTTGCCGATGATCGCCAGATGGCGGCGCGGAGATGTGGACAGGAAATGGCTGCCCGCCGCCATCGCGACTTTCAGCGCCGTGACGGCCGTCATCGGTTCGGTATTGGCGCGACCGCGAATACCGTCGGTTCCAAACAGGGATTGGGTCATGGGAGGAAACTACTCGAAAGATAAAGCCATGTCGGGGAATGGATGCGACGCCATGGTAAGCACCCTCCCGGTCAACGACAACATATGGATTTTCGGGTTTTTTTGAGGTGACAGGTCTGGCCTTCAGGCTAAAAGATCGCGGTGCAGGATAGCCCAGTTCGAATAGGCAAAATTATCGAACATCGGCTGGTATTTCTCCATGACCATTGGCCCCGTCGGCATCAGCTTGGCCAGCACATAGGGTTTGCTCGCGATGAACTGGAAGACGTCAAAAAGCTGACGGCGGGCATCGAGCCAAGTGGCACCATACTCGAACTGCACCGCCTTGACGCGCCCTTCGCTGAACAGCCGCTCGCCTCCCAGCAGCACATCCATCTCCGCCCCTTCGGTGTCGATCTTCAAAAGATCGATGGATCCGATTTCCTGGTCCCGGCAATAATCCGACAGGGTTCTTACCTCTACGGCAATCTCGGTCATCGAATCGACGCCCGGCGCCATACGGGAATAGAGTGACCCCAGTTCCCACTTTTCCTGCCCCTTGTCGGCGGGCACCTGAAAACGGACCTCTCCGGAAGTGGCGCCCAGGGCAAATCCATTCACGAAGGCGCGCTTGCCCAGATTGCGTTGCAAAGCCGCGAAATTGGCGGGCAGCGGCTCGAAACAATGGATAATCGCGTCGGGCTTCCGGGCCAGTGCCGCCTCGGTCCAGTCGCCGACGCAGGCACCTACATCCATCACCGTCCTGCAGAAAGGCGTCACCATGGCGAGAAAATTGTCCTCGCCGTTCGTCTCGAACTCGAAGTTATTGTCATTCCTGACCCGGTTCATGTAGCGCCAGCACGCCATCTCCAGATCGTCATCGAGCGTCGCTGCCTGGAGGGCCGCCACGATCTGCCCCGTCGATAAAGTCAAGACCAACCCCTTGAAAAAATCAAGATCAAAGAGTTTCAACGATATCGTTGTGCAAGATTAACCAATTTGAATATTGGTAGTTATCCAGCGCCGGCCAGTATTTATCGACGACCATATAGCGATCCTGCATCAGCTTGGCCATCGTATAGGGCAGGCCCTCCATCAGATCGAACGCATCCCGAAGCTGACGACGCGGCCCCAGCCAGGTACCGCCATATTCGATCTGTGCGGCCATGATCCGCTCTTCGGCGAACATCTGACGCCCTCCGGTCAAAATGTCCATCTCCGCCCCTTCGGTATCGATCTTGAGCAGATCGATATGCTCTATTTTATTGTCGCGGCAGTAATCAAGCAGTGTCAGCACCGAAGTCTTGAATTCCACCGTTTCGCCGATGGCAGCATCGCGCTTGTAAAGCGAGGCCAGTTCCCAATGGTCCTGCCCTGCTTCGGCCACCACATTGAGGGTACGCTCCCCCCGCTCCGCGCCAATGGCAAAACCGTTGATGATCGCCTTGCCCGACAAGTTCTGGATCAGCTTTGGCTGATTGATCTCCAGGGGTTCGAAGCAATGCACCAGGGCATCCGGTTTGAGCTCCAGGAACTTCAGCGTCCATTCGCCGATACAGGCCCCGACGTCGAAAACCGTGTGGCAGAAGGGCGCGATCCGGTTCAGAAAAACGAACTCGCCATTCGAATAGAAGTCCCAGTTATTGTCGTTCTTGATGTCATCAATATAGGCCTCGCAGGCCGTAATCAGATCCGGATGCGTGGGAGCCGACTTGATCAGTTCGACAGTGGCAGGGACGTCGCTTGAAGCCATCGGTTATCTCGCCAAAAAGGTATAGGTCGAGAAAGAAATTTCTCTTGTGCTTCAAGAATATAGACAAACACCTGCCTATTCCACGCCATTAATTGCCTGCCAGAGCGCCCGTGCCTGGGCCGTCTCGGCGACATCATGGACGCGGATGAGCTGTACGCCGGCCTCCCAGGCGGCTGCCGCTGCCGTGATCGAACCGGCAAGACGTTCCTTGGCACCGACGCTTTCATCGATGAAGCGCTTGCGCGATGCTCCCAGCAGGACAGGCACGCCCAAGCCATGGAAGCTTGCCAGCGCCCGCATCATCACCAGATTCTGCGTGGTATTCTTGGCAAAGCCGATCCCCGGATCGACACACAGAAGCTCATCTCCCATCCCCGCCTGACGGCAGGCGGCGATCCTCTTCTCCAGCGCCTCATAGACCTCGGCCAACACATCCTCATAGACCGTATAGCCGCGCATGGTCGCCGGGGTGCCGCGCATATGCATCAGGATGGTCGGCACCTGCCGGGATGCCACCAGCGGCAAGGCGGCAGGATCCTCAAGGGCAGAGACGTCATTGACGATCCGCGCGCCCGCATCCAGCGCCGCCGCCATGACCGACGCGCGCCGGGTATCGATGGAGACCAGCAGCCCTGCCTCGGCCAGTGCACGCACAACGGGGACCACTCGGGCGGCTTCTACTTCAGGATCGACCGCGGGGGCATCTGGGCGCGTTGATTCCCCGCCAACATCGATGATCGCAGCCCCTTGGGCAGCCATCGCCCGCCCATGGTCGATAAAGGCCGTCAGGTCACTGCGATCCCCGCCGTCAGAGAAACTGTCGGGCGTGACATTCAGGATGCCCATAATATGGGGGCGGTCCATCGGCAGGCCGGCAAAAGCAGGACGCGAGCGGCTGAAGGCCCGCGGCAAAGCCTGGGCCGCCTCGGCCACCAGCCCTTCAGGAATACGGACCGCCGCGCAGGCCCGCCACCCCCCGGCCAGACGCGGCCAATCGACCGGCGCTTCGCTAGCAGAAACCAGTCCCAGGGGAAAAAAGGGGGAGCGCAGCGCCATCGAACCC
>NZ_JBHUIP010000012.1:113246-120185 GCF_042683105.1 Lacibacterium aquatile
CCGTTTCGAGATAGCAGAGGCGTGAGCTTTAGTCACCCGCCCCCGGCTGCGGCGACGGATCGAGATCCGGACCGCTGGAGGGAACGGCACCACGACGGGGCGGCGACGGCGGAGTATTGGAAGCGGCGCTATCGTCGCCTCCACGATCCCGGAAGATCGCCTCACCGCGCATCAGAACCTTCACCTCGTCTGCCGACAGGGTTTCATGTTCCAGCAGCGCTTTCGCCACCGCATGCAAACCATCCATATTCTCAGTCAGGATGGTGCGGGCGCGCGTTTCAGCCTCGTCGATCAGCAGACGGATTTCCTCGTCAATGATGCGAGCCGTCACGTCGGAAACATTCTTGCGCTGCGTTACGGAGTGGCCGAGGAAAACCTCTTCCTCATTTTCCGAATAATGCAGACGTCCCAGACGGTCGCTCATGCCCCATTCCGTGACCATGCGGCGGGCCAGACGCGTCGCCTGCATGATGTCGTTGGAAGCGCCGGTGGTGACATTGATCTTGCCGAAGATAATCTCTTCCGCCAGACGACCGCCGAACAAACTGGTCAACTGTGCTTCAAGCTCGAGCTGCGACATGCTGTATTTGTCGCCCTCGGGCAGCGAGAAGGTCACACCCAACGCCCGACCACGCGGAACAATCGTCACCTTGTGCAAGGGGTTATGTCCCGGAGCCAAGACCATGCAGAGCGCATGACCGGCTTCGTGATAAGCCGTGCATTCCTTTTCTTTCTCGGACATGGCCATGGAGCGGCGCTCGGCCCCCATCATGACCTTGTCCTTGGCTTCCTCGAATTCCTTCATGCCAACGACGCGCTTGTTGCGACGGGCGGCAAGCAAGGCGGCCTCATTGACAAGGTTCGAGAGATCGGCACCGGAGAAACCGGGGGTACCACGGGCAATGACGCGCGGGTCGACGTCGGGAGCCAGCGGAACCTTGCGCATGTGAACCTTCAGGATCTGCTCACGGCCCGTGATGTCGGGATTCGGCACAACAACCTGACGGTCGAAGCGGCCGGGGCGCAGAAGAGCAGGATCGAGCACGTCGGGGCGGTTGGTCGCGGCGATGAGGATGACACCCTCGTTCGCTTCGAAACCGTCCATCTCGACCAGCAGCTGGTTCAAGGTCTGTTCGCGTTCATCGTTACCGCCGCCAAGGCCAGCACCACGATGGCGGCCAACGGCGTCGATTTCGTCGATGAAGATGATGCAGGGAGCGTTCTTCTTGCCCTGTTCGAACATGTCGCGGACACGGGACGCGCCGACACCGACGAACATTTCGACGAAGTCGGAACCCGAGATCGTGAAGAACGGCACATTGGCTTCACCGGCAATCGCACGGGCCAGCAGAGTCTTACCGGTACCCGGCGGACCAACCAGCAGCACGCCCTTTGGAATCTTACCGCCCAGACGCTGGAATTTCTGCGGGTCGCGCAGGAACTCAACGACTTCGGACAGTTCGGCCTTGGCTTCTTCGATACCGGCCACATCATCGAACGTCACCCGACCGACCTTTTCGGTCAGCAGGCGCGCGCGGCTCTTGCCAAAGCCCATGGCCTTGCCGCCACCCGACTGCATCTGGCGCATGAAGAAGATCCAGACGCCGATGAACAGGAGCATCGGGAACCAGTTCAGGATCTGCCCCCAGATACCACCATTGTCCTGAATCGGCTCTGCCGTGATGCGCACGCCCTTACTGATCAGACGCTCGACCAGTTGGGGATCGTTCGGCGCATAGATGGAGATCGACTTCTGATCACTCTGAACCGCAGTGATATTGTTGCCCTGGATCCGGACTTCCGTGATCCGGCCACGGTCAACCTCGCCCAGAAAGTCAGAGAAAGCCATGGGCGATCCCGCCGGCTTGCTCGATCCGTTAAAGAGATTGAACAGCGCCACCAGCAACAAACAGATGATGACCCAGAGCGCCAGATTCTTCCCGAAATTATTCACGGTCTGTTGACCTTTCGACCTTCCACATTCGCAACGTGCGAACAGTTTAGCAGCCGGATGCCGCCCTGTCCCCTCTTACGACCACATCCCATCGACAAGACGACGGGGCGGCGTATGGAGGATCAGAGGGGCGGACTGCCCATCATGCAATGACAAGTGGGGGACCGAGCGGGAGCCGTCAAGCATCCGCAAGACCGGCAACCCCCGTAAAACCAGCGATGGCCATCGACTTTTTGTCCGCAACCGCGCCGCCTCAGGCCCCAAGGCCCCGATGGTCCAGTCCGGAGCAGGATCGCGGATAGAGAATCGCCCATCCCAGATCGCCGGTTGCCCAAGGTCGAGAGCGGGGGCGATCGCACTTGGCTCGCGGCAGATCAGTAGCTCGTCGCCCCGCCGCAACCATAGCGCGCCCCCCAACGTGCGTTCGCGAATCTCCCTGGCCTGACAGGCCGCCAGCAACCGCTCCAGCCGGTCGAAGCGGGGAGCATAATCGGCCGCCCCGACCCAGACCGCTAGCCGGGCCAACAGCCGCAGGGCAACCTCCGGCTCCTCGGCGACAAAAGCGGTATTCAGCCTCGCAAAGCCAGCAGGATGGGGACGCGCGTATCGCACCATCGCGCGGTCGGTCATGCGGGCAACTGCAGCCCCTGCCCGGGCGAGATGCCCCGCGGTGATCGCCAGCCTGCCGCTCGTCAGCCCCAGAGCATCAAGCTCCGCCGATGCCCGCCGGACTTTGACGCGGGCATAGCGCCCGTCGCGGTTGGATGGATCATCGACCGTCGGCAGCGTGGCCGCGATTTCGACCAACTCCTGCTTGGAAACGTCAAGCAAGGGCCGCAGCAGGCGGCAGGAGAGGCGCGCCGTCTCCAGCGCCATGCCCGCCAACCCCTCAAGACCACTCCCACGCCCCAAACGCAGCAAGAAAGTGTCGGACTGATCGTCCCGATGGTGACCCAGCAACAGATGCAGGACACCGGCGTCTGCGCACCAGCGCTCCAATGCCTCATAACGCCCAGAGCGGGCTCTGGCCTGGATATTGGCAACAGGTTGCCCGAGAGTGAGGTTCAGCGTGCGATGGGCGATCCCCTGCCCCGCGCACCAGACCGCAACGCCCGCTGCTTCGTCCGCCGCTTCGGATCTCAGACCATGGTCGACAGTCAGGGCCGTGACGCGACCATTGCGACCCAAAGCCCAGGCATGAGCAAGGGCAAGCAGTGCCATCGAGTCGGGGCCACCCGAAACCGCGACAGCAAGATGGGGGGCTTTTTCGAATCCCCCAATCCGGTCCATCCGGGTGGCAAACCAGCCCGGCAAAATCATATCAGGTGCAGGCCAGCCGCTGACGTTCCTCACGCACGCGGCGCATCAGGAACTCCGATGCATTGCCATATTCCGACGTGAAGCGACCATAGGCGGCGCAGGCCTCCTTGGTCTTGCCGGTATTGGCCAGCGACAGGCCCAGCTTCAGCAGATTATCCGGAGCCTTCGGGCTCTTGGGATACTTCTGATAGCCGGTCAGGAACTGCTGGGCGGCATCGGCATAGGAACCGCGGACATAATAGGTCTCGCCGAGCCAATATTGCGCGTTACCCGCCAGCTCATCATTGGGATTGTTGGTCACGAACTGCCGCAGGGCGCTTTCAGCCGAGCCGTATTCCTGCTTCTTCACGAACTCGAAAGCATATTCATACTGCTGCTTCGTCGTCCCCGCGGGCAGACGGACAGCCGCAGCGGCCGGAGCTGCGGCTGCAGGAGCAGCGGCGGCGGGCGGGACAGCGGCAGTCTGCGCAGTACCCGGCGGTGTCAGGCGCACAGGCGCGTTGGCGGCACCGGCCGGGATGGAGCCGAGATCACGGGGCGGAGCACCAGGAGCGACCGCAGCCGGAGCGGGTGTCGTTGCCAACTGCCCCGGCGCCAGCGGGCGGGCCGGTGCGGCAGGTGCAGTCGCGGCAGCATCGGCGGCAGGGGCAGTTGCGTGCTTCTCCAACTCGCTCAGGCGGAACTCGGCATCGGTCTGGAAGCGCTCCTGCTTCACCTTCAGCTGCTGAAGATTATAGCTCTGCTCTTCGATCTGGCCGGTGAGCTGGCGGATTTCACCTTCCAACTGCTGAATACGGATCGTCAGTTGCGCCGTCACCGGAATGTCGGCAGTCGGCGGCACCTGGGCCAGCAGTACTTCGGCCTCACTCTGCAGCACGGCAAGTCGCTTACCTGCCTCGATATTTGCGCGCTGCAAAGCGGTCAGATCATCGGCAAAAACCGCCGGCGCGAGCAGCAGGCCGGCCAGGGCGGCGGTGGAAAACAGACGGGCATGGCGCATTCTGCGAACTCTCCGGCAAGCAATCGTTGTGTGTGACATACAGCGAATTTCCGGCAAAACAAAGGCCCCGACGATAGGTCGGGGCCTTTGCGTTAATCTGCCGCGTCTCCGCTTAGCTCGTCGGGACCGAAACGCCGCGACGGTTGCGCGCCCAGACGCTGTCGTTATTGCCCAGCGAGTCGGGGCGTTCCTTGCCATAGGACACGGTTTCCAGGCGGTTTTCAGCGATGCCCAGCGACACGAGATAATCGCGGGCAGCCTGGGCGCGGCGGGCGCCTAGCGCCAAGTTGTATTCGCGGGTGCCGCGCTCGTCGGCATGGCCTTCGACCATGAAGCGGACGCCAGGGTTGCGACGCAGCCATTCAGCCTGCTGGGTCAGCACGCCCTGGGCCGGGCCGTCGATCGAGATGCTGTCGGTGCCGAAGAACACGCGGTCGCGACCCGAAGCCTGGAAATTCTGCGCCCAATCGGCCTTGGCAGCCGCCAGCTGCTGCGGGGTGAGCGAACCAAGAGCGCCACCGGAAATCGGGCTCGACCCCATGCCGCCGCCGCCGGTGATCGGAGCGTTATTACCGCCACCGCCGCCGTTGGTTCCTTCGGGGTCGGAGCAGGCAGCAAGCGCAAGCGAGGCAGCAGCAACAAGCAACAGACGACGAATCATGGATCAGGGCGCTCCGAGGACGCTAAGGATAGATGGAGGGTTGGTTCGGGGTTCAAGAAAACCGGCAGATCATGGCGAAACCAAGATAATACCGCCGGTCGCTCCAAGAAATTCGTGTATGACATACAACGTCAGGAGTCAGCTTGCAAGTCGTTGATGAATCGAGAGTCATCGGTAACCGATTTTGATTCAGTCCGTCATACGCCGATGGGACAGGGAAGTAATCGGCAAGCTATTGCTTGATGCCTATCCTGACCTTCGCCGGTATCTCGATCAATTTGCCATCCACGATCTTCCAGGATGGCTCCGTTCCGTCATCATGATTGAGCGGGCTGTCGCCAAAATAACGACATAGAGTTGCAGCTCTGGCGGGATCCCTGTCGGCACGACAATGCACGACTACCCGGCGGTTGAAAGCCCATGCTGCCTCGCTGCCCCCCAGAACTGCAGGGCGCTCCTTACCCCAGGAGACAGTCGCCAGGCGGTCGCCGGCAATACCAAGAGCCAACAGGTAATCTCGCACCGCATCAGCCCGGCGTTGCCCGAGAGCCAAATTATACTCTCGCGTCCCCCGTTCATCCGCGTGACCTTCCAACATGAACTCAAGGTCGGGGTAAGTGCGCAGCAGAGCCGCCAACCACGTGGCCGTTTGAGCGGCGTCACTGCCGACTTCGGAACTATCGAGCGCAAAGAACACGCGGTTCTGAAGCCACGGCGCTTGATCGGCCAAAGGCTTTACGGCGAGATCCCGCGGCGCACATTTACCACTGCCACAGGCGATCAGAGGCCAGCCCTCGGCACAGCCACCCAACAGGAGAGCCAACACTATCGAGAGTCCGCGCAGCATCATTGCCCCTGCGGCACAGAGACGCTGCGCCGGTTCTGGCTCCAGGCAGCGTCGTTAGTTCCCATGATAGCCGGACGCTCCTTGCCGTAGGAGACGGTCGACAGACGGTCAGACGGAACACCAAGGGCGACGAGGTAGTCCTTCACCGCCTGGGCGCGACGCTCGCCAAGGGCGAGATTATACTCACGGGTCCCACGCTCGTCAGCATGGCCTTCGACAACTAAACGCCTGGACGGGCGTTGCTTCAACCAGGCCCCTTGCCTCGCCAGAGTGGCACGCGCATCGGTGGTAAGTTCGATCTGATCATATGCAAAGAAAACCCGGTCCCCCACCTCAACCCTAAAGTCATCTCCTCCCTTATTCTGCGGATAACCAGGTACAACAGGCGGGCTCTCTTTGATCGTAACTGGCTGGGCCTCTTCGGGGGCCACATCACAGGCAGCAAGCAATAGGGCTAACAACAGCGATATTTTGATTCTCAAGAGCATCAGCACAACCTTTGATTTCAGTTGCACCACTTCAGCTTGAGGTTGTGACAAAATAAAGACCAACGCAAAAGCGGAGGCTGTGACAAACCAACACGCCGAAGAATGCCTCCGGCGCTCCCGCAAATCATAGCTTCAGGCCGCCACCGATCTCTTAGATCTGCGGGATCGAAACGCCGCGACGGTTCTGCGCCCAGGCGGCCTCATCGTCTCCTGGCACGGCGGGGCGCTCCTTGCCGTAGGAGAGAGTTTCGATACGATTCGGGTCGATTCCCAAGGCCACCAGATACTGCATCTGGGCTGTTGCCCGCCGCTCGCCCAGGGCCAGATTATAGTCACGGGTGCCGCGCTCGTCCGCATGGCCTTCGATCCGCAGGCGCACCTTGTCGTATCGCCGCAGCCAGACCGCCTGCTTCTCCAGCGTCCGGCGCGCATCCTCGGTCAACTCAATTTTGTCATAGGCGAAGAAGATCTTGTCACCCGCTTCGGCCTGGAAACCCTCCAGCGTCGGCCCTTGATAGGGATTGATACAGGCACAGGGGCGCGCCGGATCGATCACCTCCACCGCGCAGGCGGCAAGCGTCATCGCCAATAGGCTCATCCCGCTGGAAATCCTGAACCCCATGACAGCCCCTCCCCATCGACCTGACCCAAAAAGAAAGACGCCGGATG
>NZ_JBHUIP010000012.1:120220-742452 GCF_042683105.1 Lacibacterium aquatile
TCCGCAGCGCGAGGATGCGGAAGGACGCTAAGACTACTGAACCTGCGGAACCGAGACGCCGCGACGGTTCTGCGACCAGGCGGCTTCGTTCGAACCGAGAACGGCCGGACGTTCCTTACCGTACGAAACGGTCGACAGACGGGCTGCCGGGATGCCCAGGGCAACCAGGTAATCCTTCTGGGCGTTGGCGCGGCGTTCGCCGAGCGCCAAGTTGTATTCGCGGGTGCCGCGTTCGTCGGCATGGCCTTCGACAACAACACGGACCGAACCGTACTGCTTCAGCCAGGCAGCCTGACGCTCCAGGGTGCGGCGGGCATCGGCCGACAGGTCGATCTTGTCGTAACCGAAGAAGACGCGGTCGCCAACGTTGACACGGAAGTCTTCCAGCGAGCCCGGCTTAATGCCAGCGGCCGGCTGAGCAGCCGTCGTGTTGGTGGTGGTGGGCGTGGTCGCAGCGGACTTCGGCTCTTCAGCGCAGGCAGCGAGGAAGAGAGCAGCAGCGGCAACGGGCAGCAAGGAAATGCGCATGTTATAAGACCCCTCAGCTCTGTGGCTGACGTTTAAGTTACGCGGTTTGCGGACGCGAACAAGCAAGATTTGCTCCGGATTGTTGCAAAACTTGAACAGGTGTGTCCGTGCCGCAACGTTCCGATCCAAAACGGGGCGGAATATATCATTTTCCCCTAGAGAATCAAGGGGCTCCAAGCCCTGTCAGCGACCGCAAAAACTGTGACAAGCCCGTACAGGTTGCAGGCCCCACTCTCAGCGCGCCATTACCTCAAATGCCGTCTTTCTGGGGCCTCATACTGCAGTGCCAAAATCCTTGCAGCGTCCGGCGGCAAGTAAAAGTAAGGCAAAGCCTGGGTTCTCCAGCCAACCGTCCGCGCCTTCAGGCTGATACCGGAGACCCAGCGATCCCGCCCAGACCATCACTCTTTCGCCCAAAAAAGCAGAAACCCGCTCCTCTCGGGGCGGGTTTCCAGCTCAGATATGCAGCGCAAGCTTGAGCAGTCTGCACTTAGGACATAGAGGGCATTTGCCCTCCCACCCCTAGTTCAGCGACGGGCTCCAGGCCGGATCCGAGGCATCCATCGGGGTCACCTGGGTACGCAGATTGCGGCCGGTGATATCGACGGAGACGAGCTGCGAAGCACCGCCCCGACCGCTGCCATCCGACGGCGACTGACGGAAGAACATCAGCACGCGACCGTTCGGCGCCCAGGTGGGACCTTCATCGAGGTAGGAGGTCGATAGGATACGCTCGCCGGTGCCATCGGGACGCATGACGCCGACCGAGAACTGGCCCTGGGCCTGCTTGGTGAAGGCGATATAGTCACCACGCGGCGACCAGACCGGCGTCATATAGCGTGCCGAGCCCGAGGGCGAGATACGCTGCGGGTTCGAACCATCGGCATTCATGATGTAGAGCTGCGAGGAGCCGCCACGATCCGAATTGAAGACGATGCGGTTGCCATCCGGGGAATAGGAGGGCGAGGTATCGATCGACGGATGATCGGTCAGGCGCTGCGAGCGGCGGGTGCGCAGATCCATCGTATAGATGTCGGAGTTGCCGCCCTGGGCAAACGACATGATCACGCGCTGACCATCGGGCGAGAAGCGCGGTGCGAAGGTCATGCCCGGGAAATCACCCAAGGCTTCCTGCTTGCCGGTCTCGATATCATAGAGATAGACGCGCGGCTTATCGTTCACATAGGCCATATAGGTGATTTCGCGGGCAACCGGCGAGAAACGCGGGGTCAGGGCGACGACGCGGTTTTCATCGGTCAGCAGGCGCAGACGCGCACCATCCTGGTCCATCAGGGCCAGTTGCTTGATGCGGCGGGTGGCCGGGCCCTTTTCGGCGACGAACACGATCTCGGTATCGAAATAGCCATCTTCGCCGGTCAGACGCTTATAGACGCCATCGGCGATCTTATGGGCCATGCGGCGGAAATTGTCGGTCCCGGTCACCCAGGCGGCGCCTTCCATATAGGCTTCGCCATAGACGTCCCACAGGCGGAATTCAACGCGGATACGGCCATCCGGCTGCACGGTCACAGCGCCGGTCACCAGGGCCTGGGCATTCACCAGACGCCAGTCGGCATAGCGCGGGGCCGTACCGATATCGGCAGGCTTCTGCGGCCAGGCAGCCGGGTCAATGGGACGGAAGAGGCCCGAGCGCTCGAGATCCGCACTCACAATAGCCGTGATCTCCCGCGCCAGACGCTCGTCACCGGTCAGCGTCGTCACAGCGATGGGCATCGGCTGGAAGTTCGGCGAGGTGATGTCGACGCGCGGCTCGGCGGCGGCAGCCGGAAAAGCCGAACCTGCGGCCATCGCAACCGCAAGGATGGCACCGGCACAGGCCTGGCGCCAAAGAGTAACGGTCGATACACGCTTCATTAGCCGTTGTCCTTAGGATCGAAGTTGACGACGAAGGAGTTATACATGCCTGACGGCAAAGGCAAAGCTCAACATCTTGATAAGCTGTTCAGTTCACGACTTATTTAAGTTGCTGACTGTTTCAGGCAAAATTCAGGACGGCAGAACCATCACATCCCCATATCCTTGGGATCGAAGTTCAGCACCATGCTGTTGAACTCACCCAGCGTGACAGGCAGCTTGTTGCAGCGCGGATTCTTGGTCGCGCGTAGGGCAGCCATGGCCGCTGCCCGATAGGCGGGCGAACGATTCACGATGGAAGGATCGACCAATTCGGCGCCTTTAATAGTCGAGTCGCGTTCCAGGAAGATACGGACCTCGATCTGCATGCTCCCAGAACCAGCCGTACCACCATCGAAACTCCAGCACGGCTGAATGGCTTCACGAACGCCATTCTGTTCCGAGCGCGAGAGCGGGCGATCCGGGTTCGACGGGCCCGACGACTTCGGCGCCGACGGCGTACCCTGGGCCACCTGCTGCTGCGGCGGACCTGCCACCGGCTTGGGCGGAGTCGGGGTCGGCTTGGGCGCGGGCTTATTATCCTTCACCGCATTATTCATCATGTCGAAGAAGTCGTCCTTCTTCGGCTCCGGCGGTTTGGGAGTCGGCTTGGGCTCAGGCGGCTTCGGGTCCGGCTTTTTCTCGGGCGGCTTTTCAGGCGGCTTCTCTACCGGCTTGGGCTCAGGTGGCTTCGGCGTCGGCACAGGATCCGGCTTCGGCGGCTCTACCGGCTTTGGCTCAGGCGGTTTCGGTTCCGGCGGCTTGGGCACAGGTGGCTGCGGCACCGGCTCAGGCGGTTTGGGCGCAGGCGGCTGAGGCGGAGGCGGCTCCTGCGGCTTGGGCGGTTGAGGCGGCGCTTCGGGCGGCGTCGGGGCGAGCAGCTCCGGCTTGGGCGGCGGCTCGTCCTTGGGAGGAGTCGGCGTCGGGGTCGGCGGCGTCTTGGACTGGTTCTGATTGTTCGGTGCCGCGTTCGGCATGTCCGACACGGTGATGACATCCACCTGGATAGATGGCGGCACGTCCAGTTCCGGCCGTTTCACGAACGGCAGGCCCCAGATCACCACCACCATCAGCAGCCCATGCAGCGTGGTCGACAGGACAGTCGACTGCTTCATTTTACCTGAGCCCCACCCTTCCGATCAGAAAACATCCGCCAGACCTCTTATCGGGTCTTGGGCGTGGTTGGTGCGCCGGCGGTTTCCGCAATCAGCGACACCTTGGCAAACCCAGCCTGGGCGACCAGCCCCATGATTTCCATCACGCGGCCATAGTTGATGCCCTTGTCGCCGCGCACATAGATGGTCGTATCCGGTTTATTGGCCGTGATCGCCTGCAGACGGGGGCCAAGCTCGTTGGCCTGAACCTCCATCTCCTGCACATAGATCTTGCCTTCGGCATTGACCGAGATGGTCAGCGGTTCGACCCGTTCATTCAGCGCGGCAGCGGACGTCTTGGGCAGATCCACCGGCACGCCGACGGTCATCAGCGGGGCTGCGACCATGAAGATGATCAGCAGCACCAGCATGACGTCGACCATCGGGGTCACGTTGATGTCGGCCATCGGCCGCGCGGCACGACGCCCGCCGCGACGGGCGCCGCCACCGGTATTGAGCGACGCGCCCATCTATTCGGCCGCCGTCCGGGCGATATCGATCTGACGCGACAGGATCGAGCCAAACTCGGCCGAGAAATTCTCCAGCCGGTTGGCATAACGCGCGAGATCGTTGGAGATCTTGTTGTAGGCAAGCACCGCCGGGATCGCCGCGACCAGACCGATGGCGGTCGCGAACAGCGCTTCGGCGATACCGGGCGCCACGACGGCAAGGCTGGTGTTCTTCGACGCCGCGATGGCCGAGAAGGAGTTCATGATACCCCAGACAGTGCCGAACAGACCGATGAAGGGCGCGGTCGAACCGACCGAGGCCAGGAACGGCGTCCATTTCTCCAGGCTGTCCATCTCGCGGCCCACGGTCACCGACATCACGCGCTCGATGCGCTGCTGCAGGTTGCCGGTATGGCTGGAAAGGCCGCGCTTGGCCGAGCGGCGCCATTCCCGCATGGCAGCGGCGAAAACCGCGCTCATGGGGTCGATGGCGCGGTCGCCGATCCGGTCATAGAGTTCTTCGATATTGCCGCCGGACCAGAAGGCCTCTTCGAACTGTTCAGCCTGTTCAGTCAGGCGACGGATCTTCAGCAGCTTGTCGATGATGATCGCCCAGCTCCAGACCGACGCGAAGACCAGGGACAACATCACCAGCTTAACAACGAGATCTGCCTGGAGGAACAGACCGATCATCGACAGATCGTGCACGGGGGCAGCGCCTGCCAGTGCCGACGGATCAACGGTACCTTGCATTTACCTCTGTCCTTCCTTCCAAGACGGCATCGAGCCGCCCATCAAACCGCTGCCGCAATAAAGGGCGTGAACGCATCGCGCAGCGCCTGGGGCACTCGAACCGCCTGGAAGCGTGAATCGATGCAGACAAGTCGCACGATAATTGTGACTAAATCACGGTCGTCCCGCTGGACCTTCTGCTCAATCGTCAGACTGGCCCCGCCAAGTTGCGTGATGCGAGAGACGACGACCAGACTGTCATCGAGTCTTGCCGGTGCTTGATAATCAATCGCAGCGTGACGCACAACAAAAGCCGTGCCGCCATCCATCAGGTTGCGGGTTTCGTGCACGCCAGCGCAGCGCAGCATCTCCGCGCGCGCCTTCTCGGCAAAGGCCAGATACGTCGCGTGATAGACGACGCCCCCGGCATCGGTGTCGGTGTAATAGACGCGCAGGGGATAGCGATGCTCGCCCTCGATCAGGGTGCCCATTTCGGGTTTATTCGTCATCGCTGGCCTCATTCCCCAACAGATCATATTGCGCGGTATAGGTACGGGGCGGCTCCATCCCGAGATGCTTCCAGCCGCCCGGCGCCAGCATGCGGCCGCGCGGGGTGCGCATCAGCATGCCAAGCTGCATTAGATAGGGCTCCACCACTTCCTCCAGCGTGTCGCGCTGTTCGGATAGCACCGCCGCCATGGTTTCGACACCGACCGGGCCGCCTTGATAGACATCGGCCATCACCTTAAGATAGCGGCGATCCTGGGCATCGAGCCCCAGTTGATCGACTTCCAGACGGTTCAGCGCGGCATCGGCGGCGCGGGCATCGACCGGCGTGACCCCGGCAACGGCTGCAAAATCGCGCACCCGGCGCAACAGACGCCCTGCGATACGCGGCGTCCCGCGCGACCGGCGGGCCACCTCATGGGCGCCGTCGCGGGTCATATCGAATTCCAGCAGGCGGGCTGCGCGGGCAACGATGCCGGTCAGTTCTTCGGGCGTATAGAAGGTCAGGCGCAGCGGAATACCGAAACGGTCGCGCAGCGGCGTGGTCAGCAGCCCCGCCCGCGTCGTCGCCCCCACCAGGGTGAAGGGCGGCAGATCGATGCGGATCGAGCGCGCGGCAGGCCCCTCGCCGATCATGAGGTCGAGCTGGAAATCCTCCATCGCCGGATAGAGGATTTCTTCGACCGAGGCCGACAAGCGATGGATTTCGTCGATGAACAGCACATCGCGCGGCTGAAGATTGGTCAGGATCGCGGCCAGATCGCCCGCCTTGGCGATGATCGGGCCGGACGTCGCCCGGAAACCGACGCCCAGTTCACGCGACACGATCTGCGCCAGCGTGGTCTTGCCCAGGCCCGGCGGGCCGGAGAGCAGCACGTGATCGAGCGCTTCTTCGCGCGACTTCGCCGCCTCGACGAAGACGCGCAGATTCTCGCGCACCTGCTTCTGGCCGGTGAAATCCTCCAACCGGGCCGGACGCAGGGCGGCTTCGCCGCCTTCAGCGATGGAAGGGTCCAGCAGTCGGTTGGCGCGTTCTTCGCTCAAGACATCAGTTCCTTAAGCGCGGCCGGAATCAGCTTGTCGAGATTATCGATGCCACCGGACGCGGCCTTGGCCACCGCCGTATAGGCATCGGCCCGGCCATAGCCCAGATTGACCAGGGCCGAGGTGGCATCGGTCAGCAGCTTATTGTCCGCTGCGACCGGCTTGGTGTCCTTGCCGCCGGTAACTGGCTGCTGTGCCTTCAAGGCAGCCCCTAGTGCCAGACCGCCAGCCTTGTCTTTGAGTTCAGCCGCCAGACGCTGGGCCAGCTTCGGTCCCACGCCATCGGCCCGGCCCAGCATCGCCTTGTCGCCAGAGGCAATGGCCGCCGCGAGCTGCGCAGGCGTCAGCGCGGTCAGGACCGACAGCGCCACCCGGGCACCGACCCCCTGCACCGTCTGGAGCAGGCGGAACCAGTCGCGCTCCTCGGTTTCCAGGAAGCCATAGAGGCGGATCGCATCTTCGGAGACATGAGTCTCCACATGGATCTCCGCCGAACCGCCCAGGCGCAGACGGCCCAGGGTGCGGCCGGAACAGCCGACAAGATACCCGACGCCATTGACGTCGATCACGGCATTGGCAGCGCTAAGATCACGGACTATGCCGGAAAGCCAGGCGATCATCCCGCCATCTCCAAAATGAACTCATGACTGCCCAGGCTGCGACCGTTCACCAGGATCTCCAGCTTATGGAGGCCGGGGTAATAGACACGTGTGGTGATCGGACGGATCGCGTGGCGCTTGCTCACGGTGATGCTCTGCCCCGGTTCGAGGCGTTTGCTCGTCAGCTTGAAGACCTTGGGCGCCAGTTGACCGTTGGCTTTCCGGTGATGGATCGCATAGTCGATGCTGAGGTCGACCGCCGCCGCTTCGCGGCTCGCCAATGTAAAGCTGAACTCCAGGCCGGTACCGAAGACGACGGTCGGCGGCGCCAGCGTCAGGCCACTCAGATCGAGCGCATCGCCACCGCCAAAGCCCAGCAGAGCCAGAGCGCCGGGATGCCCCTTCTTCACCAGGGTCCGCAGGGCGTGGCGCACTTCCCATTTGGTCGTCCAGCCGCCCGCAATCTCCACCGCCAGATCCGGGTGATCCTTGGCGATATCATTGAGGCTATTGGCACAGGAGCGGCGGACACTGTCGTGCGGATCACTATGCAGCAGATCGATGATCGGCCGCACCGGCGCAGGATTCTTCACCAGATCCTGCAGCCGCGTGCCCCAGGGCAGACGCGGACGGATGCCTTCGGTGGACAGGCGCCGCACCCGCCAGTCCGCATCTTTTGACCAGCGATGAATGCAGGCCCAGGTCAGATCCGGGTGCTTGACGATGAAGGGACGGACATCAAATTCAGCCGTGAAATATCTGGTCATCACCGCAATCGCCTCCAGCGATTGTTCGGGATGATCCAAGCCGTAACGGCTGACAAAATTCAGATAGGGCAGATAGCGGAAGCTGCCTTCCTGCATCGCTTCGGCGGGCAGGCTTTTGACCAGAATCGCCAGGGCGGTCGGATAATCCTGCGGCAGATGGGCCTGGAAGCCCTCCGCCATCCGCTGCGCGCGCTCCATCAATTTAAGCGGCGGCAGATCGGCCACGACCTCTTCGACAAAACGCGCGGACGGGAAAGCCGGGTGGACCGCCGCGACCATCGCCGCCAGCCCTTCCACCACCTCCCGGTTATACATCGCGCGGAGTTCGTCGCTCATAGCGCATCCTCCTCGTCGTCGCCGGTCATATCGGCGCGCAGCGAGCGGGCAAGATCATCCATGCGGACCGCAGCCAGCGGCTTGGCCATCGTCGGCCGGGCTTTCAGAGCCACCGCCGGTTTAACGGCGGGCGTTTTCAAGGTCAGGGCCATGGTCGCCCGCAGGCTTTGCAGGTGGTGGGCATCGCAGATAGCAATGGCGAGCGCGTCGGCGGCATCGGCGCCCTTGATCTCCATGCCCGGCAACAGCTTTTCGACCACGAACTTGATCTGGTTCTTGTCGGCAGCCCCGCCGCCGACGACCGCCTTTTTCACGGCTTTGGCAGCATATTCAGCGACATAGAGTCCTGCCCGCGCCGGAACCAGCAGGGACACGGCGCGGGCCTGCCCCAGTTTCAAGGTCGATGCCGGATTGACGTTCACAAAGGTCTCTTCCACCGCCGCCCGCGCCGGGCGCCATTCCTCGATCACCGCCAGCAGCCCTTCATAAAGCTGGGCCAGACGGTCGGCGAGCGGCCGTTCGGGATCGGATCGCAGAACCCCGCAGGCGATCCCGGTCAGCTTGCCGCCATCGACGTCGATGACGCCCCAGCCGGTGCGCTGCAAGCCGGGATCTAGCCCCAGAAGTCGCACTGGCGGGGCCCCTCGCCCTTAGCCCGCCAACTTGGCGAGCGTTTCCTCGGACACCTCGAAGTTACCGATGACGCTGTTGACGTCGTCGAGATCTTCCAGGGCTTCGACCAGCTTGAACAGCTTTTCGGCCGCATCGCCTTCGACACCGATCAAGGTCTGGGCGCGCCAGGACAGTTTGGCCGTGCCGGGGGTGCCGAACTTGGCTTCCAGGGCATCGCGCACGGTCGACAGATCGTCGGGCGCGCAGGTGATTTCGTGGCTGGTCTCGTCGCTTTCGACGTTATCGGCGCCCGCTTCCAGGGCTGCTTCGAACATCGCATCGGCGCCACCGGCCGACACATCATAGGCAATCAGGCCGATGCGATCGAACATGAAGCTGACCGAGTTGGTTTCACCGAGAGCACCACCCGCCTTGGTGAAGGCCGAGCGCACATCGCCCGCCGTGCGGTTGCGGTTATCGGTCGAAGCCTCGACGATCAGCGCCACGCCGCCGGGGGCATAGCCTTCGTAACGGACTTCATCGTAGTTCGCGCCGTCTTCGCCACCAGCACCGCGCTTGATCGCGCGATCGATGGTGTCCTTGGGCATGTTCGACTGGCGGGCCGCGATGATGGCGGCGCGCAGGCGCGGGTTCATCGCCGGGTCTGGCGCGCCCGTGCGGGCAGAAATCGTGAGTTCGCGGATGAGCTTGGTGAAAATCTTGTTCCGCTTGGCATCTTGGGCGCCCTTGCGGTGCATGATGTTCTTAAATTGGGAATGACCGGCCATTCATCTCTGTCCTAGACGTAATACGATTCGCGCCGCGACCCTACCACGGGTCGAACGGTTCGTGAATCCCTCAAGATGTAGCGTGTATAGCGGTCTTTATGCTTCGATCAAGCGCGGACCGCGCCGGATGGGGCGAATAGCGGTGGCAAGCCCGGTCTTATCGTCGGTCGTCACATGCACGCCGCAGATCGTCCCTTCGCCTTCGGCAGGAGACAGGCGCTCGCCGGGGATCTTGCGGACCATGCGCAGGATCGCGGCTTCCTTCTTCATCCCGATGATGCTGTCGTAGTCGCCGCACATGCCCGCATCCGACTGATAGCCGGTGCCGCCGCTCAGGATCTGGGTATCGGCGGACGGCACATGGGTATGGGTCCCAACGGCCAGCGAGATGCGGCCATCGAAGAAATGGCCCATCGCCATCTTCTCGGACGTTGCTTCGGCATGGATATCGAGGATCGCGGCCTGCACCGTCTGGCCCAGGCGATGTTTACCAAGCTCGCTTTCGATACCGCGGAACGGATCGTCGAGCGGATCCATATAGAGCCGCCCCATAACATTGATGACCAGCACCTTGCCGCCATTGCGCGCCGTGAGCACGGCCGCGCCCTTACCCGGAGTGCCGGGGGGATAATTGACCGGGCGCACGATGCGCGGCTCGCGGTCGATTTCCTGCAGCAGCGTCTTCTGGTCCCAGGAATGATTGCCCAGCGTCAGGCAGTCGACCCCGGCCGAAAACAGGCTTTCGGCGATGTCTTTGGTCAGGCCGAAGCCGCCCGCCGCATTCTCTGCATTCACGCAGACGAAATCGGCCGAGGTCTCGGCCATCAGGCCCGGCAGTTTGGCAAGAAGAGCGTCGCGCCCGGCGCGACCGACGATATCGCCGAAGAAAAGCAGGTTCATGGGCTAGAGATGCGCGCGATGGGACAGAACGGCAAGGCTCATTTATTGCCCGCCAGTTCTTCGGCCAGCATTTCAAGCTCCAACCAACGTTCCTCGGAGGTTGCCAATTCGCTTTGGGCCGCTTCGAGGCGGGCCGAGCTTTTGGCAAAGCCGTCGGGGTCTTTGCCGTAGAACGCAGGATCGGCCAGCTTTTCCTGCAGCTTGGCGACTTCCGTCTCCAGCTTGGCCATAGCCGCAGGCAGCAGGTCGCGCTCGCGCTGATCCTTATAGGAGAGTTTGGCGCGCGGGCCGCTGGGACGCTCTTCCTTCGGCGCCGCTTTCACCTTGGCTTTTTCAGCCTTCGCGACCTCGCCCCGCTGGTCCGCCAGATCGGAATAGCCGCCCGCATAGAGCTGCCACTTGCCGTCGCCGTCCGTCGCCAGGGTCGAGGATACCGTGCGATCCAGGAAGTCGCGGTCATGGCTGACCACCAGCACGGTGCCACCGTAATCAGCCAGCACTTCCTGCAGCAGATCCAGCGTCTCCATATCGAGATCGTTGGTCGGTTCGTCGAGGATCACGAGGTTCGACGGCTTGGTGAAAAGCTTGGCCAGCAGCAGACGGTTCTTCTCGCCGCCCGACAGCGCCTTCACCGGCATCGTCGCCTGCTCGTTGGCGAACAGGAATTCATTGAGATAGCCGACGACATGTTTCTTGGTGCCATTGACGGTGACGCTGTCGCCACCGGCTTCGCATAGTACCTGCCAGGGCGTGGCGTCGGGGTCGAGTTGATCGCGCTTCTGGTCGAAATAGAGCGCTTCAAGCCCGGAGCCTTGACGCACCTTGCCGCTGTCCGGCTCCAGATGTCCGGTCAACAGGCGCAGCAGCGTCGTCTTGCCGACACCGTTCGGGCCGACGAGGCCGATGCGGGCGCCACGCTGGATACGGATAGAGAAATCCTTCACCAGCGGGCGGTCGCCGATGGCATAGGAAATATGCTCAGCCTCGATGGCCAGCGTGCCGCCGCTCTGTTCGGTCGCCAGATCGATCTTGGCCGACCCCTGAACCGAAACCCGATCGTTGATGTTCTGGCGCAGATCCTGGAGCGCGCGCACCCGGCCCATGTTGCGTTTGCGCCGGGCCGAAATGCCCTCGCGCATCCACTTCATTTCGACCTGGAGCTTTTTCTCCTGCTTGTGGATCTCCTTGGCTTCGTCCTCCAGGACTTCGTCGCGCCAATCCTCGAAAGCCTCATAGCCCTTTTCAAGACGGCGGACCTGCCCGCGATCCAGCCAGAAGATCTGCCGGGAGACACCGCGCAGGAAGGCGCGGTCATGGCTGATCAGCAGCAGCGCGCCCTTGAAGCCCGACAGTTCGCTCTCCAGCCATTCGATGGTCGGCATGTCGAGATGGTTGGTCGGCTCGTCCAGCAGCAGCACGTCCGCTTCGGACACCAGCGCGCGGGCGATATCGGCCCGGCGCGCTTCACCGCCTGAAAGCCCTTCGACGCTGCGCTCCGGCGTCAGACCCACCATCGCCAGTTGGGCTGCGACCTGGGAGGGACCGGCGGGACCGGCATCGGCAGGCAGGGCGGCCGATACATAGTCGCCGACGCTGCGGGCCGTGCCGAAATCAGGATCCTGCGGCAGATAGGCGATCCGGGTGCCCGGCTGCACGAAACGGCTGCCGCCATCGAGATCGACCAGACCGGCCAGGGTTTTCAGCAGGGTCGATTTGCCACCGCCGTTGCGACCGACCAGACAGGCGCGATCCCCCTCGCCCAGCGAGATATCGAGGTCGGAGAAAACAGGGCGCGCACCAAAAGTGACGGAAGCGCCGCGAAGCGTGACGAGAGGAGGAGAAGCCATGGCGGGGAGGTAACCTCTCCCGCACCGTCCGTCAACCGTCGGGCGTCAATTGGCAGCCATCACTTGGTGTCCAGGCGCCCCAGCGGATCGTCGGCATAATCGATCATGGTCTTGAGCTGGCGACCGAAGGCGAGCAGACCGCCGATCCGGTCGTAGCGCTCTTCATCCAGGAATTTTTCGCCCAGGCTTGCGAGCATGGCCATGGCCTGCCCGGCCTTCAGGGACAAAAGATTGAGCGTCTCGCTATCGCCCACGCTGATCGCCGTGCGGACCGACAGCTGCAGGTTATTCAGATCCGCTTCCGCCTGTTCGATCCGCGAATCGACCGCCGCGATGCCGGGACGGTCGGACTGCGCTTCATCGGAGAGAGCGATGCTGTCACGCGGGGCCATGCGCGGCATCTGGACAGCGTTTGCCGTCAGGAGCGGGGCGGGGAGCGAACTGGAAGCAGCCGTGGAAACTGTCAGCATGGCACTCAACCTTTCTGGCGAGGAGCCTAGGGGGAGGCGACACGTCGTACTGTGACTGTCATGCCAACGTCACGGCAAGCCGCCCGTTCCCCTGTCGCTTATTTGTCTCCACCCGGCGCTTGCGGCGCCTTGAAGCCTCGGGCCGCTGCCTCGGCGGAATTCTTCAGACCTTCGGCGAAATCCAGCAGGTCCTGGACCTGGATCCGGCGGCCCCGGTCGGTAATCTTGCCCAGCAGGCCGCCCAGCTGCGCCGCCACCTGATTGACCTTGCTCGCCAGGGCTTCCAGGGTTTCAGCATCGCCGCTGGCAATCGCCACCTCGATGGCCTGTTTCAGGCGTTGCAGCTTCTGCCCCGCCTCGGCGATCTGGCTGTCGATAGCCGCAAGTCCGTTGCCTGCCAGTTCGGACATGACACCGCTGGCCTGCCCCTGGGGCGACAGCGACACGATATCGCGGCGGTTGAAGCCGCCCGAGCCTGCCGGTTTAGCTTTGGAAGCCTCACCATCCTGAGATGGAACAGCGCTTGAACTGGTCGAACCGCTCGCAGCGGTCGCAGATATGCCTGCCATGAATGCCCTCCTTCTGTCGGGTCAACGCGTCTTCTGACACTCCCGATAGATTAAGCGCATACGTGCAATTTCTCAACCTGTGACGGTTGTCCCCAGCAGGGCGTGGAGGTCACGCCAGTCGTTCAACACCAGCTCCGCCCCTGCTGCCAACAGTTCCTCGGCTGGGTGATTTCCCCAGGGAACGCCGATGGGACGGGCCTTGGCGGCGATGGCCATTTCGATATCGAAGGTCGTGTCGCCGATCATAAGGGTGTTGGCGGCTTCGGCACCCGCTTCGGCAATCGCCCGCAGCAGCATATCCGGCGCAGGCTTGCCCGGGGGGATATCGCCGGTCTGGGTCGTCACGAACATCCCATGCCAGCCAAAACCATCCATCAGCGCATCCAGCCCGCGCCGGGTCTTGCCGGTGGCGATACCCAGCAAGGCTTCGGACTTCGCCAGTTCCGCCAGCATCTCTGTCGTACCGGGAAACAGGGCGTAGTTGAAGCCGGGTTGATGCCGCATCTTGAAGAAGTTGCCCTTATAGGCCTCGGCCAGGGCATCGACCGCGATGGGCGACAGATGGGTCGCCAGCTGCGCAATCCCGATCTCCAGCGGCAGGCCGACGATCCGGCGGATGGCGTCGTCGGTCGGGCAGGCATGGCCACCGGCCGTAAAGGCCGAGGTCATGCAGGAAACGATCATATGCTGACTGTCGACGAGCGTGCCGTCGACGTCAAAGACGACTAGTTCAACGGTCATCGCCGGGGGAGAATCCAAAGTAGCGGAAGGTGGTCAGCATGTGCGGCGGCGGCGGGGCCGTCACGTCGATATAGCCGCCCTTGGGATGGGGCAGACGCAGCGAGCGGGCGTGCAGATGCAGCTGACGGGGATGGTCGACGCCCTGCAGGATGGCAGCGGACGCGCCATATTTCACGTCGCCCAGGATCGGCGTTCCCATCGCCTGACAATGGACACGCAACTGATGGGTGCGGCCGGTTTCCGGCTCCAGCCGGATCCAGCAGGCCTTGGGTGGGGCGCTGTCGATGGTACGATAGTGGGTGATGGCGCGCAGGCCCTCCTCGCCCGAAACCGCCACCCGTTCGCCCTGCGGCCCGCCCTTCTTGGCTAGCTTCAGATCGATGGTGCCCTCATCCAGCGGCGGAATGCCCGCGCAGATGGCCCAATAGACCTTTTCCGTCTCGCGGCTTTTAAAGGCTGCGGCCAGGGCATTGGCAGCAGCAGCCGTGCGCGCCAGCACCAGCACGCCCGAGGTATCACGGTCCAGACGATGGACGAGGCGCGGCTTGTCGATACTGTCGTACTGCAAGGCCGACAGCATGCCGTCGAGATGATGGGTCGTGCCGCTGCCGCCCTGTACCGCAAGACCGGCAGGCTTGTTGATGATCAGGACGTCCTTGTCCTTGAACAGGACGCGGGCTTTCAGGTCGGCCGCATCCCGGTCCGACACCTCGCGCGGCGGCGGCGGGCTGTCGATATCGCCCAGTGGCGGTACGCGGATAACCACGCCCGGTTCGATCCGGTCGGACGGATCGCAGCGCTTGCCGTCGATGCGCACCTGCCCGGTGCGGCACAGTTTGGCCAGCTTGCCGAACGCAAGGCCGGGATAATGGCGCTTGAACCAACGGTCGAGGCGCGCCTCGCCGTCTTCTTCCGCCACCGTGACCAGTTCGACGCTCATCCAAAGATCCTCAACATCGCCTTACCGGCGAACAACCCGCCGACTCCCAGCCCCACAGACGCAACAACATAGACCGCCGCAAGCAGAGTCTGGCCGCGCTCCATCAGCGTCGCGACATCCAGACTGAATGTGGAGAAGGTGGTAAAGCCCCCCAGGATACCGGTCGTCAAGCCTACTCGCAGAGTCTGGGGTAATGGCACCAATGCGAAGAAGGCGACCATCACCCCCATGACGAAGCTGCCGATGACGTTGATCGCCAGGATTCCCCAGGGGAAACCGGTGCCCAGTCGCATCGTCACCTGCTTGGCGAATTCATATCGGGCAACCGATCCGACCGCCCCGCCTATCGCCACTGCCAGCCATTCCATGCCGCATACCTTCGGTAAATTCCGGCGCATCCTAGGCCGATCAAACCAAAGCTGTCATCCCGCACTTGATGCGGGATCCGGCCGTAGCGAGCAGCAAGCGCTAGAGGTCGGCAACCTAGGTCCGGCCGGATCCCGGCTCGCAGGCCGGGATGACAGTTTCCTATTTCGTCATCTGCTCGCTTCCGCCAATCATGGTCGCGACCTTCATGGGAGAGCTGCGCGCATGTTGACGATCTGGGGCCGTAAATCCTCCTCCAACGTTCAGGCCTTGATGTGGGCCGTCGGCGAGCTTGGGTTGCCCTATAAGCGCCTCGACATCGGTCACCGCTATGGCGGGAACAATACGCCGAAGTTCCTGGGCATGAACCCGAACGGGACCATTCCGGTCCTCCGGGATGGTGAGGACGAGCCGCTGTGGGAGACAGGAGCCATCCTGCGCTATCTTGCGACCCGCTATGCGCCTGAAAGCTTCTGGCCCGCCGATCCGGCCAGACGGGCGCAGATCGACAAGTGGGCGGAATGGGCCAAGATCAATGTCTGCGCCAGCTTTACCGAGCCGGTCTTCTGGCGCGTCGTCAGAACCGCGCCCTCCAAACAGGATCCGGTCGCCATCGCCCAGGCCGTGGCAAAGCTCGACAGGATCCTCGATATCGCGGAGGTGCGGCTGACGGACGTACCTTTCCTGGCCGGGGCGGATTTCTCGCTGGCCGATATCCAGTTCGGCCATATCCTCTATCGTTATTTCGATATCGCTATCGCGCGACCCTCGCGCCCCGCCTTGCAACGCTATTATGAAGCCCTGACCCGCCGCCCGGCTTTTGCCGATCATGTCATGGTTTCCTATGAAGAGCTGCGCGTCCTCGACTGACTTCCCCCTCACCAGCCGCAAAGAAGCTGCCATGAAAACCGACACCTACGAGATCCGCGACAACCGCTTTCGCCGCAGCGTCAAACTGGCCGAACCGCTGGAGCAGATCTGGACCGGCGGCATCTGGACCGAGGGGCCGGTCTATTCGGCGGCTTTCCGCAGCCTGATCTGGAGCGATATCCCCAACGACCGCCGCCTGCGCTGGGACGAGCTGACCGGGGCTGTCGGCGACTTCCGCTCCCACCTCGGCTGCTACACCAACGGCTCGACGCTCGACCGGCAGGGCCGCATCATCGCCTGTGAACATGGTACCCGTACCGTCACCCGCATCGAACATGATGGCAGCGTCACCACCCTCGCCAGCCAGTATCAAGGCAAGCGCTTCAACAGCCCGAACGATGTGGTCGTGAAATCGGATGGCTCCATCTGGTTCACCGATCCGGCCTATGGCATCGAAAGCGACTATGAAGGCTTCAAGGCCGACCCGGAACAGGATGGGGAGCATGTCTATCGCATCGACCCTGCCAGCGGCGCGATCACCCGCGTGGCCGATGACTTCACCTGCCCCAATGGGCTAGCCTTCTCGCCCGATGAGAAGCTGCTCTATATCGCCGACAGCGGCGGCACCCGCTATCCCAGCGGCGAACATCACATCCGGACGTTCGACGTCAGCGAGGACGGGAAGCTGTCGGGCGGCAAAGTCTTTGCCGAATGCGAGACGGGCTTCTTCGACGGCTTCCGCCTGGATGATCAGGGCCGCATCTGGACATCGGCCAATGATGGCGTCCATTGCCTGCACCCGGACGGCACGCTGATCGGCAAGATCTTCACGCCCGAGCGGGTCTCGAACGTCTGCTTCGGGAGCGTGAAGCGGAACTGGCTGTTCATCACCGCCTCAACCAGCGTTTACCGCGTGCGGCTGGCGACGACGGGACTCAATTCTTTCGCTTCGCCCTGAGCTTGTTGAAATAGTCCTGGCGCTTTTTCAGTTCACGCTCGAACCCGCGCTCGACAGGCTCATAGAATTCGATGCGCTCCAGCCCATCGGGGAAATAGTTCTGGCCGGAAAAGCCATCTTCCGCGTCATGGTCGTACTGATAGCCCGAGCCGTAGCCGAGATCCTTCATCAGCTTGGTCGGGGCATTCAGGATATGGGCGGGCGGCATCAGCGATCCGGTCTTGCGCGCCGCGCGGCCCGCTTCCTTGAAGGCGGTATAGACGGCGTTCGATTTCGGCGCGGTGGCGAGGTAGAGCACGCAGTTCGCCAGCGCCAACTCCCCTTCCGGGCTGCCTAAGCGCTCATAGGTCTGCCAGGAGGTCAGCGCATGCATCATCGCCTGCGGATCGGCCAGCCCCACATCTTCGGAGGCAAACCGCACCAGACGGCGGGCGAGATAGTTGGGATCCTCCCCGCCCACCAGCATCCGCTGGAACCAGTAGAGCGCCGCATCGGCATCCGACCCGCGCAGTGACTTATGCAGGGCGGAGATGAGGTTGTAATGCTCCTCCCGGTCCTTGTCATAGAGCGGCGCACGCTTCTGCACCGCTTCCATCAGCCCAGCTTCATCCAGGCGTGTGGAAGGCGGCAGGGCATACAGGGCTTCGGCAAGATTGAGGATATAGCGCCCGTCGCCATCCGCCATGGTGGTCAGCAGGCTGCGCGCCTCGTCACTCAGTGGCAGCGGGCGACCCATGGTCTCCTCCGCCCGGCCCAGGATCTCCTGCAAGGCCGCCTCGTCCAGGCGTTTCAACACAAAGACCTGGGCGCGGGAGAGCACGGCGGCATTCAGCGCGAAAGATGGATTTTCCGTGGTGGCGCCGATCAGCGTCACCGTCCCATCCTCCACCACCGGCAGGAAACCGTCCTGCTGGGCGCGGTTGAAGCGATGGATTTCATCGATGAACAGCAGCGTGCCGCGCCCCGACGCCCGGCGCGCCCGCGCGCTCTCGAACACTTTGCGCAGATCGGCGACACCGGACAGCACCGCCGACAGCGGCTCGAACTCCAGTCCGGTGCGGGCGGCGAGCAGCCGGGCAAGCGTGGTCTTGCCGCAGCCCGGCGGCCCCCAGAGGATCATCGAGGTCAGATGCCCGCTGGCCAGCATCCGTCCGATGGGCTTTTCCGGCGCCAACAGATGGTCCTGGCCGACGATCTCCTCCACCGACTGCGGGCGCAGCCGGTCGGCGAGCGGGCGGGGCGCCTGATCCTCAAACAGACTCATCAGCGCTTGAAGCTGGCGGTCAGGGTTTCCTCGCCGCGTTTAAACGTGATCTTCCAGCCGCTCTGACTGGGCTTTTCCATGGCCGTCCGCAAGCTCGTTACGGTATCGATCTGAGTTGCATTGACCTGCACCATCAGGTCGCCGGGACGGAATCCGACACGACCCGCAGGGCTGCCTTGCGCGATATCGGTGATCATCACGCCCTGGCTCGGCCCCGGAATGCCAAGTTCTTCGACCATCGCCGGGGACAGGTTGACGATGGTCGCCCCGGCCAGCGGCTGATTGCCCTTCATCTGGGTTTCATCACGCGGCGGATTTTCCGGCGGCGCGATCAAAGTCGCCTGCGTCTTCATCGCTTGCCCCTTGCGGAAATAGCTCAATTCCGCCGAAGAGCCGATGGGCAGAGTTGCGATACGGAAGCGCAACGATTCCGGATCATCCACCTCGCGCCCGTCGATAGCAGTGACCACGTCACCTGGCATCAGACCCGCACGCTCGGCCGGGCTGCCGGGGAAAGTGCCATTGATCAGCACACCGTAAGGGCGCGCGAGATTGAGGCTGGAGGCCAGATCCTGGGTCACCGGCTGCCCCGAGGCGCCGAACCAAGCGCGCACGACCTTAGCATTGGCATCAGCCCCGCCCGCGATCATGGTGCGCACCATATTGGCCGGGATGGCGAAACCGATGCCGATGGAGCCGCCGGAACGGGAATAGATCGCGGTATTGATGCCGATCAGGCGGCCATCCATGGTCACCAGCGCGCCGCCCGAATTGCCGGGATTGATGGCAGCGTCGGTCTGGATGAAGAAATTATAGTCGGTGATGCCCGCATTCGTGCGTGCAAGGCCCGACACGATCCCGGTGGTCACCGTCTGCCCGACACCGAACGGGTTGCCGATGGCCAGCACCAGATCGCCCACCTCGATCGTGTCGCTATCGCGCAGGCTTAAGGTCGGCAGGCCCTTGGCCTCGATCTTCAGCACCGCCAGATCGACCCGCTCGTCCGTGCGCACTACCTTGGCTTCGAACTCCCGGCGGTCCGACAGGGCGACCGTGATCTGATCGGCCTCGCGGATGACGTGATAATTGGTGACGATCAGCCCATCGCTCTCAACGATGACACCAGAGCCCAGCGAGTTCTGCACCCTCGGCTTCTGCTGCTGCAACCGCAGCTGATCGCCGAAGAACTGCCGGAAGAACGGATCGTTCAGCAGGGGGGAGGCCACCTGCTGGCGCTGCTGCACCACCTTGCGGGTATAGATATTCACCACCGCCGGGGTGGTCTGCTTCACGACCGGCGCGAAGGACAGTTGTACCTCCGCCTGGCTCGACGGCAACTGCCGCTGCTGGCCCGACGCGGGCAGCGTGCTTAGAGCAATCGAGGTGGTGAGGGTGGCGATGAAAAGGGGGAGCGAGCGCATTGGCTGCCTTCTGCTTGAACTGAACTTCCGAGACAAAAGGCTTAAGGTCGGAGTTTGAGTTTTTCAAGGCCGCTCGGCTGGTGAAGCCTCCGGAGGGCGTGCACTATTCCAGCCTCTGCTCAGCGCCCCGACAACATCTTGAGTTTTTGCCTTCAATCCCGTCGGCACAAAATGCCGCTTACCATTTTTCAGGATCAACATGTAGGTCTCTATGCCCAAAAGCTGCATCGGGTTCGGCCCCATCCGCTCGATTGCCGCAATTTCGCTCCAGGCGATGCGTCGGGTTGCGAAAGCGTGGAAGATCGTCACGCCAGCTGGCTCGATCAGCAGACGCGGCAGATCCCGGAATTGACCTAAAATGGCCATAAAGACCAAAATGGTGGCGCAAAAAAAGCCGATGTAGGTATTGGTTTCCATCCGGCTAAGCCCAGTGCAGTAGCGGGGCTTCGTATTCCCGATCACAGCCGGGTCACAGCTGAAAAAATCCGTCGCGATCATCTCGCTCAGCAGGTAGAGCCAGAACAATATCCAACAGAATCCATAAAATGTCCGCTTGAGCCGGTTAGCCGTAAACTCTAGCCGAAGATCATCCATTGGCACCTTCCGCTTCTTTGGCTGAAAGTTCTTCAAAAGGCGCGGCTTTGCGCCAGGCCACCCGGACAATCTGATAAATTTCTTCGCCTTCATGCTTCCAGGAGGGCAGTCGGATCTCCGAACCGTTCTTCTGCAGGATGAAATACTGATGCCTGCCGGTTTTGCCCTCTACCCGCATTATGGTGCGGATATCCTGCCAGGAGATGCGATAGGTCTTGAGGATATGAGCGACCTCCACCCCTTCGGTATCCAGCGTGACGCGCGGGCGGCCACGCAGAATGGCGATCATCCAAAAGAGCCAGCTACCTGCGAAGATCAGGAAGCTGCCATAAATTCCGATCAACCCCCGGTTAATCCTGCGACAGCGTCTGCGTGACATCTCTGGAGAACACTCCCGAAACTCCGTCGCCTGGAGATGATCCCAGATCAGGATAAGGACAACCAACAGCGCCGCAGCCCCAAAAACCTGACGCCAGAAGGGCGGAGCGAAGGTCCGCGGCTCGATCCGATTCATGCTTTTTCTCCGTCCGCCGTCCGATAGGCCGCGAGCCCCGCCGCTATGGCGTCAGCCAGGACTTCAGCCGGTGCGTTTACCCAAGGTAAGGCATGCGCCGAGCCATCGGTCAGATGGAGATGGGCGGGCCGGGGCAGGTCTGGCATCTCCAAACGCTTTACGTCCCGCCAGGCAATCCGCAGATCCCGGAAATTGGTCAGAATCGTCACTCCATCTTGTGAGACGACCACTGAGGGGCGTCGGCGAGCGACCGAGACCGCAACCGCGATCACGCCGACCATCAGAAATGCCAGACCCCCCAGCATATAAAAGAAACGCGGATCCTTTCGATGCCGTGGCAGACACCAATCGAGATGCCCACTGGGAGGATAGGTCAAAAGCCGGGTGTCGATGATCAAAAAGAATAGATAGCAAAAGGCCACTAGCAGGAGCATCAGCAGGACCAACTGCCCACGTCGACGGGGGGCGAACTGGAGAGGCATTGTGATCACAGCCTGTTTATCAGCCATCACGAGCCTGGAGTTTGGAAACCTCCCGTGCTTCCAGCAACGCGGCTTCCAGCCGCTTAGGCAGCCGACCCCAGGACGGGATATGAAGGGTTTCACCATTCCGCAGATGGATCGGTATGCCCACTTCGAACCAGGTAAACTCCCAATCGGTCAGGTCCATCGCCCCGATTTCCCGCCATGGAATCCGACAATTCACGCGTCTGGTCCGCAGAACCAGGTGATCTGAAGAAATTGTCAGCCCTGGATCGCATCGCAGAATGTGCCGCATCGCGAAATATATGCAGACGGTCGCGGATATCAGGAGAAGGGAGGAGGGCGATAAACATTTGAACGCCGTCGCCCCAAAGCCTTCAAGATACAGGCAATCCCCAATATCCGATTTGTATATCGCGTGTAGCGCGAACAAGCCGTGACTCGCGGACAGAGCCAGGAGAATGATCAGTTCCCATTTACTCAGCAGAAAGTTCTGCGTCTGGATTTTATAATCCCCTTTTGGCGCCGCTTCACTCAATGCACGCCGGATCTTGTCAACCATGGAGAAGGAGCCGTAGAAAAACGGCCCGCCCAGGTCGAGGGTTCGTCCATCGCGTAATAGCAGTTTGTCGGTGCCGCTAAACCAATAGAACCAGCCAGACACCGGCTTTCTTGGCTCGATTGCGCGCACCTCTTCCCAGGCAAAATTCTGCCTTTTGAAGGGGTGGGGGATGATCTCTCCTCCCCGTTCATCCAACACCAGCCTCGGAAACCTCAGGACCAGCGAGAGGATGACGCCCCCGAGGATCAGACAGGCCACCACAACCGGGCCATATAGTCCGGTCGCAGCTTCCTTGCACAGCTTCGGAATAAATCCATTGGCAAGGCTCGGATCGCAGGAGTATTCCGCTTTCAGGAGCAATTGCTGCCGTTGCCAGAGCTGAAAGGCGGCAAAACCTGCGCCAGCCAGGGCATAGGTCCAGTTCTGATAAACCTTGCGCTTCATATCGGCGGCACTGCCGCCCTCCAAGCTTGGCTCGCGGCCAGCCCCGCACCGGCCTGATCGGCCAGCAGGGACGAAAACCCCACGCCATCGCCCTGCTTGGTGACGACACCCGCATTGTCGACGCTCGTGATATCTGCCCAGCTAAAGAAACCCTGATTGAGCGAACCTTCGACCAGAATGCCCTTCTCTCCCACCACCACGCGTGGGCGACGACGCATGAGATCGAGGCTGAATTTCAGGATCAGAAAGCCGAACAGCAGGCAGAGCCCAAAATAGATCCCGCCAACCCTCGCGGTGCCACCCAACCGGCAGTGACCGAAGGACATCGAACTGCAGCTGAAAAAATTTGTGGCACCGATCTCATAGAGGCAAAAGCCGAGCCCCAGAAAGCTGCCTAGCACCAGCAACCTCTGAAGTTTCCGATTGGCCGGAAAAACCTGTCCCTGCGTCATCCAAACCGGCACGGGCAGATCGACCTTCATCCATATCCCCAAGCAATCATGATCAACTCAGGATTGCACAAAAGGAAAGACCCGCCAATCGTCCTGAGCGGCGATCAGGTCATGGTTGGTGAGCATCCCACGCCTGTTGCACGGCGCTCTCGATGTCCTTCGGCAACCTACCAAAAGACGGGATGATCAGGAGTTTGCCGCTTTTCAGCGTGACCGGCACCCCCGCGACCTGTCCGGTGAAATTCCAGCCGGTAAGATCAATCGACTCGATCTCAGACCAATCTGCCTGCCAACTACGTTTTCCCGTCACGCTCAGCGACGTGGCGGTTATCGTCAGCCGTGGGCGGCGTAGAGCAACGGATATCCCCAGCACCAGGAGGCCCGCCCCGGCGACCAGCAGGATGAAATCGGCATGGACCGTCTCGCAGGTCGAGCCATCCGGGCAGCCGAATAACCTGGGTCGGAAAAGCTCGAACAGGCCAAAAGCGCCGAGCAGCAGATAGGCGATTGCCGCAATCTTCTTTGCGCGCCTGTTCAACAGAAAATGCTGTGGCATCAAGGCCTTCCCCCAGAAAACAGCGTCAGGATCGCACAAAAGAAAACCCCCGCCAATTGGGCGGGGGTAGGTCTTTGGGAGCTTTTCTTCTTGGGGTTATCGCTATTCGGCGGCGGCCGCCGAAACCTGGGTGGGGTTGGCAAGGCGCGAGATCATTTCGCGCGGCACCACCTGCCAGAACTTCATCTTCTCGCGGTCCCAGTCGGCCAGCAGGCTCATCGCCCATTTGGACTGGGTTTCCAGGACATGCTCCTCGATCAGCGACTTGAGGATGCCTTCCCAATAGGCCGTCTCGATCCGGTGATGGTGGACGCTTTCGGGATTGACGCGCTGGGTGAAATTCTCCTGCTCGTCATAGATGAAGGCCATGCCGCCGCTCATGCCCGCGCCGAAGTTGTCGCCAACCGCGCCCAGGATAACGGCGGTACCGCCGGTCATATATTCGCAGCCGTTGGAGCCGCAGCCCTCGACCACCGCCGTGGCGCCGGAGTTGCGGACGGCGAAACGCTCGCCCGCCTGGCCCGCCGCGAACAGCTTGCCCGCCGTCGCCCCATAGAGGACCGTGTTGCCGATGATGGTGTTGCGGTTGGTGACCAGCGGGCTAGAGGTCATGGGACGCACGGTGATCATGCCGCCCGAAAGCCCCTTGCCCACATAGTCGTTGGCATCGCCGACCACTTCCAGCTTCAGCCCCTGGACACCGAAGGCACCCAGCGACTGCCCGCCCGACCCACGCAGACGCACCGTCACATGGCCCGGCGCCAGACCCGTCATCCCGAACTTCTTGGTCAGGTGATAGGACATGCGCGTGCCGATGGCGCGATAGGTGTTCCGGATATTGTAGGTCAGCTGCATCTTCTCGCCGCCGTTGAACACCGGCGTCGCGTCCTTGACCATCTGGGCATCCAGCGTGTCGGGAACCTCGTTGCGGCCTTCCAGCGTGCAGAAGCGCGGATCGTCGCCCGGATCGGCCTGGGCCAGCAGCGGGTTCAGATCGAGATCGTCGAGCGCATGGCCGCCACGGGTCACCTGATGCAGCAGATCGCTGCGGCCGATGACTTCTTCCATGGAACGGCAGCCGAGGCTGGCCAGGATCTCGCGCACTTCTTCGGCGATGAAGCTGAAGAGGTTCACGACCTTTTCCGGGCTGCCTTCGTATTTCTCACGCAGCTTTTCGTCCTGGACGCAGACGCCCACCGGGCAGGTGTTGCTCTGGCACTGGCGGACCATGATGCAGCCCATGGCGACCAGGGCCGCCGTGCCCACACCATATTCCTCGGCGCCCAGCATGGCGGCGATCACGATATCGCGGCCGGTCTTGAGGCCGCCGTCGGTGCGCAGGCGCACCCGGTGACGCAGGCGGTTCAGCACCAGCACCTGATGAGTCTCGGACAAGCCCATTTCCCAGGGGATGCCCGCAAACTTGATCGAGGTCTGGGGCGAAGCACCCGTGCCGCCCACATGGCCCGACACCAGGATGGTATCCGCCTTGGCCTTGGCGACGCCCGCCGCAATCGTTCCGATACCGGAACGAGCGACCAGCTTCACGCAGACCTTACATTCCGGGTTGATCTGCTTGAGGTCATAGATGAGCTGCGCCAGATCCTCGATCGAATAAATGTCGTGATGCGGCGGCGGCGAGATCAGCATGACGCCCGGCGTCGAATGGCGCAGGCGGGCGATCATCTCGGTCACCTTGAAGCCGGGCAACTGCCCGCCCTCGCCGGGCTTGGCACCCTGGGCGACCTTGATTTCCAGCTCGCGGCAATTGACGAGGTAGTCTGCCGTGACGCCGAAGCGGCCCGAGGCAACCTGCTTGATCGCGCTATTGGCATTATCGCCATTGGCCAGCGGCTTGAAGTAGATCGAGTCTTCGCCACCCTCGCCGCTATCGGACTTGGCGCCGATGCGGTTCATGGCGATGCCCAGCGTGCGATGGGCTTCGGGGCTGAGCGCGCCCAGCGACATGCCCGGCGTCACGAAGCGCTGGCGGATCTTGGTGATCGATTCCACCTCTTCCAGCGGGATCGCCGTGCGACCCGGCTTGAAGTCGAGGAGATCGCGCAGGGCCACCGGCGGCAGCTTGCGCACCGAGTCCGAGTATTTCTTGTAGGTGAAATAGCTGTCGGTCGAGACGGCCGACTGCAGCAGATGGATCAGATCGGCGCCCCAGGCATGGGTTTCACCCTGGCGGCGATAGCGATAGAAGCCACCGACCGGCAGCGGGGTCGTTTCCTCGGCAAAAGCCTTGGCATGCAGACCCAGCACCTTGAGCTGCAGACCGGTCAGACCGATGCCGGAGATACGGCTGGTCATGCCAGGGAAGAATTCGGCAACCAAGGTGCGCGACAGGCCGATGGCTTCGAAGTTATAGCCACCGCGATAGGAGGAGAGCACCGAGATGCCCATCTTCGACAGGATCTTCAGCAGACCATCGTCGATGGCCTTCTTATAGCGCTTCAGGCAATCCTCGATCGACAGCCCCTGGAACAACCCACGGGCATGGCGGTCCACGATGGCTTCTTCGGCCAGATAGGCATTGACCGTGGTCGTGCCCGCGCCGATCAGCACCGCGAAGTAATGCACGTCGAGGCATTCGGCCGACCGGACATTGAGCGAGGTGAAGGTGCGCAGGTTCTGACGGACCAGATGGCTATGGGCGCCACCGGCAGCCAGGATCATCGGCAGCGGTGCACGGCTTTCGCCCATCGCCTCGTCGGTCAGGATCAGATGGGTGCAACCGGCGCGCACGGCGTCTTCGGACTCGCGCTGAACGCGCTTCAGCCCGTCGCGCATGGCGGTCTCGCCGCCCTTCGGATCAAAGGTCGCATCGATGACGGCCACGGTGTCGCCCATATAGGCGCGCATGGCGGCAAATTCCGCCGTCGTCAGCACAGGGCTGTCCAACTGCAGCATGTTGGTCTGGCTCTCATCCTCGTCCAGGATGTTGCCGAGGTTACCGAGGCGCGTGCGGATGGTCATGACCCGGCGCTCACGCAAGCTATCGATCGGCGGGTTCGTGACCTGGCTGAAGTTCTGGCGGAAGAAGTGATGCACGCCGCGATAACGTTCGGACAGCACCGCGAGCGGGCTATCGTCACCCATCGAGCCGATAGCTTCCTTGCCTTCGTCCGCCATGGGATGCAGCAGCAGTTCGATGTCTTCCATCGTCCAGCCCACCGCCTGCTGGCGGCGGCGCAGCTCGTCGCGCGACAGGCGCTGCGGGGCGGCGGCATTCTCTTTGATGAAGCCGTCGATGCGGGTGATGTTCTTGACCCAGTTGGAATAGGGACGGCGGGCCGCCAGTTCTTCCTTGATCTCGGCATCATGCAGCAGCTTGCCGCGCTGAAGATCGACACCGATCATCATGCCCGGACCCAGGCGGCCCTTTTCCAGCACGGTGGCTTCGTCGATCTTGACCATGCCCGCTTCGGAACCGGCGATGATCAGCCCGTCGCCGGTCAGCACATAGCGCATGGGGCGCAGGCCGTTACGGTCCATGCCGCCGATGACCCAGCGACCGTCATAGGCCGCCAGCGCCGCCGGACCGTCCCAGGGCTCCATGACCGAGTTGGCATAGGAATAAAGGTCGCGCCACGACTGCGGCATGGTGCCTTCGTCGGGGTTCCAGACTTCCGGCACGCAGAGCGTCTTCACCATCGGCAGCGGACGCCCGGCGCGGATCAGCAGCTCGAACACGGCATCCAGCGCCGCGCTGTCCGAGGAGCCCGACTGTATGATCGGCTTCACATCGTCAATGAGATCGCCGAACACGTCCGACGCCATGCGGGGTTCGTGGCAGGCCATCCAGTTGATGTTGCCGCGCACGGTGTTGATTTCGCCATTATGGGCCAGCACGCGGAACGGCTGGGCCAGACGCCAGGTCGGGAAGGTGTTGGTCGAATAGCGCTGATGATAGACGGCAAAGTTCGACACGAACCGCTCGTCCAGCAGATCCGGGTAGAAGTTCGTGCAGTCTTCCGCCAGGAACATGCCCTTATAGATGATCGAGCGGCAGGACAGCGTGCAGACATAGAAATCGTTGATGCGCGCCTCGCCCACCCGCTTTTCGATGCGGCGGCGGATGACATAGAGATCGTTTTCGAACTGCGCCTCGGCCACGCCCTTGGGGTTGGCGATGATGATCTGTTCGATCTCGGGACGGGAGGCATTCGCCTTTTCGCCGCAGACCGCGACATTCACCGGCACCTGACGCCAGCCGTGGATCGTATAGCCGAAATTCAGGATCTCGGCCTCGACGATGCAGCGGCAGCGCTCCTGGGCATCAAGGTCGGTGCGGGGCAGGAAGATCTGACCGACGGCCAGCTTCTCGCCTTCCTTCACCTGATGGCCAAGGTTGCGGACGTGATCGGCAAAGAAGCTCTGCGGCACTTGAATATGGATACCCGCGCCGTCGCCGGTCTTGCCGTCGGCATCCACCGCGCCGCGATGCCAGATCGCGCTCAGGGCCTGAATGGCGGCATCGACCACCGCGCGGGTCGATTTGCCGTCGATAGCAGCGACAAAGCCGACGCCGCAGGCATCATGTTCCTCGGCCGGATCATACATGCCGAATTCGGCCAGATGAGCAGCGTTGCGCTTGAAGTCGGCGATAAATTTCTCGGTCATTTTCTTACGTCCTTCCGAGCGCGTTTCTTAGAGTTTCAGACCGCGTTCGCGGAATTTGGGGGCCAGCGTCTGCATGGTTTCCATGGCGACCTTTTGGCCCCAGACTTGCCCGACCTGCTGCAGTTGCGTCTGCAGGTTCGGCTGTTTGGCGACAATCGCCTGCCCTATGGGAGAGGTGATGTAAGCGTGCATGAAGCGCAGTTCCTCCTCCGTGTAGGTCAAGGCGTAGAGCTTGGATAACTCCGGCACCAATTCGGGCAGCCGGGTCAGGAAAGCGGGCAGGACTTCCTCGGTCATCAGTTGCTGGATGAGGGGCCCCTTGTCGGGATTGGTTGCAACCAGCAGCTTGCCCATCTGATCGCTCATCGAGATCATGGTGTTGCGGACCAGTTGCACCGCGCCGCTTTTGTCGAGAATTTCCCCCGCCAGACGGTTGGCTTCAGTCGATTGCGCGACCGCTGCCCCCGATTGCAACAGCACACAGGTCAGCAGGAGGGGGATGAGTGCAGAACGACGCATGCCCCTACCTCCGCACGGTCGCGAGCAGGGCAGCGGCGCCGATCATGGTGCCGCCGCTGATTTTATTGAACAGCGTGGTATTGCCTTTACGGGCGAGGTAGTGGGCGATACCGGCGGCGCCCATGCCGTAGCCCATCATCACGAAGAATTCGACGACGAAGGCAGCGGCCCCCAGGATCGCGACCTGCGGCAGCAGAGGGGCGTTGGGGTTCAGGAACGGCGGAAACAGCGCGCCCCAGAACAGGAACGCCTTGGGGTTCCCGGCCGAGCAGAAGAAGCCCTTCAGGAACATCGCGCGGATGCTCATCACATCCTCCGAGGCCTGGGTGTCGATGCGCACCGGCGGCGCGCGCCAGGACTTGACGCCCAGATAAGCCAAATAAGCAACACCGGCCCATTTGACGATCTCGAACGCGAGCTCGGACGCCATCAGGATCGCACCGGCTCCCACGGCGGAGGCAACCATCATCGCCCCGAGCGCCGCAAAGGAACCCATCACGGTCCAGAAGGCGCCGCGCGAGCCATGGGCGATCCCCTGCGCCATGGTCATCATGGCGTTGGGACCGGGCATCAGCGAGGTCGCGGAGGTCAAGCCCAGGAACAGCAGGAAAGTATGCCAGCTCATCGCTCACCACCCCTTCGGGAAGAAGGCGGCGAAAGCCTGGGGATGATCGGTCGCTTCGTATTGGATCAGATGGGTCTTGCCGTCCATGTTCCGCACGAAACAGTAGAAGAGATAGAGCGAGTTGCCAGCTTCGACCAGATAATGGCGCTGGTTCAGCAGCGTGAATTCACCGTCGCGCACCAGGATGATGTTCCGGACGGGCGCGCCTTCCGTGACGCCACGGATCTGCCGGCTCGTTGCCTGCGCCTGGGTCGCGGCACCGGCAGCCGCCGCGGCGGAGATCTTGGCATTGTCGCGGATCAGCTCCGCAATCTGCTCGTCCCGGCCTAAAAACAGCGACTCGATGAAGTTGATGCAGAAGTCGCCGCGATACTCATAGTCGAACACCCGCGCCGAGGCGGGCGTGACCAGCGATGTCGCCAGCCCCGCTGCCAGAGCGAGTTTTGCCAGAAACCGCATCTTCCTACTCCGCAGCGGCGGCGACACCTGCCGCCTTCGCCTGGATGTAACGATGGATGCTGTCGGCGGCGTCACGGCCGTCGCGGATCGCCCAGACGACCAGGCTCGCACCGCGCACGATGTCGCCCGCCGCAAAGACACCTTCGAGGTTCGACATCATGGTCTTATGGTCGACGCGCAGGGTTCCCCAGCGGGTCACGGCAAGGCCCGGCGCACCGAACATGGTCGGGGTATCTTCCGGATCGAAGCCCAGCGCCTTGATCACCAGATCGGCAGGCAACGAAAACTCGCTGCCGTCGATCTTGGAGGGCTGCTGACGGCCGGAGGCATCGGGCAGACCCAGATGGATACGGCTGGCGCGCACGGCCTTGACCTTGCCAACACCGGCAAAGCCTTCGGGCGCGGCGAGCCAGACGAACTCGACGCCCTCTTCCTCGGCATTCTGCACTTCGCGCAGCGAGCCCGGCATGTTGGCGCGGTTGCGGCGATAGAGGCACTTCACCGACTTGGCACCCTGACGGACGGCGGTGCGCACGCAGTCCATCGCGGTGTCGCCGCCGCCGATGACGACAACGTCCTTGCCCTTCGCATCAAGCGTGCCTTCGTTGAAGGCCGGAACGCTGTCACCCAAGCCAACCTTGTTCGACGCGGTCAGATAGTCGAGCGCCGGGACGATGCCGTCGAGCTTGTCGCCCGCCAACTCCAGTTCGCGCGCCTTATAGACACCGGTCGAGATCAGGATGGCATCATGCTTCTCGCGCAGTTCCGCAAGCATGGCATCGCGGCCAACTTCAAAATTGTTGTGCAGATGGATGCCACCTTGGGCCAGCAGGGCCGTGCGGCGCTCCACCACATCCTTTTCCAGCTTGAAGCCGGGAATGCCGTAGATCAACAGGCCGCCCATGCGGTCATAACGGTCATAGACATGGACCTGATAGCCCCGGCGACGCAGCGCGTCGGCCGCTGCCAGACCACCCGGGCCGCCGCCGATGATGCCGACGGACTGCGGACGCTCACGCACAGGGGCGGCAGGCTTCACCCAGCCTTCTTCCCAGGCGGTATCCGTGATGTAGCGCTCGACCGCGCCGATGGAGACGGACTCGAAGCCCTTCTCGATCACGCAGTTGCCTTCACACAACCGGTCCTGCGGGCAGATACGGCCGCAGACTTCCGGGAAGGTGTTGGTGGCCTGGCTGACTTCATAAGCGTCTTCCAGGCGGCCTTCCGCCGTCAGCTTCAGCCAGTCGGGGATGTTGTTGTGCAGGGGGCAATGAACCTGACAGAAGGGCACACCGCACTGCGAGCAGCGGCTGGCCTGGGTCTTGGCTTCGCCCGTGCTGAAATCGCCATAGATCTCGTCGAAATCCTTGTTGCGATCGTCGGCCTTGCGCTTGGTGGGCATGCCTTTGGCGACGGCGACGAAGCGCTGCATAACCGCTTTGGCGGCAGCTTCGGCTTTGGCGGAGGTCGCTGTCTTCGTGGTGTCGGCCATCGTCTTACCCTTTGAACCCTTATTCTTATAGGGTTTTAGGGATTACCCCCGAAATCCGCAGATATCCAGGGAAAAATACACAATAGGTCCGCTTTGCTGACTATTTTTCGCGCGACTTTCATATCCATTTCGGAAACATGGGTAATTTTCGAAGCAAATAGGACCGATATGAGACTATATGGGTTTTGCGAACGAATATTACCTTCCAGCTAAGCGCAAACGAAATCAAAGCCTTAAAAGCTGGATTCCCTGGGCAGAATACTGCGTGGCCCAAGGCTGAGCAGGAAAAGAAAAAAGCCGCGCCGGAGGTCCGACGCGGCTTGCATAGCTGCCTTGCTTTTCGCGGGGATCAGACCCCGCATTAGACTCCGGGGCGCAGACCGGCGAAGCGGCCACCGGGACGGAAGCGGGTCAGATAGGAAGGCACAATGGCCTCCACGCTCTCCGGCTCGATCCCCAGATCCCCCAGGGTCGAGGCACCGGGCGAGACGACATTATCCTGCTTCAGCAGCTTGACCTGATCCGAGGTCAGCAGCTTGCCCGGCAGCAAACCGATGATAGGCGCGACGAGAGCTGCGATGCCGAACGGCAGGGCGATGACGGGCTTCTTCACCGCGATGGCGCCAAAGATGATGTCCAGCAGTTCGGCAAAGCTGTAGCTACGCGGACCGCCCAGCTCGAACGTGCGGCCGGCAACGTCGGCACGGCGCAGGCAGGCCATGATGGCATCGGCAACATCACCGACATAGACCGGCTGGAAGCGGGTCTTCGGGCCGACGACCGGCACCACCGGGAAGGTGCGGGCCATGCTCGCGAACCGATTGAAGAACTTGTCTTCCGGACCGAACACGATGGACGGACGCAGAATCACAGCAGCGGGGAAAGCTTCACGGACAGCGGCTTCGCCCTGGGCCTTGGTCGCGGCGTATTTCGCATCCGAACCGGCATCGGCACCGATGGCCGAAACCTGGACGAACTTCGCAACACCGGCCTTGGCGGCGGCGGCGGCAATCTTACCGGGGCCTTCAGCCTGCAGGGCGCTGAAGGTCTGATGGCCACCCTCGGCCAGCAGGCCGACCAGATTGACCACGGCATCCGCACCATCGACCAGCGGCGCTAGGCTTTCGGCCGTCGCAGCGCCCAGGTTGCAGGGAACGGGAACGATCTGGCCGACATTGCCCATCGGCTTCAGAAACTTGGCGGCTTCGGTGTCCCGGGTTACAACTCGGACTTGTGCGCCTGTCTTCGCCAGACGTTGGATCAGGTGTCGGCCGATGAAGCCGGTTGCGCCAAAAACGGTGACGACCCGCAGCATGGAAATAGCCCCTTCGCGATGTTCTTCTAATTTCTACTCTATGGACCCTTGCATACACCACGAGGGTGCTTGTGACCAACCCATGTTATGTTAGGGTCCGCGCCTGTGGGTCAGCATAGCGCATATTGGCGAAAAACGAGGCCGAATACATCATGGGCGATACTTCTTGGCGGCAGAGTTTACTTGCGTCCGCACGCGGTGCGTGGCGCGAATTGCTGCTTGCCTCTCTGTTTATCAATATCCTGGCGCTGGCACTTCCGGTTTTCACGCTGCAGATCTATGACCGCGTCATCGGCCTTGCCGGCCTGACCACCCTGATCGGTCTGGTACTGGGCATGGGCGTTGTGACGCTGTTCGATTGGGCCTTGCGAACCTTCCGCTCGCGCCTAGTACAGCGCATCTCGCTGGAAATCGACGTCACGGTGGCGCGCGGCCTGTTCGATCAGGTCAGCGCCCTGCCCCTGCGGATCCTGGAATCGCGCCCCGGCGCCTATTGGCAAGGTCTGTTCCGCGACGTGGAAACGATCCGCAATGCCGCCTCCGGTCCGCCCATTACCCTGATGGCCGATCTGCCCTTCGCGCTGCTCTATGTCGGCCTGATCTGGATCGTTGCGACGCCCGTCGCCTGGGTCATCACCCTTGCGGTCTTTGCCTATGCCATCTTCGCCTGGATCAGCGCCGCCCGATTGCAGAGCGCCGCCCAGGCCGAGCGCACTGCAGGTCTGTCCCGCGATGCCCTGGTCGGCGAATTTGTCGCAGGCCGCTCGACCCTCAAGGCACTCGCCATGGACCGCAGCTTCAAACCCCAGTGGGAAGAGGCGCAGGCTAATCTCGTGGAAAAGGCCCTGGGCCGCGGCGCGGGTACCGACGGATCGGGTAACCTCGCCCTGGCCATGACCACCATCACCACCGTGGCCATGACCGCCTTCGGCGCCCTCGCCGTGCTCGACCAGAAGATGAGCATCGGCGCCCTGATCGCCGCCAATATGCTGGCGGGCCGAGTGAACGGGCCGCTGATGCAGCTGTTCCCAGCCTGGAAGTCCGTGGCCGCCGCCCGTGCCTCGCTCAAGCGCCTGGATGAAGTCTTCCAGGTCGAACCGGAGCGGATCACCAGCCCCGTGCAGTTCCCCCGCCCCTCGGGTCTGCTGCAGGCTGAAAACCTGACCTTCCGCTATATCCCGGACGGTCAGCCGACGGTCGATACCGTCAATATCACCATGAAGCCCGGCTCGATGCTCGGCCTTGCCGGTCGCAACGGCAGCGGCAAGTCCACCCTGCTCAAGCTGCTGATGGGTCTCTATAAGCCCGATGTCGGCCGCGTCATGCTGGATGGGGCCGACGTCTCGCAGTTCTCGCGCGCGGATCTGGCCGACTGGGTTGGCTATGCCCCGCAGGACCCGATGCTGTTCACCGGCACCATCCGCGACAATCTACTGCGCGCCGCCCCCGATATCGACGACGAGGCCCTGATCCTCGCCTGTACCCGCGCTGGTCTGCATTCCTTCGTCATCGATCTGCCCGACGGCTATTCGACCCAGATCGGTGAAGCAGGCGGACGACTGGCAGGCGGTCTGCGTCAGCGCCTGTCCCTGGCCCGCGCCTTGCTGCGCGATCCGCCCGTGCTGCTGCTGGATGAGCCTTCCAACAACCTCGATCCGATGGGCGAGGAAACCCTGCGGCGCACCTTGATCGAACTGGCCAGCGGCGGACGCACCATCGTCCTCGTCAGCCATTCGGTCCAGCTGCTCACCGCCTGCTCGGTCATTGCCCTGATGGATCACGGTAAGGTGGTCCAGGCGGGCCCGCCCAATGACATTCTGCCCAAGCTGCTGGGCCGCCGCCCGCAGCCCGTTCCCCAGCAACAGCCCGCAGCGGCACCGACCGCCGCAGGGAGGCCCGCATGACCGCCAGCTCTCTTGATGGGTTGCTCGATACCCATAAACGCTCGACCATCCGCTGGCTGCCGCTCATTTTGATGGCCCTGATCGCCGGTGGTATCGGCTGGTCGCTGGTGGCCCGCCTGGACGAGGTCGTGGTGGCCAACGGTGAAGTGAAGCCGGAAAGCCGCCTCAAGGCGATCCAGCATCTCGAAGGCGGCATCATCCGCGCCCTCAATGTGCAGGAAGGCGATACCGTCAAGCTCGACGCGCCGCTGCTCCAGCTTGAACTAGCGCCCACGGCCATGAACAAGGACGAGCTTCAGGTCCGCATCGACGCGCTCAACATCAACCGGCAGCGCCTGACGGCCGAAGCCAGCGAGAAGCGCGATTTCACGATCCCGCCCGCCCTGGAAAAGAGCCGCCCCGACCTGGTGCGCTCCGAACGGCAGATCGCCGATGCGCGCTGGCGTGAATATGACAGCGTCGTCGGAGGCCTCTCCGATCAGCTGCGCCAGCGTGAACTGGCGGTGCGGGAGCTGGAATCCCAGCGCCGCTCGCGCGCAGCCGATCTGGCCTTCACCCGCGAACGTCTTGAGATCAGCCGCAAACTGCTGGTCGACAACCTCACCCCCCGCACCGAACATCTGCAGCTGCAGGGACAGGCAGAACGCCTGTCGGGTGAAATCGCGACCCTCGACAGCTCGGTTCCGCGCGCGTCCTCGGCCGTCAGCGAAATCCGCTCACGCCTGGGCGAAGAAAAAGCGAAGTTCGCCCGCCGCGCCCAGGAAGAGCTGTCCAAGGTCGAGCTGGATTTCGCCCGCACGACGGAACTGCTGAATGATGCCACCGGCCAGCGCACCCGCACCCTCATCACCTCCCCCATCGATGGCGTGGTGAAGAATATGCGGTTCGCGACTTTGGGCGGTGTTGTGCGCCCCGGCGAAGTCATCATGGAAATCGTGCCGCTCGACGATAAGCTGATCGTTGAAGCCAAGCTGCCGCCCGCCGATCGTGGTCAGGTGGAAGTCGGGCAGACCGCCCGGGTCAAGGTGTCGGCCTATGACTACATCCGCTATGGCGCCATCGACGGCAAGGTGATCCAGATCTCCCCCGACGCCCTCCAGGACGCCCAGAACACCCCGCCCTACTTCAAGGTGGTGGTGGAAACCAACCAGTCCTATCTGGTCAGCGACGGTGTGCAGCTGTCGATTTCGCCCGGCATGCAGGCGACCGTGGATATCCATACCGGCGACCGCACCATCGCCGCCTATTTCGCAAAGCCCGTGCTGAAGCTGAAACACGAAGCCTTCCGCGAACGGTAGAATGGCGCGCAACGTCGAGATCAAGGCCCGCGTCGGTGATCCCGCTGCCCTGGAGCGGCGGGTCGCCCTGCTGGCAACCGACGGGCCAGACCTGATCGAACAGGACGACACATTCTTCACCTGCCCCAATGGGCGGTTGAAGCTGCGCGTCCTGGGATCGGGCGAGGGTCAGCTGGTATTCTATCGCCGTTCCGATACCGCAGGCCCGAAGGAGAGTTTCTACGTCGTCTCCACGACGCCGGAGCCCGACAGCCTACGGGAGGCCTTGACCCATGCCTATGGCAGCCTCGGCCGGGTGATCAAGCGCCGCACGCTCTACATGGTTGGCCGCACGCGTATCCATCTCGATGCCGTGAAGGATCTGGGCAACTTCCTGGAGTTGGAGGTCGTCTTGGCCGAGGACGAGCCGGTCGAGGCCGGCATCGCCGAGGCGGATGCTCTGTTGCGCCGTTTGGATATCTCAGCCGACAGCCTGATCGACCGGGCCTATTTCGATCTGCTGGCGGACAGCTCCACCACCCTTTGAAATCCGTCATCCCGCACTTGATGCGGGATCCCTCTCAAGCTCTACCGCTTCGGCGAGCCCCCGCATCAAGTGCGGGGTGACGGATTTTGGCAAGGGCTCCTACCGCCTGCCCCTACGCGCGTTCTCGGAAATCTCCAGCAAGGCGCGCGCGCAGACCGTTTCATCGGGCAAGCCCGTGGTCTTGCACTGGCGCTCCACCTCCAGCAGGCGATTGAGTGCCGCCGCTGCCCTGTGCGGGGGCCATTTTGGGACCTGACGCGCCAAAGCATCCGCATCCCGCTTGAAGGGGCGCGGCACCAGGCTATTCATGGCAGCTTCCAGCGGTTTACCTGCCGTAGCCAAGCTGGCGACCAGGTGGATGCGCTGGAAATGCCGGATCAGCACCCGGACGATACCGACGGGGCTCTCACCGTCCAACAGCGCCTTGGACAGCGCCTTGTCGAGATCGCCTGTACGCCCCTCGGCAGCGGCGGCGACCAGATCGCCCACTGACTGCACGGCACTATCTCCAACTGCAGCTTCCGCATCGGCAAGTTCGACCCGGCCCTGGCCAAGGGCATAGAGCGCCAGCTTGTCCAGCTCGCCGCGGCTGACCATACGGTCACCGCCCATGCGTTCCTTCAGATACTCGACAGCATCGGGCGCCACATCCAGGCCGTGGGACCGCAAGGTCTCGCGGATAACTCCGTCCAGATCGCGGACGCTATCGTGATAACAGGGGACTGCCAGAGCCAAGGCATGATCCTCGGCCAGCAGACGCAGCTTCGATTTATTGGTCAGTTCGCCCGCTTCCAGGATGATCACGCCATCCCCTGCCGGGTCTTCTAGGAAGCTTGAAACAGCGGCGGCAACCGTACCGTCGGCGGCATCGCGGACCCAGATCGCCCGTCGCCCACCCGTGAAGGCGATGGCCGCAGCCTCATCAGCCAGCCGGGCTGGGTCAGCCTTCACCGCCGCACCAGAAAACTCCACGACGCGGAACGGATCTCCTGCATCGCCTGCAACGGCGACGACGCAGGCCTTAGCCTGCTCCCGTGCCAGCCCGCTATCCTCGCCGAAGAAAAGCACAACGCGAACCGGGGATTTCGGCGCCGCGATCAATTGCGCGGCGTTGCCCCCCCTGGGGAGCTTCACGGCTTGGGAGCCTGCGGGGCTGGAACCCCTTCAGCCAGTCGCGCCATCAGGCGGGTTGCCAGTTGGTCGCCCACTTCGCGGATCGCCCGCTCGCGCGCGTCATTCTGCGCGGTGATCGAGGGGAAACCACCCTCCAGCAGCACATAACCCATCAGCGACCGGGTCTGATCCTTGACCAGCTGACGGCCACTCTGGATCTCCGTCAGGGTATAATCGGCGGTCAGAGCAAGTCGGCCATAGGTCGTTGTGGCATCGCGCTGCAGGCCGACGGATGTGCCGCTCTCCACGACTTTCACGTCTAGGCGCCAGCGCGCGGCAGCCGAACCCGCCGCGAAGCGATCGGTCAGATAGTTCCGTAGCAACTGCCCGGTGCGATCGGGAATCGGCGTGATCTGGATCGCCGCCAGACTGGTATCGGCAACCTGCCCCTTGCGGTCACCATGCAAGGGCTGAAAGCCACCGGGGCCGCAGCTTGCCAGGAAAGCTGCGGCGACCAGGGCAACAAGGGGCTTAGCCGACCACATTGATCAACCGGTTCGGCACCAGGATCACCTTCTTGGGCGTACGCCCTTCAAGGCTCCGCTGGACAGCTGGCAAAGTCAGAACAAGAGCTTCGGCTTCCGCCTGGGTCAGGCCGGTCTTGACGTCGATGGTGTCGCGCAGCTTGCCGTTGATCTGCACGGCCAGCGTGACACTATCATCCACCGTCAGCGCCGGATCGAAGCCCGGCCAGGGCTGATCGACCAACAGACCCTCACCGCCCATGAACTCCCAAAGCTCTTCACCCAGATGCGGCATGATCGGCGCAACCAGACGCACCAGGGTCACCAGACCCTCGCGGCGCATCCAGGCGGCATCGGCCTCAACGCCCGGCATTTCGGCCAGCGCATTGGCGAATTCGCGGATCAGGGCGATCGACTTATTGAAGTGGAACTGGTCGTAGGCATCCGTGACCGCCGCGACGGTCTTGTGCATTTCGCGCTCGACCTTGGCAACCGGGCCGGACAGATCGGCCGGACGGGCCGTGCCCTTGGCGGCCAACGGCTTGTCGTCGGTCGGTTCGGTGCCAAAACGCCAGATGCGGTTCAGGAAGCGCCAGGAGCCGTCGATACCGGCGCTGGTCCATTCGAAGTCGCGATCCGGCGGGCTGTCGGACAGCACGAAAAGGCGTGCGGCGTCGGCGCCATAGCCATCGATGATGTCCGAGGGGTCGACGACGTTCTTCTTCGACTTCGACATCTTCTCGGTGCGGCCGACGCTGATCTTGCTGCCGGTCTTCACATTGATGAAGCTATCGCCTTCCGCGCGGACTTCCTCGGGCAGGATCCAGTTACCCTGTTCGTCCTTATAGGTCGCGTGGGTGACCATGCCTTGGGTGAAGAGGCCTTCGAACGGCTCGACGATATCGAGATAGCCGCACTCATGCATCGCGCGGGTGAAGAAGCGCGCATAGAGCAGATGCAGAATCGCATGCTCGACGCCGCCGATATATTGATCGACCGGCAGCCAGTAACGGGCCGCTTCCTTATCGACCGCTTCGGCGGCACGGGGCGATGCGAAACGGGCGAAATACCAGGAGCTTTCGAAGAAAGTATCGAAAGTATCGGTCTCGCGCGTCGCCTTGCCGCCGCAGGTGGGGCAGGTCGTGTATTTCCAGGTCGGATGGCGATCCAGCGGGTTACCCGGCAGATCGAACGTCACATCCTCGGGCAGGGTCACCGGCAGCTGGTCGTCGGGAACCGGCACCACACCGCAAGTACCGCAATGGATGATCGGCACCGGGCAGCCCCAGTAGCGCTGACGGGAAATGCCCCAGTCGCGCAGGCGCCAGACCGTGGTCATCTCGCCGATGCCGAGCTTGCCCAGTTCCTCGCCCGCGCGCTTCTTGGCGTCGGCGACGGACAGGCCGTTCAGGAAGCCCGAATTGACGATCTCGCCATCATCGGTGAAGGCGGTATCGGTGATGGTGATATCGGCCTCCCCTTTCGGGCGGACGACAGGGCGGACCGGCAGCTTATATTTATTGGCAAAATCCAGATCACGCTGGTCGTGGGCCGGGCAGCCGAAGATCGCGCCCGTGCCATATTCCATCAGCACGAAATTCGCGACATAGACCGGCAGTTCAGCCCCTTCGATGAAGGGATGCGCAACCTTGAGGCCCGTATCGACACCGATCTTTTCGGCCGTTTCCAGGGCGGCTTCGGAGGTACCGACGCGATTGGCTTCCTCAATGAAAGCCGCGATGTTCGGCTCAGTCTTCGCCATGGCCTGGGCCACGGGATGGTTGGCGGCGACAGCGACAAAGGAGGCGCCGAACAGCGTATCGGGACGGGTCGTGAAGACCTCGATCTTGCTGCTGTCCAGTGCCGCCGGGGCATTCTTCACCTGGAAGAACAGCCGCGCGCCATGGCTCTTGCCGATCCAATTTTCCTGCATCAGGCGGACACGGTCCGGCCAGCGGGTCAGATCGCCCAAGGCACCCAGCAGCTCTTCGGCATAATGGGTGATCTTCAGGCACCATTGCTCGAGCTCGCGGCGCTCGACCGGAACGCCGGAACGCCAGCCCTTGCCATCGACAACCTGCTCGTTCGCCAGCACGGTATTTTCGACCGGATCCCAATTGACCCAGCTCTTCTTGCGATAGGCGAGGCCCTTTTTCAGGAAATCCAGGAACATCTTCTGCTCATGCCGGTAATATTCCGGATGGCAGGTCGCGATCTCGCGGCTCCAGTCCAGCGCATAACCCAGCTGCTTCAGCTGACCGCGCATGGAGTCGATATTCTCATAGGTCCATTCGGCCGGATGGCGCTTGTTCTGCATCGCGGCATTTTCGGCCGGCAGACCGAAGGCATCCCAGCCCATCGGATGCAGCACGTTGAAACCACGCGCGCGCTTGAAGCGGGTGGTGACGTCGCCCATCGTATAGTTGCGCACATGGCCCATGTGCAGGCGCCCCGACGGATAGGGGAACATCTCCAGCACATAATATTTCGGGCGCGAAGGATCGACCTCAACAGCGAAGCAGCGCTTCTCTTCCCAGCGCTTCTGCCATTTCGATTCGGTTTCTTTGATCGTGTAGCGAGCCATACTCAGTGCCTAATCACTTATCTTCATAACGCAGCCGATGCCGTCACCGGCTTTGGCGCCTATTTATTTCTTGGATTGCGCATCAAGCCGGATCTGACGCGCACGGGTCAGAATCGCATTCTCGATATCGGGACCTGTTTTCGGATCCACTACCGAATCAGCCCAGTTTCCGGCGCCGTCTCGGGTCTGCCGAAAAACGGCTGCCCGGATACCGTCTGCCCGCAGGTCTTGATCCAGCACATAGAGCGTGACCTTGAAACGCTCTGATGGAGAGTCCGGGGCAGAATACCAATCGGTAATAATCACGCCGCCGAACGGATCTGCTGAGGTCAAAGGCATAAAGCCAATGGTGTCAAGAGAAGCGCGCCACAGATAGGTATTAACGCCGATACCTTGGCCTTGAGTAGCGCGGGCGCGATCACGGCCGCCGAAAAGTGTAAGGCCCTCGTCACCAAGGATCGAACCGTAGGTTTGACGTTCCCGATCATCACGCGACTGCGGGAAATTGGCCTCGCCACGCGGCAGCCCTGAGCCTCCGCAGGCAGCCAAAAACACAGGCATCAGCACTACAAAGGCCAGTCTCATCGCACAATCAACCCATCTGCCGTTCGAAAAGCTTCAGCGCCGGACGCTAGGCGATGGCGGCCAACTGCGCAAGGGGGAAGGCAGCATCATGTCGTGCAGACAAAAAAAAGAGACGGCTGCCGAAGCAGCCGTCTCCCCTCTTCCGATCGGAAACCGATTAGAAGTCGACGCGGGTGCGGAGGCTGATGCCCCAGCCGTCGTTGTTGTTGCTCTGAGCATCGACGTGCAGGATATCACCCTGCAGCGACAGGCCCGGAGCGAGCTGGTAAGCACCACCAACACCGATAACCTGGTCGGTGTCGTCGCCACCGGCAGCGTAGTCAACATTGGTGCGAACGAAGCTAGCACCAACGCCCCACGGACCGGTTGCGTAGGTCAGACCCAGGCCCCAGCTGGTGCGATCATCGCCACCGCGGCCGGTGTTAACCGAAGCGGTGTTGTTGTCGTCCCAGTAGAAACCACCGAAGGTGAAGCCGGCGTAGGAGACCTGAGCACCCAGGTTCCAGTTCCATGCATCGTCGGTGTCGACGCCACGGTCAACAGCGCCGAAGCCGATACCAGCACCGACCTTCAGGCCGACGGCACCGAACGAACCGGTGTAGCCAGCGCCGATGTCGAACCAATCAGCGTAGTCGCCTGCAGCGGCGCCCGGAGCAGCAACCGAACGGGTCTGGTCGTTGTCGTTTTCCGGGGTGTACGAAACACCAGCCTGGAAGCCCGAGAACGACGGGGTCATGTAGGTCGCCTTGGTCGACCAGTTGCCTTCAGTCGACCAGTACATCGAGTTGTTACCGGCGAGCAGGAAGCCAACCTGGTCGGCCTGGCCGATACCAACGGTCGGGTTCAGGACTTCGAGCTGGGTGCGAGCATCGCTGTCGTCACCGAGGTAGACCGCGCCCCACGAACCCGAAGCGTAGATTGCCGACTGGTCGATACCGACTGCACCAGCGTTACCACCGGTGTTGGCACCCGAACGCAGACGAGCACGATAGCCGTAGGTCAGACCGTTGTCGGCCTTCGCTTCGGCCTTCAGCAGAATGCGGCTGTCGATCGACGACTCACGGTTCACGCCCGAAGCGTCCTGGTCGAAAATCGCGAAGTTGTAACGCATCGAGCCATTCAGCGAGACAGTGAACGGCGACTTGGTCGAGACCTGCTGGGCAGCGGCAGCGCCCGACAGCAGAACCAGGGCGGTGGTGCCCAGGAGAATCTTCTTCATTGTGTACCCCTTTAGGATAAGTACCCGCTCAAAACCCTTAGCGACGCCAAAGCCCCGCAAGGACCGTCTCCATAAAACTCAAGCCGCCCTAGGCTTGCAAGCGAGTCAACACTCCAAATTGCGCTTTCCGCCACGCTGTTGCCGAGATGTCACATTTTTTCTGACGGCAAACTTGCCTTGATCTGCAAAGGCTTACAGCCGAAATCTCAAGCAGATCCTGCGTTTTCCGCCCCTCTTATCAAGACATACACCCCAGTATGAAGCCTGGATTCACTGACGACGGCGAAAGGGTAAAAAGCGGCTTATCCCCCAGCACAACCGCCAATCCAGCAACCCCGAAAAGAAAAAGGGAGGCGGTTAAGCCTCCCTTTCCCTCGAGCGGGTGAATTTCTAAGAAGCTTAGAAGTCCACACGGGTACGCATGACAACACCCCAGCCCTCGTTGTTCGAGGTCTCGGCGTCGGTACCGATCACGTCGGCCTGCAGCGAGAGACCCGGAGCCAGCTGATAAGCACCACCAACACCGAAGATCTGGTCGATGCTGTCGCCAGCGCCCAGATCGGTCTTGACGCGGTTGTAGCTTGCACCAACGGCCCAGCTGCCGACTTCATAGGTCAGACCGACAGCCCAACCATACTGGTCAGTGTTGACACCCTGATATTCGCCGTTGTCATAGAAGCTCGCACCCAGCGAGAAGCCAGCATAGGTACCGACGATACCGATGTTATAGAGCTGGTAGTCGTTGGCAGCAGTGCCGCGACCGCTAAACTCGTAACCCGCACCGACCTTCAGGCCGAAATCACCGAATTCTCCGGTATAGGAGGCAGCGATTTCGAAAATGTCCTGATAGGCGCCGCCGGGGGCAGCAATCGAACGGGTCTGCTTGATATCCTGTTCAGGCGCATAGGAGACAGCGGCCTGGAAGCCCGAGAACGACGGGGTGATGTAGGTCGTACGGGTGAAGGGGGTGTCTTCCGAAGCCCAGAACAGGCTGGCGTTGCCAGCATCCAGGAAGCCGATCTGGTCGGCCTGGCCGATACCCACGGTCGGGGCGATCACTTCAAGCTGGGTCAGCGCACCGCTGTGGTCGCCCAACATCACCTGGCCCCAGGTGCCGCTTGCATAGATATAGGAATAGTCGAGACCCAGAGCGCCGGCAGCAATGCCGGTGGCACCCGAACGCAGGCGACCCATATAGCCGTAGGTCAGGCCGTTGTCTGCCTTGGCTTCGGCCGTCAGCAGAATGCGGCTGTCGATCGACGATTCACGATTTACGCCCGAGGCGTCTTGATCGAAGAAGGCGAAGTTATAACGCATCGAGCCGTTCAGCGACACGGTGAACGGCGACTTGGTGTTGACCTGCTGGGCAACAGCAGCGCCGGACAGGAGAACCAGGGCGGTGGTGCCCAGAAGCAGCTTCTTCATGGAAGACCTCGATTTAAGAATGCAGCGGTTAAACGTCTCTATAAGAGTTACGCTTTCCGTTCACGCATCAAACGCCTAAATGCTGCAACCGCACAAGCACCTGTAATGATGCTTACCATCAGCGGTCGATCAGTGTGGCTTTAACGCAACAAAGCGGTAACCGCTGACCACAAAAAGCTCAAATTATAGGCATTCCTCAGCGGTTTGAGGAAGCCTAACCGCATCAGCCGAGCTTACGTATCATCCGACGCGATGCCTCGGCCAGAAAGCCTGAACGGGTAAATCCGGCTTCAGCAGCGGCGGCATCAATCTCGCCAAGCAGGTTTTTATCAAGGGTGATATTGACGCGAACCGCCGGCGCTTTAGCAGGTGCGGCAGGGATCAAAACGAGGATGGCCCCATCAACCGTGGGCAAGATGGCGGTATGCAGCGCCTGCGGTGAAATCACCACTCCGTCGGCATGCAATCCTTCAAGATGAAAGGAGAGTGCCGCTTCCGCTTCGATAAGCGCGACCTCAATCGTGCCGCCCACCGCCAGACAGCCCGGAAAATCCGGAAAGGTGACGCAGAAGCCTTCTTCGATCGGCGCGAGCCAGGCGGGATAACGCGCCATCAATCCCCCTTGACCTTGACGCCCGCATGCAGCGCCAAGGCAGCTAAAGTCGCATCAGGCAGCGAGACTTTACCGGCCGGAAAAGTCATTCGCCGCCCGGACGGTCCGCGATATTGAACCAGATCGCCCCTTTGGCCGACCTTTTCCCAGCCATCGGCTTCGAGGGCCTTGACCAGCTTACGCAGCTTTGCCATCGCCCTCGTCCCCTGGCTTAGAATTGCAGATATTTGCCAAGGCCCTGCGGAATGTTCTTTTCCATCTGGGCGTTGATATCGCGTGCCATTCCCTGAATCATATCGTTCCACAGGGTCTCGCGTTCCACGTCGGTCGCATCTTCCTTAATGGTGCGCATCGCCAGCGACTCGACATTGACCGTGGCATCGGTCATGCCGCGCTCGTTCCGTACCGACAGTTCGATCGCGATCCGCGCATCATATTTAAAGGCCTGATCGGTGGAGAATACGCCCTTGATGCCCGACTTGGTCGCCAGTTCGGTCTCGATGACTTTTGCGTCGGTGATGATGAAACGGGCGATGGGGCCACCCGGCTGGCCTCCGGCTTCCAGGCGATCCTGCGCCCAGGCCGACATCACGGCCGAGGGCGAATTCTGCATCGCATGGTCTACATGGGGCAGGCGGCCGGGGCTCTGATAGCGGTTTTCGATCTCAATCTTTTCGACGTTCAGCCGGAAAGCCGACATGGATTTGAAGCGGATCGGCGCGAAGGTCGGGGCGGCCCCACCTTTGTCGGCACAGGCTGCGAGCGCACCGGCCCCCGCGAGAAGCAGGAAATGACGGCGCTGGATCAAGGTGTTTTTCATCATGATGGGGCCTATTTCGCCTTAAGCGTCGCCGCGACGCAAGATCGCAAGCTGTTCCGGGGTGAAAACATAGGTTGTCGAGCAGAACTCGCAGTTAGCGGAAACGGCGCCATTCTCTTTAAGTTCCTCGACATCCTCAGCCGGGAGGCTGCGCAGCATGGTTGCCACCCGGTCGCGTGAGCAGCGGCAGCGGTCACGCAGAGCCTGGGGTGCAGACAGCCGGGCATCCGATTCCTCATGGAACAGACGGAACAGCAGCATGTCCGGGGGCAGATCGGCCTGGGTCAGTTCCTTGTCGGTGATCGTATCGGCCAGGATCTTGACGCGGCTCCAGTTTTCCTCGTCCTCGGCCCCCGGTGCGGGCGCTTCTGCCGTACCACCCAGGGTCGGCATCTTCTGCACCATCAGGGCGCCCGCGCGCCACCCGGTCGGGGAGAGCACACTTGCGGTATGAAGCGAGGTTTCGATCTGCTCCGACTGTTCGAAATAATGATCAATGCACTCGGTCAGGGTATCGCCCTCAAGCGCGACGATGCCCTGATAGCGGTCGGTATCCTGGCCCTGATCGACGGTGAAAGCGAGATAGCCCTTGCCCAGCAGGCGCGGCACCGGGGCCAGCGACATCTTGGTGTCGGCAACCTTCAGCTTGTCGTTATCATATTGGGCATAGCCGCGCAGATTGCCGTCCGATGTAATGTCGGCCACCAGCATGCGCACCGGGCCATCGCCCTTGGCTTGCAGGGTGAAGACACCTTCGTACTTCAGCGCTCCGGCCAATGCTGCGGCAAGCGCCATCGCCTCGGCCAACAGACCGGCGACCGCTGGCGGATATTTGTGGCGCGACAGAATCGCATCCACCGCCGGACCCAAACGAACGAGGCGGCCGCGAACGGCCGCCTGGGGAATAAAGAATGGCAGGACCAGATCGTCCTGTCGGATCAGCTCAGACACCAGGCCAAAATCCCTTTTTGGACATGCAGGCGGTTTTCAGCCTCGTCCCATACCACGGATTGCGGGCCGTCGAGCACTGCTTCCGTCACTTCCTCCCCACGATGGGCGGGCAGGCAGTGCATGAAGATGGCCGACGACTTCGCGCATTCCATCAAAGATGTGTCTACCTGGAACGGTGCCAAGAGGTAATTTCGATTACCTGCATCCTGTCCCATCGATACCCAGGTATCGGTCGTCACCAGATCGGCACCCGCGACTGCGCTGCGCGGCTCGGTCGTGACGACGATCTTTGCCCCTTCGCCGCGTGCCCAGGCCACAAGTTCCATCGAGGGAGCCAGGGCCGACGGCGCGGCGATCCGCAGCTCGAACTCCAGTCGCACGGCCGCATGGACCCAGGAGGTGCACATGTTGTTGGCGTCGCCGACCCAGGCCACGGTCTTGCCCTTGATCGGGCCCAGATGTTCTTCGAACGTCATGACGTCCGCCATCACTTGGCAGGGATGGCTGGCATCGGTCAGGGCGTTGATGACGGGCACCGAGCCATATTCGGCCAGTTCCAGAATCTTCTGATGCGGGCCGGTGCGCAGCATGATGGCGTCGACGTAACGCGAGAGCACGCGGGCCGTATCGGCCACCGTCTCGCCGCGCTTCAGCTGCATTTCGTCCTGCTTCAGAACGACCGTATGCCCGCCAAGCTGTTTCATCGCCACTTCGAAAGAAACGCGGGTCCGGGTCGAGGCCTTCTCGAACAGCATCGCCAGAGTCTTGCCCGCCAGACGGCCTTCACCTTTGGAACGGTCGGCCTTCATGGCCTTGGAATCCTCCAGAATCGACCGCAGCGTGGCCGAATCCAGTTGATGGATATCCAGAAAATGCTTCGTCACTTTTGAATCACTCCCGGAGAAGGATGCTGCAGCATCCTTCTCCTTATTTGAATCCGGGCCCGGTTGCGCTTAACCGATCCCGATGAACGGGATTATGCCCAGTCGGTCGCCACGGTCCGGACGATCTCTATCGCCTCATCGACCTCTTTTTCGCCGATGATCAGCGGCGGCAGCATGCGGACGACATTGTCACCCGCCGTGATGGTCAGCAGACCATGGGCACGCAGGCGGGCCTGGAACTCGGTATTCGGCACCACCGTCTTGATGCCCAGCAGCAGACCATAACCGCGCACGGCTTCGATCAGCTTGGGATGATCTGCGCCAATGGCCTTCAAACCCTTGAGCAGGCGCTTGCCCATGGCGTCGACATTGGCCATGAAGCCCGGCTTCAGCATGACGTCCATGACGGCATTGCCCGCCGCCGTTGCCAGCGGATTGCCGCCGAAGGTCGTGCCATGCACACCGGCGACCATGCCCTTGGCGGCGTCGGCCGTGGCAAGGCAGGCGCCGATGGGGAAACCGCCGCCCAGGCCCTTGGCAAGGCTCATGATATCCGGGGCAACGCCCGACCATTCATAGGCAAACAACTTGCCGGTGCGGCCCATGCCGGTCTGCACCTCGTCATAGATCAGCAGCAGGCCGAACTCGTCGCAGATGGTCCGCAGGGCCTTAAGGTATTCGACCTCCATCGGCCGGATGCCGCCTTCACCCTGGATCGGTTCGACCAGGATGCCGCCGGTTGCCGGAGTGATCGCCGCCCGCAGCTCGTTCAGATTACCAAAGGCAACCTGATCGAAGCCGTCCGCCTTGGGGCCGAAGCCCTTGAGGTACTTCTCCTGCCCGCCCGCAGCGATGGTGGACAGGGTGCGGCCATGGAAGGCGCCTTCGACGGTGATCAGGCGGAATTTCTCGGCCTGACCGTTTTCATAGTGATGCTTGCGCATCATCTTGATCGCCGCCTCGTTGGCTTCCGCGCCCGAATTGCAGAAGAAGGCGTAATCGGCAAAGGAGTTCTGCACCAGCCGCTCGGCCAACTGCGCCTGTTCGGGAATCTCATAGAGGTTCGAAACATGCCAGGGCTTGCCGATGGCGGCATGCATGACTTCGGTCAGATGGGGATGCGCATGGCCCAAAGCCGTGACCGCGATGCCCGATCCGAAATCGAGATAACGTCGTCCGTCCGACCCGAACAGATAAGCCCCCTCGCCCTTGTCGAACGACAAAGGTACCCGGCTATATGTCGGCATCAGACTCGCATTCACGACGCACACTCCTCAGAATTTTATTCTGCAAATTCAGGATTGAACCGCAGATTTCGCTGACACTCCGTGAATTGCTTCCCGATGTCAACCCGTACAGCACGCAGACGTGCTCAGCTTTTCAGCTTGTAGCCCCGATTAAAAAGACGCCACGTCAGCAACCCCAGCAGTGTGTTGGTCGCCAGCAGAACACTCGCACCCACCGCCAGACTGCCGTCCGCATGATTGATGAAGCCGTAGCGGAAGCCGTCGATCATGTAGAAGAACGGGTTCAGCAGGGCGATCCAATGCCAGGGATCTTCCAGGCGCTGGATGGAATAGAAAGTCCCGGACAGGAAGGCGGCGGGCGTGATGATGAAGTTGGTCACCGCCGCGATATGGTCGAACTTCTCTGACCAGATGCCGCCCAGGGTGCCGAGCAGCGCCAGCATCAGCGACCCCATGACCCCATAGAACAACACCGCCAGGAAATGTGCGGGCAGCAGCGGCGTGAACAGCGCCATGCCGACCCAGGTCACACAGCCGACGACCAGCCCGCGCGTCGCGCCGCTGGCGGCATAGGCGACGGTCAGCTCCAGCGGGGACAGCGGCGGCATCAGAATATCGACGATATTCCCCTGCACCTTGGCGATCACCAGCGAGGAAGAGGTATTGGCAAAGGCATTCTGGGTCATGGCCATCATGACAAGGCCCGGCGCCAGAAAGCTCGCGTAGGCCACGCCATCCACCACCTGCGCCCCGCGCCCGAGTGCCAGGGTGAAGACCGCCAGGAACAGCAGGCTGGTCACCACGGGTGCCGCGATGGTCTGGGTATAGACGTTCAGGAAGCGCCGGACCTCCTTCAGATAGAGGGTCCAGAGGCCAAGCCAATTGACGCCGATAGGCCGCAGGGGATATGGGGGCAGATGGAGGTCGCTCATGATCAAAAACGCCGATGAGGCACCGGAAGACGGCGCGGAAGCTGCTGCAGAAGTTGGGCAAGGTATGCAGGCAAACCCGAATGGGCAAGCCTTCGCACGTGGATTGAAGGTGAAAGAACCGACCGAGGAGAGCCTTTACCGCTTTGCCCTCTGGTATCTCGAACGCTTCTCCGCGACGGTCGAAGGCCTGCGCAAAGCCTTGGAAAAGCGCGTCCGCAAGGCGGTTGCCGCCGAACTGGTGGAGGCCGAAGAGGGTAAGCGCCGGATCGAAGTGATCCTCGGGAAGATGCTGTCCCTGGGCTATCTCAACGACGATGCTTTTGCCGACGGCAAAGCGAACAGCCTGCTGCGCGCGGGCAAGCCGCCGCGCCATATCCGCGAGACCTTGAAGCTGAAAGGCGTCGAGGGCGATACCATCGATGCCGCCATGGAACGCTTGAGCGAGGACACCCCGGACCTTGCCCGCGCTGCCGCCGTGCGGTTCGCCCAGCGCAAGCGCATCGGCTTCTTCCGCCTGTCGGGCCACGAGGAAAACCGCGAGAAGGATCTGGCGACCCTGATGCGGGCAGGCCACTCCCCCAGCCTCGCCAAGGAAATCGTCGATGCCGACGATGATACGCTGGCGACCTGGACCGAAGCGGGGTTGGTGTAGACTCTTTGTGTTGGCCTAACGCTTCGTTGCTTGAGGCGAGAGTCTGTGTGTTGGCCTACCGCCTCGCTGCTTGAGGCCATTTCCCCATAACACCTGTCATCCCGGTGCTCGACACCGGGATCTCCTCCGGGAGATTGTCCAATTTTTCCTTAGACAGTGTGGAAACGCCCCCGGAGGAAATCCCGGGATCAAGTCCCGGGATGACGACAAAACGCAAATGATTGGAGATCCCGGGATCAAGTCCCGGGATGACGGCTTTTCTCGCCTAGCGCTTCTCAGCCTTCAACCGCCGCACCACAACAAGCCGGTGCACCAGAAAACCGCCCGTCACCATGGCGCTCATCAGCAGGGCCATGGGGCGCGGCGTGCCATCCGATAACAACCCCAGGACAGTCCCAGCAATACTACCCAGGATGAAGGGCATCACACCCGCCAGCGCCGAAGCCGCCCCTGCCATATGGGGGAAATGCTGCAGGGCGCCCGCTCCCGTATTCCCGCCGATCAGGCCGAAGGAGGCCAGCAGCAGGAACAGCGGAATAACCACGCCATAGATCCCGCCCGTCCCGGTTCCGGCAAACAGCACCAGAGCTGCGGCGGCGCAGATGCAGATCCAAAGGCCGGTCGACAGCATACGGTCGACACCGAAGCGGGTGACGAAGCGGCTGTTGATCGTCGACATGATCATCATCCCCACCACATTGCAGCCGAACAGCACCGCAAAAGCCCGCGGGCTCAGGCCGAAGTGATCGATGAAGACCGCCGGCGTGCCGCTGATATAGACGAACAAGCCGCCGAAGATCATGGCGCCCGTCCCGGCATAACCTATGAAGCGGCTATCGGTCAGCAGGCTGGCATAGGCCCGCGCCAACTGCCCTGGAGGGCGACGGTCCCGGCGCTCGGTCGGCAGGGTTTCGCGCAGGAGGAAGGTCGACAGCAGCAGCGCGATCACGCCAAAGCCGGCCAGGGTCCAGAAGATCGCCCGCCAGCCTGCCACCTCCAGCAACAGACCGCCGACGCTGGGCGCGAACATCGGCGCCGCCCCCATCAGCAGCATCAGCATCGAGAACATCTTGGCCGCATGATCACGGTCATAGACGTCACGCACGATGGCGCGCGAGATCACGGAACCGGCCGCCCCGCCGATCCCTTGCAGCAGGCGGAAGATCGCGAGCCAGAAGACATCGGTCGCCAGCGCGCAGCCGATGGATCCGGCGATATAGAGCAGGCAGCCCACGAACAGCGGCGCCTTGCGCCCGAACCGATCCGCCAACGGCCCATAGACCAGCTGCGACAGGCCAAAGCCCAGGAAAAAGCCGTTCAACGTCCATTGGATCGCGGCGGCATCGGTTGCCAGCTCGCGCTGCATGCCCGGCAGAGCAGGCAGATACATATCGATGGAGATCGCCCCAAAGGCCGACAGAATGCCCAGCAGCGCCGCGAAGACAAATCCGCGCGGGGGTGAAGGCAGGCGTTCGGCGGGGGCGGACATGGTTACAACTCCAACGTATCCGGGGGCGGAAAGGTGCGGATAGTCCGCCCATCCCCGACCCCTCGTCCAGCATTAACATGCACAAATCGGGAATTAGGCGCGCATGGCTGGATTGCAGGCGGTATCCCGTTCCTATACGTCGAGGGCAGCCGCCGCCATGGCCCCGATGACGGACTCGATCGTGATCTCTCCGCCGTCTTCCAGCGTCCAGGCCGCCGATAGACCGGTCCAGGCGAGGATCCAGCAGAGCAGCCGTCCACGCTCCAGATTGGCCGCCTCGCACACCACCTCCACCCGGCGGGCGAAGATCTCCGGACGCCCTGCGACCTTCACCCCAGACGGCCCCAGGTCGGGATCGCAGAAGAGGATGGCATACTCAAAAGCCCGGTCGCCGATGACACGCTTGGGATCGATGGCAAGCCAGCCTGACGGGCCAAAATCCAGGATATTCTCGTGGTGCAAATCGCCGTGCAGCACCGTGATCTCCTGTTGGTTGGGTAGCAGGCGTTCGGCTGCCGCTTGCGATTTCGCGAACAAGCCGCCATGGGTTCGCGCGACAGCTTCCAGCGGCGAGAACCAGGAGGCAAGCGGCACTACGCAAGCGGGCGGATCGGTTGGGCGTAGCTGATGTAGGGCCACCGCAGTCTGGCAAATGATGCGAGTCGCTTCCTCGTCCTTACCCTGCGCCACCAGGGAGACGAGGGTATCTGCGCCCCTCGCCATCAGAACGGCCCCTTCCTCGAAAGCCAGCACCGGCGTCGCTCCGCCGCCGTCCCACCAGGCCATGACCGCGCCGCCATGCCGCTCCTCGGCATCCTCGGTCAGTTTCAGCATCGCCGGGCGCCCCTGGGACAGAACGGGGAAGAGCTGGCTGGAAGAGGTCGTGACCACCGGACCGTCCGGCGTCAGGTGCCATTTCTCCAGATAATGATCGAGCACGGTTTTCCTCACTCCGCAAAGGATCGTCATCCCGGCCGCAGAGCCGGGATCACTCTCCGTCCCTATCGCCCCGAAGAGATCCCGCATCAAGTGCGGGATGACGACCGAATTTTAGATCGACTCATGAGTCAGATAGATCATTTGCTTGCGATTGATCCATCAAACTAATGAGTCGTCCGGCTTGTTGGCATACGCCCGGCGTGCTTTTCTGCCGCCATGACACGCGCGCATTCTCTTCCCGACCTTATCATCTTCGATTGTGACGGCGTCCTGGTGGATAGCGAGATCATCGGCTGCTCGGCCCTGCTGCGGGAGCTGGCCGTCCTTGGCCATGACTTCCCCCTGGAGGCCGCCATGCCGGTCTATCGCGGGGGCCGCATGACCGAGATGCTGGCCCATGTGCAGGAGCGCTTTGCCTGTGTGCTGCCCGATGGGTTTGAGACGCGGGTGCGCAGCGCGGCCGCCGATATGTTCCGGGCCGAGCTGAAGCCGATACCGGGGATCGAAGCGGCCCTGGACCAGATCAGCGTTCCAATCTGCGTCGCCTCCAATGGGCCCCGCGCCAAGATCGAGCTGTCCCTGACCTTGACCGGCCTGTTGCCGCGCTTTGAAGGCCGGATCTTCAGCGCCTATGATGTCGGTCATTGGAAGCCAGATCCGACGATGTATCTGACCGCTGCGCGGGAAAACGGCGTCGATCCTGCGCGCTGCATCGTGGTGGAGGACAGCGCGCCCGGCACCCGTGCCGGCATTGCGGCGGGCATGCGGGTTCTGGCTTATGCGGCGGAAACCCCCGCCGACGAACTGCGTGCCGTCGGCGGGGAGGTCTTCTTCGATATGGCCGATCTGCCGCGGCTGATCAGCGCGCCTGCGCCTTCTCCCACAACTGTTTGAAGCCGTTGCGGGTCCGCTCGTCGAGTGGCTGCCAGAGCAGTTCGGGCTTAAAGAAATCGTTGGTTGCGACGCGCACCTTGCCCTGGTCGGCAGCGGCCACGGCCTCTACCGCTTTCGGGTTCGGCACGACGGTTCCGAAGGTCACGGCCAGACGGCCCTGGATTTCCGGCGACAGCATGAAATCCATCAGCAGATGGGCGGCTTTCGCCTTGTCCGGATTTTCGGCGGCCTGCTGGGTCAGGGCAATGGTATCCAGCCAGACGGTCGTCGCCTCCACCGGGTTGGCAAACTTCCAGTTCTGCCCTTCGGCATTGGCGGCGGTCGCGGCAAACCCATAGTCGGTGATGATGTCGAGATCGGACTTCATCTTGGCGACATCGGGCGAGCCGTCCCAGAACACCGGGCTATTGGCCGCCAGCTGGCCCAGAATTCCGCCGACCTTGGCCGCATCCAGATTGTCATAGCGGTAGATCGACTGCGGCGCGACACCCGACAGGATGGCCGCGACATAGACATTCGCCTCGACCTGGGCATTGGTAACGCTCACGCGACCCTTGTATTTGGGATCCAGCAGGGCCTGCCAGGAAGTCGGCGCCTCCTTCACCCGGTCGGCGTTATAGGCCAGGGAATAGCCGCCCCCCAGGAGCGGAACCGCATATTTTTTGCCGTCGAGATCGGCGAAGTCGGCGGTCTTCAGATTACCGATGACATCCTTGAAGTTCGGCATCGCCGCGATATCGAGCGGTGCCAGCAGGCGCAGCAGTTTCCCATTGCTGTCCTTGAAGTAGTTGTTGGTCGGCGTGACGATATCCACCTCGCCCCGTCGCGCCGCCTGATAGATATCGTCGGCAGTCGCGATATAACGCGGCTTGCCATGAGCCCCGGCCAGGCCCGCCAGCTTGACCTCGACACCCTTGGATTTCGCATAGGCTTCGAAATCGGCGGCATAGGGCAGGATGTAACCTTCCCATTCGAAAATCGTCAGGGTCACGGGCGCGGCCAAGGCTGGCGACAAAACAGCAATACCGGGAAATGCCAAAGCGACGCCAGTCAAAATTCGAGATAAACGCATCTATAATTCCTCAATTCGGACACCAATGATTTCCTGACCCTCAAGTAATTAATTCACAATTCATGTAAAGTCGGCGAATGAAATATTTAATCAGAAAATATAGTTCATTTTTCTAAATATTACTCAGAAACATACCTCGCTGGCATTCCAACGCTATTTTTTGGCGCCTGACGGAAATCGCGCGCAAGAAGTGATGACTATGATTTCTGACCCTCAACTGGAGAATTCAGATGCATACATCCGATCTTGCTCGCCGTTTCATTCTTGAGATCTGGCAGGAAAACCGCCTCGATCAGTTGCCACTGCTGACAACCCCGGACTTCATCGACCATGCCTATAATCCAGGGACCATTGAGGGGCATAGGAAGATGGCGCAGACTTTGAGGCTGGCGATCCCTGATGCGACCTGGAGCATCGAACGCCTGACCTGCGAGGGCGATATCGCGGTTGCCGAATTACGCCTCACGGGGCATCAGAGCGGTCCCTTCCGCGACCATCCCCCCAGCGGCAAGCCTGTCGATGCGCGCCAATATCGCACTTTCCGGTTTGTCGATGGCAAGCTTGCCGAACATTGGGCTTTGTTCGACACAGCAACCCTGCTGCGGCAGATTGCTCACTAGAGAGGGGGATTCGTGGCGTCCCACGCGTTTCACAAGACGTTCGACACCTTCATCGATACCGGGGTGCGGACGTTCGCCTGCGACTATCTGCTGTTCGCCTCCGCCGGTGCCTTCCGGCTGGAGGTTGGGGAGCGTTTCTGGCTGCTGCCACCGCAGCGGGCCGCTCTGATCAAGACAGGAACTGCCGTTCGGGTCACGACCAGAGGCCCCGCCACTTCCTCTTCCGTCCTGTTCGAGGCACCATTTCTGGAAGCCGATTGCCGGGTGTTCGTGATCCAGCCTCCGCTGCCCGAGATGATCGCCTATGGCATGCGCTGGCCCCAGGAGGCCGCCGGTTCCCCGGAAGCCGAGAGGTTCTTCCGCGCCCTTGCCGATGTGGCGATTGCGATGTCCCAACAGCCGGAGGAGACATGGCTGCCCCGGCCTCGCACGCCAGAGATGCAGCGGGCCGTGACCGCAACGCTCGAAACCCTGGGCGAGCCGATCAGCCAGGAAGAGATCGCGGCCCGCGCCCACCTGTCGCCCCGCACGCTCGCCCGGCGGTTCGAGGAGGAAATGCAGACCAGCTGGCGCGACTTCCGGGGCCGCGCCCGCATGCTGCGGGCGGCAGAACTGCTGCTGGCAAGCCAGGAGCCCATTACCGAGATCGCTTTCGCGGTCGGCTTTCAGAGCAGCAGCGCCTTCGTCGCCGCCTTCAGAAACTTCTTCGGGACGACGCCCAGCGCCTACCGCCGCCCCTCCCGGGCCAGTTTGGCCTCGCGATAGGCGATATAGACCGACGATCCGGCAATGATACCGGCGCCGACAAAGGTCCAGATGTCGGGATATTCCGAGAAAAGGATGAAGCCGACAATCGCGCCCAGAGGCAGGCGCAGATAGTCGAAGGGCATCACGACCGAGGCATCGGCCGCGGCATAGGCGCGTGTCACCGCGATCTGCCCCGCCGTGCCGATGGCGCCGATGATTAGCAGCAAAATCCAGGTCTGCCACGTCGGCCAGATCCAGACCGGGATCGCGAAGATCAGCGTCATCGGCGTCAGATAGATCGCGAGATTGGCGACGATGGCCCCCGCAGGCTCGGTACGCGACAGCTTCTTGACCGTCAAGGTTGCTCCCGCCCCGGCCGCCGCCGCCGCCATCGCGACTATGCTGTAGATATTCAGCGACTCCGAGCTGGGGCGCACGATCACCAGCATCCCGATGAACCCGATGCCGACCGCGATCCAACGGCGCAGGCGCACGTCCTCCTTCAGGAACCAGGCCGCCCCGACCGTCGCAAACAGCGGCAAAGTGAAGGACAGGGCAATGCTGTCGGCATAATTCAGATGCACGACAGCGTAAAAGCCACCCATCAGCCCGATGATGGAAAAGCCTGCGCGGGCCAGATACCCCCGCCATTGCCCGAAGCGAAGCCCGGCGATCCCGCGCCGCCAGATCAGCGGCATCATGAAGGGCAAGGCCAGGACAGTGCGGAAAAACGCCAGCTCGAATGGATGCAGTTCGGCCGCCGCCACGCGCACCAGCGCGCCCATCCAGGAAAACAGGATCGCCGAGAGCACCATCCAGAAGGCCGCCTGCATGGGCGCGCTTTGCTTGGCGAGGGCTTCCTCGACAGCGCGGATGGGGGCATAGAGAGACGGCGAAGGCATAAACTGCACCCAACGCTTGACGCGCGGGGTCTCCTTGGGCGGGATAGCGGGTGCGGCGGCAACTTTTCCAGGCCCGCCCCGTAATTTCTTATACTAAGCACACCGATGAATGTCGGTGAAGATGGAGAGGATCGTTCCCATGCAGTTTCTTGTCATCGCCCGCGACGGTACCGACGCCGAGGCCCTTAACCGCCGTCTGGCCGTCCGCGAAGCCCATCTGGAGGGCATGCGCCCGCGCAAGAAGGCGGGCGAGCTGCTGGTCGGCGGCGCCATTCTGGATGACGACGGCAAGATGATCGGTTCCGCCTCGGTCGTGGATTTCCCGGACCGCGCAGCGCTGCAGGCCTGGATCGACAGCGATCCCTATACCAAGGGCAACGTCTGGCAGAAGTTCGAGATCTACCCGATGCGGGTCGCAAACCTCGATTAATTGATCCCGAGTAAGTTGACTGGATCGGGCCACCCCGGCATTCTTCGCACCGCACCTAAATATTAGCGGGTGCAAACAAGAAGAAACAGTTCGGGTGGCCCGCCCCCAACCGGATCCCGAAACGACCAAAATGAGCGCAGACGAATAATCGTCGCGCTGGGAGGAGCGTTAGGAATGAAAAAAGTTCGCGCCAATGCTGCGGACGCGCTGGAAGGTCTGTTGTTCGACGGCATGACGATCATGGCGGGCGGCTTCGGTCTTTGCGGTATTCCGGAATCCCTGATCGATGCCATCAAAGCGTCTGGCGTCAAGGATCTGACCATCATCTCGAATAACTGCGGCACCGACGGCAACGGCCTCGGCAAGCTGCTGGAAACCCGCCAGATCAAGAAGATGATCTCGTCCTACGTCGGCGAGAATAAGCTGTTCGCGCAGCTCTATCTGTCGGGCGAACTGGAGCTGGAATTCAACCCGCAAGGCACGCTTGCCGAGCGTTGCCGCGCCGGTGGCGCGGGCATTCCCGCCTTCTTCACCAAGACCGGCGTCGGGACCCTCGTGGCCGAAGGCAAGGAAGAGCGCAGCTTCAACGGCGAGCGCTACATCATGGAGACCGCCCTGGTCGCCGATCTTGCCATCGTCCATGCCTGGAAGGCCGACAAGGAAGGCAACCTCGTCTATCGCAAGACCGCGCGTAACTTCAACGCGCCGATGGCCACCGCCGGTAAGGCAACGGTCGTCGAGGTCGAGCATCTGGTCGAAGTCGGCGAGATCGATCCCGACCACGTCCATACCCCCGGCATCTTCATTCAGCGCATCGTCCATAACCCGGGCGCCGAAAAGAAGATCGAACAGCGCACCACGCGCAAGCGCGCCTGAGGGAGACGGACATGGCTTGGACCCGCGATCAACTGGCCGAGCGCGCCGCAAAGGAACTGCGCGACGGCTTCTACGTCAACCTCGGTATCGGTATTCCGACCCTGGTGGCAAACCACATCCCCAATGGCATGCATGTGACGCTGCAAAGCGAAAACGGCATGCTGGGCCTTGGCCCCTTCCCCTATGAGGGCGAAGAGGACGCGGACCTCATCAACGCCGGTAAGCAGACGATCACCGCCCTGCCGCATTCGAGCTTCTTCGACAGCGCGCAGAGCTTCGGGATGATCCGTGGCGGGCATATCGATATCGCCATCCTGGGCGCCATGCAGGTGGCCGTGAACGGCGATCTCGCCAACTGGATGATCCCCGGCAAGCTCGTCAAGGGCATGGGCGGCGCGATGGATCTGGTGGCGGGCGTGAAGCGCATCGTCGTCGTGATGGAACATAACGACAAGGACGGCGGCTCCAAGCTGCTGGACGCCTGCACCCTGCCGCTCACCGGTGCTGCAGTTGTCGATGTGGTCATCACCGATCTGGCAGTCTTCGAGATCGATCGCAAGAACGGCGGCGCGACCCTGATCGAACTTGCCGACGGCATCACCCTGGACGAAGTGAAGGCCAAGACCACGGCCAAGTTCGCGATTTCGGCTGCGCTGAAACAATAACAACCGATACTCTGGTTAGAAGGGAGGCTCCCTTGAGCCTCCCTTTTCTTTTTGAAGGAACACTCATGTCAGACGAAGACGTCGTCAAAGATAGCAACGGTACCATTCTCAATGACGGCGACAATGTCACGGTCATCAAGGATCTGAAGGTCAAAGGCTCGTCCCTGACCATCAAGCGCGGCACCCTCGTCAAAGGCATCCGCCTGACCGGCAATCCCGACGAAGTCGACTGCCGCGTCGAAAAGATGAAAGGCCTCGTCCTGCGGACCGAGTTCCTGAAGAAGGTCTGATCCGGCAAGGATCGGAATGACGGCTCCAACCGTTCCCGCTACTGCCTTCCTTCGCAGAAGGAGACGCAGATGGAACGGTTGGACCATTATGATTGGCAGGCACTGGCAAGCGAACTGGATGCCCAGGGCCACGGGCTGCTGCCCAACCTGCTAAGCCCGGCAGAATGTCAGGAGTTCGCAGCCCTCTATCCCGAGGAGCGGCATTTCCGCAGCCGGGTGGTGATGGCCCGCCATGGCTTCGGGCGCGGCGAGTATCGCTACTTCGCCTACCCCCTGCCCGACCTGTTGGGAAAGCTGCGGCAAGCGCTCTATCCCCGCCTCTCCCCTATCGCCAATGGCTGGAACGACCGGATGGGCATGCCCGAGCGGTTCCCCCCTGAGCATTCCGAATTCCTCGCCCGGTGCCATGCCGCCGATCAGCGACGGCCGACCCCGCTGCTGCTGCAATATGGGCCGAGTGACTACAACTGCCTGCATCAGGATCTTTACGGCCCGCTGGCCTTCCCACTTCAGGTGGCCGTCCTGCTTTCCCAACCGGGGGAGGATTTCACCGGCGGCGAATTCGTGCTGACCGAACAACGCCCCCGCATGCAAAGCCGCGCGGCGGTCGTGCCCCTGACCCGGGGAGACGCGGTGGTCTTTGCCGTCAATCACCGCCCGATGAAGGGAACGCGCGGCGACTATCGTGTCACCCTGCGCCATGGCGTCAGCCAGGTGCGAACAGGCAGGCGCCATACACTGGGCATCATCTTTCACGATGCGGCCTGAAAGGCGCGCCAATCGGTCGATTGCCCTCTGCGCACGCTTTCCTTTTGCCCCAATTCTCGGGTATCAGGCGAGGCAAGTTATCCAATGAAGGCGCCCGACCGTGAAATCTGCGGAACTTTTTATCGAAAAACTGCTGCTCGCCAGTCGCTGGTTTCTGGTCATTTTTTACCTGGGCCTTGCCGCGGCGCTGGGTGTCTATGCGGTGTCATTCATTGGCAAATTCTGGAAAATCGCCAGCAACGTCTTCACCTATGACGATGCTGAGATGATCCTGAACATGCTGACCCTGATCGATGCAGCCCTGGTCGCCAGCCTGATCGTCATGGTGATGATCGCGGGCTATGAGAATTTCGTCGGCAAGTTCGACAAGAACGATACCGAGCTGACGTGGCTCGGCAAGCTGGACAGCGGCAGCCTGAAGATCAAGGTCGCCTCCAGCATCGTCGCGATCTCCTCGATCCATCTGCTGCAGATCTTCCTGAATGCCGACCATTACGCCAACGACAAGATCATGTGGTACACGATCCTCCACATGGCGTTCGTGGTTTCAGCCCTGATGCTGGGCTATCTCGACAAGTTGCTGGGTAAAAAATCGGCATAAAAAAAGCCCGGCAAAAGCCGGGCTCTTCTTTGATGGCCTATCGGCCTCAAGCAGCGCAAAGCGCGGTAGGCCAACATAAAAAGCCTATGCGGCTTCTTCTTCCGGCGCGGCGTCGGTCATGCCGAGGGCGCGCTTGTAGAGGTCCAGCAGGGTCTCCTGCTCTTCCAGCACGTGCGGTTCCATCTTACGCAGCTTGATGATCTGGCGGATGGTCTTGACGTCGAACCCGTTACCCTTGGCTTCGGCGAAGACTTCCTTGATATCGGCAGCCAGCGCCGCCTTCTCTTCTTCCAAACGCTCGACCCGCTCGATGTAGGAGCGCAGGTGGTCGGCGGCGATGCCTCCAACGTCGGCCATGATGGTAAACCTTATCTAAAGAAATTGAGGCCGGACGATACCGCCGCCCGCGCTAACGAGCAAGCCTGCCGCGCAAGGTATCTTTCAAATGTAAGACAGCCGCCTTATCCGCCGCTGTCGGCACCAGCATCTGACGCAGGCCCAGGCCCAACTGCCGGTGCGCCATGAAAGCCAGATAGCCAACCTGGACCATCCGCACCGCGCAATAGGCGAGCGCCGCGCCCATCAGCCCGTATTTCGGCACCGCGAGGCTCAGCACCCCGGCATTGACCGCCAGCAGCAACGCTTCGGAGGCAGACAGGCTGAAGGTCCGGTCGAAGGCCTTGAAGGCCAGGAACAGGAACTCGCGCATCGTGACCAGCAGCCCGCCGACCAGCAGAATGCGCGTCAGGTTCGCCGCATCGACAAAATCCACACCGAACATATAGCGCAGGAAGATCGGTGCCAGCGCCCCCAGCACCAACGAACCGCTTAAAGTGAGCGCTAGGGTCAGGCGGAAATAGAGCCCGACCAACTGCTTGCGCTCCTCGCTATCTGCCGTGGCGCAGGCGCGGGGGAAGGCGACCATCGCCACCGAATTCGCCAAGGTCGCAGGCACCTGGGCAAGCGACGTCGCGACGACATAGAGACCGAGCGAGCGGGGATCGAGCGCCGTTGCGATCAGCATCTGATCCAGGCGCGTATTCACCTGATTGATCAGGCCGGAAACATGGATGCGCGCACCGTAAGCCAGCACCCGCCCGAAGACGGGTCTTGGCGCCGTCACTCCGAACCAGCCCTTGCGGATGATGAAGATCAGCGGCAGCAGCATGGGCAGCACATGGGCGGCCATATAGGACAGGCCCAGCCCCTCGACCGTGCCATAGCCCATCGCCCAGGCCACCGCGATGGCGACAGGATAGCCGGCAGCCAGCAGGATACGCTGGAGGTTCCAGAGACCCAGGCGCCCATGGCCGCGCAAGGTTTCCTGGCAGACCATGCCCAGGATATGCAGCGGGATGATGCCCAGCATCATGAAGGCGAGATTCTGGATCTCCGGGCGGTAGTCGGCATAGGCCAGCGGGATCACCACGCCGCCCGCGATCAACACCGCGACAATCGCGCAGAACACGCCGCCGATCAGCCCGACCGCAAAGGTGTGGCGGGGCGGATAATGTTTACCCGCCGTGAAATAGAGCATCGCGTCATTCAGGCCGAACAGCAGGAAATAGGCCATGGCGGTGGGCCACAGCTGGGCCGCCGCCAGCTCCCCGCGGCCCTCTGCCGCCAGGATATGCGCCGCCATCATGCCGCTGCCGAGATTGCCGCCCTGGACCAGCAGAGTGGTCAGCAGCGTTAAGATGAGTGCCTTCATTCCGACCTAAAATCCCGCAAGCCTGTCATGCGACACTTGCGCCGAATGCTGCGGCGGGGATACTACGCCCGCGTAAAGCTACCGCCCAATCAAAAAAGGAGTCGCCCCGATGAGCCGATACAAACGTGTCATGATTAAGCTCTCTGGTGGGGCAATGGGCTCCGATGGCGGGATTTTTGGCAAGGAAGCCATCGAGCATATCGTGACCGAAGTGGTCTCGGCCATCGACCTGGGCTGTGAAGTCGCCATCGTGGTCGGCGGCGGTAACATCTTCCGCGGCAATATCGCCGACACCTGGAAGATCGAACGCGCCGAGGCCGACAACATGGGCATGCTCGGCACCGTCATCAACGGCGTGATGCTGCGCGCCGCCATCAACGCCCGCACCGACACCGACGTGCGCGTGATGAGCGCGATCCAGATCAACCAGATCGCCGAACCCTACATCCGCCTGCGCGCCGCGCGGCATCTGGAAAAGGGCTCCATCGTCATCCTGGTCGGCGGCATCGGCCAGCCCTACGTCACCACCGACTATCCGTCCGTCCAGCGCGCGGCCGAGATCCATTGCGAAGCGATCCTGGCCGCCAAACACGGTGTCGACGGCATCTATACCGCCGACCCCAAGAAGGATAAGTCGGCTCAGCGTTATCGCTCGCTCTCCTACGACGATGTGATCGCCAAGGACCTGCGCGTCATGGACCAGTCGGCCATGCTGCTGGCCCGCGACCACAATCTGCCGATCCACCTCTTCAACTTCGATCAGGCCGGCTCCATCGCCCGCATTCTGAAGGGCGAAGACGTCGGCACCTACGTCGGCCCCGGCGCCAAGCTCGAACTGGCGTAACCAGCCAAACTCCCGCCATAGTTGCGAACCAAAGCTGGGGCGTAACTATGGACGGGACCGGGCGATGCGTTTTCTGGGGTTGCTGATTTTGGCGTTGGGGGCAGTTGCCGCCCCGGCGGGCGCCACGTCGATTTATTATGTAAAATCTCTTTGCGAGACCTTCTATGGGGGAGAAGCCAACTTCCCGTTAGAAGCTCAGGTGAATCTGCGTCAGGGTGGCCGTCTTGAGTCTTGCCACTATCCCGAGCTGACGCCCCCTCGCACCACTTATGAATACTCCTCAGAACCAGCGCTGGGTTGGCAGGGCGTTTGTGCATTTACATCACGTCACTGGGATCCTGCGCGCCGCGACGAAGCTCCTTATACCCGCAGCTATATGGCCCTTCCCAAAGCGGGAATTTGTCCTCGCCTTGGCGATACTGATTACGTCCACGTCCAGCATGTTTCGGAAGGTGTTTTTTTAGCCGTACATCAGCTGGTCGCGAAACTGCAAACCCGACCCGATGCAAGAGCGATTTTCGTTCACACCCTTCCTGACCACATCTTCGCGAAATTCCCAAATGCCGAAACGATGCGCTTGCTCTTACGCGAAAAACCCGATGTCGCGTGGCAGCACGAAAACCATTGGCTCCAATCTCTGACCGCACCGAAATTAGAACGCGTTGAATTCGTAGAGGCTCGAGGTCTCTTACCTTCGCACTACGAAATTAAAATCAGAGACAGCGGGACACTGTGGGGCCTCAGTATCGACTTCATCGACGGCCAACTCAAAGCACTGGCAAGAAGTGAACCCGAACCGAGGTGACCCCTACACCGTCACAAACCCTAAACCCAACCGCCTGATTAAGAGTCACCAAAGCCGGTCATGCTTCCCTCCAGATCCCCTGGAGGCTGCAGCCGATGACCGCTTTCCGTATCGCTTTCGCCACCGCCCTCGCGCTGGTTTATGCCCTTCCCGTCTTTGCCCAGGACAAGGTCGCCAAGCTGACCAGCCTGGAATGGCCGCCCTATAGCGGGGCGGCGCTGAAAGACGGCGGCGCCACCGTGGCCGTGGCGCGGGCGGCGTTCGAGGCCGTGGGCTGGAAGATCGAGGTCAAATTCGTGCCCTGGAAGCGCGCGGTCGAGATGGCCAAGCAAGGCGACGACGGCACCGTCGGCTATTTCCCGGAATATTTCGATGCCGAGGCCAGCGACTTCAACTTCTCGGTCAGCATGGGCAATAGTCCGCTGGGCCTCGTCCAACCCGCCGACAAGCCGGTGGTCTGGAGCAGCATCGCCGACCTGAAGGGCGCCCAGCCTATCGGTGTCGTCGACGGCTATCTCAATACGCCGGAGTTCGATGCCGCCGTTGCCAGCGGCACCCTCAAGGTCGATACCGTCAGCGACGATACGCTGAACGTGAAGAAGGTCGCCGCCGGGCGCATCAAAGCCGCCGTCATCGATCAGCATGTGCTCGGCTGGTATCTGAAGAACGATGCGTCCCTGAAGGGCCTTGCCGACAGGGTTGCTTTCAACGAGAAGCCGCTGGCGATCAAGACCCTGCATATCGCGTTTGGCAAGAACGCCCGCGCCGATGCCGCCCGCGCGGCCCTGGAAGCAGGCCTTGAGAAGATCGAGATCGACCGCATCGTGAACGATCATTTCGTCGCGAGCCTCACCCGGCGAGGAGCGATCCTGCTCGCCAGTCGCTGAAACTACCCGCCCAAAACTCCCGCCGCCCCTTTCCCCCGGGGGCGGCTTTTCTTTTTTCAGCCCCTCTCAATCCCGCCATAGTTGCAGGCCAAAGCTTGGGTGTGGTGTTAGGGGATCAATGATGCGGTCTGTTTTGGGGTTATTATTTCTGTTAATGGGAGCGATAATAACCGATGCGTCAGCTTCCATACCTGCCGCCCCTTGCTCCATCTATACTGGGACCGAAGCCGACATACCGGCTTTTGTCGAAGCATCTCATCTGAAATCAGGCGATCTGATCGTCGCCTGCATCCAAGCCAACTCCGCGCCTGAGAAGAACTTCTGGGTCGCGGAACCGCCACGCCTAATCAGCCCAGGTGTTTGCGGGTTTACTTTCTCTCGGACAACCCGCCGAGAGAAGACTTACGAAGCTATGTCTTTCGCTTATGCCGACAGATGCCCTTCACCGGCCTTTGGATACGTGGAAATAGAGAGTGTAACACCGGGGACATTCATCCTTATCGCCCGATTGCACGGTCGCTGGCTCGAAAGGCTCAGAACAGTCGGCTCTTCCCAAGTCGGCTTTCCAACCGACTTTCCCGTGACAGAGGAGGATAAAAAGCGCCGGGATGCAGCCCCATACGTCAGCGGACTTGTTACCGCTCATTTACTCAAAGTCAGCGTAAGCAGAGAGCCGAATTCGCTCGGTTATGTGCTGGACATTGGCGCTTATCCCAAAAACCTTCGTATCTATGCCGACTTCGTGAATGGTTCTTTACAGGCGACCGCTATCGCCAACGCCGACAATTGATCCTTCTTAGGCAATCCGATATCCAACCGGTATCCCCAAATTATCACCGGCGTAAGACGCACTGCCGCGCTGGCATCGTGTCGCCACTTTGTGTTTGGATAAACCTTCCGTAGCGTCAAGCAGCGCTTCGGCAAAAAACAGGGAGGTTGTCCAAGATGACGCGCGTTGCAATCGTTACTGGCGGGACCCGAGGCATCGGTGCCGCTATCGCCCAGGCCTTCAAGAAGCAGGGCTATAAAGTCGCCGTCACCTATAGCGGCAATGAGGAAGCAGCGGAGAAATTCCGCAAGGAAACCGGGATCCTCGCCCTCAAGTGGGATGCCTCGAACTTCGCTGAAAGCGTCGAGGGTGTGAAGAAGGTCGAAGCGCAGCTCGGCCCTGTCGATATTCTGGTCAATAACGCGGGCATCACCCGCGATACGACCTTCCACAAAATGACCGAAGAGCAGTGGGACGATGTCATCCGCATCAACCTGAAGTCCTGCTTCTCCATGACCCGCGCCGTCATCGAAGGCATGCGCGAGCGCGGCTTCGGGCGCATCGTGCAGATCAGCTCGGTCAACGGGCAGCGCGGTCAGTATGGTCAGGCCAACTACGGCGCGGCCAAGGCGGGCATGATCGGCTTCACCAAGTCGCTGGCCTTCGAAGGCGCGAACAAGGGCATCACCGTGAACTGCGTCGCCCCCGGCTATGTCGATACCGACATGGTGGCCGCAGTTCCCGAGGACATCCTGAAGAAGATCATCGGCACCATTCCGGTCGGTCGCCTGGGCTATGCCGATGACATCGCCCGCGCGGTGCTGTTCCTGGCAGGCGACGAAAACGGCTTCGTCACCGGCGCCACCCTGTCGGTCAACGGCGGTCAGTACATGGTCGCTTAAGGGCGATCTGTTGCGACAGAAAAAGGGGCCGATTATCGGCCCCTTTTTTGTTGTCCATCACACGAACCGGCAGGCGAAATCCACCTCAAGCCTCGGGTTCCGGGGCCGCAGTTTTGCCGGGTCGCCATAGCCGAGGTTCACCAGGAAGGTCGAATGCCAGGGCGTTCCCGCAAAAAACTCCGCATCCACGCCCGCGCTGTCAAAGCCGCCCATCGGTCCGCAGTCGAGCCCCAAGCTCCGCGCTGCCATGATGAAATAGCCGCCCTGCAGCCAGGCGTTGCGCACGCTGGTGCGCTCGATATTGACCGGATCGCCTTCGAACCAGCTTTTGGCGTTCGCCCCCGGCATCAGCACATCCATCTGCTGCCAGAAGTCGAGATCGCTCGCCAGCATCGCCGTCACCGGCGCCGCCCGCACCCGCTCCACATTGCCCTTATCCAGCAGCGGCAGCAGCCGCTCCTTGGCTTCTGGTGTGCGGATATAGAGCACCCGCATCGGCGAGCAATTGGCGCTGGTCGGGCCGAGGCGGGCAAGTTCGTAGATCCGGCGCAGCAGTTCTTCATCCACCGGCCGGTCCTGCCAATGGCGATGGGTGCGCGCGGACTGGAACAGAAGGTCGACGCCATCGTCGCTCAAGGGAACGGGCATATCGGTTTCCTTTGAAACTATTTCCGTCAGATGTAGCGGAAAGCGCTTCAGCGTTTCAAGAGAACAACCGCCTGCTCACCCAGCAGATTGGCGAAACTCTTGCCCGCCAGCCCTTGCAGGGGTTTGCCGACTGCATCCAGAACCATCAGCTTTTCGATGGTCAGATCCAGGCTGCGCGCCAGTTCGACAAAATCGACCAGCGTGCAGAAATGGATATTCGGCGTGTCGTGCCACTCGTAAGCCAGCGTGTCCGTGCGCGGCATGCGGCCTCCGGTCAGCAGGCTCCAGCGTACCCGCCAATGGCCGAAATTCGGGAAGGACAGGATGGCGTGGCGGCCGATACGGCTGAGGTTCGCCAGCACTTCCTTGGGCGCGCGGGTCGCCTGCAGGGTCTGGCTCAGCACCACATAATCGAAGGCACCGCTGGGATAGTCGTTGAGGTCGGTGTCGGCATCGCCCTGGATCACCGACAGCCCCTGGGCGACACAGGCGTTCACCCCGGCCTGGCTAAGTTCGATCCCGCGCCCATCCACATCCTTGGCATGGACGAGGTAATCGAGCAGCGCGCCGTCGCCGCAGCCGACATCGAGCACCCGGCTACCGGGCTCGATCATATCGGCGATCAGCTGAAGGTCGATACGGATGGGGGCATGGGTGCGGGAGATCATTTCAGGCCCCGGTGCTGGGCGCAGCCGCGCAGGAAGCCGTCGAGCACGGCAAACATCTCAGGTTCATCCAGCAGGAAGGCGTCATGGCCCTTGTCGGTCGAAATCTCGACAAAGCTGACGTTCGCCGCCACCGCGTTCAGCGCATGGACCAGCGCCCGGCTTTCGGAGGTGGGGAACAGCCAGTCGGAGGAGAAGGAGACAATGCAGAAACGCGTCTTGGTGCCTTTGAAGGCCGCCGGTACGCTGCCGAATTCCGCCGCCAGATCGAAGTAATCCATGGCGCGGGTGATATAGAGATAGGAGTTGGCGTCGAAGCGGTCGACGAAACTCGCTCCCTGGTGCCGCAGATAGCTTTCCACCTGGAAATCGGCATCGAAGCCGAAGGCGACCTTCTGGCGTTCCTGCAGATTGCGCCCGAACTTGCGGTGCAACGCCGGTTCGGACAGATAGGTGATATGGGCCGCCATGCGGGCAACCGCGAGGCCGCGCGCCGGGTTGGTCTGTTCTTCCAGGAACCTGCCGCCGCGCCAGTCGGGATCGGCCATGATCGCCTGGCGCCCGACTTCATGGAACGCGATATTCTGGGCCGAATGGCGGGCCGCGGTCGCAATCGGGATTGCTGCGAAGACCCGTTCGGGATATTTCGCGGCCCATTGCAGCACCTGCATCCCGCCCATCGAGCCGCCGACCACGGCAAACAGCTGGTCGATGCCGAAATGATCGACGATGCGCACCTGGGCGCGCACCATGTCACCGATGGTGATAACGGGGAAGCTGAGGCCATAGGGCTTGCCCGTCGCGGGATCGATATCGCGCGGCCCTGTCGAGCCAAGGCAACCGCCGAGCACGTTCGAACAGATGATGAAATAATGCTCGGGATCGATCACCCGGCCGGGGCCCACCAGCGATCCCCACCAACCCTCGCGCCCCGTCACCGGGTTGCGTTCGGCGACATACTGGTCACCGGTCAGCGCATGGCAGATCAGGATCGCGTTGCTCTTATCCGCATTCAACGTCCCATAGGTCGTGAACTGCAGGGCAAAAGAGCCGAGCTGTTGCCCGCTGTCGAGCGGCAGCGGCTGGCTGTCGTCGAATTCCAGGCGCAGGCCGGGCAGAGATTGGGTGGCTTGAAGGCGGGTTGTCATGACGGTCGCTAGCTTCGTTCGCAGCCCGGGGATGTCAATGTTTCTTTTGCGTTTCGACAAGGCGGCGATTATCCATGAATGCCCCGCCAACCGGGCTGGCCCTTCATAAAGTCACGGCACGCATGACCAAGAAAACCGACACCTCCGCCCCCGCTTCCCTGGAAGATCTGCGCCGCGAGATCGACGCCATCGACGAGCAGCTGCACGATCTTCTGATGCGCCGTGCAGAGATTGTCCAGGAAGTCGGTCTGGTCAAGAAGGGCACCGGCGGTTTCCTGCGCCCCGCCCGCGAAGCGCAGATCCTGCGCAAGCGCGCCGAGCAGCACAAAGGCCCCCTGGCCCTGGCCGCCGTGATCCGCATCTGGCGCGAACTGCTGGCCAGCATGACCCTGATCCAGGGCAAATTCTCCGTCGCCGTGCATCTGCCCGATGGCGACGGCGCCTATTGGGATCTGGCGCGCGATCATTTCGGCGTGCAGGCCCAGACCGTGGCGCATCTGTCGCCGGGGGCCGTGCTGCGTGTGGTGGCCGACGATGCCTCGACCGTCGGGGTGCTGCCCTGGCCGATGGATGGTGAGCGCGACCCCTGGTGGCGCCATCTCTGCACGGGTGATGACAAGCTGCCCAAGATCATCGGTCGCCTGCCCGGCCTGAACCAGCCCAGCGCACGCTCCGCCCTGGTCGTTGGACAGGTGGCGCTGGATCCGTCGGGCGACGACCGCACCTTCCTGGCCATTGAGACCCTGGAAGAGATGAGCCGCACCCGCCTGCTCTCACGCCTGGGCAAGGCCGGGTTCGATGTGGAATTCATCACCGATCATAACGACGCGCAGGTTCCCCTGCCCGTCTGGAGCCTGATCGAAGTCGAGGGCTTTGTTGCCGCCGACGATCCGCGCATCCGCACGCTTATCAATGAATCGGCCGGCGAAATCGGCCATGTCAGCATCGTTGGCGCCTATCCGGTGCCGCTGGCCCTCAAGAAGAAATAAGGGAACACGTCCATGTCCGGTCCTACCCCGCGTCCCGGTATCCTCGACATCGCCCCCTATGTCAGCGGCGGCAATCAGGTGAAGGACGTCGGCAAGCTGATGCAGCTGTCGTCGAACGAAGGCGCGCTCGGCCCCTCGCCTGCCGCCATGCAGGCCCTGAAGGATATGGCGGGCGAGCTGCACCGCTATCCCGATGGCGGTTCGACCAAGATCCGGCAGGCGATTGCCAAGACCTACGGCCATCCGATTGAGAATATCGTCTGCGGCGCAGGCTCGGACGAGCTGATCGCCCTGCTGCTGAAGTCCTACGCCGGTCCGGGCGACGAGGTTCTCTACAGCCAGCACGGCTTCCTGATGTATCCGATCGGTGCCAAGGCCGTGGGCGCGACCCCGGTCACCGCCAAGGAAACCAACCTGCGCACCGACGTCGACGCCCTGCTGGCCGCCGTCACGGCAAAGACCAAGGTCGTCTTCGTCGCCAATCCGAATAATCCGACCGGCAGCTACATCACCCCGCAGGAGATGCGCCGCCTGCATGCCGGTCTGCGCCCGGATATCATCCTGGTCATCGACGCCGCCTATGCCGAATATGTCGGCAAGAACGACTATACCTCGGGCTCCGAACTGGTGGACGAGTTCGACAATGTCGTGATGATGCGCACCCTGTCGAAGATCTATGCGCTCGCCTCGCTGCGTCTGGGCTGGGCCTATGCCTCAGCCCCTATCGCCGATGTGCTGAACCGCGTGCGCGGTCCCTTCAACGTCAGCCTTGCCGCCCAGATCGCGGGCGAAGCTGCCGTACTGGACCAGAAGTTCGTCGGCGACAGCCGCGCCCATAATGACAAGTGGCTGCCCTGGGTGACCGAGCAGTTGACCGCCCTGGGCCTCACCTGCGCGCCCTCGGTCACGAACTTCCTGCTCGTGCGTTTCCCCGATGGTGCCAAGAACGCCGATGCCGCCTGGGCTTACCTTGCCGAGCGCGGGATCCTGATCCGCAAGATGACCGCCTATGGTCTGAGCCATTCGCTGCGCATCACCATCGGTGCCGAGGACGAGGTAAAGGCCACCGTCGAGGCGATTCGCGCCTTCCTGAAGGGCTAAAGACTAATGGCGCAGGCGTTCGAACGGGTCGTCATCTGCGGGCTGGGGCTGATCGGCTCCAGCATCGCGCGGGCCCTGCGCAAACACGGGCTCGCCAAGACCATCGCCGCCTATGACCGCGGCGATGTCCCGGCGCGCGGGCTGTCGCTCGGCATCGTCGATGAAGCCAGCGACAATCCGGCCATCGTGGTCGGGGCCGATCTGGTGCTGCTCTGCGTGCCGGTGGGAGCCTGTGGCGTGGTGGCGGCCTCCATCGCTCCCCACCTCGACCAGGGCTGCATCGTTTCGGACGTCGGGTCGGTCAAGCAGGCGGTCATCAATCAGGTCGCCCATCACATCCCGGCAGGCGTGCATTTCGTCGCCGGTCACCCCATCGCCGGCACCGAGCATTCGGGTCCGGAAGCAGGCTTCGCCGAGCTGTTCGACGGGCGCTGGTGGCTGCTGACCCCCACCCCGGATGCCGATCAGGCGGCGATCGACCGTCTGCGCGCCACCTGGGAAGCCGTTGGCTCCAAGGTTGAGATCATGCCGCCCGATCACCATGACCGGGTGCTGGCCATCACCTCCCACCTGCCCCATCTGATCGCCTATACCATCGTCGGGACCGCCACGGACCTTGAGGGTCACATCCAGCAGGAAGTGATCAAATTCTCGGCCTCCGGCTTCCGTGACTTCACTCGCATCGCCGCCTCCGACCCCGTCATGTGGCGCGACGTCTTCCTGAACAACCGGGAAGCGGTGCTGGAGATGCTGGGCCGCCTGCACGAGGATCTGGGCATCCTCGCCCGCGCCATCCGGGTCGGCGATGGCGACACACTACACGACAAATTCGCCAGCACACGCGCCATCCGCCGCAGCATCATCGACGCCAAGCAGGCGTAAGCTCGAAAGATAGTCGTCATCCCGGGACTTGATCCCGGGATCTCCTCCGGGAGCGTTTCCACGTCATCTCAGCCCTCGTTGAACAGGCCCCCGGAGGGGATCCCGGTGTCGGGGCACCGGGATGACGGAGTTTCTTAAAGCCACTCTTCAGCCCAACCCAGCCCATCCTCGGTCCGCCCCTTGGGGCGATATTCGCAGCCGATCCAGCCCTTATAGCCACTAGCGGCAATGGTCCCGAGCAGCCAGTCGTAGGCAACCTCGCCCTCATCCGGCTCATGACGGTCCGGCATGCCCGCGATCTGCAGATGGCCGATGCGCGGCAGGTTCGCCTGGAACTTGCGGGTCAGATCGCCCTCCATCACCTGTGCGTGATAGAAGTCCATCTGCAGGGCGAGGTTGGGCCGTGCCACCGCATCCATGATGCCGAGCGCCTGGGCCTGATAATTCAGGAAATACCCCGGCATATCGCGGTTGTTGATCGGCTCCAGCAGGATCTGGATGCCATGGGGCGCCGCTGCGTCACAGGCCTTCTGCACGTTCGACACGAAGGTCCGCCGGGCGACCTCGAGATCGCCCCCGGCAGGGATGATCCCCGCCATCACATGCAGGCGCGGGCAATCGAGCGCGCGGGCATAATCGATGGCGAGGCGCAGCGCATCGGCCTGTTCAGCCTCCCGCCCTGGTATGGCGGCAAAGCCCCGCTCGCCTGCCGCCCAATTGCCGGGCGGCAGATTGAACAGCACCTGGGTCAAGCCGCCGTCTTTCAGAGCACGAACGACCTCTTCGGGCCCATGATCATAGGGGCCGATATATTCGACGCCCTTGAAGCCCGCCGCCGCCGCCCGCCCGAAGCGATCCAGAAACGGGGCATCCGGAAATAGCATCGAGAGGTTGGCAGCGAGCTTGATCATGGATCAGCCTTTGGGATGGGCGGCGTGGAAAAGCGCGCGGTCGATGAAACGTTCGACATCGGCGGCCTGGGTGTTCCAGGCGGTGATCAGACGCACCGTGTCGGGTTCCGGATCGCCCCAGCGGTAGAACCAGAAACCATCACCCAGCAGCCCTTCGACCACGGCCGAGGGCAGCGTGATGAAGATTTCGTTCGCCTGCACGGGATGTTCGAGGCGCGCCCCCGGCACCTGGGCCAGACCATTGGCCATCATCTGCGCCATGCTGTTGGCATGATGCGCCCAGGACAGCCAGCGGCCATCGGCAAGGCAGGCCGCGAGTTGGGCCGAGAGATAGCGCATCTTGGAGAAGAGATGCCCCGCCCGCTTGCGGCGGAAGACCGCGCTTTCCGCCAAGGCCGGATCGAAGAACAGCACCGCTTCGGCCCCCAGCGCGCCATTCTTGGTGGCGCCGAAGGTCATGATATCGACCCCGGCCTGCCAGGTGAGTTCGGCGGGCGAGCAGCCGAGGCTCGCCACCGCATTGGCAAAGCGCGCGCCGTCCATATGGACCTTCATGCCGAAGCTATGGGCGACATCGGCCAGCGAGCGCACTTCGTCCGGGGTATAGACGGTGCCGAACTCCGTCGCCTGACTGAGCGAGAGGGCGGCGGGCTGCACCTTGTGCTGGCTGCCGATCTGGGCCTGGGACAGCGCCTCGCCCAGGGTCGCCGCATCGATCTTGCCGCCATGACCCGGCAGCTTCACAAGCTTGGCACCGCCGGTGAAGAACTCCGGCGCGCCGCATTCGTCCATCTCGATATGGCTGGTCTGATGGCAATAGATCGCGCCCCAGGGCGGGGTAACGCAGGCAAGGCCCAGGCAGTTGGCGGCAGTGCCCGTGGCGACCGGCAGCATCACCAGCTCGCACTCGAACAGCTCCCAGAAGCGGCGTCCGGCGAGCGCGGTATATTCATCCTCGCCATAGGGCTTGGCGGTATCCTGATTGGCGGCAACCAGGGCATCGAGCAGTTCGGCCGGGACGGCGGCCACATTGTCAGAGGCGAAATTCACTTATTTTTCCTCGATCTGGAAGCGGCCGATCTGGCGGCCCGTCTTGGGGTCGAACAGCAGCAGGCTAGCCACGCCCGCGCTATCGCGGGTAAGAAGCGTGATGGCGTCGTTGCCGCCCGCGCTGATCACCTTCAAGCCCTCCGGCACCACAAGCTTGCCTTCGGTCACCTGGGGAGACTTCAGTTTCGTGGCGATGCCATAGACCAGTGCGACCATGCCCAGCACCAACAGGGTGGTCATTCCGATCACCAGCGTCTTTAAACTCTTCATGCTTCTCCCCATCTACTCCAGTGACCGACCATGACCGCCCCCCTGCATCTGACCCTCCCCGACGAACTGTCCGGCGAACGCCTGGACAGGGCGCTTGCCGTGCAACTGCCCGACCTGTCGCGCTCGCGTCTGAAAACGCTGATCGAGGAAGGCAGAGTCTCGCTCGTCGGCGGTGCGACCGTAACGGACCCGTCGGTCCGGGTCAAAGGGGGTCAAAGTTTTGCCATTTTGCCACCCGACCCTGAACCTGCCGAACCTGTTCCCCAGGATATCGCGCTGGCAGTGGTTTATGAGGACGATGCCCTGATCGTCATCGACAAGCCGGCCGGGATGGTCGTCCATCCTGCCCCCGGCAACCCCGATGGCACCTTGGTCAATGCTCTCATCTTCCATTGCGGCGACAGTCTGAAAGGGATCGGGGGGGAGCTGCGGCCCGGAATCGTCCACCGCATCGACAAGGAAACCAGCGGCCTTCTGGTCGCGGCCAAGACGGAGGTGGCGTTGAACGGTCTGGCAGCCCAGTTTGCCGCCCATGATGTGGAGCGCTGCTATCGCGCCTTCGTCTGGGGTGCGCCAGTGCCGGGCAGCGGCGAGATCGAAGGCCCCATCGGCCGCCATCCCATCGACCGCAAGAAAATGGCCGTCGTCTCCAAGGGCGGCAAGCCCGCGCTGACCCGCTACAAGACCGTCGCGCGCTTTGGCGGCGGCATCGCGTCCGAGGTGGAATGCCGCCTTGCGACTGGCCGCACCCACCAGATCAGGGTCCATATGACCAAGATCGGCCACCCGCTGCTGGGCGATCCTGTCTATGGAAATCCCAAGGTCAAAGGAACCTCCGCCCCCTTGGCGAAGTTCCTCAAAGACTGGCAGCGCCAGGCATTGCACGCGGCAACGCTTGGTTTCCGCCATCCGGTGACCGGGGAAGCGTTGCGTTTCGAGAGTGCCTTGCCTCATGATTTAACGATTCTAGAGGCGTATCTAAAACAGTTACATATCCCTTGACCGGGGTCGCGAAGGTGTTAGGATAATACCCGAGCAAATTGGTTGGGATTGGGTCGGCCGCTAAGCGGAGGCCCGATTTGAAGCCGCCCTACCGGGGGTTCGAAGAACACCGGACAAGAGTGCGGCAACGCAAAAGAGGAGAACGGGATCATGGCAACCACGTCACTGCCTGCTATCGGATCGGAAGGGAACCTCACGCGGTATCTGCAGGAGATCCGTAAGTTCCCCATGCTGACCGTCGACGAGGAATTCACCCTGGCGCGCGAATGGCGCGACAAGGAAGACGTCGAAGCAGCCCACAAGATGGTTACGTCGCACCTGCGTCTGGTCGCCAAGATCGCCATGGGCTATCGCGGTTACGGCCTGCCGGTCTCCGAGCTGATTTCCGAAGGCAATATCGGCATGATGCAGGCCGTGAAGCGCTTCGATCCGGACAAAGGCTTCCGCCTGGCCACCTACGCCATGTGGTGGATCCGCGCTGCCATTCAAGAATATATCCTCCACTCCTGGAGCCTCGTGAAGATCGGCACCACGGCCGCGCAGAAGAAGCTGTTCTTCAATCTGCGTCGCCTGAAGGGCCAGATGCAGGCCATCGATGACGGCGATCTGTCGCCGGAGCAGGTTCAGAAGATCGCAACCGATCTCAACGTGCCCGAACAGGACGTCGTGTCGATGAACCGCCGTCTTGCGGCTCCCGACCACAGCCTGAATGCGCCGATGCGCGTGGATGGCGAAGGCGAGTGGCAGGATTGGCTGGTGGACGATAGCGAGAGCCAGGAAACGGTCCTCGCCGATCAGGAAGAAAGCAGCAAGCGCTCGCATCTTCTGGCCAACGCCATGAAGGGCCTTAATGAGCGCGAACGGCATATCCTGAACGAACGCCGCCTGCGCGACGAGCCGACCACGCTTGAAGAGCTGTCCCAGCACTACAACATCAGCCGGGAACGCGTCCGGCAGATCGAGGTGCGGGCTTTCGAAAAGCTTCAGAAGGCCGTCCGCGATGCTGCTATCGGAAGCAAACTGCTGAACGCTCCCTCGTAAGGGGCTAAGCGGCCTCAAGTAGCGTAAAGCGCGGTAGGCCAGAGCAGAAGGAAGCGTACGATGACAATGCATCTCGCTCCCCCGACTAAACCGCGCTGGCGCTTTGTCGCCAGCGCGTTTCCGTCTGATGGCCCCGTCACCGGCAAGGATCTTGCCGCCCTTGAACGGCGCATGACGCTGCGGCTGGTGGTGCTGGTCCTGGCGGCTACGGCAGGGCTTTATGGGGTTTTGGGGTAAGATACCCTCTGAAGCGCCCCCCATTATAGACCTCGTCATCCCCCGCTTTATGCGGGGGATCTCCTCCGGGAGCCCGTCCACTTTTCCAGAGACAGCGTTGAAACGCGCCCGGAGGAGATGCCCCGGACGAGCCGGGGCATGACGGTACTTTTTGATGTATCGCGGCCCGCCTTACACGAGATCCCGGATCAAGTCCGGGATGACAGGCTCTCTTGAGCCAACTCCAACCGCACATCCACCACGCCGGGATCATCCGGGTCGCGCTTAGCCGTGAAGCCCAGTTCCTGGGTGATCTCCAGCATCCGCGCATTCTCCCGCAGGATCGTGCCGACGATGGCGCCGACGCCGCGCCTGCGGCCATAGTCGCAGATGTGATGCATCATGGTCATGCCGAGGCCGCGTCCCTTGATGTCGCTGCGCACCAGCACGGCATATTCCCCTTCGATCAGGTCCGGATCGCAGGTCAGGCGCACCACGCCCCAGATCTCGCCCGCCATATCGCCATCGAGCGGACAGGCCACAAAGGCCATTTCCCGGTCGTAGTCGATCTGAGTCAGGCGCGCGACCAAAGGTCGAGGCAGGGCTTTGAGCGGCTGGAAGAAGCGCAGGCGGATATCTTCGGGATCGAGGAAGCCGAACATATGCTGCACGCCGGGCGCGTCTTCGGGCCGGATCGGGCGCAGCAGCATCCGCGTGCCGTCGCGCAGGGTCATCTCATGCTCAAGCTCGTTCGGATAGGCAGGCACGGCCAACGGCACCGGGGTCGCGCGGCTCTGGCGGATGCGGGCATCGAGCGCCACCACGCCATTCACATCGACCAGCAGCGGATTGATATCCAGCTCCACGATCTCGGGATGGTCGATCACCAGTTGGCTGACCCTGATCAGGCTTAACACAATCGCTTCCAGATCGGCGGGCGGGCGGTTGCGATAGCCCTGGAGCAGCTTGGATATCCGCGTCCGCCCGATCACATCGCGGGCCAGCGTCATATTCAGCGGCGGCAGAGCCAACGCCTTATCGCCCCGCACCTCCACCGCCACCCCGCCATGACCGAACAGCAGCACCGGGCCGAAGACCGGGTCCTGGGTCGCGCCGAGGATCAGTTCGAAGGAGGCCGGACGGCGCACCATCTCCTGCACCGTGAAACCATCGATCTCCGCATCCGGCTTCAAGGCCTTCACCCGCTCGATCATGCCTTGGGCCGCGATCTTGGCGGCGGCGGGGGTTTCCAGATCCAGCACCACCCCGCCGACATCGGACTTATGGTCGATATCGCGTGAGCGGATCTTCACGGCAAAGGGCGGCTTCATGCCCGCGACAGCCACCGCCACCTCGGCCGGGGTCTTGACCGGCAGCGTCGGCACCACCGGGATGCCATAGGCGGCCAGAACGGCCTTTGCCTCGGCCTCGTCCAGCCAATCGCGACCATCGTCGGCAGCCTTGGCGAGGACGGACTCGACTTTCTGCGCATCGACGCGGATTTCCGACGGGGTCGCGGGCGGCGCTTCCATCAGCAGTTCCTGATTCCGGCGATATTTCGCCAGATGCATGAAGCCCCGGATCGCCGCCGTGGGGGTGGCATAGGAGGGCTGGCCCGCCGTATTGAAGCGCGCGCGCGCCTTCATCGCCTCCTGCCCGCCAACCCAGGCCGCCAGCACCGGGCGCTTGGGCAGATTGCGCGGACGCGCCCGCAACGTCGCAATCACCGCATTGGCCGTCGCCTCGGTCGAGACCACCGCCGAAGGGCTGTTCAGCAGCAGCACCGCATCGGTCTTGGGGTCGGCCAGCAGAATATCGAGGGCGGCGGCATAACGCTCCGCCCCCGCATCGCCGCCCAGATCGACCGGATTGCTGCGGCTCCAATAGTCCGGCAGCACCTCATCGAGTTTGGCGATGGTTTCAGCGGAGAGATCCGCCAGCAGCCCACCCTCATCCAGCAGCACGTCGGTCGCTAAGGCGCCGATGCCGCCGCCGTTCGTGACAATCGCCAGGCGATCCCCCTGCGATCCCGGCACCCGGGCCAGAGTTTCGACGGCGGCGAACATCTCCTCCATATCGCGCACCCGCAGCATGCCCGCGCGGCGGAAGGCGGCGTCATAGACGGCATCCGACCCAGCCAGGGCGCCGGTATGGGAATGGGCAGCCGCCGTCTGCGCCCGGTAGCGCCCCGACTTCACCACGATCACCGGCTTCATGCGGCTGATGGCGCGGGCGGCGGACATGAATTTGCGGGCGCTCGTGATCTCTTCCAGATAGAGCAGCACGGCATGGGTCTTGGGATCGGTCTGGAGGTAGTCCAGCATGTCGCCGATATCGACATCGGCCATATCGCCCAGCGAGACGAGGTGGGAGAAGCCGATGCCGCGCGCCGCCGACCAGTCGAGCAGCGCACTCGCCACCGTCACCGACTGGGTGACGCAGGCGATATCGCCGACCGGCACCCCCACATGGGCAAAGCTGGCATTGATCCCCAGCCCCGGCACCAGCACGCCTAAGCAGTTCGGCCCGACGATCCGCATCAGATAGGGACGGGCCGCCGTCAGGGCATGCTGGGTAAGGACGGCGGTATTCGCCCCTTTCTCCGCCCCGAAATCGTCGGTCACCACGATGGCTGCCCGGCAGCCCTTGACACCCAGTTCGGCAATCAAGCCCGGCACGGCGGCGGGATCGGCGGCGATCACTGCCAGATCCGGCTTCATCGGCAGGTCGGCGACAGTGCGATAGCTCAAGACACCTTCGACGGCGGTGTCATGGGGGTGCACCGGCATGATCGGCCCTTTGAAACCGCCCCGGAACAGGTTGCGCGCCAATACTGCGCCCACCGACCGCTCGTCGCGCGAGGCGCCGATCAGCGCGATGGCTTTGGGGGCAAACAGGGCATCGAGATTGCGGACCGTCATGCTGGGTGTCGCTCTTCGATTGGGGGAGGCTCTTTCGATAGGATTGATGTTAGAATGACTGAAGGACCCCTCTTGTTACCAGCGTCATGACCGGCTTATCGCTGCCTGAATCCCCCCGACTGCTGATCTATTCCACCGACGACCCGCCCAGTCAGGCGGCACGGCGCATCCCGTTTCTGCGTGCGTTGCGTGACAGTTTTCCCGATGCCCATATCACCTGGCTGGCCGGACGGGGCGCGAGCGCCTATCGCAGCGTCTATGCCCAATTGGTCGCAGGCCTCGTCAATGAGGTGATCGACGAAGCCGGGATCGGGGAAAGCTGGATCGAGATGTTCGGGCGCGCCCTGCCCGGCCGCACCTTCGATCTGGTGATCGATACCCAGGAAGCTTTCGGCACCATGCTGGCCGTGCGCGGGATTTCGACCCGGCAGTTCGTTTCCAGCGCGGGCGGCTTCCTGCTGTCCTCCGTCCGCCCTGGCCCGGAAACGCCGCCGATGCCGGTGGCGCCGGTGCATCGGCTGCTGTGGCTGCTGGCCCTGACCAGCGGCATTGCCCCGGATCCCTTCGCCCCTCTGCCGATGTCGGGCGAGGTGCTGCGCCTGGCCGAAACTCTGATGCCGAGCGGCGGGCTCTATCTGGCCCTGACCCCCGGCCTCACATCACGCGGACAGTCCTGGCCGCTGGAAAGCTTTGCCCGCGCCGCCCGCTCGCTGATCGGCAACGGCTGGCGCCCGGCGTTTTTCCTGACGCCAGAGGAATCCTTGAAGCGCGAGGAAATCGCGGCTGCTGTTCCCGGTGCCATCTTCCCGCTTCAGCAGCCCCAGGCGCGGCGCTACAACGGGCGCCCGGACCTGACCGTCGCCCTGGCCGGACGTTGTCAGGCCGCCCTGGTGGCACCCAGCGACATGGCCCATCTGCTGGCGATTGCCGGGATGCCGATGGTCGCCCTGACGCCGGATTCCTACCCGCTTGATCTATTGCCGTTTGCAAGCCGCCTGGACCGGCTGACCCCCAGCGACTGCGGGGCGCCGGGCGGCACGCTGGATCGCATCCCGCCGTCGCGCGCGCTTCAGGCCGTCAGCGACCTGATGGCGCCGCCGCCTGCTCCACCACCGGCAGCGCCGCCCCCTTCCGCATCAACCAGGCGAGTACGATAAGCCCCGGCACCGCTGCGGCTGTCGTCAGCAGGAAGAACGGGACCCAACCCAACTGATCGGCGAACCACCCGCCCGAGGAGGCGAGGAAGGTCCGCCCCGTGGCTGCCAGCGCCGACAGCAGGGCATAGTGCGTGCCGCTGAATTCCCGCTGGCTGATACGCGACAGATAAGCAACGAAGGGCGCCGTGCCGATGCCGCTGGCCGCATTCTCGATAAAAACGGTGAAGGACAGGACAGTGATGTCTGCCCCGGCCCAGGCCTGTAGCACAAACACGAAATTCGAGAAGAGCTGTAGCGAGCCGCCGATCAGCAGCCCTTTCAGGATACCGAACCGGGCGACCAGCGCCCCGCCCAGGAACACCCCGATCAGGGTCGCTATCAGGCCCCAGACCTTGGAGACATTGGCGATATCGATCTTGCTGAAACCGAGCGCGACATAGAAGGGGTTGGTCATCACCCCCGCCAGCGCGTCCCCGAACTTGAAGAGCACCACGAAGGCCAGCAAGGCGGGCCAAAGGGGCTGAGCGGCGACAAAGGCGCGGAACGGACCGATGATCGCCGCATCGAGATGCTCGGCGACGCTGGCGGGCGGGCGGCGGGTACTGACGGGAACCTCGGGTTCGGGCAGCAGAAGAAACAGCAGAATGGCCGCCGCCAGAATGATCGCCATCACCGCATAGGCGGTGAACCAGCCAAAAATCTCGGACACATAGAGGGCGCCCGCGCCGGAGATCAGCATGCCGATACGATAGCCATAGATGATCGCGGCAGACCCGGCGCCCTGCTTTTCCTCGGGCAGGGTTTCGATGCGATAGGCGTCGATGACGATATCGAGCGTCGCGGAGAAGAAGGCGACAGCGGCGGCGGCCAGGGCTGTCCACCAGGGGGCATTGGCCGGATCGGAGAGCCCTACGCCCAAGGTGGCTATAATCAATCCCACCAAGGCGACCAAGCCCCAGCCTCGACGGCGGCCGAACCCACCTAGAAGCGGCGGGGCGCGATAGTCGAGGACGGGGGCCCAGAGGAACTTCCAGGTATAGGACATGCCAACCAGCGCGAAGATGCCAATGGCAGTCCGGCTAACCCCGGCTTCAGCCAGCCAGATCGACAGCGTGGTCCCCGACAGGGCGAGCGGAAGGCCGGAAACGACCCCAAGTAACATGACGATCAGCGTCCGCCGATCGCCATAGGCAGCCAACCAGCCGCTGAAACCTTTCAAGGAAGTCCTCCGGGCGTTTTGTTATTTTGCCGCGTCGTTCTTGGCTTCATTCAGGTCGCGGGTATCGCGGGCCGAGGGGACACTCGCCTGCATATCCGCAAATTTCTTGTCCGCCAATTGACGTCCGGCATCGTCAAGGCTGGCCATCAGCAGATCGGCGAGTTTTGCCACTTTATCGCGATTATCCTTGGCTTTCATACGTTGCGCCGCAAGACGGGCATAGGCGGCGCCATCGGCCCGCACAGCTTTGTCACTCGACGACGCCAGGCTTTCCGCCAGCAAACCCGCCGCTGTGGGTACACCTTTATCGGCTGCCTCACGGTAATATTGCACGGCCTTTTCCGGCGACCGCGCGACACCCTGACCCGCCGCATGCAGCATGCCAAGATCCAGTGCGGCCTCCGGCAATCCTGCCCCGTGGGATTTCTGCACCCAATCGGCCGCTATGGCGGGATCGCGGGCAGCAATGCCGCCCACGCCGCTTAAATAGAACCGACCCAGCGTCAACATGGCGCGGGCGTTGCCCTTGTCGGCGGATTTCTTGAAATAATCGAAGGCCCCGGCCATGTCGCCCTTGCGGGCGGCCACGGCGCCAGCGCCCAGAAGACCGACAGCGTCGCCCGACCGGGCAGGAGCAGCCACCAGCGACTGCAGCTCATTGAGCTTGTCTGCATCATATAAGGCATTGACCTCGGTCTCGCTGAGGCCTGCCGCTAAAGCGCTTCCCGCAAGTAACCAGATTCCAAGCCCGAAAACCCTACCAAGAACCCCTACCGTCCGACGCATAGCCTTCCCCCGACACTCGTCGACATTTTTTTTAAGGCGCGACTGTACCGGAAACTTGAGCGCACCGCCACCTGTCGGTCTTGCCGACAAAACATGGCTTCACCTCGCATTTCTTACCGGTGTGGATGCCGGTTAGTTCAGCTAGCGTTGTGACATTCATGGGGCCAAGGGATCGGGAAGATGAACGTCGTGCTCAAAGAACCTCTGCATTTAGAATCGGCAAGTTTTGTTATTGATGATCAAGTCAGCCAACTGTTGCGTCGCGCATATCAACGAGCCACGGCCGCTTTTGCAGAGAAGTTCGGCGCTGACGGCCTGACCCCCATGCAGTTCGCCGCCCTGTGCAAGCTGGCCGATTGTGGTGAAGTCAGCCAGAACCTGCTGGGCCGGATGATCGCCATGGATCCCGCGACCAGCCAGGGCGTCATGCGCCGTCTGATGGATCAGGGCCTGGTATCCCGTCGAGATGATCCGCAGGACCGCCGCCGCACGCTGCTCAGCCTGACTGTCGAGGGACGTAAAGTGCTCGCGGCCTCGATTCCGCTGGGCCAGCAGATCACCGAGACGGTTCTGTCCCCCTTCTCGATCAGTGAACGCGAAACCTTTCTCGCGTTGCTACGCAAAATCGTCTGATTGCGACCGCATGGCCGCCGCCCATACGGCCATGCCCGCCCGCTGCGGCGTCCGATCCGCCGCAGCTCTGTTCCAAGTCGAAATCTGACCTGCATTTCAAACGCTTGGCGCGCCTGACGATCACGCGTACAAGCTAGCGTCATCATGACCGCGCTGCGCTCCATCGCCGACCTTACCGAGGCCGGCCTCGTTCCAATGCCCGATGTCGAGCAATTGGATCTTGTTGCGTCGCGTTATGCAGTTTCGATTACCCCCTATCTTGCGGATCTGATCGACCGGGCCGACCCTGCCGACCCGATTGCCCGTCAGTTTGTGCCCCAGACGGCAGAACTCGCGACCCATGGGGCCGAGCGTGAAGATCCCATCGGGGATGCGCCCTATTCGCCGGTCAAGGGGATCGTCCATCGCTATGCCGACCGGGTGCTGCTGAAGATCGTGCAGGCCTGCCCGGTCTATTGCCGCTTCTGCTTCCGCCGCGAGATGGTAGGCCCAGGGTCCGAGGCCTTCCTGTCGGCCGACGAGCTTGAGACGGCATTGGCCTATATCGCCTCGCGCCCGGAGATCTGGGAAGTCATTCTGACCGGCGGCGATCCGCTGATCCTGTCACCCCGGCGCCTGGGCGAGATCAAGGCGCGGCTCGATGCCATTCCCCATGTGCAGGTGGTGCGCTTCCATACCCGCGTGCCGGTGGTCGATCCGGCGCGGGTGACCGAGCAGATGGTCACAGCGCTCAGGGGCCGCACGCCGACCTATATCCTGTTGCATGCCAATCACGCCCGCGAATTCACAGATGCAGCGCGTCAGGCGATTGCGCTGCTGGTCGATGGCGGCATTCCGCTGCTCGGTCAGTCCGTGCTGCTGAAAGGCGTCAATGATACGGTCGAGGCGCTGCGCGACCTTCTGCGCACCATGGTCGCGAACCGGGTGAAGCCGCATTATCTGCACCACCCCGATCTTGCCCCCGGAACCGGCCATTTCCGCCTGCCCATCGCCAAGGGCCGCGCCCTGCTGCGCGAGTTGCGCGGTCCGATATCGGGGCTTGCCCAGCCGACCTATATGCTCGACCTGCCCGGTGGCCACGGAAAAGTCCCGATCGGCCCGGATTATCTGGCGGAAGCCGATGGCGGCTGGCAGGTGCGCGATCCCAAAGGCCACCTGCACGCCTATTCAGAGGCACTGCCGGATCAAGACGCCTAACCCGATAACAAGAAACGAAACAACGCCTCACCCATCGGAACTTCGTGCCGTGTCCTTCAATCTTGTCCAGTTCATCGGTCTCGTGGCGGCGATGCTGACCACCGCCGCTTTTTTCCCGCAGGCGATCCGGGCCGTCCGCACCCGTGACACCAGCAGCATCAGCTTAGCCACCTATTGCGCTTTCGTGGCTGGCGTCACCATGTGGTTGGTCTATGGAATAATTGCGAAGGACATTCCCATAATGGTCGCCAATGCCCTGACGTTGGTCCCTGCGGCGACCATTCTTGGCATGAAACTCAGGTATGGCTGATCAAACAATCGACGAGACCACTCATAAACCCAGCGCGAGCCAGCTTCTGATCGATGTGGTCAGGGCACATCCGGCCGAACGCATCAGCCTGGGTGATCTTGTCGACGGCCTGGGCCACCATGCCTTCGGACTGCTTCTGCTTCTGCTGGCGATACCGAATTCCGTGCCGATCCCCGGACTTCCTGGCGTATCGACCCTGTTCGGGCTGCCTATGATGCTATTTGCCTCCCAACTCGCCTTTGGGATGCCGCGCCCGTGGTTGCCGCAATATCTGCGCAAGAAGACGCTCGCGCGCCTTGACCTCATTCACTTGCTTGAGCGGGCGCAGCCCTATGTGGCCAAGGTGGAACGCAGCTTGCGCCCCCGCCTGCACGCTTTTACCACCGCGACCCTGCGGCGTGTCAGCGGAGCCGTGATCTTCGCGATGGCGACCCTGATGGCACTGCCGATCGTCTTCGGCAACTTCGTTCCAGCACTGGCTATCCTGCTCATCTCCCTCGCCCTGATCGAGGAAGATGGCCTCATGATGGTCTTTGGCTTCATTGTATCGATAGTTGCTGCTGCGATTGTGTCCCTCATCGTGTATATCGGCATCGAGGCAATACAGATGGCCTTGAGCCGTTTTTTTGGATTTTGACGAGATAGGGAGCGCGACAGTGCTGGATTGGCTGAATTTTAGCGAACTATTCACCCACGAAGGGCTGGTTGCACTCGGCCAGGTTCTGTTGATCGATTTGGTTCTTGCTGGTGACAACGCGATCGTCGTCGGCCTTGCCGTCTTCGGTCTGCCGAAGGAAATCCGCAAGAAGGCGATCTTCATCGGTATCGCCGCCGCCGCTGTGATGCGTATTGGCTTTGCTGCCATCACCACCCATCTGCTGGGTATTATCGGCCTGACCCTGGCCGGCGGCGTTCTGCTGCTCTGGGTCTGCTGGAAGATGTGGCGCGAAATCCGCGCACAGAAGGAAGAAGCTGACGCCGCTGCCCTGATCGATGGCGATCCTTCGACCGAGCCGAAAGCCGAAGGCCCGACCAAGACCCTGAAGCAGGCCATCATCCAGATCCTGATTGCCGATCTGTCCATGTCGCTGGACAATGTGCTGGCCGTCGCAGGCGCCGCCCGTCACAACACCTCGGCGCTGGTCATCGGTCTGATCATGTCCGTCGTGCTGATGGCTGTGGCCGCCCAGTTCATCGCCCGCCTGCTGCACCGCTATCGCTGGATCGCCTATGTCGGCCTGGCGATGATCCTCTATATCTCGGTGAAGATGATCTGGGACGGCTCGCGCGAAGTCCTCCCGTTCGTCGCCGGCTAAGGTTAAAGACGAAAAGCGACAGGTGGCGCCATGCTGAGCATCAGTACCTACATCAGCTTCTGCCTGTCGCTTTTCGCGATTCTGACACCTTTTGCAGCCCTGCCCGTCTTTCTTGATCTGACGGCCGGGCAGGCGGACGAGGAAAAACGGCGCACCGCCGCCACTGTCGGACGTACTGTCGCCGCTGTCCTGATCTTCTCGACCTTCGCGGGCGATGTCGTTCTCAGCGTCCTGGGCACCTCCATCGCCTCCTTCCGGGTCGGAGGTGGGCTTGTCCTGCTGCTGATGGCCCTGTCGATGCTGTCGGCCAAGGTCTCCACCCTGCAGCAGACCCCCGCTGAAGCCGAGGAAGCGCAATCCCGTCAATCGGCTGGCGTCGTCCCCCTCGGTATCCCGCTACTGGCGGGTCCCGGCACGATTTCAACTGTCATCATCGAAGGGCAGAAGGGATCGAGCTTCTGGCATCAGGTTGCCGTCTCTATCGCTATCGTTGTCGTCACCTATGTGCTCTATTGGGCGCTGAGGCTCGCGGCACCGATCGGCGAGCGTCTGGGCCGCTTCGGCATCAATATCGTCAACCGCCTGTTCGGCCTGCTTCTGGCGGCGATCGGCGTGGAGATGATGGCGGGTGGGTTGCGCGCCCTGTTCCAGGGTCTTAATTAACCTGGAGAGAGACTCTCTCTTCGGGATGTGGGAAGGAAAGTTCGATGGGTAGTTTTAGCCTCTGGCATTGGCTGATCGTTCTGGCGGTCGTCGTGCTGATTTTCGGCACGCGCAAGCTGCCGAACGCCATGGGCGATATCGCCAAGGGCTTCAAGGCCTTCAAGAAGGGCCTGAACGAAGAGACCCCGGCGGTTGACAAGGCCGAAGACGTGCCGCCGCCCCCGGCCGCTGCGAAGAAAGAAGAGCTGCCGAAGCAATCGTGAGCCGCTGGCTCGCGCTCGGTGCCGTGAATGGCGCGGCGGCGGTAGCCGTCGCCGCAGCCGCGGCCCATGGCCCGCTGGCATCAATCGTCGTGGCCGATGCCGCCCGCTTCCATATTCTCCATGCGCTAGCGCTGGGCCTTGCGGGTCTCGCTCTACGTGGCCGTGCCTTGAGCGTCACGGCTGGTTTGTTCCAGCTTGGAGCACTCGGCTTTTCGGTCGGCATCTATCTGCAGAACTGGCTCGGCTGGCCAATGGGACCGGTGGTACCGCTGGGCGGCACCCTCCTGATCCTCGGCTGGCTCAGCCTCGCCGTCTGTGCTTGGCGGCGGTAGGACTTTTTTTAAGTTAACCTACCGGGCTTCGCCCTACTTAAGGCTGGCTTTTTACGCTAGCCTACCGGGCTTGGCCCTACTTGAGGCCGCTCTCTAATAAGAAGTGTCATCCCGGACTTGATCCGGGATCCGGACGAAGGCGGTTGCGGTTCTCCACCGTTCGAGAGTGTCCTCACGCGGGGCCGGGATGACGTGTCTGTGTGAAGCTATAAAATCAGCAGCCGGATGCTGTAGGCCAGCGCCCCGACGGCCATGATGCCGCCGAGGTAGAGCAGGGCCGCCCAGCCCAGTTTCCTAATGATGCCCGGCCTAATGATGATAGCCATCTTCGTCGACCTTGCCGCGGAACACGTAATAGCTATAGGCGGTATAGACCAGGATGATCGGGATCAGGAACAGCATCCCGACCAGCAGGAAGCCCTGGCTTTCCGGGGGCGATGAGGCATCCCAGATCGTGATCGCGGGCGGCACCACATTCGGCCAGAGGCTGATGGCGAGCCCGAGGTAGGAGAGGATGAAGAGCGCCAGCGTCAGCACAAAGGGCTGCAGCTCGCGCTTCGACCGCACCGCCCGGATCAGTAGAACGACGCAGGCCAGCACCAGCGCCGGGACGGGCCACAGGAAATAGATGTTCGGGCCGAACCAGCGCTCCGAAATCTTCGGAAAAGCGATGGGCGTCCAGAGGCTGACGATGGCGATGCAGAGCGCCACGCCCAGACCGATGCGGGGCATCAGGCGATACATGCGTTTCTGCAGATCGCCCTCCGTCTTCCAGATCAGCCAGCCGCAGCCCAGCATGGCATAGCCGCCGACCAGGGCCAGACCGCAGAAGATCGCAAACGGGCTGACCCAGTCGAAAGGTCCACCGGCATAGCCCCGCTCCACCACCTTGAAGCCCTGGATGAAGGCCCCCAGCGCCGCCCCCTGGATGAAGGTCGCCAGCAGCGATCCCCAGGCAAAGGCCCGGTCCCACCAGGGTTTGGTACGGTTGGATTTGAAGCGGAACTCGAACGCGATGCCCCGGAAGATCAGGGCGATCAGCATCAGGATCAGCGGCAGGTAAAGCGCGGGCAGGATGACCGAATAGGCCAGCGGGAAGGCGCCGAAGAGACCCGCGCCACCCAGGACCATCCAGGTCTCGTTGCCGTCCCAGATCGGCGCGACGCTGTTCATCATGACATCGCGGTCGCGGGTTTCGGGGAAGAAGGGGAAGAGGATGCCAATGCCCAGGTCGAACCCGTCCATCACGACATACATCATGACGGCAAAGGCGATGATGATGGCCCAGATCAGGGGAAGATCGATGCCCATGCTCGCTTACTCCGGCTGATCGAGGGGAATGTCGGAACCCGACAGGGGCCGTTTTGGCTGCCGGGGTTCACCCGGACCGCCCTCCGGCGTGCCGGTCAGGGGGCCAAGCCGCATCAGCTTCAGCAGGTAATAGACGCCCGTGGTGAAGACGATGCCGTAGACCACGATGAACAGCCCCAGCGAGATTGCGACCTGTTCGGCCGATACCGGTGACAGCGCATCGCGGGTGCGCAGCAGGCCATAGATGACATAGGGCTGGCGGCCGACTTCGGTGGTGAACCAGCCTGCCAGGATCGCAACAAACCCAGCCGGGCCCATGGCAAGGGCGGCTTTATGGAACAGCGTCGTCTCATAGAGGCGCCCGCGATACCGCAGGAACAGACTCCAGAGGCCGATGCACAGCATGGCGGTACCGATGGCGACCATGATGCGGAAAGCCCAGAAGACCACGGCGACATTCGGCCATTCGTCGCGCGGCCATTCTTTCAGCCCCTTGATCTGGCCGTCCCATTCATGGGTCAGGATCAAGCTGCCGAGCTTGGGGATCTCGACTGCATATTTCGTCTCGCCCGCCTCGCGGTCGGGCCAGCCGAACAGGATCAGCGGGGCGCCCTTGTGGGTTTCGAAATGCCCCTCCATCGCCGCGACCTTGGCGGGCTGATACTTTAGGGTATTAAGGCCGTGCAGATCGCCGACGAAGATCTGGATCGGCGCCACGATGGCCGCCATCCACATCGCCATGGAGAACATGGTGCGCGCCGCCTCGTTCCCCTTGTAGCGCAGCAGGTGATAGGCCCCGACCGCACCGACCACGAAGGCGGTAGTGAGGTATGCTGCCAGCACCATATGGACAAGGCGATAGGGGAAGGAGGGATTGAAGACGATCTCGATCCAGGACCGGGCGAAGAAACGGCCGTCGATGATCTCGTAGCCCTGGGGGGTCTGCATCCAGCTGTTGGCGGACAGAATCCAGAAGCTGGAGATCAGCGTGCCGACGGCGACCATGCAGGTGGCAAAGAAATGGATGCCCTTGCCCACGCGCTTCTCACCGAACAGCATGATGCCGAGGAAACCGGCCTCCAGGAAAAAGGCGGTGATGACTTCATAGGACAGCAGGGGGCCGAGGATATTGCCCGCGATATCCGAAAAGCGGCTCCAGTTGGTGCCGAACTGATAGCTCATAACCACGCCCGACACGACGCCGAGGCCGAAGGACACCGCGAAGATCTTGAGCCAGAAGCGGAAAAGGTCGCGATAGACCGTGCGCCCGGTCTTGAGCCAGAGGCCTTCCAGCACCGCGAGGTAACTCGCAAGGCCGATGGTGAAGGCGGGAAACAGGATGTGGAACGAGATGGTGAAGGCGAACTGCGCGCGCGCCAGAATGGCGGCATCCATGCCGAATATCATGACCGACCCTCCCGAAGTCTCTTCCCAGGCCGAACGCCTGGGATGCTTCGATGTTTCATCTAATAGGTTCGGGACTGATTATCGTCGGTGTGCTGCCAGTTCGAGAAGGTGACAGCCTGCCGCTGTGACGATCTGCCCATCCGATAGGCAGATGCTACGCGCAAAGCCTGGGCTTTTACAGAATGGCTCGCAGGCCCGCGCCCGCCGCGATCATAAGATCGCGCGCAGCCCCGCGACAGTGCCGATCGCGCAGATCAGCGTTACGGCAAGGTTTCCGCCCAGGCGTGCCACCAGCAAGGTGGTGGCAGCAGCTAACCATTCGGCAATGCTCCCCTTGATCAGGGCCGGGGCGCAGATGGCGGCGAACATGGCAGCAGGGACATGGCGCAACCAGGCTTCCATCAGGGGCGACTGACCCATGATCCGCACCAGGGCGAGGCCGCCCATGCGCGGCAGGGCCGCTGCGACGCCCATGGCCAGGATGGCGAGCGCGATGGCCGGGTCGACGGCGTACCACTCACGCATAGGTCTTCTCCTTCAGCAGATCGCGGGCTAGCCCGGCGAGGCTGCCTGCCAAACCGCCGATCAGAATGAACCAGGTGCCGGGGATAAGTTTGGCAGCGGCAATGGCGGCCCCGGCGCCGACCAGAATCGGCAGCAGATCGCTGCGCTTCTTGGCTAGCCCCTGCAGCAGGAACAGAAAGACTGCGGTGCCAACGAAGCTAAGCCCGTATTTCTCGGCATCCGGGGCGACGCCGCCCGCCAGCCAGCCGATCCCGGCGCTCCCTGCCCAGAAAGAGTAGAGCGCCATTGCCGACCCCATGAAGAAGCCGGGGCCGACCGGCGCCTTTTTATGTTCGGTCATGGTGACGGCCCAATTCTCGTCGGCATTGAACAGGGTCGCCAGCAATCCGGCGCGGCCCCAGGGCTTCAGCACCTCGCCCAGGGTGGCGGTCTGCATCAGGTAGCGCAGATTGATGATGAAGACCGCTATGGCCAGCGTCAGGGCCGTGGGCGGCATCGACCAGAGTTCCAGCGCCAGCAGCTGGCTCGCCCCGGCAAAGACGATCAGGCACATGCCCACCGCCTCGACAAGGCTCAGGCCCTTCTGGGCGGCGAGCAGCCCATAGATGATGCCGAAGATCGCAACCGAAAGGGCGATGGGAAGGCAGATCAGGAAGCCGCGCGCGAATTCGCTGCGGAAACTGGGATCAGAGGTGATGCTGTCAGCGTATGTCATGCCGCGACCCTAAAGGGACGGGCCGCCGCTTTCTTGAACGGAATTGCGGTCGGGTCCTTTTTCGATCACGAAACGGAAGACGCCGGCTTCCTCCGTCACTTCGATAAGGCGATGGCTGGTGCTCTCGCAAAAGCGGGGGAAGTCGCGCGCGGAAGCAGGATCAGTTGCCAGAACAGTTAAACGCGCACCGGCCTGTATGCTGTTAAGGTGTTTTCGGGCGCGTAATACAGGCAAGGGACAGCTCAAACCGGTTGCATCCAGGATATCAATGCTTTGGCGCTCTTGGCTCATTTCGATTATGTCGCTCCCAGGACGTAATAGGTTGCACGATTAATCTTGTAAACACTTCAGACAAATCGCCCGTTAATAATATAATTCAAAATTAACTAAAAATTTTCCTTATCGCCGTTTTGTTTTTTAAGTATATAAAGTTTTAACGGGGTGCGCTTGAACAAGGGTATTGGCTGCTGTGGATAATTTGTCACCCGATCCGATGTTGGAACAGCGTATCCGCCAACAGATTGGATCCCTGCGCGACTTGGCGGCTCGCCCGGTCCGCACTCAGGCAGAATTCGACGCCATCTTAGGTGAAATCGTCACCAGTGCCGCCAGCCTACTGAATGTCGGCCGTGCCAGCCTGTGGATGTTTGACGATCAGCAGCAATCTCTGCGCTGCGTCGCATTCCACGGCTCGGCCGACTATCCATCGGCTGTCGGGCAGCAGCTTCCCGCGACCAAGGCGCCGACCTATTTTGCTGCCCTGCGCGACGACCGTTTGTTCGTCTCCAATGATACGTCCAGAGACTTTCGCCTGCAGGGGTTGGAGGCTCATATCGCCGCCAGCAACATCCGGGCGATGCTGGATGCGCCCATCGTCAACGGTAATCACCGGTGGGGCGCGATCTGCGTTAGCGATGTGGAAGGCGCGCGACCCTGGCGTTCGGAAGAGGAGGGGTTCCTAACCTCGCTTGCCGATATCTGCGCGATGGCCGTGGCGGCCTTTGCCCGGGCCGAGGCGGAAAACCGTCTATCGGACATGCAGGCTCGCCTTTCGGCCATGAGCGGCGTCACCGGGTTGGAAGCATCGGTCGATGCCGATCGCCTGACCGGACTGCCGGGCAGGTCTGCCCTCTATAAGGGGATCAACGGGGCGGCCGATGCCTTCCGTGCGCTCTCGGGTCCGCCCTATGCGTTGGTCGTCATCGATTGCGACGATCTGGGCAAGGTCAATGAAAGCCTGGGGAAAGCCGGTGGCGATGCCACCCTGGTTGCCCTGGCTGCCCGCTTGGCGGAAACGGTCGCAGAACGGGGATTGCTGGCCCGTCTGCGCTCTGACGAGTTCGGCCTTTTGCTCAGCACCGGGATCGATCGGCCGGGCATGCTGGAGCGGGTGGTCGAGGATCTGGATAATGCCATGCGCCTGCCGCTGCAAGTCATGGGACGCGCGGTCAGCCTGACCTTGAGCATCGGTGTCGCCCAGCCGCATTCGGCAGAAGAGGCGACCGAGGAAGTCCTGCGCAATGCCGCGACCGCCATGCGCAAGGCTAAGGCGATGGGCGGCGGCCGTTCGATGCGCTATCTACCCAAGATGCGTGCTGATGCCGTCCAGCGTCTGGAAATCGAAACCGAACTGCTGACGGCGCTGGAGACGGATCAGCTTCGGCTGTCCTATCAACCGATCATGAGCGCTAATCCCCATACGTTAATGGGGTTCGAGGCGTTGATCCGCTGGCACCACCCGGTCAAGGGGCTGATTCCGCCCGATGAATTCATCCCCCATGCCGAACAGAGCCATCTGATTTTCGCGATTGGTGACAAGACTATCGGTCAGGCTTGCGCGCAATTGGCCGAATGGCGGCGTCTGGCACCCAACTATCCCGTTACGATCAGCGTCAACCTGTCGGCGCGCCAGCTTCTTGACCAGAACCTTGTGGAGATGGTGGATCGGCATATCCAGCGCCATGACGTCGCGCCGGGCAGCCTGAAGCTGGAATTGACCGAGACCTCGATCATCGCCAATCCGGCCTATGCCGCCGCCCAGATCAGTGCCTTGCGCAAGCGGGGTATCCCGGTGGTGATCGATGATTTCGGCACCGGCTATTCCAGCTTCAACCATCTGGCTGACTATGAGGTCGACGGGCTGAAGATCGACAAAAAATTCATCTATGATCTCGGCAAGTCGCGTCTCTCCGGCGCTATCGTCAAGGCGCTGATGTCGTTGGCCCACAGCCTGGAATTGGATGTGGTTGCTGAAGGTGTCGAAACGGACGAGGTCGCGGCCGAACTGGGGCGCGAGGGTAAGGCCGCGTTGCAAGGCTGGCTGTTCGCCCCGGCACTTCCGGCCGAACAGGCGACCCAGTATCTGCTGTCGGAAGCGCGCGGCATGCGCGGAACGGCTTAGGGACCGTTACCCAAATAACACAGTGTAATCCCGGCCTTGAGCCGGGATCCGGCCGCCTGGATGGCCAGTCTCAAAGGGTGTCGCGAGGCAACAACCTTCGGTCGGATCCCGGATCAGGTCCGCGATGACAAAATGACAGGGAATGTCAGTCCGCGTCGGCCTGGCCCAGCAGATAATCGATGCAGAAGCCGCTCAGGGCAAAGCTGCCAGGCTTGGCGAAATCGACCGTGTCGTCATCCTCGTCGAAGGTGAAATCCTTCTTCAGCTTCGCCGCGCCCACGATCTCGATCTGCAGCGCGCCGCCCTGACCCAGGGTCGCAAAGATATTCTGCGACACCTCGGCCAGAAACTCCGGCTTCAGCACCAGACAGGCCGTCAGGGAAAAATCCTCGTCATCGTCCAGTTCGACTTCCAGCTCGTGCTTCTCGGCCGAGGAGACAAGGCCGATGGCGCCTGCGTATTTATCGTCATAGGTGCCATAGGCGACGATCTTCCGCTCGCCCGTGTCGGACTGGCTGACCGTGACTTTCGACGCGAAGAAACGAAGCGAAAATTCGTCCATTCTTGGACTCCCTCTAGAGCGGTCCGACCCCGAAGAAGCAGCATAGCGAAAGCTGGGCTCAGGCTGGAAGAGGTCTCGTTTAGAGATTAGCCCATGCCCGCAACCGCCATTTCAAACAAGAGTCGTCACCCCAGGACTCAATCGGGGAATCTGAGGCAACCTCCTAACTCTGACGCCGAGCAGGTTAATGAAAGATCGATCCTTGGGCGTTCCTACAGAATGAAGATTTTCAAATGCCTTATCGTTTCCATTTCATTGACAGTGTTTCAATTTCAACCCCACTTTATCAACCAATAGGAAACGGTCATCTTCAGCGCAACAGGACGGCACCCCGCCGCCCGTCACGCGATAGAGGAGGCCCCCATGGCCGACCGTAACACTCAATTCGGCGCGGCCCTGCTTCGGGTCTCGCTTGGTATCTCTTTCCTGGCCTATGGCTTTTTCCTGAAGTTCCTGACCTTCACCCCGGTCGGTACCGCCCAGTATTTCGTTTCCATCGGCTATCCGGCGTTCCTGGCCTATGTCGTGATCTTCGCGGAAATCGCCGGGGGCCTTGCCCTGATCGCCGGGGTTGCCACCCGCCTCGTCGCCCTCGGCCTGATCCCGCTGATGATCGGCGCGACCTTGCAGCATGTCGGCAATGGCTGGGTATTCAGCGCTGCCGGTGGCGGCTGGTCCTTCCCCGCCCTCTGGACGGTCCTGCTGGTGGTCCAGGCCCTGCTCGGCAGCGGCAGCTTCGCGGTCGGTTCGGTCCTGAAGCAGCGCCTCGGCCCCATTGCCGCCTAAGCCTAAAAAGCCCGCCCGGTATTCCCTGGGCGGGCTTATTTCACCTGGAAATGAATATGATCGTCGTGCCGCGCGGCGCGGCAGCCCTGAAAGCGGATCGCGGGCGCAGCGACAGCCCAACGGCTGACAAGATGCGGCTCGACAAAGATCCGGTCGACACCCATCGCAACTCCCTCCGTGCTGAGCCAGACCAGCGCGGAACGGGTGCGCGGCTCATCCACCGCCAGCGAGGGGAACCAGGACTGGATCGCCGCCATATCCCAGCGCAAGGTCGGACCCGACTGTTTTCCGCAGCGATCCTCTTCTCCCGGCTGCGGCATCTCGAATGCCCAATAGCCTATCGGGGATCGCAACTCCCCCGGCGCGCCTTTGTAATAGAAGGCGATATCGAGCTTGCGCCCATCCTGATGCGAGAGATGCGGCAACAGCGGGAAGCCGTCGAAGAACGGGAAATTCCCGTCGAGATACACCGTGAGTGTTCCCGGGAATTTCCGCGCCATATCGGCTGACAATCCGCGCAATACCTGATGCAGAGCAGGAGTCACATAGGTCCTGTTCAATACACAGAGCAACGGGGTTGCGGCCTGATAAGGGCTGTCCTGCGTGGCAAAACACGGCAGACGCTCACGCCCGGTCAGGTCGGCCAGCGGGGGAACCACCACCAGGGTCAGCACGGCATAGACCGCGCTGAAGCCCAGGATCGCAGTCCCCATACCCCGCCGCAGCCAACGGGCAAGGCCCCAGCCTGCAAGGACGGCCAGACCGCCGACCTGGGTCAGCAAGGTCGCCCCCAGAATAGCTAGTACCAGCCCGGCCCAGCGGAGAAACCGCATTCAGCCCCGCAGCAGCGCAATGACGATCAGCGTCGCGTAGCTGACCCAAAGCGTAACCGCTACCAGGGGGACCGCGGCAAAGCGCGAGATCGGCCAGCTTTTCCAGGCCAGCCCCGCCGCCAATCCCAAGGTCACGAGATTGCCCGCAAAGCCGACCCACTGGCTGTTGCTGGCCAGGGCATAAAACGGATAGCCGAGGCAAACGGCGAGCAGGACCACAACGCCGGTGGCCAATCCCGATTGCCTCAGACTGCGCAGCTTCCAGAGCGAGGCGGCCATGCCTGCGATCAGGATCGTCCAGATAGCACCGATGACCGGTCCCGGCGGCGCGAAGGACGGTCGAAGTCTGGTGGTCGGATTGAGGTTCCAGCCAAAGGCGAAGATCATGCCGTTGAGAGCAAGCGTCACCACCAGGGCAACTGCGATGTGAACAACCAGACCTCTCATGACCTCACCGTCTTCAGCCGCGACCGCGCCGGTTCCGCCCCGCGCCGGATCAGAGCTATCAGAAGCGCCACCAGACAGATACCCCCGACGACCCAGGCAGGCCGCACGCCCAGCCCCCAGTCGAACTGCGCCGCGATCAGACGATCCAACGGCGCATTGACCCGCAGATGCAGATAGCTCACCTCGAATATCGCCGTCGCGAGCGTCGCTAACAGCCCCAATCCGGCCAAGACCCCAGGGTGGGCAGCGATTTTGCTGTCCCATTTCCAGAGGATCGGGCGATAGGCGAGCAGCCATAGGGTCAGGCCCATCATCCAGATCGCTTCCCCCACATCCGCCTTGGCCTGCAGGAAGAAGTGCCAGCTGCCCAGGATCGCCGCCAGATAGGCCCCCTTATGCAGGCGCCGCCAGCGCGGGCCGCCCAGGCGCTTCAGCATGCCATCGGTGGAGGTTGCCGCCAGCGCAGCCAGGATGACCAGGGCGATAAAGCCGATGGTCAGATAGAAGCGCAGCACGATCTCCGACCCTACCCGCAGCAGGTTTCCATCGAGATCGACGATGTAGAAGGCGAAATGCAGGGCGAGATAGGCAAAACCAGCGACGCCGATCATGCGGCGCACCAGCGCCACCTGCGGCCAACGCCCGATCTGCCGCAGGGGCGTCAGGGCAAGACTGATCAGCAACAGGCGGATCGCCCACAGCCCCAGCTCGTGGATCGCTTCGGTGATCGGCCGCGCCATCGGCGGACCCAGGGTCAGCTTATAGAGAACCCAGATACCGGGCAGGAACAGCGCCCCGAAGACCAGTGCCTTGAAGGCGGAGAAGCGTCCGGCCCTGTCACGCCAGGGAATTGCTATCTGCAGGTTCATGAAGGCCGATCATCCTTGGCGGTTATGACTCGTGTCTTCAGATACGCCGGCTCGCCCGCTCCGGATGATCGCAAAAGCAAAACGCCCGGCCAAGGCCGGGCGTTTCTATCATTCGAGCGATCCGTTCCCGATCGAGGGCTTAGTAGCCCTCGCGCTCCAGCCGCTTGCGCAGCAGCTTGCGATGACGGCGGACAGCTTCAGCCTTTTCACGGGCCTTCTTCTCCGACGGCTTTTCGAAGTTGCGACGCAGCTTCATCTCGCGGAAAACACCTTCGCGCTGCAGCTTCTTCTTCAGCGCGCGGAGGGCTTGATCAACGTTATTATCGCGGACGATGACGTGCACGGTCGGACTTTCTCCTGTTGGAAACGGCAGCTCGGTGTCGAATGAGGTGTGGGTGATTATCACAAGGTTGGCGACTTGCAAAGGAAAGAGTCTGAGTCACCGTGCGCTTTTAGCGCCTTTTCTTCCTCCCACAGGTTTACCCGGGGCAAGTTCCCCGCCATAGTCATCAAGCTATGAACGAAACCTTACCGCCCTTACCCATTGTTAAAGCAGGTCATCCTGCCCTGCGGCGCCCTGCCGCCCCCATTGCCGACCCCACGGCCGACGAATGGCGAAAATTGGCGGCCCAGATGGTCGCGAGCCTGCGGGAAGCGGGGGGGGTCGGCCTTGCCGCGCCCCAGGTTGGCGTCGAAGCCCGGCTGGTCATGTTCTATGTGCCGCCCCATCGGATCACCGACCGGCCGGACGACACCGTCTGCGACCTAACCATCCTGTGCAACCCTGTCATCGAACCATTGGATGACGAGCAGGTCGAAGGATGGGAGGGCTGCCTGTCCCTGCCGGACCTAAGAGGGCTGGTGCCACGTTTCCAGCGGATCCGCTATTCCGGCATCCAGTTGGATGGCGAACGGCTGGTGCGGGAGGTCGGCGGTTTCCACGCCCGGGTGGTTCAGCATGAATGCGATCACCTGGACGGAACTCTCTACCCTCAGCGCATGCGGGATATCCGCTCGCTGGTCTATGCCGACGAATTGATCGCGGCGGGAGGTTTGACATGACAATCGATGAACTGCGCGCGGCCCTGCTGCCCGCCATCCTGGCCGAAGTTCCCTTCGGTGGCCTGAATGCCGAAGCGGTTGCCGCCGGGGCGCGCCACCTCGGTATCAGCGATGCCGATATCGCCCGTGCCTTTCCGGGCGGGGTTCGCGACATCATCGACTATTGGAATGCCGAAGCCGATGCCGCCATGGCCGCAGGGCTTGCCCAGGCAGTCGACATGAAGGTCCGCCAGCGGGTCACCCTGGCCGTCCGCCTGCGCTTGATGCATCTGGCCCGCCATCGCGAAGCCGTCCGGCGCACCTTCTCGGTCCTGGCCCTGCCGGGCAATCAGCTGCTGGCCGGTCGCATACTCTATAGAACGGTCGACGAGATCTGGCACGCCTGCGGCGACCGTTCGGCCGACTTCAATTTCTACACCAAGCGTGGCCTGCTGGCCGCCGTCTATAGCGCGACCGTCATGGTCTGGCTGGATGATGACAGCGACGGTTTCACCGATACCTGGGATTTCCTCGACCGCCGGATCGTCGACGTCATGAAGATCCCCCAGGCGGTATCGAGCCTGAAGGACCTGCCCCGCCGCCTGCTGACGCCCGGTCTGCGTCGCCGCCCCGCCCGCTCCTGACCGCCCCTTCAGCCGGATACGCCCCCAGCTTGCTCGACCCGCTTCGCCTGCCATGTCTGATCGTCACCCCAGGGGAGCCAATCGTGGTCGCCCTGGGCAAGGGGCTCGCGCCGGAAATCGCCTGCATTCCTCCCGGAACCCATCTGGCCGACCTTTGGGAAACCCAGGATGAAAGCCCCCTGGGCGTCAGAATTGCAGCGGCGAGTGCCGAAGGGGCAACGCTGGATGTGCTCAACCGTACCGATGGCCATCGGCTTCGCCTGCAGCCACTCGAGGATGATGGCCGCTTCATCCTGATCGTCACCGATATCGGCGATCTGCAGACAGCCCTCAAGGAAGCGGAAACCCAGCGCGACCGCTATCTCTATACCTCGCTTGCCACCCGCGACGGCACCTTCGACTTCGACGTGCAGACCGGCAAGGTCTGGCGCGCCCCGCGTCTGCTGGCCCAGTTGGGCTATCAGCCGGGTGAATTGGGCGATGACCTGAAGACCTGGTACGATCTGGTCGATCCCGAGGATGTCGCGGCGGGCGAACGGCTAACAGCCGATATGGTATCAGGCGAGATCGATCATCTCGATGTCGTCCAGCGCTTCCGTCATAAGGACGGCACCTGGGTCTGGATCCTGGTCAGGGCCATCGCCGTTCGTGACGACAAGGGCCGTCTGCTGCGGATCTGCGGCACCCATTCCGACCTGACTGAACGCCGCCGCCTAGAACAGGCCTGGGCTGCCGCCGAGTTGCAGCTGCGCGACGCGATCGAGGCCATGCGCGACGGGTTCGTGCTGTTCGATGCCGAAGGACAGCTGGTGCTGTGCAACGGGCGCTATCTCGACATGTTCCCGCGCAATCGGGCCGCTGTCCGTCCCGGCGTTACCTATGAAGAAATCCTGCGCCTGGATGTCGAAGCGGGCGATTATGCGGATGCTCCATCGACAGCAGAAGAGCGGGAAACCTGGATCATCAACCGGATGAAACAGATCCGCGAGGCGACAGGCACGCTAGAGGTCAAACGTAGCGACGGCCGGATTTTGCAGCTTCAGCAATATCGCACCCCCGATGGCGGCTGGGTCGGCATCCGCACCGACGTCACCCTGCTGCGCCAGCGCGAAATGCAGTTGCGCATGCAGACCGAGCTGCTGGAAGCCGTCCTCAACATCATGCCGCTGCATGTGGTGATCCGCGACGAGGCTGGCGCGATCATCCACATCAACCATAATTCGCTCGATTTTGTCGGCAAGACCGCGTCCGAAGTCATCGGAAAGACCGCGCGCCAGATCTATGATCCGGACCTGACACAGCAGATCGAGGAAAATGACCGGCGGGCGCTGGCGGGTGAGATCCTGGACTGGACCGCCTCCGATCATGTCGACCGGCACGGCGGCACCAAATCCTTCCTGCATTACATCCGTGTCGAACGCGTGGGGGGGCGCCGGGTCGTCATCGCCTCGTCCCTGGACGTCACTGACCGGCGCGCCGCCGAGCGGGCCCTGGCCGATAGCGAAGCGCGCTTCCGCGATATCGTCGAAGGGTCAATCCAGGGCGTGCTGATCGTGAAGGAACATAAGGTTCTCTTCGCCAATCCCGCCTTCGCCCGCATGTTCGGCTATGATAGTCCATCGGCGGTCGTCGATATCGAGACGGTCGGGCTGCTGGTCGACGGCGATACCCGCATGCGCATTGATGCCGCCTGGGAACAGATCCGTGAAGGGGCGGCGACCGTCGAACTGCCCCAGCTGCTGGCCCGGCGTGCCGATGGCAGCCACGCCTGGCTCGATGCCTATCTGCGCCGGATCATCTGGAACCGGCGCTCCGCCATGCAGTTCACCGTGGTCGATGTCACCCAGCGTACGCTGGCGGTCGAAGAACTGCTCCGGTCGCGTTCGGATCTGGAGAACCAGCGCACCAAGGCCGAAATGGCCAATCGGGCGAAAAGCCAGTTCCTGGCGGTCATGAGCCACGAGCTGCGCACCCCCATGACCGGTGTGCTGGGCATGGTCGATCTGCTGCTGGATAGTCCCTTGAGCGACGAACAGCGCGCCCAGGTGCTGACCCTGCGCTCGTCGGCCGAAGCCCTGCTGACGCTGCTCGACGATCTGCTGGATCTGTCCAAGATCGAAGCCGAACAGCTGGAGCTGGAACGGATCGATTTCGATCTGGTCCCGCTGGTGCAGGACGTCGCGCAGCTGTTCCGCAATCGCGCGGCAGACCGAGGGACGGCGCTGACCGTCGATTTGCCTGAGGATCTGCCGCGCATCCTGAAGGGCGACCCCACCCGCCTGCGTCAGATCCTGCTGAACCTTATCGGCAATGCCGTGAAATTCACCGAAGGCGGCACTGTTGCCATCAAGGTGCGTGTGATCTCGGGTGAGCCGGGCCTCAATTGCCTGCGCTTCGAAGTCTCCGACACCGGCATCGGCATTCCGCGCGAACAGCAGATGCGGCTGTTCCAGCCCTTCATGCAGGCCGATGCCTCAACCACGCGGCGGTTTGGCGGCACGGGTCTGGGGCTTGCCATCAGCCGACGGCTTGTGGAGGCGATGCAGGGCGAAATCGGCGTCATCTCCGAACCCGGCCAGGGCGCCTCCTTCTGGTTCATCGTTCCGGGGGTCGAGGGCGATCCGGCAGCGGTCCAAACCGCGCGTCGTCCAGCAGCGCCGGTGGCCCATATCGCCCCGATGCGCATCCTGCTGGCCGAAGATAATGAGATCAACCGCAGCCTTGTTGTCACCATGCTGAAACGCCGGGGCCATCAGGTGACGGCGGTCGAGAACGGGCGCCTCGCGGTCGATGCAGCCCTGAGCGAGCCGTTCGATATCGTCATTCTCGATATTCAGATGCCGGTGATGGACGGCGCGACCGCCGCCCGCCATATCCGCAACGCCCCGCAGCCGACCTGTGCGCTCCCCCTGATCGCCCTCACCGCCGACGTGATGCCCGAACATCGGGAAAGCTACTTCGCCGCCGGGCTGGACCGGATTCTACCCAAGCCCGTGGATTGGCATCAGCTCGATGCGACCATTGCCGAGCTGACGGGACAGGCGCCGACGGAAGGCCATGCCACGGTCGACTGGAACATGAAGCCCCTGCTGTCCGACGCCACCATCGCGCGCCTGACGGAAATGCTGGGCCCGCTGGGGGTCGAGGAACTTTGGCAAGGAATGGTCGATAGTATCGATGTCGCGGCAGGGCGCCTGCGCCGCGCGCTCGATACCCACGACTGGACGGCGTGGCAGATGGAACTCGGATCGCTCGCCCGTCTGGCTGAGCAACTGGGCGCCCCGCGCCTGTCCGCCATCGCACGCACACCGCTGACGGCCGAGGAGCGGGATTCCGTCGAAAGCCTGCTCAATCAGCTGCGCCATGTGGCTGGCGATACGGAATCCGCCTGGCGCAATCGCGCCCGGGATCGGCGGAAACCGCATTAGGAATCCGGGCTCTCTACACCCGTATGTTCTGGTGATGCGTCAAACAGGAACCGTCATCCCGCACTTGATGCGGGATCTCACTGTGGCCGGGCTCCGTCCAGTCTCTCGACGCGGTTTGTCTACACAAGATCCCGCATCAAGTGCGGGATGACGAGGTTTGGTAGGAAACGCCCCCGGAGGGGATCCCGGGATCAAGTCCCGGGATGACGATGTATTACTCTTCCCCCCGCGCCATCTTGGCGGGATCGATCCAGGCGGCGAACTGCTCCTCGGTCACGAAACCAAGGGCTAGCGCCGCTTCCTTCAGGGTCGAGCCTTCCTTATGGGCCTTCTTGGCGATCTGGGCCGATTTGTCATAGCCGATATGGGTATTGAGCGCGGTCACCAGCATCAGTGACTTGGCCATCAGCTCGCCGATTTTTTCGTGATTGGCTTCGATGCCCACCACGCAATGATCGGTAAAGCTGCGCGCGCCATCGGCCAGCAGGCGGATGGAGCGCAGCACGTTGGCCACGATCATCGGCTTGAAGACGTTGAGTTCCAGATGCCCGGTCATCCCACCGATGGTGGCCGCCACATGGTTGCCCGCGACCTGGGCGCAGACCATGGTCAGCGCCTCGGACTGGGTCGGATTGACCTTGCCCGGCATGATGGAGGAGCCGGGCTCGTTCTCCGGCAGGAACAGTTCGCCCAGGCCCGACCGCGGGCCCGACGCCAGCAGGCGGATGTCGTTGGCGATCTTCATCAGACCAGTGGCGATGGTATTGAGCACACCCGAGGCCTCGATCATCGCGTCGTGGGCCGCCAGCGCTTCGAACTTATTCACCGCCGGACGGAAAGGATGGCCGGTCAGGTTCGACAGCTCTTCGGCGAAGGTAACCGCGAACTTGGGATGCGCGTTAAGGCCGGTACCGACCGCCGTGCCACCCTGGGCCACTTCATAGAGATGCGGCAGGCAGGAATCGATGCGGGACAGCGCCAGTTCGACCTGCCGGGCATAGCCGCCGAATTCCTGCCCCAGGGTCATCGGCACCGCATCCTGCAGATGGGTGCGGCCAATCTTGACGATAGTGGCGAATTCGTCGGCCTTCTTCAGCAGGGCTCCGTGCAGATGGCGCAGAGCGGGGTGCAGGCTGCCCGTCAGTTCCTTGACCACCGCGATATGCATCACGGTCGGGAAACTGTCGTTCGACGACTGGCCATAGTTCACATGGTCGTTCGGATGTACCGGCTTCTTGGAGCCTAGTTCCGAGCCAAGCGCGAGGTTCGCAACGTTGGCGATGACCTCGTTCGCATTCATGTTCGACTGGGTGCCGCTGCCGGTCTGCCAGATGACCAGGGGGAAGTGCGGGTAAAGCTCGCCCGCCAGGATGCGGTCGCAGGCCGCTTCGATGGCAGAGGCGAGGTTATCCGCCAACACACCGAGCTTGCGGTTGGCGATGGCGGAGGCCTTCTTCTGATAGGCGAAGGCGCGAATGACGGGGGTCGGCATGGTCTCGCCGCCAATGGCGAAGAAGCGCCGCGAGCGCTCGGTCTGAGCGCCCCAATAGGCCTCGTTCGGCACCTCGATGTCGCCCATGGTGTCGCGTTCGATACGGTTACCGCTCATAATAGATCCTTAAAATCAAAAGTTCGGAACAACGAGCTTCGTGCCGTCAGACACCGAGCATTCACCAAAACCGCCGCCGAAGATTGAACGGTTCGGCCGCGTGAAGGTGAAACGGCAGCTCATGCTGCGACCCTTGTCGCCCATCAGCAGGGCCGTCCCCTCGGTTTCGTAGCGGGTGACGAGTTGGGGCGTATAGGTATCGTAATCGGGGTAATAGAAGCCGCCGCGATAATAGACGGGCGGCTGATAGACCGACCGCTGATATTCGCGCGCCGTTGATCGATGCTGGATCAGCGGCCCGCTGAACCCCTCCCCACCGTCAAGCGTGGTCTTTAGCTCGATCCGGTCATCCTGACCCGAGTTGTAGGCGGACAGGGTGCCCCGCCCACTTTCACGCCCATCCTTGCCCTGGGCAATGGTCGGGGCCTGGATGTTGGACGGCTGGGGCGGGCCGCTGGCGCACCCCACCAGGGCCAAGGTCGCCAGGGCGGCAACCGATAATCGACCGATCATTTTTATCCTCCTCAAACGCTGTGCGTTAGTGCGAGGAGGCCTTCTGGCTACCGGCAAACCCTTGAAGTTGCTGTGGCGAGGCCTCGTTCTGGTGCTTCTGCTTCCATTCCTCGTACGGCATGCCATAGACGATCTGGCGTGCATCGGGGTCCGATAGAGCGACACCTCGCTCCTCGGCAGCTGCACGATACCATTTTGACAGACAATTGCGGCAGAACCCTGCCAGATTCATCAGATCGATGTTCTGAACGTCCGTGCGCTCCTGCAGATGCTGCACCAAGCGCCGAAAAGCAGCCGCCTCCAGTTCAGTCCTGGTCTTGTCGTCCATAGTGTATCCTCCAGTGTTACCCTTGGCAGATGGCGGCAGGAAGCCGTTTGCGCAAGCGGACAAAGAATATCGGGCCGGAAAAAATAGAGAAGTTTTCCTTCAACCATTCCGCGAATTCGACACGATACAGAGGGTTAACCTTCTGGTAATCTTTTCAGGTGCGTTTTTCCGGGCGTTTGATAAAGTAGCCGTATGACACGGATCGTAAAAATCCTGACAAGCCTCTGCCTGCTGGCGGGTCTGACGGCCCCCGCAACGGCGCAGGAACTGCGCATCGGTTTACGGCCGGTTCCGCCTTACGTCATGACCGGGGCCGATGGGCGGTTCCTCGGGCTTGAGCATGATGTGATCGCCGAGGCGCTGCGCCGGGTCGGCGTGAAGATGGATGTGCATCTCTATCCCCTCTCCCGTCTGGTCTATGCCTATGACGGGCTGAAGGAAGTCGATGCCGCCGCGCCGATGATCCCCAGCTTCAATGTCGACGGCACCCTGTCGAAATCCTATCTGCGGTATCGCAACATCATCGCGACCATGAAAAGCCGCAATATTCCCATGGTAGGACTCGAGTCATTCGGTGGCCTCAAGATGATGGCGTTCCAGAATGCCCGCACCGTTCTGGGTCAGGAATTTCAGATGGCCGTCATGAAAGCGGCCTCTTATGCCGAACAGGCCAACCAGGATCTGCAGCTGTTGAATCTGCTGGCGGGCCGGGTCGATGCCATCGTCGGCGAGCAGCGGATTTTCCAATATTATTATTCGGCGGCCAACCCCCATGGCCCCAGCTACCACGACGTCGTCATGGAAACGCCGGTGGGGGCAGAAACCGCCTATTCGGTCGCCTTCCGCGATGCCAGCCTCGCGCGGCGTTTCGATATCGCCCTGGACGCGATGACCGCCGACGGCACGCTGGCTGAAATGCACAAGCAGTATAATCAGCTGCTGCCGATCAACTGATTGGCTTCACCGCATAGACCAGGAACTCGTGATTACCGTCCGGCCCCTGAATGGGGCTGTCGGCTAGCCCTTCGACGGACCAGCCCTCGGCGGTGAGGAAGTCCGTCACGCGATCCTTGGCCACCTGATGCTGGGCAAGGTCGCGGACGATGCCGCCCTTGCCGATATTCTTCCGGCCCACTTCGAACTGCGGCTTGATCAGACTGAGCAGCACGGCACCGGGCTTTGCCAGCGCCATGACCGGCGGCAACACCAGCGTCGTTGAGATGAAACTGGCATCGCAGACGATCCAGTCCGGCGCCTCCGGCACCTCGCCGTCCAGATGCCGGGCGTTCACCCCTTCCAGATTGACGACCCTGGGATCATCGCGCAGGGGGGATGCCAACTGGTCATGGCCCACGTCGACGGCATAGACCCTGGTCGCGCCCTTGGCCAGCAGCACCTCGGTAAAGCCGCCGGTGGAGGCGCCGATATCGACGCAAACCCGCCCGGCGGGATTGATGCCGAAACTCTCAAGCGCGCCCAGCAGCTTCAAAGCCCCGCGCGACACCCAGGGGAAGTCCGGCTCAGACAGGGTGACGGTAGCACCTTCCTCAACCTCCACGCCCGGTTTCTTCACGACGACGCCCTCGACGGAGACTTTGCCGTCGACAATCATCTGCTTGGCCCGTTCGCGGCTTAGGGCGAGGCCTTCAGCCACGAGATATTGATCGAGACGCATCTCAGCTTACGCGCGGGCAGCCGCGTTATGACCGCCCAGGGCAGACAGCGCTTCGGCCACGATATGCCGGGCATTCAGGCCCGCCGCTTCATATTGGTTGAAGGGCGTATCGTGATCGATGAAAACGTCCGGCAGGACCATCGGGCGGATCTTCAGGCCATGGTCCAGCAGGCCGCCCATCGCCAGATACTGCAGCACATAGGAGCCAAAGCCACCGACGCTGCCCTCTTCCAGGGTGATCAGCACTTCGTGTTCCTGGGCCAGACGGCGCACCAACTCGGTGTCGAGTGGCTTGGCGAAACGCGCATCGGCCACCGTGGTCGACAGGCCACGGGCATTGAGTTCGTCGGCGGCCTTCAGGGCCTCGCCCAGGCGGGTGCCGAAGGAGAGGATGGCGACCTTGGTGCCTTCGCGTAAGACCCGGCCCTTGCCGATCTCCAGCACGCTGCCACGGGCAGGAAGCGCCAGCCCGGTGCCTTCGCCGCGCGGATAGCGCAGGGCGCTGGGGCGGTCGTCGATGGCGGCAGATGTCGCCACCATATGCATCAGCTCAACCTCGTCCGCCGCCGCCATCACCACCATGTTCGGCAGATTGCCGAGGTAGGCGACATCGAAGCTGCCCGCATGGGTCGCGCCATCGGCCCCGACAAGGCCCGCGCGGTCGATGGCGAAGCGCACCGGCAGCGACTGCAGGGCGACGTCATGCACGACCTGATCGTAGGCGCGCTGCAGGAAGGTCGAATAGATCGCGCAGAAGGGCTTCATGCCATCGGCAGCCATACCGGCGGCAAAGGTCACCGCATGCTGTTCGGCGATACCCACGTCGAAGATGCGATCCGGGAACCGCTGTTCGAACAGATTGAGGCCGGTGCCCGACGGCATAGCGGCGGTGATCGCCACCACGCGCTTGTCCGCTTCGGCTTCAGCAATCAGGCCCTTGGCAAAGACATTGGTATAGGAGGGCGGCCCGGCAGGCGCCTTTACCTGGGTGCCGGTCACCACATCGAACTTGGCGACGCCATGGTACTTATCGGCAGCAGCCTCGGCAGGCGCATAGCCCCGGCCCTTCTGGGTCACCGCATGGATCAGCACCGGGCGGTCTTCGGGCATATCGCGGATATTGCGCAGCACCGGCAGCAGATGATCGAGGTTATGGCCATCGATCGGGCCGACGTAATAGAAGCCCAGTTCCTCGAACAGGGTGCCGCCGGTCACCATACCCTTGGCGAATTCCTCGGCCTTGCGGGCCACCGTCTCGACACCCAGCTTGCGGGCAGCACCGCGCGCCAGATGGCGCAGGTTCTGATAGCTCTTGGACGACAGCAGCTTCGACAGATAGGCGCTCATGGCGCCGACCGGCGGGGCAATTGACATGTCGTTATCGTTCAGGATCACGATCAGACGGGTCTGGCGCGCACCGGCATTGTTCATCGCCTCATAGGCCATGCCCGCGCTCATCGCGCCATCGCCGATGACCGCGATCACATTGCGCCGCTCGCCATTCAGCTCTGCCGCCACCGCCATGCCGAGACCAGCGGAGATGGAGGTCGAGCTGTGGGCGGCGCCGAACGGGTCATACTCGCTTTCGGAACGCTTGGTGAAACCGGAGAGGCCCTCCGCCTGGCGTAGGGTGCGGATCCGGTCGCGGCGCCCGGTCAGGATCTTGTGCGGATAGGCCTGATGGCCGACGTCCCAGATCAGGCGGTCGTGGGGGGTATTGAAGATCGCATGGATGGCAACGGTCAGTTCGACAACGCCCAGACCCGCGCCCAGATGCCCACCTGTCTTCGATACCGCATCCACCAGTTCCAGACGCAGTTCGTCGGCAACCTGCCGCAGGCTTTCTGCGGGAAGATCGCGCAGATCGGCGGGGCTCTTGATGCGGTCCAGGGCGGGGGTATCGACCATTCCGGTGCTTTCTCGTTCTTTTATGACCGTCGTGTTACCACAAAGCGGGCCACGTCTCTTAGCAAATCGGCAGCGGCACCGAAGGGCTCAAGATGCCGGCACGCCTGATCCGCCAGAAGGCCAGCTTGAGCTTTGGCACGCTCCAGCCCCAGGATCGACACGAATGTAGCCTTATTTGCGGCAGCATCGTGCCCAACTGTCTTACCCGTTTCCGCTTCCGAGCCTTCGATATCCAGCAGGTCGTCGGCGATCTGGAACGCCAGGCCCAGGTCATGGGCATAGGCGTTCAGCGCCTCGCGCTGCTGCACCGCCGCCTTGCCCAGGATCGCGCCCGCTTCGCAGGAAAAGGCGATGATCGCACCGGTCTTCAGCCGTTGCAGGCGGGTGATGGCGCCGATATCCATCGGTTCAGTCGCTTTCTCCGCCAGCAGATCCAGCATCTGGCCACCGCACATGCCGTGACCGCCACCAGCCAGGGCGAGCGCGCGCACCAGTTCGATCCGCACCCCGGCATCGCCATGGATCGCGGGATCGGCCAGCACCTCGAATGCACGGGTCAGCAGGGCGTCACCCGCCAGGATCGCGGTTGCCTCGTCGAACTCGATATGGCTCGACGGACGGCCGCGCCGCAGGGGCGAATCGTCCATCGCGGGCAGATCGTCATGGATCAGGCTGTAGCTGTGCAGCATCTCCACCGCCGCCCCGACCCGCACGGCGGCAGGGCGGGCGACGTTGAACAGGCTGGCGCTGGCGATCACCAGGAAGGGGCGCAGACGCTTGCCGCCGCCCAGCGTGGCATAGCGCATCGCCTCGAACAGGCGCTGTTCAAGACCGGGAACCGGAGCCAGCAGCAGGTCGAGCTCCTCCTCGACCTCCCGCGCCACCTCGGCCATCGCAGCGGACAGACGGGTCGGCTCAGCCATTCTGATCGAGCGGCGCAGTGGCGATAGAACCATCGGCACCGGCGACGATGCGGTCGATCTTCGCCTGGGCTTCCGACAGCTTCAGTTCGCACAGACGGCGCAGGGCCGTGCCGCGCTCGTAAGAATGGATGGCATCGTCCAGCTTGCCGCGCCCGCCTTCGAGATCGCGCACAATGGCTTCCAGCTGGCCCATGGCCTCTTCGAACGACAGCCCCCGGATATCTTCGGGCAGGGCGGCTAGTTTCGGATCACTCATCGGGTCAGGTCCTTAATTCGGTGCGCCGTCCATCAGCGCCTTGACGTGGGCTGCGGCGGATTCGGCGAGGGCAGTGATGTCATACCCGCCTTCCAGCGCCGATACAACGCGGCCGCCGCAGCTATAGTCGGCGATGCGCAGCAATTCCCGCGTCACCCAGGCATAGTCCGGCTCATAGAGCATCATGGAGGCCAGCGGATCGTCGGCATGGGCGTCGAACCCGGCAGAGATCATCAGGAAGTCCGGCTGGAAATCCGCCAGGGCGGGCAAGATCTTCTCCTGGAACGCATGGCGGAACTCGGCGGATCCCGCGCCCGACGGCAGCGGCGCATTCACGATATTGCCGACCCCGCGCTCCCCACGTGCGCCTGTCCCCGGATAGAGGGGAAACTGGTGGGTGGAGGCGAAGAACATCGTCGGATCCTGCTCGAAGATCGCCTGGGTGCCATTGCCGTGATGCACATCGAAATCGACGACCGCCACCCGCTTAAAGCCATGGACCTTCTGCGCGTGATAGGCGCCGACGGCAATCGAATTGAAGAAGCAGAAGCCCATCGGCTGGCGCAGTTCGGCGTGATGCCCCGGCGGGCGCACGGCGCAGAAGGCGTTGCTGGCATCGCCCTTTGCGACGGCATCCACCGCCGCGACCACGGCCCCAGCAGCACGCAGCGCGGCTTCCTTGGTGGCGGGCATGGCGATGGTGTCGGCATCGAGCGCCAGGGTGCCTTCGGTCGGGAAAGCCGCCAGCAGCCCCGCGACGAAATCGGCCGGATGGGCGCGCGCCAGCTGTTCCTCGGTCGCAAGCGGCGCCAGCATCCGCTTCAAGGCCGCAAATTCCGGCTTGTCCAGACGCTGCAGCACCGCCTTCAGGCGCGCGGGCTGTTCCGGGTGCATCGCCCCCATATTATGGGCGATGCAGGCTTCGTGGGTGACCAGCAGCGTACTCACGGGCGCACGATCTTTCCGGGATTGAGGATGTTATCGGGATCTAGCGCCTTCTTGATCTGACGCATCACCGCGACCGCTTCGCCATGCTCGGCGGCCAGGAACTGCATCTTGCCATAACCGACGCCATGCTCGCCGGTGCAGGTGCCGTCCATGGAGATCGCGCGCAGGACAAGGCGCTCGTGCAGGCGTTCGGCTTCCGCGATCTCGGCGGGATCGTCGGGGTTCAGCAGGAAGCACAGATGGAAGTTGCCATCGCCCACATGGCCGACCAGGGTCGCCTGGATCGGCGACTGCTTCAGATCGTCCTTGGTTTCCGAGATGCAGTCGACAAGGCGCGAGATCGGCACGCAGACATCCGTCGCCATGCCCTTGCAGCCCGGCCGCAGGGCTAGGCCAGCATAATAGGCGCTGTGACGCGCGGACCAGAGCTTGGTGCGATCCTCCGGCTTGGTCGCCCAGACAAACTCTCCGCCGCCATTCCCCTCGGCCAGATCGCGCACCCGTTCGGCCTGTTCGGCAACGCTGGCGTCCGTGCCGTGGAATTCGAAGAACAGGGTCGGCGCGACCTTATAGTCCAGCTTGGAATAGAGGTTGATGGCGTGCATCTGGATATCGTCCAGCAGTTCCACGCGAGCCACCGGGATGCCGGACTGGATCGTCTCGATACAGGTCCGCACCGCCCCTTCGATGCTCTCGAACGCGACCACCGCCGCCGACACCGCTTCCGGCTGGCCATAGAGGCGCACGGTCACTTCGGTGATGATGCCGAGGGTCCCTTCGGAGCCGACGAACAGCCGGGTCAGATCATAACCGGCCGAGGATTTGCGGGCGCGCTTGGAGGTGCGGATGATCCGCCCGTCGGCCAGCACCACGGTCAGCGCCAATACATTCTCGCGCATCGTGCCATAACGCACGGCGTTGGTGCCGCTGGCGCGGGTCGCGCTCATGCCACCCAAGGACGCATCGGCGCCGGGATCGATGGGGAAGAAGAGGCCGGTGTCGCGGATATATTCGTTGAGCTGCTTGCGGGTGACACCCGCCTGCACCGTCACATCCATATCGTCGGGCGAGACGCGCAGCACCTCGTTCATCTGCGAAACATCGACCGTGATGCCGCCTTCCAGCGCCGCCACATGGCCTTCCAGCGAGGTGCCGGTGCCGAAGGGGATGATCGGCACGCCGTGTTCGGCGCAGATCTTGACGATGGCCGAGACTTCCTCGGTCGATTTCGCAAAGGCGACGGCATCGGGCGCATGGGACGGATGAAAGCTTTCGTCCCGCCCATGCAGATCGCGCACAGCCTGACTGAGGGTCAGCCGGTCGCCGATCAGCGCGGATATCGCCGCGATTGCGGCCTCGGTGGCGCTGCTGGATGCGCGGCGCTCGAATTTGACGGCGTGAGCCATGGTAACCCTCCCCAGAACATACTGGCCCCGAAACATACCGGGCGAGAATGGCCCCCGCCGCGCCTGGAAACAAGCCTTTCCCCCAGCAATCAGAGGCTTTACCGTCCGCCCATGGATTTGAAGGACCTCGACCTAAACCTGCTGAAACTCTTCGATGCCGTCTGGCAGGAGCGCCATGTCGGCCGCGCCGCCATGCGCCTCGGCCTGACTCAGCCCGCCGCCAGCAACGGCCTTGCCCGGTTGCGCACGGCCCTGGGCGATCCGCTCTTCATCAAGACGCCCTCCGGTATGGTGCCGACCACAAGGGCCGAGGAACTGGCGCCCATCGTGGCCGAAGTGCTGTTGCGTCTGCGCTCCGCCCTGCGCACATCGGCCGATTTCGATCCGGCATCGGCCAGCGGCAGCGTCACCTTCGGCCTGTCCGACCATGCCGAGTTCCTGCTGGCGCCCGAATTGGCGGCGCATCTGGCCTCTGCCGCCCCCGGCCTCGCCCTGCGGCTGCGCCATACCGATAAGCGCGACGCCCTGGATCTGCTGGAGCGGGGCGAGCTGGACCTTGCCATCGGCGTGCTGCCACCGGGTCCGGCCCATGTGACCCGGCAGATCCTCTATCGTGACAGCTTCGCGGTTCTGACCAGCGGCCCCGATGTCTCGACCCTCGACAGCTTCTGCGCGGCCGAACATCTGCTGGTATCGGCGGCGGGCTCATCCAAGGGAGCCGTGGATACGGTCCTGGAAGCCCAGGGGCGCAGCCGCCGGATCACCCTCACCGTCGCCCACTATGGCGTGGTGCCTGCCATCCTGAGGGCCCGCCCACTGATCTGCACCCTGCCCCGGCGTCTGGCCGAGAGGGTCGCCAGCGGCTGCACGGTTCATGACCTGCCGCCGGGGCTGGAGATATCGGCTGTCCCGCTGACCATGCTCTGGCACTCCCGCGCCGATGCCGATCCGCTGCATATCTGGATCCGACGCCTGATCGCGGAAATGGCGCGGGGGTAGCTTTTCCTCCAACCTCCGTCATCCCGGTGCTCGACACCGGGATCTCCAGTCATTTGTGTTTGTCGTCATCCCGGTGCTCGACACCGGGATCTCCAGTCATTTGTGTTTGTCGTCATCCCGGTGCTCGACACCGGGATCTCCTCCGGGAGATTGTCCAGAAGAATTGAGACCGCGTTGAAAGGCCCCCGGAGGGGATCCCGGGATCAAGTCCCGGGATGACGTGTCTTTATTTTGCTTTGGTCTCAAGCAGTGCAAAGCGCGGTAGGCCAACGCAAAAGAGTCACCAACAAAAAAGCCCAGGTTTCCCTGGGCTTTTTGGTTAGTCGTCGTTGCCATCGAAGAAGGGGCGGCGATCTTCCTCGACTTCCTCTTCCATCCCATGCAGCGAGATGTTGTCGGGGATGATCTTGCCCTGGCGGCGCAGGGTGTCGAGCGCTTCCTGCAGCTGCATCGCGGTGCAGAGACCCAGCTGAACCGGGTGACGCGCCTTGATGTTGGCGATGTTCCAGTGGCTGCGATCACGGATCGACGCGATGGTCGTCTTGGTCGTGCCGAGCAGCTTGGAGATCTGCGCGTCCGAAAGATCCACGAAGTTCCGCACCAGCCAGGCAATCGCGTCTGGCTTATCCTGACGCTTGGCGATCGGGGTATAGCGGCCGCCCTTGGTCTTGGGCTGGGGCTGCGGCAGGTTGGTGACCGTCAGCTTCAGACGCAGCTTGGTGTCACCTTCGCAACGCTGGATTTCGGCGCGGGTCAGCTGGCCGTTGATGACCGGGTCGAGGCCCTGCATGCCGGTTGCGACTTCACCGTCCGCAATCGCCTGGATCTCAAGCGAATGCAGGCCGCAGAATTCGGCGATCTGCTCGAACGTAAGCGACGTATTTTCGACCAACCAAACAGCGGTCGCCTTGGGCATCAACGGTAGCGCCATGGACCTCTCACCTCAGAATCGATTGGGCGCCGATCCCATCGGCGCCATTCGTGCGTTTGTCCTATACCAGTCAGATTACGGCAAACCCAAGACGATTTTACCGATATGACGACCATCTTCGAGTTCCCGATGGGCTTCAGCTGCCTTTTCAAGCGGTAAAACCGAATGAATCACGGGCTTTATCCGTCCTGCTTCGAAAAGCGGCCAAACTTTTTCTTTCAACGCTTTTGCGATGGCACCCTTGGCCGCGACCGGTCTGGCGCGCAGGGTCGATCCCGTCAATGTGAGCCGCTTCAGCATGATCGGCTGCAGATTGACCTCGACCTTGGCGCCTTCCAGGAAAGCGATATTGACGATCCGGCCATCGGGCGCCGCCACCTCGATATTCCGTGCGACATAGCCGCCGCCGACCATATCCAGGATCACGTCGGCGCCGCGCCCCTCGGTCATATCCTTGATCACCGCGACGTAATCTTCCGATTTATAGTCGATGGCGCGGAACGCCCCCAGTGTCTCCACCGCCTTGCACTTATCGGCCCCGCCTGCGGTCGCGAAGACCTTGGCCCCGAAGGCGGACGCAAGCTGGACCGCCGTGGTCCCGATGCCGGACGCACCGCCATGGATGAGGGCAACGTCCCCGGCAGCCAACCGACCGCGCTCGAACAGATTGGTCCAGACGGTGAAGTATGTTTCCGGGATCGCCGCGCCCTGGATCATGTCGAAGCCGTCCGGCAAGGGCAGGGCCTGCGGAGCCGGGACGGCGCAATATTCCGCATAGCCACCGCCCGCTACCAGGGCGACCACCTTGTCGCCGATCTTCCAGCCGGTCACATCGGGCGCCAGATCCACCACCTCGCCCGCGATCTCCAGGCCGGGGATCAGGCTGGCACCGGGCGGCGGCGGATATTTACCCTGGCGCTGGAGCAGATCGGGCCGATTGACCCCGGCGGCGGCGACTTTCACCAGGATCTCGCCCGCGCTCAAAACCGGCACCGGCTGGCGCGACGGGCGCAGGACATCGGGCCCGCCGGGAGCGGTGATTTCAATAGCGGCCATCGTGCTGGGTATTACGCGCGGCATGACATCTCCCTTTTATCCGGCATGCCAGTATGATGGAAATCAGGTCATTCAATGGCAAGAGGAGAGGCCGATGGTCTGGGACGCAGAAGACAAGCCGACACCAAAGCCCCTGAAGCTGGACATGCTGGGCGTTGAAGAACTGCGGGCCTTTATTGCCGACCGCCAAGCCGAGATTGCGCTGGCGGAAGCAGAAATCCAGAAGAAACAAGCACATCGCACTGGCGCGGAAGCGCTGTTCAAGCGATAGTCGGCCTATCTAATTTATGGCCTCAAGTAGGGCAAAGCCCGATAGGCCAACACTAACCCGGCCCCGAGAAGGGGCCTACGCCCGGAGAGCTTGCCCGTGACGCGAAACAGTGTCGTTCCCCGCTACGTCCCCGCCAATGCCGTCGAGGATAAGCTGGGCTTCCTGCTGACCGCCCTGACGTTAGAGGACAAGCGCGTCTATCTTTCGCGCATCGGCAAGTGGAGCGGGATCGGCGAGGCGCTGTTCTTCTTCGATCCAGTCGATGCCGCCGACAGCCTGAAGGCCGCCAAGGAAGCCAATATGGAAGAGCTGGGCATCAAGGCCGACTCGGTCCTGCTGGTGCGCTGCCACGGCTTCCTGATCCCGACCGAGATCAGCGAGGCGGACCTCCGGCGCAAGCGCCGCGAAAGCGGCATGAAGAAGCTGACCGAGGACGAGATCGAAGCCCTCGGCCTCACCCCCAAGGAAGACGACCGGGCTTCCTTCGCAAAGACCCCGCGCTGACACCATGACGGCAACACTCGCCTGCGACGTCGCCATCGTCGGCGGCGGTCCGGCGGGTTTGATGGCTGCCGACCGCCTGCTCAAAGCCGGTCGCTCGGTCCATCTGTTCGATGCCATGCCGTCGCTGGGGCGCAAGTTCCTGCTCGCCGGGCGTGGTGGACTTAACCTTACGCATTCCGAACCGCTCGACCGCTTCAAGACCCGCTATCGCGCAGCCGCCCCTATTGTCGGCGCCTGGGTCGAGGATTTTACGCCAGGCGACCTCCGCGTTTTTGCAGCCGATCTGGGCATCGAGACTTTCATCGGTACCTCCGGCCGGGTTTTTCCCAAGGAATTCAAAGCCGCTCCCCTGCTGCGGGCATGGCTTGCGAATTTGCGGGCGCGTGGTCTGCAGATCCATGTCCGCCATCGCTGGACCGGCGGCAGCCTGCCGAATACGGTGTCATTCGAGACGCCCGATGGTCCGCTGCAGGTCACGGCGAAGGCTCTGCTGCTGGCATTGGGCGGGGCAAGCTGGCCGTCGCTCGGCTCCGACGGCTGTTGGACCGCACCGCTTGCCGCCATCGGTATCCCCAGCACGGCGCTGCAACCGGCCAACTGCGGGTTCGAGGCGGATTGGTCCCCGCATCTCAAAGGATTTGCCGGAACCCCCTTCAAGAATGTCGCCCTGCGTGTCGGCGAAGAAGAAGCGCGCGGCGAGATGATTCTGACGGAAACCGGGATCGAGGGCGGGCTGGTCTATGCACTGTCCGGCGCCATCCGCGACCGGATCGTGACCCAGGGCATCTGCACCGCCTATCTGGACCTGAAGCCCGACCTGACGCCGGAGAATCTGGCCGCGAAACTGACGGCGCCGCGCGGATCGGCCTCCTATTCGACTTTCCTCAAGAAGGCCTTGCGCCTCTCCCCCGCTGCCATCGCCCTGGCGCGCGAGGCGGGGCCACTGCCAACCGATCCGGTTAGCCTGGCGGGTTGGCTGAAGGCGCTACCCCTGCCCCTGCATCGTCCCCGACCGATTGCCGAGGCGATCTCCACCGCCGGGGGTGTGCAGCTTGATGCCCTCACCCCGGATCTGATGGCGAAAGCGCGGCCGGGCGTCTTCCTGGCAGGCGAGATGCTGGATTGGGAGGCCCCGACCGGCGGCTATCTGCTACAGGCCTGTTTTGCCAGCGGCGTGCGTGCCGCGCGCGGCATCGAGGGGTTTCTTACTCCGGCAGTCTGATCCGGCGTCGCTGGCTTACGTTCAATTCGCTGATATCCCGCGCGAACTGGGTTCGAACCGTCTGGCGGATCGTGCCATCGGCCGCCAGCATCTCCAGCCCCTCCTGCAATCTTGGGCGCAACCCGACGGCGGACGGCGACAGGAAGGCATAGAGCGGCATATCGGTTTCGATCAGCAGCCTGGGCTCCACCGCCAGTTCCGGCAGCCCCACCTTGTGGGTGTCATATTCGGCAATCACTTCCATTACCGACCGCGACAGATGGTCGAAACGCCCACGCACCAGCATCGGGAACAGCGCCTCATAGTCGCCCGCTTCAAGCACAGTGACGCCCATCTTCTTGAAGCGCAGGGCGATCTCCCAATCGGCGCCAGCACCCGCGACGAACTTCTTCAGATCGTTGGGGGCCTCGACCGCCGCAAATCGGACAGCATCCTGTTCGCGGATCAGCGACACCCGTTGCCCCAGCAGCCCATCGGCAAGATCGACCTTGATTGGCAGGAGGCGGGTTTCGAGACCCGGATTGCTGGGCAGCACGGCCAGGGATATCCGATCCCCTTTTTCCACCGTCTGGATCAGACGCAGGCGGCTGTAGCGTTCGGCATCGACCCGCAGTTCCGCCGGTCCGTATTTCGCCGTCGTCCGTACCAGCGCCTGTTCGATCAGCGCTCTGGTATAGATACCGCGCCGATCGACGCCCGCCTCGTCGGCATTGATGACGTAAGTCTGCGCTTCCGCTCGCCCCGCGAACGCCAAGCCAAACACCGCCAGAACGGCTGTTTTTAAGGTTTTTTTAAAGCCGGAGGCCATTCTGAGGTCTCCCCTCCCCATCTGCCTCTTTGTATACCGGGATGTGCAAATAAACGGTTAAGCACCCGTTCCGGTAAGGGTTGAAGCGGTAACGCAGTCGGCTACACTGAACAGTGTCAACTTCCCCGCAGAAAAGGCCCCGACATGTCCGACGATCTCGCCCTTGTGACCGACCTCAACAGCCGCTTCATCGCCGCTGTGGCCGCCGGGGATCGCGACGCGCTGGAAAGCTTCTTCGCGCCCAACTTCACCTTCATGGCCGGAGAGACGGGGGAGGTCTGGGATATCGAGCGTTTCTTCGCCACGGTCTGTGTGCCGGGCAGCTACGACTATCTGACCTTCGATCAGCTCTATATCCGCATCGATGGGGATTGTGCGACGGTAAGTGCACGAACCAAGAGCCGCCGCACCATCGACGGGGTCAAGACCGAGGTTGAGGCGCGGTTCGTCGATAATTATGCCCGGCTGAACGGGCAATGGCGCTGCGTTTTCGCAGGCCTCTGGCGCCTATAGGAAGAGGGTTTCCAAGCATGTTGTTGATAGCGACCACCGGGGCCACCGACGTCTGGGCCAAGATTTTCAAGGAAGAGGCGAAAGACATGGCAGTCCATGTCTGGCCCGATTGCCCCGACCCCGCCGCCGTCGAATGGGTGGCCGCCTGGAAGCCGCCGTCTGGAGTTTTCGAGAAGCTGCCGAATCTCAAAGGCATCTTCTCACTCGGCGCGGGGGTCGATGCGCTCTTGAGCCGGGATGACCTGCCCAATGTTCCCCTGGTGCGGATCGTCGATGGCGGGATGGCCGCCCAGATGGCGGAATATGCCCTCTATGGCATCCTGCATGTCCATCGCAGCTTCGATGTCCTGCGTCGTCAGCAGATCCGGGCCGAATGGCGCGATCCCGGTATTGCCGATCCTGAAGCCCTGCGTGTCGGTATTCTGGGCCTCGGCGCCCTGGGCGGCGGTGTCATCGAACGCCTGCGCCCCTTCGGCTTTTCCCTGAAAGGCTGGAGCCGGTCGGCAAAGCAGGTCGATGGCGTCGATTGTTTCCATGGCCTAGATCAGCTGCCCAACTTCCTGGGACAGGTCGATGTGCTGGTGATCCTGATCCCGCTGACCGACGAGACGCGCGGCCTCATCTCCCGCGAACGGCTGGCGCTGCTGCCCAAGGGCGCCAGCATCATCAATCTCGCGCGCGGTCCGATCATCGATGAAGGCGCACTGATCCGCCGTCTGGATACCGGCGATATCCGCTTTGCGCTGCTGGATGTGTTCGAGGTGGAGCCGCTGTCACCCAAAAGCCCGCTCTGGCACCATGAACGGGTGATCGTCACCCCCCATTCCTCGGCGGCCACGCTGCCCAGGCCTGCCGTGCGCCAGATCCTGGGCGGGATCGCGGACCTTAAAAATGGAAAAACCCCCGCCGGGTTGGTCAACCGCAGCCGGGGTTACTAGAAGAATTCGTCACCCCGCACTCGATGCGGGGCCTATCCCAGGCGGTAGAGCCGGAGCGAGATCCCACATCAAGTGCGGGATGACGACCTTTGGGCTTATTTACTTTACCTCGCCGACCTCGGTGCGGCGTGCGCCCAGCGGGGCGGCGAGGTTGTCGACGATGGCACGCACTTCGGGATCTTCCGGCACGGTGCGATCCAGCAGCACGGGTTCGCCACTCCAGACCTTGGGCTTGCCCGCATTGTCGAAGGTCACGGTCAACTTGCCGAGGTACTGGCCGAAGCCACCGGCATGGGCCACCAGGACCTTCTGCCCGCCCGGACCATTGACCACGGCCGGATAGGCACCGGTCGCGCCCTTGCCCTTGCCCAGCAGCGTGCCGCCATTGGCCCCGATGATGACATCGATGCCCGGAACGGTACGCGCGATTTCCTTGTCGCGCTCGAACCCGGCATAGGAAACCGCGATGATGGTCTTCACGCCCATGAAGCCCATCTGCTTGATCCAGAAGGGCAGCTTTTCCGACAGCGTATTGATGCGGACGGTCGGCGCGGGATTGGCCTTGCTGATCGTATCCTCGGCCGCGATGCCCAGCATGCCGAAGCGATAGCCGCTGCGGTCGGTGACCAGCATCGGAAAGATCATGTCTTTGAGATACGGATCCTTATCCGTATTGACGTTGGCGCCCAGCAGCGGGAAGCGGGCCGAGCGAATAAAGGTGCCCAGCGTCTCGGACCCTTCGCGCAGTTCGGCATAACCGACACCCATGGCATCGAAGCGCAGTTGGTTCATCAGTTCGACCAGCGGCTGCTGGCGATGCTGGGTCCAGAAGGCGCTGCCGCCGAACTGACCGCCAGCATGGAGCAGCAGGGTCGTTGCCGACTTCGCCCGTTCGGTCGCGATCTGACCGGCGAGGCGCGCCAAGCCGCCGAAGCAGCCTTCACCCGCCCGCTCTTCGATCGTGCAGGGACGACCATCGGCGGCAACCGGCTCCAGACGCGAGGCATTATCGCCCGTATGCAGGATGGTCATGGTGAAATCGGCACTGGCCGGCGAGGCGATAAGAGCGGCTGCGCAGGTGAGACCGCTCAGGAGGGCAGCACGAAATCCGCGCTGATGAGAGCCCGTCATGCTTGTCCGTTTCCTTCTCGTAAACCACATCTGAAAAGAGAAGCGACAGGGTTGCCTTCGACCGCCCCCTGACTGCTATGGTCGTATTACCTAGCTCATACCGATCTGAAAGCCAAGAAATCCTTTTCAGTCAGAACGGTTAGAAGACGCTGTTGAGATGAAATTTTTGTCAGATAACCTGACCATGGTGGGATAGATATGCTCGTCGTCGAAGGAATTCCGCTACTCACCGACAATTATGGCTGGATTTTGACTTGCAGCGAAACTGGCACGATAGCTGCGGTCGACGCGGCTGAGCCCAAGCCTATCTTGGATCGCACCGGCGGTCGTCTTGATTTCATTTTAAATACTCACCATCACAACGATCACGTCGGCGCGAACCTCGCCCTGAAAGAAGCCACGGGTTGCACGATCATCGGGCCCTCCTATGACGCCGACCGCATCCCCGGTATCGATGTCACAGTCAGTGACGGCGAGCGGGTGCGGATCGGCAGCAGTGAAGCGCAGGTGATCTTCACCCCCGGCCACACGCGCGGTCATATCGCCTTCTGGTTCGAAGGGGACGCCGCCCTCTTCTGTGGCGACACCCTGTTCAGCATGGGCTGCGGGCGCCTGTTCGAAGGCACGCCAGAGCAGATGTGGACCAGCCTGCAGCGGCTGCGCGCCCTGCCGCCGGAAACCCGCGTTTTCTGCGCCCATGAATATACCGCCTCAAACGCCCGCTTCGCCTTGAGTATCGATCCGAATAACGCCGACCTACAGGCGCGATCCGCCGAAGTCGACCGGCTTCGCAGCCAAGGTCTGCCGACCGTTCCGTCACTATTGCAGCAAGAAGTTCTGGTAAATCCGTTTTTAAAAGCAGATAATGCTGCAATCGCAAGACAGGTTGATCTTGCCAACCGCCCGCCGGTCGAGGTTTTTGCCGAGATCAGACGGCGCAAGGATAACTATCGCTAATCGCCACTCAAGGAATCGGTACCATGATGAAGCTACGCTGGGCAGCGGCATCGCCGTTCGTCCGGAAGATCCACCTTGTCGCGCATGAACTGGGTCTGACTGACCAGATCGAACTGCTGCCCACCGACGTCCATGGCGAGGATGCCGCGCGCGGCGACAATCCGCTGGGCAAGATCCCCTGCCTGCTGCTGGACGAGGGCGGCGCGCTCTATGATTCGCCGGTGATCGCCGAATATCTCGACAGCCTGCACACCGGACCGAAGCTGCACCCCGACACCGGCCCCGCCCGCTGGCAGGCGCTGCGTCTCCAGGCCCTGGGCGATGGTATCTGCGATGCCGCCGTTGCCCGCCGCATGGAAAGCAACCGCGCGGATGGCCAGAAGTCGCCCGCCTTCATGGATCGCCAGAAGAAGGCCGTCGACACCGCACTCGATTACCTCGACAGCCATCCGGAGTATTTCGCAGGCCCCGTCAATATCGGCCATCTGGCCGTGGGTGCCGCGCTCGGCTATCTCGATTTCCGCTTTGCCCATGAGGAATGGCGTACCGGCCGCCATAAGCTCAAAGAATGGTTCGACGGTTTCTCGCAACGCCCGTCGATGCTGCAGACCAAGCCCTGACCAAGAAAGCCCGGCCTCAACGCCGGGCTTTTTCTTAACTCTCCATCGTCATCCCCCGACTTGATCGGGGGATCTCAAATCCTTTTTGTTTTGTCGTCATCCCCCGACTTGATCGGGGGATCTCAAATCCTTTTTGTTTTGTCGTCATCCCCCGACTTGATCGGGGGATCTCCTCCGGGAGCCTGCCCAATAGAGTCTAGGGCCGTGTGGATACTCCCCCGGAGGAGATGCCCCGGATGAACCGGGGCATGACGGGAAAAGGGGGATCGCGGAAAACAAAAACGGCGACACTTTCGTGCCGCCGTTTTTCTCTTATCTGGCCGTCTGGCCGAAGAGAACCTTTTTTGCCTCTTCGCTCATCGGGGCCGGGTTGCTGAGCGGCTGGCCTTTTTCGTAGGCGCGGATCACGGCCGGGCGGGCCTTGATCGCCTCGAACCAGCGCTTCACGTTCGGGAAATCCTCGAGCTTCTGGCTCTGGCGTTCGTGGGAGACGATCCAGGGGTAGCTGGCGAAATCGGCAATCGAAATCTCCTCCCCCGCGATGAACGCGCGGCCTTCCAGGCGCTTGTTCAGCACGCCATAGAGACGGCCCGTTTCCTTGACATAACGGTCGATGGCATAGGGGATCTTTTCAGGCGCATAGACCGAGAAATGATGGTTTTGCCCGGCCATCGGACCCAGGCCGCCGATCTGCCAGAAAAGCCATTCCTTGACGACGGTCTGCGCGCGCAGGTCCTTGGGCAGGAACTTGCCGGTCTTTTCGGCCAGATATTCCAGGATCGCACCGCTTTCAAAGACCGAGATAGGCGCGCCGCCATCGTTGGGAGCCTGATCGATGATCGCCGGCATGCGGTTATTCGGGCTGAAGGCCAGGAACTCGGGCTTGAACTGATCGCCCTTGCCGATATTCACCGGATGGATCGTGTAGTCCAGCCCGGCCTCTTCAAGGAAAATCGAGATCTTGTGGCCGTTCGGGGTGGGCCAATAATACAGATCGATCATGGATAAGGCTCTTTTCGCTATCGGTGGGTGGCCCTTCTCACATGCGACAGCGGGCGAGAAATTGCAACCCTCTAGGTTACCGATCCCGCCTCACCCCCATTGCGTCGCAGATTGTCGCCCAGCACCGCGAGCTTCTGCTTCAGGTCGATCAGCGCGTCGAGGTCCATGGCGATGATGCAGCCCATGGCGGCGGGGATTGCCCCAGCCTTCTCCCGCAAGGCCTCGCCCGCCTCTGCCAAGGTAATGCGCACGACCCTCTCGTCCTCGGTATCGCGACGGCGGGTTATGAGTCCCGCAGATTCCATACGTTTCAGCAGCGGCGTCAACGTGCCACTATCCAGGTGGAGAGGTTCGCCGATCTCGGACACGGTGCGGTTGTCACGTTCCCATAACAGGAGCATGACCAGATATTGCGGGTACGTCAGTCCCAGCGGCGCCAGGACCGGCTTATACGCCCGCGTGAAGGCCATGCTGGTGGCATGCAGGGCGAAGCAGAGTTGGTTATCGAGTTTCAAAGGCACGTCACGTGCGGGGGTGTTCATCGGTTGGCCTCCTTCAGGCCAGGGCTCATCGCCGTTTTCATCGTTGATAATTAAATAGCGCACAATCTTGTTGACATCAAGTTTTGCGCAATTATATTGAGCACAACACAACGACGAACCACCGGCCTGAAGCTGCGAAGCAGCAGGCCAACCCAACCCGGCCTCAAGTAGCGCAAAGCGCGGTAGGCCAACGCAATCCGGCCCGATAGGCCATAAAACAGAGCAAGAGGATCATCACCATGGACATTCTTTACACCGCAGAAGTCACCTCCACCGGCGGCCGTGAAGGCGCAGCCAAGTCGAGCGACGGCATCCTGAACGTCGCCCTGCAGCCCCCGAAGGAACTGGGCGGCAAGGGTGGCGCGACCAACCCGGAACAGCTGTTCGCTGCCGGCTACTCGGCCTGCTACATCGGCGCCATCAAGTTCGTCGGTGGCCGCGACAAGATCGCCGTCCCGGCCGACACCTCGGTCAAGGCGGAAGTGAGCATCGGCAAGCGTGACGATGGCGAAGGCTTCGGCCTTAAGGTCAAGCTGACCGTCAGCCTGCCGGGCCTGAGCGCCGAAGACGCCAAGACCGTCACCGAGCGCGCCCACAAGGTCTGCCCCTACAGCTACTCGATCCGCGGCAACGTCGACGTTGAGACCGTGCTGGCCTAATACCAGCCTTAAGCTTCGCTCCAAAGCCAACGCCCCGGCAGGTTGTCCTTGCCGGGGCGTTTTCTTTTGCGAGCCTGTCGGACATGCTGACGAACACAAAAGCGTCTGTATCAGCAAAAGTGGCGCTTTGAACCGTCTTGACTTGTCTTCTCGCTTGCAACTACCTTCCACTTGTCAGACAACACAGAACCTGACATCGGATCAACCGGTGCACTCACAAACCCTATGTCCAGGGAGGACAGAATGAAGTCTCTCGTTAAGGGCCTGCTCGGCGCTGTTTTTGTCAGCGCTATTGCCGCGACCGGCGCACAGGCACGCGATTTCCGCTCATCCGACGTTCATCCGGCCGACTATCCGACCGTCCAGGCCGTGAACTACATGGGCAAGCTCATTTCCGAGCGCACCAACGGCAAATACAACATCAAAGTCTTCCCGCAGTCCGCCCTGGGTTCTGAAAAGGACACCGTCGAGCAGACCAAGCTCGGCGCGCTCGACATGGTGCGTGTGAACACCGCCGTCTTCACGGCGATTGCGCCCGCCACCCTGGTGCCGCAGCTGCCCTTCATCTTCAATTCGACCGACCATATGCGTAAGGTTCTGGATGGCGCCATCGGCGAAGAAATCCTTGCCTCGGTCGAAAGCCAGGGCTTCATCGGTCTGGCCTTCTACGACTCGGGCTCGCGCTCGATGTACACCCCGTCCAAGCCGATCAAGTCGGTTGCCGACATGAAGGGCATGAAGGTCCGCGTTCAGCAGTCCGACCTTTGGGTCGATCTCATGAAGGCACTGGGCGCCAACGCAACGCCGCTGCCCTACGCCGAAGTCTATACCGCGCTGAAGACCGGCGTTGTCGATGCTGCCGAAAACAACTGGCCGTCCTACGAAAGCTCGCGCCACTTCGAAGTCGCCAAGTCCTACAGCCTGACCGACCATTCGATGGCCCCGGAAATCCTGGTCTTCTCTAAGCGCATCTGGGACACGCTCTCGGACGAAGAGCGCAAGATCATCCGCGCCACCGCCAAGGAATCGGTCCCCTACATGCGCAAGCAGTGGGACGACCGTGAAGCCGCTTCGCGCAAGATCGTCGAAGCCGCTGGCTCGACCATCGTGACCGATGTGGACAAGAAGTCGTTCCAGGATGCGGTCAAGCCGGTCTACGACAAGTATGCCGCCGACCCCAAGCTGCAGTCGCTGATCCAGCGCGTTCGCGACACTAAGTAGCCATCACAAAGATCAACGCCGACAGCCCATCCGCTGTCGGCGTTTTTCGTCCTGGGTCCTGCTTTTTTCGGAATATTCACAGCATGGATTTGCTGACCCGTTTCAATGCCACCATCGCCCGCTATTGCATGTATGGCGTGGTCGCAGGTGTTTTCGTCCTGGTCGCCGTCGTCACGTGGCAAGTCTTCGGGCGATACGTCCTGAACGATACCCCCACCTGGGCCGAAGCGGTCGCCCTGGTTCTCGTGCTCTATGTCACCCTGATCGGCGCCTCGGTCGGGGTCCGTGATTCGGGTCATATCGGGATGGAGAGTTTCCTCGTCCTGCTGCCCGAGCGCGCCCGCCATGGGTTCGAGATCCTGATCCATATCCTGACCGGCACCTTTGGCGCCGTCATGGCCTGGTACGGCTATGACCTCGCCGCCGCAGTTGCACCCTACAAGATGCCGCTGCTGGGGATTTCCGAGGCTGTGAACCATGTGCCGCTCGTGATCGCCGGGATCCTCATCACCCTCTTCTCCATCGAGCATGTCATCGCGCTTGTGCGCGGCATCGAGGTTGAACCGTCGTGGCACTGATCATTCTTGCTGTCTGCTTTCTCGGCTTCCTGCTGATCGGGGTTCCCGTCGCGTTTGCCATCGGTCTGTCGGCCATCGCCACTATTCTGTATGAGGGCCTGCCGCTCGCCGTCGTGTTCCAGCGCATGAGCTCGGGCATGAACATCTTCTCGTTCCTGGCGATCCCCTTCTTCATCTTCGCCGGTGAACTGATGCTGTACGGCGGCATCGCCGACCGTATCGTCAACCTTGCCAAGAACATGGTCGGCCACATCCGCGGCGGCCTCGGCATGTCGAACGTCGTCGCCTGCACCCTGTTCGGCGGCGTGTCGGGTTCGCCCGTCGCCGACGTTTCGGCCATGGGCGCCGTCATGATCCCGATGATGAAGAAGGAAGGGTACGACGCGGACTATGCCGTCAACGTCACCACCCACGCCTCGCTCGTCGGCGCGCTGATGCCCACCAGCCATAATATGATCATCTATTCGCTGGCGGCGGGCGGTAAGGTTTCCATCGCCGCCCTGATCGTCGCGGGCTTGGTCCCGGCTGCGATCCTCACGCTCTGCATGCTGGTCGCCGCCTATTGGGTCGCGGTGAAGCGCGGTTATCCGGCGGGCAGCTTCCCCGGCTGGAACGCGGTTGCCGTCTCCGTCGTGGCGGCGATCCCCGGCCTGTTCGTCGCGGTCATCATCATCGCGGGTATTCTGTCCGGCGTCTTCACGGCAACCGAGTCAGCCGCCGTTGCCGTGGTCTATGCGCTGCTGGTGACGACGCTGCTCTATCGCTCGCTGACCTGGACCAACCTCGTCAAGGCCGCTGCCAAGGCTGCCAAGACCACCGGTGTGGTGCTGCTGCTGATCGGCGTGTCGGGCGTCTTCGGCTATCTCATCAGCCTCTATGACGTGGCGACCCTGGCGTCGGAGACGCTGAAATCGATCTCCACCCAGCCGTGGGTGATCTTCCTGCTGATCAACATCATCCTGTTTGTGCTGGGGACCTTCCTCGACATGGCAGCGACGATCCTGATCTGCACACCGCTGTTCCTGCCGATTGCCATGCAGTTCGGCATGGGGCCGGTGCAATTCGGCATGGTGATGCTGATCAACTGCGCCCTGGGCCTGAATACGCCCCCGGTCGGCACCACCCAGTTCGTCGGCTGCGCCATCGGCGGGGTCAGCGTCGGGACCGTCATGAGGACCATCTGGCCGTTTTATCTGGCCCTGGTCGCAGCCCTGATGTTCGTGACCTACGTCCCCGACTTCTCGCTGTTCCTGCCCAAGCTGATCCTGGGCACGACAGGGGGTTGATCGATCTATCTGACTCATGAGTCGCCTCGACTCATGAGTCAGACTAATGAGTCTAATGTACCAGCGCCGCAGCCTTCACTTCGCCTTCGTGCAGGTTGAGCAGATCGCCGCGCCCGTCGAGTTCACCCTCTTCGATCAGGCGATAGAGACGGGCCATCAGGAACAGATCGCCCGAGGTGCGGTGAAGATCGCCCTGCTGGGCAGCCTCGATGGCTTCGATCAGCACCCCGGCCATGGAACGCCATTCAATCCCGGCGCAGGACAGCAGCAGAGGGTCGAAGCCATCGATCGGCGCCGACAGGATACCCTCGTCGCCCAGCACCCGCAGCGGGGCATTATCGGCCTTCAGCTCGTTCCATTCCGCCAGATAGCGCGTGCGTTCTTCGGCGGTCAGCGGACGGGCCTGCTCCAGCAGTTTGCCGTCCAGGATCGATTCCGCCGTCAGCAGCGACGGGCTGATCACCAGCAGCGATACGCCCAGATCGTCGACCTCCACCTCGGTCAGATCGACGATGGCGCAGGGAGCATCGCCCTGGCCGCCCAGCCAGGCGAGAAACCCCATGTAGGACTGGACGTCCCGGCGCGAAAACCAGGCTACCGGCAGCACGTCGGGATCGCGGGATGCCTTGAAAGCTGCGTCGGTGTCGATGGCGGCATCGACCCAATCGCTGAAGCCCAGCTCTTCGGCCACCCAGTCGCCGCGCTCGACCGGATCAAGGGGATCCAGGGGACCGAAGCTGAAATCATCGCTGGCCGTCACCACCTTGTCGGCACGCCCTGCAGCGTTCAATGCCTCACGCAGGCTCAAGGCCGCCGAGGGATGGAAGGTCACATGCAGAAGAGGTTTCGTCACGGATCGGCTCTCTAGGGCTTAAGGAGATCGCCCTAGATAGCGCGATACGCCGCCGCCGCCAAATGAGAAAGGCGAGGTCTGCCCCCATCACAGATCTCGTCATCCCAGGGCTTGACCCTGGGATCTCCTTCCGTTGAGTGCTCTACGCGGCGTGGCCACACGAGATCCTATAGGGAGCCCCGGGCCTCAAGTAGCGAAGCGATAGGCCAACACCAAACGGCCTCAAGTAGGGCGAAGCCCGGTAGGCCAACACAAATATCAATGAATCTCCGGCTCGGGAATCTGCTCTTCGGTTTCATGCAGATAATCGAAGTCGCAGCCCTTGTCGGCCTGGGTCACATGCTGGGCATACATCCAGCCATAGCCGCGCGGATAGATGACTTTCGGCTGCACCCACTCGCCCTTACGGCGGTTCAGTTCGGCCTCGTCCACCAGCAGATTGAGCTTGCGGTTCGGCACATCCAGTTCGATCAGATCGCCATCCCGCACCAGGGCCAGCGGCCCGCCGAGGTGGCTTTCCGGTGCCACATGCAGGATACAGGTGCCATAGGAGGTGCCGGACATGCGGGCGTCTGAGATGCGGACCATGTCGCGCACGCCCTGCTGCAGCAGCTTCTTGGGCAGCGGCATCATCCCCCATTCGGGCATGCCGGGGCCACCCAGCGGCCCCGCCTGACGCAGCACCAGCACCGAGTCCTTGGTCACCGGCAGATCGGGATCGTCGAGGCGCTTGGCCATGTCGTTATAATCGTTGAAGACGATGGCAGGGCCAGTATGGGTCAACAGTTCGGGGCTGGCCGCCGAATGTTTGATGACCGCGCCGTTGGGAGCCAGCGTGCCTTTGAGCATCGCAAGGCCACCTTCGGGCGACATCGGTTCTTCCAGCGTCTTCACCACGTCGGGGATATGAACCTCGGCGCCCTTGATATTCTCGCCCAGCGTCTTGCCGTTGACGGTGACCTGATCGAGGTCCAGCAGCGGCGACAGCCGGTTCAGCACCGCCTTGAAGCCGCCCGCGTAATAGAGATCTTCCATCAGATAATCGCCCGAGGGGCGCAGGTTGAGGATCAGCGGCATTTCGCGCGACAGCTGGTCGATGCGCTCCAGATCGAGCGGTAGCCCCAGGCGCCCGGCGATGGCCAGGAAATGCACGACGGCATTGGTCGACCCGCCACAGGCCATCACCGCGCGCACGCCGTTCTCAAGCGCGGCCTGGGTCATGATGTCCCGTGGCTTCAGATCCTCCCACACCATCTCCACCGCGCGGCGGCCCGAGGCCGTGGCAAGACGTGAGTGGCTGGCGTCGGGCGCGGGAATGGTCGAGGCGCCGGGCAGCGTCATGCCAAAAGCCTCGGCCGACATGGCGAGCGTCGAGGCGGTGCCCATGGTCATGCAGGTGCCGAACGAGCGGGCGATGCCGTCTTCCATCTCGCCCCATTCGGATTCAGAGATGTTCCCGGCGCGCTTTTCCGCCCAATATTTCCAGACATCGGAGCCGGAACCCAGTTGCTGGCCCTTCCAATTACCGCGCAGCATCGGCCCGGCGGGCACGAAGATCGACGGCAGGTTGGCGGAAATCGCGCCCATCAGCAAAGCAGGCACCGTCTTATCGCAGCCGCCCAGCAGCACAAGCCCGTCGCAGGGGTTGGAGCGGGCCAGTTCCTCGGTCTCCATCGCCAGGAAATTGCGATAGAGCATGGTCGTCGGCTTCTGCATGGTTTCGCCCAGCGACATGGCGGGCAGTTCGACCGGGAAGCCCCCCGCCTGCCAGACGCCGCGCTTCACCTCTTCGGCCCGGGTACGCAGATGGATATGGCAGGGATTGAGTTCCGACCAGGTATTGATGATCCCGATCACTGGCTTACCTGCATAATCCTCCGGTGAGAGGCCCATCTGCTTGGCGCGCGACCGATGCCCGAACGAGCGGAGATCATCGACCCCGAACCAGCGGTTACTGCGCAGATCTTCCGGTTTACGGCGCATGAGATCCTCCCTCGGGCCATTTTTTGCTTGTTGTAATTGTCTTACAACATTCCCATTCGACTTGACAAGTCGACGCCAGGGGAGCCTATCATCCAGCCTGTGTGATACGCAAAAACCAATAAGCCAACCATTGGCCATACGGGGAAGAAACCGATGAAAACCGATAAGCCCACGCTCGCCGACATCACGCGCTCGGTCATGTCGGTGCCGCCGTTGGCAGCGACCGCAGATTTGTCAATCGACACTGCCCAGAACCACAAGATCATCCGGCATATCGAAGCGGGCGGCATCCGCACCCTGCTCTACGCCGGGAACGCCAATGTCTATAACCTCGACATCGCGCGCTATGAGGCGATGCTGGATGTGATCGAAAGCGGCGCGGGCGCCGACAGCTGGGTCATCCCCGGCATCGGTCCCGATTTCGGCAAGGCGCTGGATCAGGCCCGCCTGCTGGCAAAACGCAAATTCCCTGTCGCCCTGACCCTGCCGACCAACGCCGCCGTCAATCCGAGCGGCGTGGAAAAGGGCATGAAGCTGGTGGCCGACGCCATGGGCAAGCCGCTGATCCTCTATGTGAAAACCGAGAATTACATCACGCCCGCCGCCATCGGCCGTATGGTCGAGAGCGGTCATGTCTTCGGCATCAAATACGCCATCGAGCGCAAGGATCCGCAGCAGGACGCCTATCTCGCCGAACTGGTGAAGACCATCGACCCGAAGCGGATCGTCAGCGGCATGGGCGAACGTCCGGCTGTGGCCCATCTGCAGCGTTTCGGCGTCGGCGGCTTCACCTCCGGCCTCGTCTGCGTTACCCCGGCTGTTGTGCTCTCGATCCTCCAGGCTGCCCAGGCCGGGGATTTCGATAAGGCGAACCGGATCGCCGCCGCCTTCAAGCCGCTGGAGGATATCCGCGAGAAGATGGGCTTCATCCGCGTGCTGCACGCAGTGCTTCGCATGGCGGGCGTTGCCGACACCGGCCCGGTTATTCCAATCCTGGGCGAGCTCGACGCCGCTGAGGAAGCGCAGGTCGCGCCGCTGCTGGAAACTTTCCTCGGCACGGCCAAGGCGGCTTAATTTTATGTCGTCATGCCCCGGTTTATCCGGGGCATCCCCTCCCGCCCCCGTCATCCTCGGGCTTGACCCGAGGATCCATGGCGGTTGCCGAACTCCCATGCTACGCGGTCTGCTGAAAGATGGATCCTCGGGTCAAGCCCGAGGATGACGATCTGCGGTATGGTGGCATCTCGTGTTGCCACACCGCGTCGAGAATGCTTGATGGAGATCCCGGATCAAGTCCGGGATGACGTAACCTATTTAAGGTTTCTCCAGGAAAGCTTCCCATGACAGCCTCGGTCGCCCTCGAAACCGCCCCGCAGAAAGCGGACTACGACGTCATTCTGAATGGCCTGCGGGCTTTCAACCGCTCGCTCGTCGGCCCCTATACGGTCGAGCCCATCGCGGCCCTGATCAAGAATGAGGCCGGGGACACCATCGGCGGCGCCCATGGCTATACGCTGCTGGGCTGGCTGTTCGTCGAGATCTTCTTTGTCCCCGAAGAGCTGCGCGGCCAGGGCATGGGCCGCAAGGTCCTGACCGAGATTGAGGAAGGTGCCAGGGCGCGCGGTTGCCATTCGGCCTGGCTCGATACCTACAATCCCGATGCCAAGCAGCTTTACGAGAAGCTGGGCTACCGCGAGTTCGGCGCCCTCGATCCGTTCTATGACGGGCGCGGACGCTTCTGGATGCAGAAGAAACTATGAAGATCCTCTGCCTGAATACCTGGGGCAGCAAACTGCATGGGGCTTTGATCCCCTATCTGACCGCCACCCGACCGGATGTTCTCTGCCTGCAGGAGATAACCCATACGCCCGGTGCGCCGCAGGATTGGCTCAGCTATCGCGATGGCGGTGCCGATCTGCCGCAACGGGCGAACTCCTTCACCGACATCAGCGAAGCCCTGCCCGACCATGTCGGGATCTTCTGCCCCGCCGCGCAGGGGGATCTGTGGGACGGTGATCAGCGCTACGCGTCACAATGGGGGCTCGCGACCTTCGTCCATAAGGATCTGCCGATCATCGCCCAGGCGCAGGGGTTCGTGCATGGCAGTTTCTCGCCGGATGGTTATGGCGAGCATCCGCGCTCCCGCCCCGGCCACGCTATCCGCATCTATGATTTCGCACGCGGCTATCCGGTCACCATCGCCCATATGCATGGGCTGCGCGACCCCACCGGTAAGCAGGATACGCCGGAGCGGCTAACTCAGGCCGAACGGCTGAAAGCCCTGGTGCGGTCGGTTGCAGCGCCGGAGGACCGGCTGGTGGTTTGTGGGGATTTCAACGTCACGCCGGACAGCGAGACTTTCCGAATTCTGGGCGACATCGGACTAAGCGATCTCGTCACAGCGCGGGGGCATACGGACACGCGGACGTCCCACTATGACAAGCCGGGCCGCTTTGCAGACTATATGCTGGTGAACGGAATTCTGCGCGAGGCGACGTTCGACGTGGTGGCGGAACCGGAAGTCTCCGACCACCGGCCGCTGGTTCTCACCCTGACCTGAGTCCTAGGGCTCCAGGCTATCCGTCAGAACGCGGGCTCTGGCGTTTTCGATGTGATTGCGCATAGCCTCGCGTGCCCGCTCACCATCTTCGGCCCGGATGGCGTCGACGATCACCAGATGTTCGGACTGCACCCGATAGAGCCGAGCCTTCGAGCGTTTGAGCGACAGGGACCGGGCCAGCCGCATGCCTTCGGACAATTGCGCGAAGACAGCGGTGAGCGAGCTTTCGAACATACGGTTCCGGGCGGCGGCAGCAATCGCCATATGCAGGCGCATATCGGCCGAGGCACCGACCTCGCCGCTTTCGATCACCTTATCGAGCTCAGCCATCGCCTGATCGATCTTGCGCATATCTTCAGGCGTCCGGCGCACGGCAGCAAGCGCCGCTGATTCGCCCTCCAGAGCGATGCGATATTCAAAACACCGCATCAGATCGGCGATACCGCCTGCGGGGGCGATATTGATCAGATCGCTCGACGGGCGGCGCTGGACATAGGAGCCGGAGCCCTGGCGCGAGACAATCAAACCGTCCGACTGCAGGCGCGACAGCGCCTCGCGCACCACCGGACGCGAGACGGCAAATTCCTCGCACAGCTTGATCTCGGAGGGCAGCCGCTGCCCTTCGGGATATTCGCCGCTGACGATCTTGGCGAGAATCCGCTCATAGAGCTGATCGCCTAAGCGCTGGGATCTGACGCCTCGTTCCAATGGCAGCATTGCCGATGCCCGCTCGTTCCTTGCATAAACCCGTGACTGGACTGACACCAGCTTGGGCGCTGGTGTCAAGAGCAGACGGTTAAAGGCCTTTAGCAGCCCGCCATTCTTTATAGCGGTCCAGGGTTGCAGGATTGGTCGCCGGATAGAGACCGACGATAGTATCGCCCGCCGACACCCGCTCCATCACGAAGCGCTCGAAGATCTCCTGTTCGGCGGCTTCGTTGGCGATGTCTTCCAGGATATGGGCCGGAATGACGACCACGCCATCCTCGTCCCCCAGCATGATATCGCCCGGAAAAACCGGCACGCCACCGCAGGCAATCGGCAAGCCGATATCGACGCAGTGATGTTTATTAAGGTTGGTCGGCGCCGACGGACCGGCGCAATAGACCGGAAAACCTTCCATCTGGCTGATTTCGCCGCTGTCCCGGATGCCACCGTCGCTGACCACACCGGCCGCGCCGCGCATCTTCAGGCGGGTGATCAGGATACCGCCCGCCGAGGCCGCCGTGGTATCGCCGCGGCAATCCATGACCAGGACATGGCCTTCGGGAATGCTTTCGACCGCCTTGCGCTGGGGGTGTTCGGGATTACGGAAGGCTTCGAGCTTATCGAGATCCTCACGCGCCGGAATATGCCGCAGCGTATAGGCCGGACCGAGGATGCGCTGGGCCTTGCCGGTCAGCGGGCGTACGCCCTGGATGAAGAGATTGCGGAAGCCGCGCTTGAACAGCAGCGTCGTCAGGGTCGCCGTGCTGACCGTTGCCAGCTTCTTGCGGATTTCTGGTGTCAAGGCACTCAAGCGACGTCTCCCCCAATCGAGTTTATAGCGATGGCGCTCCTGGCCACCTTGGGTACCAGACTAACCCATGGGGTATTTTTGTCAAACAACTTACCTGACCAACTTTTGGCGTTTGCCGATCTAATTTTTTCTAACATATTGAAAAATATAAATATTCAAAAACTCGATCAAAACAACGTCCTTACATCATGTCAGACAGCATGCCTGCATTCTCCTCAAGGCAGCCGCGCGCGCACCCCACTTCCTGCCGCACGCTTATCCGCCAGCATGGCCCCTCGACCCTTCAGGAGAGACCGACATGACACCCTGGGATCTGGCGCTGCCCGCCGTTCTGACCGCTTTGACGCTTTGGATGGCGGCCGTGATTTCGCCGGGGCCAAGCTTCATGCTCGTCTCGCAGCTGGCGGCCAGCCGTTCGCGTCCCGCCGCCTTTGCCGCCTGCCTGGGCATCAGCACGGGATCGGCGATCTATGCGAGCCTGACGCTCTTTGGCCTCAGCTTCCTCATCACCGGGTCGGCCCTGGTGGTGGAGGGGGTGCGGATCGCCGGGGGCTGTTATCTGATCTGGCTCGGCATCCAATCCTGGCGGCGGGCCGGAAACAAGGCGGCAGCCCGGAAGATGGCGGAAACCACGATCTTCGCGGGCTACCGTTTGGGACTGGCCACCGCCCTGACAAATCCCAAGGCTATCGCCTTCTTCCTGGGCCTGTTCGGCGCGATCTTCACGCCCGAAATGGGAACAGCTCCCAAGGTCGCCACCCTGATTGCGGGCTTCACCATCAACATCACCTGGTACGCCCTGGTCTGCACCCTGTTTTCGACCGAGGCTGTGCGCCGCCGCTATCAGGGGATGAAGGGCTGGCTTGACCGGATTTTCGGTAGCATCTTCATCCTGTTCGGCCTGCGGCTCACGTTCGGCGGGCGGCTTTCCTGACAAGTTATTCTGCGCATTAAATCAGCGGGATAACCCCAAAATCGCTAGGCGTCGGGCAGCAAAATCAGTATAACTTGCCTGACAAATTGCCTTTTGGGAGGAAACAAGATGAGCGCGAACAAGCCGGTGCTGCTGACGGGTGCTGCGGGTAACCTTGGACGCTGGCTGCGCCCCCGTCTGATCGAGAAATATGGCAGCCTGCTGTCGACCGACATCGTGGACGGTGGCCCCGTCAATCCGGGCGAGGAATATGTCCTTGCCGATCTGGCCGACGGCACCGCGATTGACCGCCTCGTCGCCCGCTCCAGCAAGATCATCCATCTGGGCGCTGTCTCGATCGAGAAGTCCTTCATGACGATCCTGAGCGCCAACTACATGGGCACGTTTCATGTGTTCGAGGCAGCAAAGCAGCATGGCGTGAAACGCATCGTCTTCGCCTCTTCCAATCATGTGATCGGTTTCCACGAGACGACGACCGAGCTCGATGCAGAATCGGTGATGCGCCCCGACGGCTTCTATGGCGTCAGCAAGGCGTTCGGGGAGAATCTCGCCTCGCTCTATCACGACAAGCACGGGCTTGAGATCGCCTGCCTGCGCATCGGCTCCGCCCTGCCGGAACCGCTTGATATCCGCCATCTGTCCACCTGGCTCAGCCTGCCGGATCTGCTGCAACTGATCGACGATTGCCTGACCGCGCCGAACCTGGGTTTCGAGATTGTCTATGGCGCCTCGAACAATGACCGCGGCTGGTGGGATAATTCCAAGACCAAGGCCGTGAAGTTCCAGCCCAAGGATAACTCCGAAATCTTCGCCGAAAAGCTGATGCCGGGCGGCAAGGATCCGCGCGACCAGAGCGATCCGGCAGTGAAGTTCCAGGGCGGCCCGTTCTGCAAGTAGCCCGCGTTCCCGATTAAGGGATCCCGTCAGGCGCGGCCGGGTCAGACCGCGCCTTCTCTCTTCCGTTAAGCATGCCCCCGCTTGGAAAGAGGCCGCCGGTTCGCAAGGATCGGCGGCGACGGGCGTTTTTTGAAACTACCCGTCCCCGCAATTTCGTGTCATCCCGGATCAAGTCCGGGATGACAACTTCTATATCAAAAAAAGAGGCCCCGTTCGGGCGAACGGGGCCTTTTCAAGTCCGGCGCACCGAGGGGAGCGCGCCGGGGAAAAATTTATAGTCAAGCCCCCGCCGGGCGGGCGCCCCGCTTATTGCGGGCCGAGCTTGTCCAGCAGCGCCTTCAGCATCTTGTCTTCCTCGGGCGTGCAGTCGACCAGCGGCGGACGTACCGGACCGGCGGAACGGCCCACGAGGCGCGCGCCAGCCTTCACGATGGAGACGGCATAACCCTGACGACGGTTGCGGATCGCCACATAGGGCAGGAAGAACTCGTCGAGCAGCTTGGTGGTGGTGGCGCTGTCCCCGCTGCGCAGGGCATTGAAGAACTGCATCGCTGTCTTGGGAATGAAGTTGAACACCGCCGAGGAATAAACCGGCACGCCCATGGCCTTATAGGCTTCGGCATAGAGTTCCGCCGTCGGCAGGCCGCCGAGATAGGAGAAACGGTCGCCCAGACGACGGCGCACATTCACCATCGATTCGATTTCGCCCACGCCGTCCTTGAAGCCGATCAGGTTCGGGCATTCGTCGGCAAGACGCAGCAGGTGATCGACGCTCAGGCGGCAGACATTGCGGTTATAGACGATGACGCCGATGCCGACCGACTTGCAGATGGCGGCCACATGGCGGGCAACGCCTTCCTGATCGGTTTCGGTCAGATAGTGCGGCAGGATCAGGATACCGGCAGCACCGGCCTTTTCCGCGGCCTTGGCCATCGAGATCGCGATACGGGTCGAATAACCGACACCGGCGATGATCGGCACGCTGTCCTTGCAGGTTTCGACCGCCAATTTGATGATGTCTGCATGTTCGGCTTCGGTCAGGGAGAACAGCTCGCCCGTGCCGCCCGCTGCGAACAGAGCCGAGGCGCCATAGGGGGCCAGCCATTCCAGACGCTTCTGATAACCTTTGGGATCAAAATCACCGTCAGCGGTGAAATCAGTCAGCGGGAATGACAAGAGGCCGTCGCTGATAATCGCCTTAAGTTCTGCCGGTGTCATGGGTCCCCCCTGGTTTCTTCCACTATGGGTTTTTGAACAATCTGTCTAACAGGTTGTCCGTTTTCTTATCATGGCGTCTGTCATCATACAAGTGCGATCGGCTTAATTTTTGGCCAGGACCGCCCTCCTGCACAAGAGGGATACGGCCTTAAAAAAAATCGAAGACCTATTCCTCGGTCGGAGTCAGGCGTTCCCGGCTGCCGGTGAGATGCACGCGCATGGCGGCGCGGGCAGCCTCGGGATCGCGGCGACGGATCGCCATATAGACATCATGGTGTTCGCGGTTGACGCGCTGGAGGTATTCCTCCCGCGACCCTTCATGCAAACGGAAGGTCTGGATGCGGGTGCGGGGAATGAGCATCGCACCCAGGTAATTGAAAAGGTTCAGGAAATTGACGTTAAAGGTCGCTTCGGCAATCGCGCGGTGGAAGTCGAGATCCGGTTCGACCGCATCGGTCCCGGCACTGATCGCCGCCTCCATGCGCTCCAGGGCCTTCACCATGCGCTCCAGATGGCGATCATCGCGGCGCAAGGCCGCCAGGGAGGCCGCCTCGGCCTCCAGGCCGATGCGCAACTCCAGCACGGCACGCACTTCGTTCACCAGATCCAGGCTGGCTTCTTCGACCCGGAAAGGCTGGCTTCCGGCCGATTGCGTGACAAAGGCCCCGATCCCCTGCTGGGTGGTGATCATGCCGCCCGCCTTCAGGGTCGCGATCGCCTCGCGCACCACCGTACGGCTGACGCCGAACTCGTTGATCAGCTCCTGCTCGCTCGGCAGCTTCTCGCCCAGCTTATAGCTGCCACCGCCCACCCGGTCCGCCAGCACCTTGACGAGCTGACTTGCCAAGGTTTCCCGCCGTTTCAGCTCTGCCATCGCCTGCCCTCTCCAACCCTGATCGGGTTATCATCCAAGTTCCGGGCGCACTCTAACGCACACCCCACCTGTACGACAAGGCATCAAGCTTGCTGCGGACTGGCCATATTCGAAAAGATATCCCTTGCGGCTATAACGGAAACGCCACTCAAAAAGCTGATAATTTGTTTGACAAGTCACAGGGCCACACCCCACCTAACCGGCTAAGAAGACCGTATGCCGGAAGGCCTTAAGGCATCTTCAGGCGATCAAACGAAGCCGGAGGACCCATGAGTTATCAGATCGATTGCCTCGTCGACAGCCGCGACGGCACGGGTGAAAGCCCGGTCTGGGATGCGCGCAACAACCGTCTCTTCTGGGTCGATATCCCCGGCAAGAAGGTCCAGATGCTGGATCCGGCGAGCGGCGCCACCCGCACCTGGATGATGCCGAAGGTCATCGGCTGCCTCGCGCTGTTTGAAGAAAACAGTCTCGCGGTTGGCCTCAAGGACGGTGTCTATCGCTTCGACCTCTCGACCGAACAACTGACCCTCATCGCCGGGATCGAGACGGATAAGCCCGACAATCGCGTCAATGACGGCAAGGTCGGCCCCGACGGCGCCTTCTGGGTCGGCACCATGGACGATCTGAACATGCCCAAGCTGCCGCTGGCCGCGCTCTATCGCGTCACGGCTGACGGCAAGGTCGAAAAGAAGGTTAGCGACCTCAAGGTCTCCAATGGTCTTGCCTGGAGCGGCGACAAAAAGACCATGTTCCATTCGGACTCGCGCGGCCCCTGGGTCGACCGCTACGACTTTGATGCCGCCACCGGCGATATCTCCAACCGCACCCGCATCCTGGAGCTGACGGAAGCCGAAGGTCGGCCCGATGGCGGCGCCTGCGATATCGAGGGCAATTATTGGAGCGGCGGCATTTCGGCCGGTGTCATCAATAAGTTTTCTCGGGACGGTAAGCTTCTGGAGAAGATCCCCCTTCCCTTCCCCACCCCGACCATGCCGTGTTTTGGCGGACCGGATATGAAGACGCTCTACATCACCTCCGCCCGTGGCGGCCAATCCGACGAAACGCTTGCGAAGGCACCGCTGACCGGCGGTCTGTTCGCAATGCGGGTCTCGGTTGCAGGCGCGCCTGTGGCCCGTTTCGGCCAGCCCTTGTAGGCTGGCCGCGAAATTTGCCCGTGGCGCCCCTAACGGGGCCGCTCAGACGCCGCGCGGGCTTTCACATTTTTTGACCCAAAAGGTCGGGTCAAAAACTGCTCCAGGGAGATACACATGAAAAAGAATCTGATCGGCGGCAACTGGGTCGAGGGCGCCTCGGCCACCAAGAACATCAATCCGTCTGACATTTCGGACACGATCGATGAATTCGCCGCCGCAGATGCGGCTCAGGTCAATCAGGCCATCGATGCCGCTGCCGAAGCGGGCAAGACCTGGGCTCACTCGACCCCTCAGCAGCGTTTCGATCTGCTGGACAAGGCCGGCGAGCTGATCCTGGCCCGCCGCCAGGAACTCGGCACCCTGCTGTCGCGTGAAGAAGGCAAGGTTCTGGCCGAGGGTATCGGTGAAGCCACCCGCGCTGGCCATATCTTCAAGTTCATGGCCGGTGAAGCCCTCCGCATCGAAGGCGAAGCCCGCGCCTCCGCCCGCCCCGGCATCGAAACCTACATCACCCGCGAGCCGGTAGGCGTCGTCGGCCTGATCACGCCCTGGAACTTCCCGATTGCCATTCCGGCCTGGAAGATCGCCCCAGCGCTGGCGCACGGCAACACGGTCGTTGTGAAGCCCGCCGATCTGGTGCCCGCCTCCACCCATGCGATTGCCGAAATCCTGGTCGAAGCCGGCCTGCCTGCAGGCGTGCTTAACCTCACCATGGGTCCGGGCCGCGTGGTCGGCGAGGCGCTGGTGAATTCGCCCAAGGTGAAGGCCATCAGCTTCACCGGTTCGGTCGGCACCGGCATGTCGATTGCCCAGAAGGCCGTTGCATCAGGGAAGAAGGTCCAGACCGAGATGGGCGGCAAGAATCCGCTGATCGTTCTGGACGACGCCGATCTGGAAAACGCGGTCAATTCGGCCCTGAACGGCGCCTTCTTCTCCACCGGTCAGCGCTGCACCGCCTGCTCGCGCCTGATCGTCACCGCCGGGATCTACGACAAGTTCGTCGCCCGCATGAAGGAGAAGATGGCCGCCCTGAAGATCGGCCATGCCCTGGAAGCCGGCATCGACATCGGCCCGGTCGTCGACCAGAAGCAGCTGGATCAGGATCTGAAGTATATCGAGATCGGCCAGAAGGAATCCGGGTCGCTGGTTGGTGGCGGTCTGGTCGAACGTCCGACCAAGGGCTTCTTCCTGGCCCCAGCCCTCTTCACCGACACCACCAACCAGATGCAGATCAACCGGGAAGAGGTCTTCGGTCCGGTTGCCTCGATCATCCGCGTGAAGGATTACGAGGAAGCCCTCGCCGTTGCCAACGACACCGAATTCGGTCTGTCGGCAGGCATCTGCACCTCGTCGCTGAAGTATGCCACCCACTTCCGCCGCCACAGCCAGGCGGGCATGGTCATGGTCAACCTCTCGACCGCAGGCGTCGACTATCACGTCCCGTTCGGCGGCACCAAGGGCTCGAGCTACGGTTCGCGCGAACAGGGCCGCTACGCCCAGGAGTTCTACTCCACGGTCAAGACGGCCTACAGCTACGCCCTCTAAGTCCGGGCGCAGAGAAACGCAAAAGGGCGCAGGATCACTCCTGCGCCCTCTTCGTTTCAGCAGATCCGATTACGGAGCCGCCTTCAGGGTCGTCACATAATCGCCGATCTTCTTGCGCCAGTCCTCGTGGATCGCCTTGTTCACGGCATCGGTCTTCGATTCCCAAGTATGGACGCCATTGGCGTAGAGCCAATACTCGAAGGCATAGAGCGAGGGATTGAGGTTGGCGACCGAAACGGATTCGGCCTGTCGGCTGGTGCAGTAAGCAGGCGATACCGAGGCATCGGCGCTGCCGATGCCAATGATGGCCGGAACCACCGACGCCGACCCCTTGTAGTTGTTCAGGCTATCCATGCCGCAGCCCGGATAAGAGATGAACAGCTTTTTGAACAGTCGACCACCACCCTGGGGATTGTCGATATTCACCGGATGCTTCGACAGTGCGGCGCCCAGGAAAGCCGTACCACCGTGCGAATAGCCAACCCCCACCAGCTTGTCGGCATCAACCCAGGGCAGATTTCCCGCTCTTACATATTCAGCAGCGCCAACAACGTCGTAAGGACGAACTTTATGGTCCGACGCTTCGGGCGGACGCTTTGTGCGGTCGTCATTCAGACCGGGGACGATCGTGAAGTCTGCCGGATATTTGGCGACATTCAGGACATAGTCGTTTCGATAGCTGGAGAAGCTGTTCACCAGCATGACGCCGACGCCGAGGTCGATCATCTGCTTGGCCAGGGTCTGGAACTGGGTAGAGGGGCTGGCGTAGGTGCCCGAGCCACTATGCCCATGGGCAACGATCACCAGCGGCACCTTGGCCGAGGCGGTCGCAGTGGCTGGCTTCCAGATCCAGCCTTCGACCTTATCCTTGGAATCGTTGCTGAGCTTGCTCTGGAAAGTGACGAGCTGGTCGGGCTTCTGCTTGGCCCAGGTGGCAATGGTGCCCGCCGGGATCGAGATCGTCTGCGCGGGCGACGGCGGCTGCACCGAAGCCGTGGTTTGCGCCTGAGCCGCGATCGGCAGAGCCAGAACCGGCAGGAGAGCAATGAGGGAGGCAGCGCGGAGAGTCATTGATGAATTCCTTATGTACCTAGGCCTTCATTCAAATATGAACAGAGTATTAAAATCAAATTCTTCTCCAAGATATTATTATCTTCATCTATTACCTTTTGTAATCACATACGTGATTATTTTATCCGCAAAACAATTGAGGCACGATTTCGACCAACCGAAATCGTGCCTCTCGCATCCTGACCGGGGGGAAGACGGTCAGGGAGCGTTCTTAAGATCCTTCATGTAAGTGGCGACCTTTGTGCGCCAATCGAACTTGGCTGCCAAATTTGGGGTTGTCACCGTCGATTCCCAGGTATGGCCGGCGCTCTTATAGAGCCAATATTCAAAGGCATAGAGCGATGGGTTAGTCGCTGCGGCTGCCACCGACTCCGCCTGACGTCCCGTGCAATAAGAGGGGGAGACGGATGTATCATCGCTACCGATACCAATCACTGCGGGAACAACAGCAGCCGAGTTTTTGTAGTTATTCGGGCTGCTCATCCCGCAACCTGGATAGGTAATGAATATCTTTTTGAACAGACGGCCACCACCCTGCGGATTGCTGAGATTCACGGGATGGTTGGACATGGCAGCCCCTAGAAAAGCCGTTCCGCCATGCGAGTAACCTATGCCGACGAGCTTATTTCCATCGACCCAATCCATGCTTTTAGCCGCATATTCGGCCGCCCCGACCACGTCCCAAGGACGGACCAGATGATCCGACGCTTCAACCGGCCTGAAACTACCCAATCCCGGAATTATCGCGTAGTTGGACGCATAATTCGCAAGCACATAGGCATTGCGAGATGCTGAGAAACTATTCACGAGCATGACGCCTATGCCGAGATCCGTCATCTGCTTGGCCAGAGTCTTGAATTGCGTAGAGGGATTGGCATAGGTGCCTGCGCCGCTGTGCCCATGGGCAACGATCAGCAACGGAACCCTTGCCGAAGCGCTTGCAACGGCGGGCTTCCACACCCACCCCTCAATCTGGTTTTTACTTTCATTGCTGAGCTTGCTGTAGAAGGTAACCAGCTGGGTCGGGACACTGGATGCCTGCACCGTGGAGGCAGGAGCCGGAATCGCCACAACCTGTGCGGGATTAGGAGGCCGAACCTCTGCTGTCGTTTGCGCCTGTGCGGTAACGGCGACGCCCCCCAACAGAGCGGCAAATGCCAGCTTTTTTGACACCTTCCGAACCAAACACATGATAAACCTCTTAATATTAACTTTTTTTACTATCTTTAAGCGATTTATTAATGTCAACACCAAATAAAACATAAATAAGAATCTCGAATTACAATTGGCGCGACACTCGCGCCCAGGCACGCAAACAGACGCTCCCCACCTGCCCCCGACCCGAAAACCGCCAGCGCGACATTGATGAATCATTGAATGATTAAGATTAAGCCAGACGCAAACGCAGAGTAAAAATTTAAAAACGCGAATAAAGCATGATAATCTAGCGTATATTATTTAAAATATACTCACATCACCCTTCAAGGGTGATTCTTAAAATTCAATCATCCATGCAAAATTCAGATCAGATTTGATGATCATTCGCCCTTCTGGATCGAATGGCTTCCAATGCGTCATACCCACGGCCAGCCGGAGAGTTTTATGTCTTCCGTATTCGAGAAAATCGGCGGCGCCGCCGCAGTAAATGCCGCTGTCGACATCTTCTATGCCAAGATTCTACGAGATCCCCTGCTCGAGCCATTCTTCGACGGCATCGACATGGACAAGCAACGCGCCAAGCAGGTCGCTTTTCTGACCATGGTCTTCGGCGGACCGTCGGCTTACGCTGGCAAGGATTTGCGGGCAGCCCACAAACATATGGTGGAGCAACGCGGCCTCGGGGATGCACACTTCAACGCAGTGGCAGGCCATTTGCAGGCAACTTTGCAGGAGTTGAACGTTCCGGCCGATCTGGTTTCTGCAATCATGACCACTGCTGCCAGCACACGCGACGACGTTCTCAATCGCTAACCGGCTCAACTGCGAAAAAGCGGCGGCCAACCCAGGGGCATTGGGGTGAAGGAACTGATTTTTGAGGGCCGCCCGGTTGCGGCTCTTGATGGCGAAACTGTGCTGGAGGCTTTGCTGCGTGACGGCATTGCTATCGCACACCAGTGTCGCAAGGGGGTTTGCCTCAGCTGCGCAGTACACTCCATTGGCCGTTGCCCCCCGCCCATGGAGGCGCAGATGAGTCTCCCCCTTGCGGCCAGAAACCAGAATCAAGCTCTGGCCTGCCAATGGCGCATTGGTTCCGACCCCATCGAGATCGCTGGCGCCGGAACCATCAATCGCCCCCAGTCCGGGCGAATCGAGCAGATCGAACTACTCAGCCCCTCCGTTGCACGCGTCTTGCTATCCGTGCCACGAAGCTTCGAAGCTGAAGCGGGACAATATGTCGTTGTCCGGCGGCGCGATGGTCTGGAGCGCCCCTACTCGATTGCCAGCCTTCCAACACAAGCCCGCCCCTTCTTGGAACTGCATGTCCGGCGATATGATGGCGGGCTGATGAGCCCCTGGCTTTGCAACCGTGAAACCGCAGGGAAACGGGTCGACCTCTTCGGACCTTATGGCGCAACCACCTATCGGCCCGATAAGCCGGAGGCCAATCTGCTGCTCATCGGCACAGGTACCGGCCTTGCACCGCTCTACGGGATCCTGCAGGACGCCTTGGCTCAGGGCCATCAAGGCCAGATCGCTCTCTACCACGGGTCGCGGGCACGCGACGGCCTCTATCTAGATGCCGAGTTGAGCGAGCTTGCGACAGAGTCGCCCAACTTCTCCTACACAGCCTGCTTGTCCGATCGTGAGAATACCTCTACAGGCACGGCCATTGGCAGGGCGCACGAGATCGCCTTTATGCGGCACGCGGATCTTAAAGGTTGGCGCGTTTATCTGTGCGGTCTACCGGCGATGGTAGCCAGCGCTCGTCGCAGTGCGTTCCTGGCCGGGGCGGCTTTCGATGATATTTTCATCGACCCCTTTCACCCGGCCCCGGCCACAGCCTGATAGAAAACCGCCTAAAGAGACATCGACGCGAAGGCCGCGCGATTACTGACACCCAGCTTCCGATAGGCATTTTTGCGGTGGGTTTTTACCGTATTCGGGCTAACCCCCAACAGGCGCGCGATGGTTTTTTCGCTTCGCCCCAGCGCGATCATCCGCACCACCCGCTGCTCCGCGGGAGTAATGGCAGCCCAGGAACGCTCAAGAGTAGCCGGCGTCCAAAGCTTGCGCTCTATCGTCAATAGAAGACGCGTTTCCGCACGCGCTTCTTCATCAACCAACGTGGCGATAGGGTAGAGCGCTATCTCAAGACGCGCCTCCCCCACGACTGCATCGACAGTCAGGGAGCTTGCCAGAGTCAAAGGCGCCACACCGGGCCGATCCGACGCCATCATCATCTTCAGAATCAGAGCCGTAACCTGCAGATCCGTTTTGCGATCCGCAAAAGCAACCCGACGACCAACCCAACGCAATTCTCCGACACCTTCGATCAGGTCGGTCGCAATCGCGTTACAGGCAGTCACTTCACCAAGATGATTCAACAGGAAAGCGCCCTTGCCCGCCTGTTGCAATGCCCCGAGCTGGCTTTCAACAGACTGCCCCTGCATCAGCAAGGCAATATCATCATGCTGACGTCGAATGACAGCCAAGTGCGCAGAGAGATCTCGCTCGATCTCCGGACGAACGCCGAGGCCCAACCGGGACAGGCACTCTTCGAATGCCGCATGACTAGCGGCCGATTCGTAAAGATCTCGCAAGTTTTTCCAAAGTTGATCTTCGTCCAGCATCACGGCCCCACCGATTCATTTTTTGCCCCGCCCCTCCCGTTCGGAGAGGTCGATTGCATCGAAATTTAAGATGCATGATTCGTATATGTTCAATTGGCAAAGGTTGACAATAGATTAATTTTCTCCAAACCTATTTTTAATAGATTAACGATAAGAAGGAAAAGAGAACGGCTTAGCCGTCTTTAGGCGGACGCATTGTTGAAGCGATCAACCGCCAGGCAATCTATGTTTTCCGCAATCCATAACCTTTTGACATGAAGCTACCTTGGGTGATGCTGCCTCAGCCTTACGTTAATATTTTCTAATGAATAATTTCATAAAGATTAATGTGAGGTAAAACGTTGGTACCATTAGCTTTTGTTTTTTGGATTGCCTTTCTGGTTCAGACAACACGATAAACTCACGTGCAGCGAAGGCCTCCGCCCTAAAAGACGTTCACAGCACGTTGCGTCGCTCACCGGAATCAACAATAATTATAAAATAAAAATTACCCGCATATGACCTTGATATCTATTTTGAATTCATATAATTGGGATTTTCACGGATACTTACTTATTTGTACTGATATCGACTCGATATCAATCATAGAAACAGATGGAAGCAGACACCAAGGAGATTGACGGAAATGTTGAAACTTCTCTGCACCCAGTTGCGCGCATTGAAACAAGACGACGATGGCGCTACCGCGATCGAATACGGGTTGATCGTCGCAGGCATCGCCGTCGCGATCATTGCCGCTGTCTCGATGGTCGGTGACCAGTTGATAGAGACCTTCACCCGCATTGCCGACGGGTTGAAATAAGCCGGGCCCGATCCCCGTGGCCGGACCGGATGGGGTGTCGGAACTTCACCTGCACCACACAGCTCGTTCCCAGGAAGCCGATGTTTGTGACTCTCTGCCTCTGCCTCTGCATGACAGCCCTCGCCTGGGCCGCGGTCAGCGATGTGTTGCATTATCGAATCCCCGATGCTGTCCATCCGCTGATCATTCTAAGTTTTCTGATCATGGCGGCCGCAATACCGTTGCCCTGGGTGGAAATCGGGTGGCGTCTGATGATGGCAGGCGTGGCCTTTACCGCCGGTTTGGTGCTTTTTGCCGCGCGAGCGATGGGGGGCGGTGACGTCAAACTGCTCAGTGCGATCCTTCTGTGGTTCCCCCCAGCGCAGGCCCCGGCATTTCTGCTACTGATGAGTCTCCTCGGGGGGGCGGCGGCTTTGATCGTTCTGGCCCGCGCCCGGACCTTGCAGATTGAAGAACGGCGTGTGCCCTATGGCGTTGCAATCGCTGGCGCCGCGGCAATGCAGTTGCTGACCCCTGCTGCGGCGGGGGCAATCTGAGATGCGCATCGGACTATTCATTCTTGCCATCGTTCTAGCCTTTTCGACGGCTTTGGTCGCAACACTGACCACCCGCCCCCCCCGAAACGAGATTGCAACAGAGGACATTCTGGTGCTCACGGGGGATGTGGAGGCGGGGGAAGCCATCGGCGCCAACAGGCTCGCCTGGCGCCCCTGGCCGACCAGCAGCATTACACCCGGACATATCCGCAAAAGCGGCACCGCCACAGGCCTGACGGACTGGAGCGAGCGCATCCCCCTGACCCGCATGGTGGCAGGCGAACCCCTGCTGGCGGGCAGGGTCGAAGCACGGAGCGGCGGCGCATTGGCGGTCATGATCGACAAGGCCAGCCGGGCGGTCACGATCGAGATCAATGATGCGGGCGGTGTCGGCGGCTTCGCCCTGCCCGGTGACCGGGTCGACGTTCTGTTTGTTCAGCGCGACCAACGGGGCCAGTCGGGTAGCGGACGGGTTCTGGTTGCTGCCGCCCGCGTGCTGGCGGTCAATCAGGCGATGTCGGTCAAGGGTGCCACCCTGGGTGGCTCGGTCAAGACAGCAACGCTGGAGGTCACCCCGTCCCAGGCCAGCGATCTCGCCAGCGCGGCGTCTTCGGGCGATCTCTCTTTGAGTCTCCGGCCGCTTGGCGCCGCCAAAGAAACGCCCGCACCGCCACCGCCTCCCCCATTGGAAACACCTGCCGCAGCCCCTGCGCCCGAGCCAGCCATCGAAGGCCCGGCGGTCACCATCTATCGCGGCTTTGCCAAAGAATCTATCCGGATCGAGCGATGATCAACCTGCGCCAGGGGCTGCTTGCCCTCATCTTTCTCGTGTCCCCCGTCCTGGCCAATGCCCAGGTTCTGGAATATGTGATTCCACTGGGAAAAGGGCGCTCGGTTGAGCTGAAACGGGATGCCCGGGATGTTTTTGTCGCCTCCCCCGACATCGCAGACGTGACAGCAAACACGCCCCGACTTTTCTATATCGTGGCGAATAAGATCGGCACGACGAACGCTTTCTTCTCCGATGCGGCAGGCAAGCCCATCCTGGAAGTCTCGATCCGGGTCGAAGCGGACGTTCCGGGGATCCAGAACGCCTTACGTCAGGCGCTGCCGGACGCCCAGTTCCAGGTCTATGCGGCTGGCGATAAAGTTTTCCTGGCCGGAACCGTCGTTTCTGCCTCCGCCGCCGATCAGGCCGAACGCATCGCCCGCCTCTACGTCAAAGACGACAAGGGGCTCGTCAATCTGCTGAAAGTGACGGGCGGCGATCAGATCCTGCTGCGGGTCCGGGTGGCGGAGATGCGCCGGTCGGTCGCCCGCCAGCTCGGCATCAATGCCCTCAAGGCGGATGGATCGAGCATCGGCCTCAGCGCCGGGCGCGCGACCACCGGGGCGTTCGGTCAGGTCAATTTCTCGATCAACACCAATGCCTTCGATACACTCTCCGCCTCGATTGACGCGCTCGAAGATCAGGGGCTGGTCAAGACGCTGGCCGAACCGAATGTCACCGCCATTTCCGGCGAGTCGGCAGGGTTCCTGGCGGGCGGCGAATTCCCGGTGCCGATCTCCCGCGATCAGCAGGGAAATTCGGTCGTCGAGTTCAAGCCGTTCGGTGTGGGGCTGAATTTCACTCCGGTCGTCTTAAGCTCCGGGCGGATCTCCCTCAAGATGTCGACCGAGGTCAGCTCCCTGACGGATGAAGGCTCACAGGTCGTCGGTCAGCTGCGCATTCCAGGCCTCTCGGTGCGGCGGGTGGAAACCACCGTCGAAATGCCAAGCGGCAGCAGCCTGGTGGTCGCAGGTCTGTTGCGCAACGACCTCAATACCTCCAGCAGCGGCCTGCCGGGCCTGATGGAGATTCCCATTCTGGGCAGCCTGTTCCGCTCGACCTCCTTCCAGCGCAACGAGTCCGAACTGGTGGTGCTGGTCACCCCCTATGTGGTCCGCCCGACCCAGGACGGCCTGCTGACTCTGCCGACCGCTGGGCAGCAGCCCCCCGACGATATCGACCTCTTCCTCTTCAAGCGCCTCGGCTTCACCAATCCGAACGAGGCCCGCGCCAGCGTCAAGGGACCGGTTGGCTATGTTTTCGATTGATCGCCTGACAGCTATCACCCTGGCTTGCCTGCTGGCGGCCTGCACCCTCCCCCCGGCCCCGCCGAGCGACCCGCGCCTTGCCCATCCGATTACGGTCAAACCCGTATCGGTGGCCCTGGCCCTGAAGGGTGTACAGCCCGACGGCAGCCTGTCGCCGCGCGACATCTCCCAGGCTGGTGCGCTGTTCGACCGCTATGCGCGGGTGCGGCGAGGACCACTGAGCCTCGACCCCGGCCCGCTGGCGCCCATCGCCTGGGAACGCTATGCCGCCGAACTGCGCCTCATCGCCCAGGATCGCGGTGTTGCGGCGGATCAGATGATCGTCGCCCGGACCACTAGCGAAACCCCGGCTCTGCGCTTTACCGATTTCGTGGCGGAAGGGCCGGACTGCGTGGCGCCCCCGAACAATACGCCGGGTTGGGCCTTTGGTTGTGCCCAGCAGCGCAATCTGGCGGCGATGATCGCTGACCCGCTCGATCTGGTGCAGCCGGGTGAACTGGCACCGGCCGATGCTGCCCGCCTGAGTGTCGTGATGGACAATTACCGCAAGGGCAACAGCACCACCTCCAAACGGTCCGAAAACGAACGCGCCATCGTGTCCGGCGGCAATCCGTAAACCCATGCAGAAAGCCGCCATCCATTCCCATCTGGCCACCGCCGAGACCCAGCAGAGCCTGCGCGCGGCCCTGCAGGACCGGCGTCTGTCGCATCTGAAGGTCGGCGAATACGGCGGCGGCATCGCAGCAGCCGTGGACCAATATGCGGAAGCCGAAACGCCCGCGCTGCTGATCGTCGAAGCGCCGAAAAGCCTGTCGGTCGAGGGGCTTCTAGCCCATCTGGGTCAATTGGCGAACCGCTGCAGCCCGCAGACCGCCGTGCTGGTCATCGGTTGGTTGAATGATGTGGGCCTCTACCGGACCCTGATCGACATGGGTGTGGCCGACTATTTTGTGCAGCCGACGCCACCGGAAGCGCTGATCCCGATTCTCCATCGCCTCACCGCAGGCGATACCAATCAGCCGAAGGGCAAGGTCACGGTCTTCCTGGGCGCTGTCGGCGGCGCAGGCGTATCGACCCTGGCTTTCGAACATGCCCAGGCCCTGGGCCAGCGAGCGCCGGACGGCGTCTGGCTGCTCGATCTCGATCTTGCCCATGGCACCCAGGATCTGCTGGCCGACCGTCCGGGACGCGAGGCTGTGCGAACAAGCATCCAGTCACCGCAGCGGCTGGATGCGGGCAGTCTGGCCCGTCTGGCAGAGAGTAGCGGCCCTGTCCGACTCTTAAGCGCCGGGGGGACTCTTGCCTCCTCCGATCTCGACCCAGCCATGGTGCAGACACTGGTGGGTCAATTGGCCCAGACGGCCGAGAATCTGGTGATAGACCTGCCGCACCTCTGGTTACCCTGGACCCAGGCCGTGCTGAAACAGGCAGATCGTGTGGTTCTGGTTACGCGCCCGACCCTGGCTGGCTTCCGTAATGCCCGCAATCTGATCGCAGCCCTGGCAGGCCTGCGTCCTTTCGACCCGCACCCGCTGCTGATCCTGAACCAGATTGCGCCTCGGCAGGCGGCGCAGCCGTTCATGAAGGATCTCATCAAGGGTCTCGCCCCTCTGACCCCGGCCCTGATTGCCGACTGCGCGCCCGCACTCGAAAAAGCCCAGGCCGCAGGAAAGCCGCTGGTCGTCGCCGCTCCTTCGGCCTCGATCTCCAAGGCGGCCCAAGCCCTCTGCGGCGCTGGCGCCACCAAAGCGACATCAAAGCCTGGGCTGCTGGCAGGACTCCTGAGACGACTTCCGGGGCGGGCCGGATGACGGCATTCGGCAAGCGCGCGCAGGTCAATACCGACAGCCCAGCACCGGCGATAGCTGCCACGGCGCCGGTGCCCACGGCTGCACCGATACCGGCCCCGCGCCCTGCCGATCCCAGCCCGCCGCTCCTGGCCAACGACAGTTCCTACGGCATCAAGACCGGCATTTTCGCGGCCCTGATCGAGACCATCGATCTTGCCGAACTGTCGAAGATGGATGCGGAAAGCACCCGCTCCACCCTGCATGACATCATCTCGGAAATCATCGCGGTCAAAGGCTATATCCTCGGCCCCGACGAGCAGGAGGCGATCAGCGCCGAGATCCTGAACGATATCCTGGGTCTGGGACCGCTGGAGCCCCTGCTGGCCCGCGACGATATCGCCGACATCATGGTGAACGGCTGCGATCAGGTTTACATCGAAGTCGACGGCCTCATCCAACTGACGCCGGTCAAGTTCCGCGACAATGCCCAACTGATGAATATCTGCCAGCGCATCGTCGCCTCGGTCGGTCGGCGCGTCGATGAGGCGAGCCCGATCTGCGATGCCCGTCTGGCGGACGGCAGTCGCGTCAATGTGATCGTGCATCCGCTGTCGCTGAAGGGGCCGACCCTCACCATCCGCAAATTCAAAAAAGACAAGCTGACGCTGGATCAGATGGTTCAGCGTGGCGGTCTGTCACCCGAAGCGGCGAGCCTGCTGCGGATCCTGTCCGCCGCCCGCTGCAATATCCTGATTTCTGGCGGCACGGGGTCGGGCAAGACGACCCTGCTGAACTGCCTCACCCAATTCTTCAGCCCCGGCGAGCGCATCGTCACCTGCGAAGACGCGGCGGAACTGCAGCTTCAGCAGCCCCATGTGGTCAGCCTGGAAACCCGCCCGCCGAACCTGGAAGGCAAGGGCGAGATCGCGATGCGGGATCTGGTGCGCAACTGCCTGCGTATGCGCCCCGACCGCATCGTGGTGGGCGAGGTGCGCGGCGCCGAGGCCTTCGATCTGCTGCAGGCGATGAATACCGGCCATGACGGGTCGATGGGGACCCTGCATGCCAATACCCCGACCGAGGCGCTGGGGCGGCTGGAGAATATGATCGCCATGGGCAATCTGCCGCTGTCGCCCGGCGCGGTGCGCAAGCAGATCGCCGACGCCCTCAATATCGTGGTCCAGACCCAGCGTCTGCGCGACGGATCGCGCCGCATCACCCATGTGACCGAGATCCTGAGCTATGAGGACGACCGGATCCAGAGCGTGGATCTGATGACCTTCCTCTATACCGGCGACAGCCCCGATGGTCGGATCCAGGGGCATCACGCCTTCCTGGCCCCGCCCCGCGACTGCATGGAGAATATCCGCGCCTATGGGCTGGAGCGGGAGTGCATGGCGCTCTTTACGCGAGGAGACGGCTGATGCTCCTCTGGCTGTGGACGTCCTTCATTCTGACGATCCTGGCGTCAGCGGGCCTGGAGATCCGGCATCGCAACCGGAACGCCCAGCGGCGGCGACTGGCTGCCCTCATCCGGCAGCAACCGGCGCCGAGCGATGGTGACGGCACAGCCCTGGCCGATATGCGGCGGCGGGTTCAGAAGCTGGCGGAGGCTCCGCCGACCGGCCTCAAAGCCTGGACCCTCCGGCTGGCCCAGCGGGCGGGGATGGAGATTTCCCCCCTGGGCTACTGGATGTTGACTGCTGCTGTCGTGATCGCGCTGGGCGCTTTGCTGATCGGTCCCGCCAGATTGCAGATACCGATGGCATTGTCCATCGCCCTGGCTTTTGGAGCGGGGCTGCCCTGGTTCGTCCTGAGCCTACTGGCCGCCCGGCGTCAGAATGCTTTCACAACTGCCTTCGCTGATGCGACCGATGCCATCGTCCGCAATATCAAGGCCGGACTATCCCTGGGCGAGGCTCTGCGCATGGTAGGGCGCGAGATGCCGCCAGTGGTGGCCGATGTCTTCCGGAAACTGGGGGAAGAGCAGGATCTGGGCGTTCCCCTCGATCAGGCCCTGACCCGCGCGGCCGAACGCGTCGGCACGCCGGAGATGCGGTTTTTTGCCGTGGTTCTGTCGATCCAGCGCCAGACTGGCGGCAATCTGGCCGAGACACTGGGCAACCTGTCGGGCCTGCTGCGGTCACGCAAGAAGCTGCGGGACCGGGTGAAGGCACTGTCCGCCGAAGCGCGCGCCTCAGCGGCGATCATCGGATCGATGCCCTTCATCATCGCAGGCCTGCTGTGGTTGACCAGCCCCGATTATCTCGATCCGCTGTTCGACAGTTCGGGCGGGCGGGCGCTGCTGGTGGCGGGACTGGTCTGGATGGCCATCGGTGCCTTTGTCATGCGCCGCATGGTCGATCTGAGGATCTGAGCCATGGGCGTCCTGATCGCATGCGGCTATTTCCTGGCTGCTCTGGCCCTGTTCCTGGGACTGCTCTGGCCCCGCCTGAAAACGGATCCGCTACAAGGCCGGTTCGCTCGGCTGGCCGGACAGGCGCCTGCACCGACGGCAAAGCCCTTCACGTTCCGCCTGCCCCAAGCTGGCGGCAAACGCGCCGCCCAACTGCGGCGCAAGCTTATTCAAGCAGGGCACCGCGAACCGGGCGCGCTGGCCGATCTCGTACGGCGGCAAATTATCTATGCAGCCGGTTTCTGCGCAGCTGCGGGACTGCTGATGCTGATCGGCAAAGGCGCGCAACTAGCGACCCTTACTCGCCTCTGTGTGCCGCTGGTGGCGCTGGCCGCCGGTTACTTCCTGCCGGTTCTGCTGGTGGAGAACGATATCCAAAAACGCCGGGAGCAGATCGCGCGCGGCTTTCCCGATGCCATGGACCTGATGCTGATCTGCGCTGAAGCCGGGCTTGCCGTCGATGCCTCCTGGCGCCGTGTCGCATCAGAACTGGGCGCCGATCATCCTGCCCTTGGCGATGAGCTGGAAATGACCGCCGCCGAACTCTCCTATCTGCCCGAGCGACGCCAAGCCTTCGAGAATCTGATCGAGCGCACGGATAGTCCGGCCGTCCGGATTGTTGCCCAGGCCCTGATCCAGGCGGAACGCTACGGCACCCCCGTCGCCACCACCCTGCGTGCCGTCGCCCAGGATGTCCGGGACGAGCGGGTCGCTATCGCCGAAAAAGCGGCGGGCGCCCTGCCCGCCAAGCTGACCGTGCCGATGATCGTGTTTTTCTTACCCGCGCTGCTGGTCGTTATTCTTGGACCGGCAGTAATGACGATGACCCGGGGCTGACCCTATGAGCAGCTTCATCCAGCAATTTCAGGTTATTCGCCGCCTGAACCGGAGCCTGGGGCAGGGTGACCGCACGGGCCAGCAAGGCGCGGGCCTCGGCACTCCGACCGGCCTGCGCCAGCGACAGGCCCCAATTGTTGAGAACGACCGGATTGTTCGGACCGGCGGCATCCGCCCGGCGATGCCAGCTCTCGGCAATCTGAACAGCCCCCTGCTGGTCGAAGGCGCTGCCCATGGCGGTCAAAAGGCGCCAATCGTTCGGTGTCGCCTGAACGGCAGCCTCCAGATAAGGCATCGCTTCGCCCGCTTTTCCGGCCAGCACCAGGGATTTGCCAAGTTCGCCCTTGAGCGCAGCATCTCCCGGCCGCTCGGCAAGTCCGTTGCGCGCGACGGTGATCGCCTGATCGGGCTTGCCCGACCGGCGCAATTGAGCCGCCTCGGTCAAGGCGCGCTCCGAGGATCCGCCAGTCAGCCCATCCAAAGTAACGCAACCGCCAAGAGTAAGAGCAACACCCACGAGGGCAAGGCGAGCAGTTTTCGCCAATACAAAGGCACCCATAAAGAGATCATCCTCAGATGAGAAATTTTCCGAACTATAGAGGCGCGACCGCATCGATACTAGCATTATTGCTATTTATACTTATGGCGATAATGATGAATGCACATGCTGCAGAAATACAACAGAGACCCATCAGTCTCTCCCTCAATACCGTTGCGATTCTACCCTTAGCCCAGGATGCAGCTACGGTCATCGTCGGCAATCCTGGCGTTGCCAATGTGCAGATCGAGGAATCGCGCCGGATCATGATCCTCGGGCAATCTGTAGGGCAGACCAACCTCATCGTCCTGGACGGCGAGGGGAAAGCCTTCCTGTCGGCTGCCTTGATCGTCGTCCCCGCCAATGCCGGGCGCGTCACCGTGCGCCGGGGTGGGAAACCTCCGGCAGACTATGTTTGTTCCGGCCGCTGCTTCCAGATCGAAGGCGGCGAGGCGGGCGGTGGACGGCTGCCGTCCGCACCGCCAGCGGCAGTGCCGGTCGATTGATGGATCTGCTCCGGCGCCTTCTTCGGGATCGACGCGGCGTTTTCGCCGTGATGACAGCGCTGCTGCTGCCGCTTGTGCTGGCCTTGCTGTTGATTGTCGTCGATTTCGGACGCGCCATGAGTGCCCGTACCCAGAGTCAGGGCATCGCCGATACCGCCGCCCTGACCGCTGCATCCCATCTCGACCGCCGGGCCGATGCCCTGGACCGGGCCACCCTGGCTGCGCGCGAGATGGTCGAGCGGGCGCAGGCCACGGGCGGAACGCTGCTGCCGCCGCGCCTGGAGCGGATCGACTGGTGGACCGCCGATGGCCGGGCGACAAACGATCCGCACCGGGCCGCAGGCGTTTCCGTGGCCCTTGAGCCCGAAAGCTTGCCCTCCTTTTCCGCCGGCCTGCTGCGGACCTTCGCGGGCAGCGTTCCTGCCGCTTTCAGCATCGCACCCAAGGCCCGCGCTGCCAACGAAGCCCTGACCTGCCGGGCCGAACCGCTGGTGCTTTGCCGTCCCGAGGACTTAAGCGACGATCCGGCCGCCGCCCGCTGGGCCGGACGGCAGATGCGCCTGACCTCCGTCGGGCGCAGGCCCGGCCAACTGCTGCCGCTCTGTCTGGCCGATGGGCGCTGCGGCGTCTCGGCGGTTCTGGCAGCCTTGCGGAATCCGGCGGATGCCCCCTGTGCTTCGCCGGATGCGGAGATCGCCCCCCTTACCTTCCCTGACATTAAGAACGCGATCACCGAGCGGCTGGGACCACCGGACCTCTGGACGCCGAACGCCCATCCAGCCCTCAGCCGTTATCCCCGTGACCTAAGTCTGGCCACGGGGGATGATAGCGGGTTCGGTAACGCCTTCTGGGACCGGGCCTATTATTGGCGCGCCGTGCGCGGCAGCGTTCCCCCGACCGATCTGGTGCAGGCCAGCCGCTTTCAGACCCAGCTTTATGAGCGGGAGAGGGCCTATGCCGCCCATCGCCTGGAAACCCTAGCACCACCGCCAACCGCTTTGCCGCCGGAGTTCGAACGGGTCAATCCTCCCCATGTGGTGCGGGCCTACCCGCCCGTCGCCCGCGACCGCCTGCCGTCTCCCACCTATCTCAGCGACATACGCCACCGGATACTCACGGTCGGCCTGGCCGATTGTCGGGACGAAGCCCACGCCCGCACCCTGACCGTCGGCAATCGGCTGCGGATGTTCCTGACCGAGCCGCCCGACCGCACCGCGATCTATGCCGAAGTTATCGGACCAGTGCCGAACGGCGATCCCGAGCGGGTGTCACAGGGACGGCTGGTCGAATGAGCAAGCTCGACACCGAAGGCGCTGCCGCCGTGGAATTCGCCCTGATCGCGCCGGTGCTGCTGATGGCCGTGCTGATCGGGGCCGATCTGGCACGCGCCTGGATGCAGCGGGCGGAGGTAGAGCATGGCACCCGTCTTGCCGCCCGCCATGTCGCCGCGCTTGCCGACCCCTTCGGCCCAGATGCTGTCGTCGCTGCGCGACTGATCGCGCAATCGGCAGGCAGCAGCCGCGCCCCGCTGGCCGGGTGGGAGCGCCGGGAGGCCCTGTTCGCCGTCCGTCTTCACGAGGAGAACGACCGACGCTGGCTGGAGGTGGAAGCGGCGATTCCCTATGTCCCGCTCCTCTCCGCCTTCTCCCGCTTTATGCCGGACGGGATCGACCTCAAGGCCAAGGTCGAGGAGCCATTGCTGAATGGCCGCTAGATCCCTGTCTCGGCTCGACAGGTCGGGCGCCACCGCTATCGAAGTGGCGCTGCTGCTGCCCCTGTTCCTGATGATCGTGCTGGGAGGCCTCGATATCGGGCTTTGGCTGCTGCAGTCCGCGCGCCTGTCGGAGGCAGCCCGCCGTGCAGCCCGCGCTGCCGTCATTACCGCGCCTGTGGCGTCGCTCTCCGACCAGGGGACGGTCAGTTGCCGTCGTGTCTCCGGCATCACTTGCAGCGGCGGTTCGATCATCGCGCCGGACAGTTTCGACCGTATCGAGCGCGCCGCCGACATGGCACTGGCCGATGGGTCGATGATCGTTACCTACCGGCTTCTGCCCGATGGGTCATCGAACTCGAAACACCCAATAGTTGTTATTGATATAAAAAATGCAACTCACACTCTGATTTTCATGCATATCATTCCCGGCATCGGCCGGACCATCACCTTGGCCACCGCGACTGCCAGCGGCAGCCTGCCCCGAAAAGCCTACCGCTGAGATCCGCCATGGAGACACCTGCCCACATGACGACCGATCTGCTCGCCCTGCTGCGCACCAACCCGTTCCTGACAGGTATCGGTGCCGATGCTATCGACCGGCTGATCGCTGCCGGGCAACTGCGGCCCTGCAACCCTGAAGAGGTCCTATTTGCTTCTGGCGATTTGTCCACATCCGTGTTTTTCCTGCTGAAGGGCACGATCCGCATCCTGTCGCGCGATCAAGGCCGCCCTGTCCCCCTGGCCGACCTAGCGCCAGGGGAGATCTTCGGTGAACTGGCCGCCATTGATGGGCTCCAGCGTACCGGCGATGCAGTGGCCATCGATGCAGTCGAGGTTTTCGAATGCCCGCGTGAGGCTTTCCTGGCGCTGATTGTCGAAAATGCACCCCTGGGCCTACGGCTTCTGGAGCGTTTTTCCGCCGTCATACGCCGCGCCGACACACGGATCAGCGCGCTCTCCAACCTGTCACCGGGCCAGCGGGTGTTCTTTGCCTTGCTCAACCTCGCGACCCCCGACACGGCGGGCAGCGGCACCTGGACCATCAGCCCCGCCCCGCCGCACCGGGAAGTCGCAGGCTGGGCAGGCACGACCGAGGAAGTGGTGGCAGGCGCCGTCGCACAGCTCATGCGCAACGGCCTGCTGCGCCGCCGCAACATGGATCTCCAGATCTTCGACCGTTCCAAGATCGAAGCCCTTATCCAGCAAAGCTGAAGCGTCGCAGGAAAGCCGCAATCTCCAGCTGTGCTGGCCGCATCTTTTGGGAGATCGAAGATGCGGCGTTTGAAATTATTAGCGTTATTGGCCGCCCTTAGTGCGCTGCCCGCATCAGCAACGATGCTCTACAGAGACAAGCTCACCTGCCCTTATGACGGCACCCAATTCGTCGAGACCTGGGCAACCATAATGCCCTACGATGGATACATGCATGGGGAGCCGTTCCCAGGGCTTTTCTGGCGCACCGCCGTCTGCCCCACCAACGGCTTTCCGATCTTTAAAGACAGTTTTTCTGACGAAGAGTTGGAGCGCCTGCGCCCCGCTATCTTTTCACCCGAATTTCAGACGATGAGAAAAGCCGACGCCTATTCTTACAAGGTTCTCTGGTTGGCAGAGCGCCTGGGGACGGTCGATCGGGCGAAAAAGATCGACTATCTGTTCAAAGCGATCTGGGAGTCGGATCATAGCAATCCGCGATTTCCTGCCTATACGGCTATGCTGCTGCCTCTTCTGGAAGAAGATCGTCAGCAGCGCGTAGCGGGCGGTCAAATCGCCATCGAGCGAGAAGATCTTTATCACGGTGACCTGCTCAGACTGATGGGCCGCCATGATGAAGCCCGCAGTCATTTCACCGAGCTTCAGCCCGCCCTATCTGTAACCAAGTGGCCACAATGGATGAGCGAGTTCATCGACGTCGAACTCAAACTCATCGACGCGGGCGACACCGCGCCGCGCCGTGAATCTGAAGTCCTGCCGTCCCGCAAAAAATAGAGAAGGCGGCCTATGCCGCCTTCTCCGTTCGCCTACTTCAGCTTGGCGTCCCAGTCCGCCTCGATCTTCTTGAAGGTGCCGTCCGCCTGGATCTTGGCGAGACCTGCGTCGAGGGCTGCTGCCAGTTCGGCCGCCTTCGGATGGCGCTTGGAGATCGCCACATAGAGCGGGGGGAAGTCGTCGACATAGCCGACAACCTTGAGACCGCTTTTGAATTCGGGCGTTTTGCCGATCAGGGCCGTCGCCACCTTTTCCGCCGCCAGAGCGTAATCGACGCGTTGGGCGATGGCTTTCTTGAAGCTCATTTCGGTCTGCGGGGCGGTGTCGCGCTTGATGCTGGTGTTCTTGTCGACGGTCGGGCCGTAGTCGTACCCCAGGGTCACGCCGATGGTCTTATTGGCGAGGCTGGCGCCGGTCAGGCCGCTTTCCGCCGATCCGGCATGGGCCAGGATCGCGACGCGGGTCGTGAAGATCGGCGTCTTATGGAACACATAGTCGGCCGCATAATCTTCCGAGAAGTTAGTGTTGAAGCAGCCCAGTTCTTCGGCCGACTTCACAACTTCCATGCAGCGCGCATAGGGCATGGTCTTGAACTCGACGCTCTTGCCGGCCGCCTGCATCGCCGCCGTGATGACGTCATAGGCAAAGCCGGTATAGCCTGGCTTCCCCTCGGCCTTGGCGGCATAGGGGAACCAATCATCCTCGCCCACCAGGGTGAAATCAGCCGCCCAGGTCGGGCCCGCCAGGGTCACGAGGGCCGCCGCACTCAACAGAATTTTTTTGATCATCTGAATGCTCCAGAAATTACTTAACTGAATTCAGATAATTCGAATTATTCATCCGATCAAAGTAATAATGAACTATATATAGATATATCCTCCGCACATATTTCAATATTATTGTTAATCTGCAGTCAAATTGTGCAAGTTGATTATATTTTACTCAAAATCCAAAGAAAACCTAGCTGCCATCACGCAGATGGATATGGCAGCAGCCCTTGTGTCCCTCGGTCCAGGTTTCGGCGGAGAATTTCAGCCCCACGCCTTCGAACAGGCCTTTGTCGAAAGCACCCGCGAGCTTGCAAAGAGTGGCAACTTCCTCGGCGTCGGCACCGCTGGACTGCCAGGCATCGAGCAATGGGCAGCGCTGGACACAGATATCGATGCCATCGGCATGTCGCGTCACTTCGGTTGGATACATGGCGCCGCCATTGGGGCTGACCGCCAGGAACGCCTCGCCCACTGCCAGGGCATCCTTGGGACCGAAGTTCTTGAATGCCGCCGCCGCGACGCCTTTGCCGCGCCGCTCAATCGCCTTTGCCAGCAGCTCCAGCGCCTTTTCGCGCCCCAGATCGGCACTGAGTTCAGCCAGCAGATCCTGGTAGAGAAAAGCGCGGTTCTTGAAGGCATCTTCGAGTTCACGGGCCAGCCGTTCGTTACTAACCGTCATGGTGTGTCCTTCCGGGTTCGATCAGTCGCGGTACAGCCGCGATCAGGCTTTGGGTATAGGGATGCCGGGGATCGGCGAGCACGGTTTCTGTGTCGCCTTCCTCCACGATCCGGCCCTGGTGCAGGACCAGGATGCGGTCGGCGATGGCGCGCACGACCGCCAGATCATGGCTAATGAAGAGATAGCCGCAGCCGCGATCCCGTTGCAGGCGGCGCAGCAGGTTCAGGATCTGGGCGCGGACCGAGACATCCAGGGCCGATACCGGCTCGTCCAGGATCAGCAGCTCCGGTTTCGAGGCAAGCGCCCGCGCAATCGCCACCCGCTGCCGCTGCCCGCCGGAAACCTCGTGAGGCAGGCGGTCGAGCAGCGTGTCGGGAAGTCCCACTTCTTGGAAAGCATCGCGTACCCGTGCGGCGATCTCTTGCCGCCCCAAGCCTTGCAGACGGAAAGGATCGCTGAGCAGACGCCGCAAGCTGGCGCGTGGATTGAAGGCGGCGATGGGATCCTGAAAAACCATCTGCAGGCGACCACGCGCGTGACGCAGCGCCTCCCCCCGCATCGCCAGCCAATCGACACCCCCGAACTGCACCGCGCCGCCTTCGGCTTCGATGAGACGGGTCAGCAGCCGGGCGCAGGTGGTTTTGCCGGATCCGCTTTCCCCCACCAGCGCCACGGTCTCCCCGGCTGCGACCGAGAAGCTGACCCCGTCCAGCCCGACAGAGCCAGTCCCCCGGCTATAGAGCTTGCGCAGATTCTGCACGGTCAGCAGGGGAGTGCTCATGCCGCTGCTTCCGCATTATGGCAAGCGACGCCATCGCCGATTGTGCCGCGCCAGACAGGCATCATCTCCCGGCACGGCAGTCCGGCTTTCGGGCAACGGGGGGCGAAGGGACAGCCGTCGCGCTGCTCCCCCGGTTGAGGCAGGCTGCCTGGAATCTCGGGCAGCAGGTCGGTACGCGGCCGCCCCAGATCCAGACTGGTCGCGATCAGCCCTGCCGTATAGGGATGGCGCGGGTTATCGAGCAGGCGGCGCAGTGGCCCCGCCTCCATCACCCGCCCGGCGTAGAGCACCACGATGCAGTCGGCAAGCTGGGCTGCCAGGGCCAGGTCATGGGTGATCAGCAGCAGGCTCAACGACCGCTCGCGCCCGATGGTTTTCAGCAGCTCGACGATGCGCCCCTGGGTGCGCACATCCAGGGCGGTTGTCGGCTCGTCGGCGATCAATAGTTCAGGATCACCCGCCAAGGCCATCGCGATGGCGACCCGCTGGCGCATGCCGCCGGAAAACTGATGCGGATAGGCAGCAAGCGATGTAGCGCCATCGATCCCGACCCGATCCAGCAGGGCGCGCGCGCCCTCGCGATGATCCTGCCAGCGCCTCTTGCCGTTCGGCCTATGGGTGGCCAGAACCTCCGCCACCTGCTCACCAATGGAGAGGATGGGATGCAGGCTCGACATCGGATCCTGGAATACAAGGCCGATATCCCGCCCTGCCTGGGGGGCTTCGGTGCGGCCCGGCCAGCGGATATCGCCCGACACCTCGGCCTCTTTGGGCAGCAGTCCGGCCAGCGCCAGGGCGGTCAGGCTCTTGCCCGAGCCACTTTCCCCGATCAGCGCCGTGACCTTGCCTGCGGGCAGATCGATATCGATATCGCGCACCACCGCGACCCCGGCGAACCCCAGGGTCAGCTTGCGGATTTCAACGAGGCTACCGCTCACGATCCCGCCCCCACGGCCCGGCGAGGGGCCAGCCGCTCGCTCAAAGCATCCGCCAGGATATTGACGGAGAGGGCGGCAGCCACCACAGCGACACCGGGAATGGCCGATAAGGTCCAGTTCGAGCGCATGACCGCGCGGCCCTCGGCGATCATCTGTCCCCAACTGGCACTGTTCGGATCGCCCAACCCCAGGAAGGACAGCGCCGTTTCGATCAGGATCGCACTCGCCACGGTCACGGCGCCCAGGGCAATGGCGGGGGCAACGGCGTTCGGCAGCACCTCCACCAGGGCGATGCGCCAGCCCGGCATGCCGAGCACCCGGCAGGCATCGACAAAATCGCGGGACTTGAGGCTCAGCACCTCCGCCCGCACCAGCCGCGCCGGCCCGGTCCAGGAAGAAAGGCCAATGGCGATGACAAAACTGCTCAAGGACGGCCCGAAGACCGAGACCAGGGCCAGCGCCAGCACGAAGTTCGGCACCGTGCGGAAAGCATCGGCAAGGCGCATCAGCAGGATATCGACCCAACCGCCGACATAGCCCGCCAGCGTGCCGACAATCGATCCCACCAGTGTCGCCGCCAGGGCTGCCGCCAAAGCAACCGACAGCGAGACCCGCGCCCCATGGATCAGCGCCGCCAGCACATCGCGCCCCAGCCGATCCGTTCCCAGCGGCCGGGCCCAATCCTCGAACGGCGGCAGCAGGGGCCGTGCCACCATCGCCAGCGGATCGCCCGGACTGAACCAGGGCGCCAGAAGTGCGGCGAGCGTCAGCGCAAGCAGAACCAGCGCGGCCAAACAGGTCAGGATGCCGGTTCTCATGCTGCCTGCCCTATGCGCGGGTCCAACCGCCGATAGACGATATCGACCGCCAGCGACGCCAGGATCACCAGCAGCGTATTGGCCAGCACGATGCCCATCAGCAGCGGCATGTCGCGCTGGGTGACGGATTCAAAGGCCAGCCGCCCCAGGCCAGGGATCGCGAAGACACTCTCGATCACCACGCTGCCCCCCAGCAACGCCCCGGCCTGCAAGCCGACCAGGGTGAGCACGGGCAGCAGCGCGGCGCGCACCACATGGCGCATCAGCAGGCGGCGGGACGCGATTCCCTTGGCTTGGGCCGTGCGGATGAAAGGGGCTCGCCAGACCTCTACCATGCCTGTCCGCATCATGCGGGCATAGAGCGCCAGATACAGCAACGCGAGCGAGCAGGTAGGCAGGACCAGGTGCCGGGCGATATCCAGGACGCGGGCGACGCCGGTCAGATCCGACGCGATGGTCTCGACCCCACCCAGGGGGAACCACGCCAGCTTGACCGCAAACCCCAGGATCAGCATCAGCCCGACCCAGAAACCCGGCAGGGCATAAAACAGCAGCGTCGCCCCCAGCACCGCGCGATCTGCCGGTGACCCCGGACGGCGACCGGCAAAGATTCCCAGTGGCACCCCGATGGCAATCGCCAGGGCATTGGCACCCAGGGTCAGCAGCAGCGTATTGCCCGCCCGCTCCAGGATCACATCGACCACCGGCCGGTTGAAGGCGACGGAAAAGCCGAAGTCGCCGGTCAGGATGCCCCCCAGATAGGCCAGCAGCCGGGTCGTCCAATGGCGATTGAGCCCCCAGTCGGCGCGCAATTGCGCGACCAGCCCGGCATCACCGCCCGTCTTGGCCAGATAGGCATCGACGGCATCGCCGGGTGCGGCCTCCATCAGCAGGAACGTCCCAACGGCAACGATCAGCAGTACCGGCACCGCCTGCGCAAGGCGATGCAGCAAAGCCGCGGCCAGGGGATTCTGGGGAAGAAACGCCATGGGTTTACTGGATCACGGGAGGGGAGTCGGGGGCAAGTGACCCGCAAAAACTCGTCATCCCGGGACTTGATCCCGGGATCTCCTCCGGGAGCGCGTCCCCACTGTCTTTGACACATCCCAAGGGCCGTCGGAGGAGATCCCGGGATCAAGTCCCGGGATGACAAAAGGATGGAAGGTCTTAGCTCGCCAGCCAGACATCCGCCCAGTTGGATGTCGCCCAGCGCGGATTATTGGCCAGGTTCTTCACAGAATCGCGCGCAACCGTGATGAAGGTGAATTCCGCCACCACCAGCAGCGGCACCTGATCCTGGGCCAGTTTCTGGAAGTCCTTGTAGAGCGCGGTGCGGGCCGCCGTATCGACCGTCTCGGCCGCCTTGGCGATCAGCTCGTCCATCTTCGGATCGGCATAGCCATATTGGTTGCTGAAGGGCACCCCGGCGGGCAGACCGCCCTGATAGAGGATGGTGGTCGAAATGGCCGGATCGTTGCGATAGACGGGCGAGCCGACCGCGAGATCGAACTCATGATCCGTATAGACCGCCTTCTGATGGGCCGCCGGATCCCGCGACACGATTTCCGCATCGATGCCGACTGCCTTCAGGGCCTGGCGGGCATAATCGCCAAACTGCTTGGTCTGTTCGAACCAGGGTGCGGGGAACAGGCGCAGTTTAAAGCGCGTACCGTCGGCACCGCGCTTGTAGCCCGCCTCGTCCAGCAGCGCTTCAGCCTTCTTGGGATCGAAGCCATAGGTCGGTACATCGGCCGTGTAGAATTCCTTGGCCGACTTCGGCACCGGCCCGGTGGCGGCAGCGGCATAGCCTAGGAATATGGTCTCAACCACGAACTTCTGATCGATGGCATGGGCGATGGCGCGGCGCACCCGCACGTCCGCCAGTTCCTTGCGGCGGTTGTTGATCTCCAGCGTCAGCTGATAGGTGATGCCTTCATAGCCCTTGGGCTCCACCACCACGCCCTTGACCGCCCCGATGCGCTTCAGATCGCTCAAAGGTACGGCAGAGAAAGCGGTGAGCTGGATCTCGTTGGCCTCGATCGCCGCCGCCTTGGTCGCGGCATCGGGCAGGACACGATAGATGATCCGGTCGAGATAGGGCTTGCCGCTGTCCCAATAGTCCGGGTTGCGGTCCAGGCGATAATATTGCCCCGCCTTATATTCCCCGAACGTGAAGGGTCCGGTGCCGACCAGATTGGCATTGACCGGGTTGGCATTGATGTCGGTGCCCTCATAGAGATGCTTGGGCAGCACCGCCGTCACCGAGGGCAGCGCGTTGCGGATCAGCTGGATCGGGGTCGGCTTGGAGAAGCGGAAGATCGCGGTATGAGCGTCAGGGGTTTCGACGGCGTCGAGATCCTTGAAGATCTGCCGGCCGAGATTCTGCAGCTTCTTCCAGACCTCCAGCGCGGAGAAGGCAACGTCAGCCGAGGTGAAGGGCTTGCCGTCGTGCCATTTCACACCCTCGCGCAGTTTGAAGGCGATGCTCTTGCCATCTGCCGACCCGGTCCAGGACGTGGCGAGCAAGGGCCGCAGCCCCTCGCCGTCATAGGACATTTCGGCCAGAGGCTCGATCACCTTGCTCGCGACATAGAAGATGCCGTTCGAGGCTACAATGGCGGGGTTGAGGTTCCGCGGCTCGGTATCGGCCGCGACGGTCAGGGTCCCGCCGCGCTTGGGTGCCGTCTGCGCGAAGCCTTGGCCCGGCAGTGCCGCTGCAAAGGCAAGACCGGCCGTGCCGCCCAGAAGCTGACGCCGCGAGATATCGAAGTGACCCATGCCGATCTCCTGAATTCACAAACAATCTTCGTTTAATAGAAGATTTGACGATGAAATGAATAAGAATACCGACGTTGCACGCGGTCAATCTATATTTTGTCCCAGTCCGCCCGATTGATTGTCCCTATCAATGGCAAGGTTATTGCGATGCAACGCGCCATGTCCTTGCGGGTCCTTCTGGTCGATCATCACAGCGAACGTGCAGCCGCCATGGCGGACCTGCTGGGGCGCGAGGGATTCTCGATTGTCGCCACCGTCACCGGCCCCACCTCGCTCGCCGCCAAGATCGACGATCTGAAGCCCGATGTCGTCGTGCTGGATCTGGCCTCGCCAGACCGTGATGCACTGGAAGCTTTGCGTCTGGCGGGGAACGAGGCGCCGCTTCCCATGGTGATGTTCTGCAAGGAGGGTGACGATGGGTTGGTGATGGAGGCTATGCGGGCCGGTGTCACCGCCTATGCCATGGATGGCGTGCAGGTGGAGCGGCTGAAGCCGCTGCTCGACCTCGCCATCGCCCAGTTCCGGCAGTTTCAGCACCTGCGCGAAGAACGCGACGCCGCCCGCCAGACCCTGGCCGACCGCAAGCTCATCGACCGGGCCAAGGGCATCCTCATGAAGCGGAAAAGCTGCGACGAGGAAACCGCCTATGCCTTCCTGCGCAAAACCGCGATGGACCGGGGCGTGAAGCTCAATACCCTGGCAAGCGACATCATCGCGATGGAGGATCTGCTGAAATAATGGGCCGTGCTTCTGGCGGTTATTTGAGCAACAAGCCGTGATAAACTCCGTATCAGGAGAGAGTCATGTCCGATTCAAAATTTGACGATATTGCGGACCTACGCCTGGCGGAAGAGCGCCTGCTTCAGAATCGTGCCGGCGAATCGGAAACGATCCCACTAGAGCAACTGCTTGAACACTATGGCCTAGTTCCTCCAAAGCCTCGTCATCCTCGGACCCCGCGCGCGTTGCGCGCTTAACACGATGCTGGGCGGCAACGCCGCCGGGCCGAGGATCTGTGGCCGCGCTCGGTTCTTCGCTTAAAGATCCCCCGGTCAAGCCGGGGGATGACGACGGAGAGGGTGACAGGCAGTACGTCGCGGCCTGTCTACGCGAGATCCCAGGTCAAACCCGAGATGACAGCCATCTTTTAGAAAGTCACCCAGCCCGCGTTCTTCTCGCCGCTTTCCAGGCAGGCGTGGATGAAGCGCATGCCGTCCAGCCCGTGTTCCACCGTCGGCACCAGCAGCGCCTCTGGCTTCGGAGCGCGGCCTTCGAGCTTGGCGGTGATCTGCTCGGCAAGGTCGGTGTAGATCTGGGTGAAGCCTTCCAGATACCCCTCCGGATGCCCACCGGGAACCCGGCTGGCATGGGCAGCCACCGGTAGTGAGCCCGCGCCGTTCCGCACCACGAGGCGCGGCGGCTGGCCCAGGATGTTGTAATGGAGGTCGTTGGGATATTCCTGTTCCCAGAACAGGCTGGCCTTGTCGCCAAAGACCCGCAGGCGCAGGGCATTGCCATGGCCGGTCGCGACTTGACTGGCCCAGAGCGAGCCCTTCGCCCCGCCTTTGAAGCGCAGCAGCACCTGGACATTGTCGTCGACCACCCGGCCTTCGACCATGCTCGACACATCCGCCGCCAGCTCCGACAGGGTCAGGCCGGAGACGAAGCTGGCGATATTGAAGGCATGGCTGCCGATATCGCCCAGCGCGCCCGCGCCCGACTTCTTAGGATCGGTACGCCATTCGGCACCGCGATGGCCGGTCTTTTCGACCGCCGTCACCATCCAATCCTGGGGATATTCCACCTGGACGAGGCGGATCTGCCCCAGATCGCCCGCTGCCACCATCTCGCGCGCCTGCCGCACCATGGGGTAGCCGGTGTAGTTGTGGGTCAGGCCAAAGATCAGGCCGGATTTCTTCACCAGCGCCACCAGATCCTCGGCATCCTGCACATTGGTCGTCAGCGGCTTGTCGCAGATGACATGGAAGCCTTTTTCGAGGAACAGCTTGGCCTGCGGGTAATGCAGATGGTTCGGCGTCACGATAGCGACAGCGTCGATCTTGTCGGCGCGCTTAGCCTCGGCTTCCGCCATTTCCTGATAGGAACCATAGGCACGGTCGACCGCGATATGCAGCTCGGCCGCCGACGCCTTGGACTTCTCCGGGTCAGACGAGAAGGCCCCCGCCACCAGTTCGTATTTATCGTCGAGGCGCGAGGCGATGCGGTGCACGGCGCCGATGAAAGCCCCCTGCCCGCCGCCGACCATCCCAAGGCGAATGCGACGTGACATGCTTCAGATCCCCAGCAGCTTGCGGTTCGTTGCCTGATCAACGCCCGACGCGGCGAAATCGTCAAACGCGCGCCCTGCCGCCTGGATGATGTGGCTTTCGATGAAAGGCGCGCCTTCGGCTGCTCCCTGCTCGCTATCCTTGATGCAGCATTCCCACTCCAGCACCGCCCAGCCGCCATAACCATATTGGGTCAGCTTGGAGAAGATGCCGGTGAAATCCACCTGCCCGTCGCCCGGCGAGCGGAAGCGCCCCGCGCGATCCGCCCAGGACTGGAAGCCGCCATAGACGCCCTGGCGCCCGGTCGGATTGAACTCGGCATCCTTCACATGAAACGCCTTGATGCGCTCGTGATAGATATCGATGAAGGCGAGGTAGTCGAGCTGCTGCAGCACGAAATGGCTCGGATCGAACAGGATGTTGGCGCGCTTGTGACCGCCCACGGCCTCCAGGAACATCTCGAACGTCACGCCGTCATGGACGTCTTCGCCGGGATGAACCTCGAAGGCGAGATCGACGCCATTGTCCTCGAACACATCCAGGATCGGGCGCCAGCGCTTGCCCAGCTCCTCGAACGCCGTCTCGACCAGCCCCGCCGGGCGCTGAGGCCAGGGATAGAGGAACGGCCAGGCCAGGGCGCCGGTGAAGCTCGCCTGGCTGGTGAGGCCCAGGTTCTTGGAGGCCTTGGCGGCCAGATGCATCTGATTGACGGCCCATTCCTGGCGGCCCTTCGGGTTGCCGCGCAGCGCCTGCGGGGCAAAGCCGTCGAAGGCGAGGTCATAGGCCGGATGCACCGCCACCAGCTGACCCTGGAGATGGGTCGACAGCTCGGTGATCTCCAAGCCGTGATTGGCGAGGATGCCTTTCACTTCATCGCAATAGGTCTTGCTGGTCGCCGCCTTGTCGAGGTCGAAGAGGCGCAGATCGCCGGACGGCATCTGAATGCCCTTATAGCCATAGTCCGCCGCCCATTTGGCGATGGTATCCAGGCTGTTGAACGGCGCGGTGTCGCCCGCGAACTGGGCCAGGAAAATCGCCGGTCCTTTAAGGGTTTTCATGTCAGATCCTTCCTCCCGCTTCTTGTGTAATGGCCCGGACCGCGGCGGTGCTATCCCGCGCCAGCAGTCGGACAGGTAGTCTTTCAATATGAAGTTTGCGCGACCGTTTGCCGGACAAGGCTTCCAGCAGCCGCTGAGCAGCAAGGCGCCCGATCTCGTGCCGGGGCTGGACAAGCGTGGTCAGGGTCGGTTCACAGAAGTCGGCATAATCGACGCCATCGAACCCGACGACCGACAGGTCCTGCGGCACCCGCACCCCGGCGGTATGCATGGTCTTCACGAAACCGATGGCCATCTCGTCGCTGGTGGCATAGACGGCCGTCACCTTGCGTTCCCCTGCAAGGAACCGCTTGGCCGCCGCCACGCCCGATGCCAGGGAATAATCCCCCGGCCAATAAACCTGTTCCCCCAGATCGAGTCCTGCGGCAACCACGCCGACGCGGAAGCCGTCATAGCGCTCGATTTCGACGACATTGCCTGCGGGGCCGGAGAGATAGGCAATCCTGCGATGCCCCAGATCAGCCAGATGCCGCACGGCCACCTTGGAGGCCAGGGCATTTTCCACCAGCACATGGGGAATGGGCGCATCGATGGCGGCGCACATGGCGACAACCGGCACATCGAAGTCCAGCAACCCCCGCCCCTGATGCACGGGTATATGCCCGTTGAGCAGCATCACCCCATCCACCTGACCCGACTGCACGATATCGAGGAAACGGGCGTATTTTTCCGGCTGCTGATCGAGATTGCCGATGATGAGGCCATAGCCGTTGCGTCCCAGTTCGTCGTCAATGCCGCGCACCACTTCGGGGAAGAAGGGGTTGGCGATATTCGGCACCACCACCAGCACCATCATGCTCTTGCGCGCACGCAGGTTTCGGGCAGCGGTATTAGGCATGTAACCGATTTCAGCGACACCCTTCAAGACCCGCTCGCGCAGATCCGGGCGTACCTGTTCGGGCTTGGTCAACGCCCGGCTGACGGTTGCGACGGATACACCCAGAAGCTTGGCGACATCCGCCATCTTCAAGGTCCGGCCATCCGATCCGCTACCCGCCTTGCGCGCCTGATTCATCTAGGTCCCGTTTCCCCTGGGCTTCATACCCATGCCACGCCGTCACTTACAACGCGTCTCAAATTTGATTCCGCCTGACAACGACAAGCTATCTTGTAGGCCTCACCGAAATCGATTACAAACGAAGAAATCGATTACAAGATCGATTGACGACCACATAAGCTAACAATCGGTCGCAAATTGGAGGAAACGATGGGCATTAATTACTCGCGCCTCTTGGCCTGCGCAATGTTCGGCATCGCTGCCAGCACCTCGGCCATGGCTCAGGACAAGCAAGCGGAAGTCATCCATTGGTGGACCTCGGCCGGTGAAGCCGCTGCCGTGAAGGTGTTCGCCGACAAGTTCAACGCCGCTGGTGGTAAGTGGGTTGATAGCGCTATCGCAGGCGGTTCGAACGCCCGTGCCGCTGGCATCAACCGCATCGTGGGCGGCAAGCCCCCCACCGCCATGCAGTTCAATACCGGCAAGCAGTTCGACGAACTGATCGCCAACGACATGCTGAATACGGTCGACGAGGTGGCCAAGGAAGACAATTGGGCGAAGATCGTCCCGACCGCCTTCCAGAATGCCGTGACCCGCGACGGCAAGATCTATGCGATCCCGGTCAATATCCATGGCCAGAACTGGACTTGGTCCAGCACGGCTGCGCTTGAGAAGGCCGGAGTCAAAGAGCCGAAGAACTGGGACGAATTCCTGGCCGCCGCCGAAAAGCTGAAAGCCGCCGGGATCATCCCCCTGGCGCTGGGTGGCCAGAAGTGGCAGGAGCGTCTGCTGTTCAACGCCGTGCTGACCGGTGTCGGCGGCGCCCCCGCCTATCAGCAGGTCTATGCCAAGCGCGACGTATCGGGTGAAGCTTTCGCCAAGGCCGCCGAGATCTATGGCAAGCTGCGCCAGTATGTCGATCCGGGCAGCCCGGGCCGTAACTGGAACGACACCATGGCCATGATCATCACCGGCAAGGCTGGTTTCCAGTTCATGGGCGACTGGGCCAAGGGCGAACTTGCCGCCGCTAATCTGACCCCCGGCAAGGAAGTCGGCTGCTTCATCCTCGGCGAAAAGCCGGTGTTCGTCATGGGCGGCGACATGATCGTGCTGGCCAAGACCAAGGATGCCAACCAGATCGCGGCTCAGAAGCTGCTGGCCAAGACCCTGATGACCCCGGACGCGCAGGTCGAATTCAACGTCAAGAAAGGCTCGCTGCCGATCCGCACGGATATCGACGTCTCCAAGATGGATGCCTGCGCCCAGAAGGGTGTCGCCTACATGAAGGATCCGGCCAACCAGCAGCCGAACGTCGACATGCTGGTGACCTCCGACACGCTCGGCACTCTCGACGACGTGATCACCGCCTATTGGAACACCCCGGGCCAGAAAGCCGACGAATTCACCAAGAAATTCGCCGCCGCTCTCAAGGCTTCGAACTAAAGAACTCCATAATCGTCATCCCGGGACTTGATCCCGGGACCTCTTAAGTTTTCGCGTTCAATCGTCATCCCGTGGCTCGACCACGGGATCTCCTCCGGGAGCCTTTCCAATGCTGCCAAAAACAGTCTGGAAACAGCCTCGGAGGAGACCCCGGGATCAAGTCCCGGGGTGACGACAGAATGCAAATGAGGGGATCCCGGTCGAGCACCGGGATGACGATCATGAAAGTTCCACGCTCATCCGTTAGGCATTCCATGGCTAGAACCAAACGCAAGCACCAGATGGCGGCATCCGTCGCCATGCTGCCGGCCTTCGTGACGGCGCTGCTGATCTATGTCGTCTGCACCGGCTGGACGATCTGGGTCTCCTTCACGAACTCGCGCCTGCTCCCCTCCTCCCAGTTCGTCGGGCTGGCACAGTATGAGCGGCTGTTCGCGAACGAGCGCTGGCAGATCTCCTTCGGCAATCTCTTTGTCTTCGGCGGCTGTTTCCTGGCGATCAGCCTGATCCTGGGCCTGCTGATGGCGATCATGATCGATCAGCGGGTGCGGTTCGAAAATCTGCTGCGCGCGGTGTTCCTCTATCCCTACGCCATGTCCTTCGTGGTCACCGGGCTTGTCTGGCAATGGTTCCTCAATCCCGAACTGGGCCTGCAGAAGCTGATGCGCGGATTGGGCTGGGAAAGCTTCACCTTCGACTGGCTGGTGAACCCAGACTTCGTGGTCTTCACCCTGGTCATCGCCGCCGTCTGGCACGCCTCTGGCCTTGTCATGGCCATCATGCTGGCGGGGTTGCGCGGGGTGGATAGCGAGATCTGGAAAGCGGCCAAGATCGACGGCATTCCCGCCTGGCGCGTCTATGTCTCGATTGTCCTGCCGATGCTGGGATCGGTCTTCGCTACCGCCATCGTGCTGATGTCGATCACCGTCGTGAAGCTTTATGACCTTGTCGTCGCCATGACCAATGGCGGCCCTGGCAATGAATCCGAAGCGCCTGCCAAGTTCGTGATGGATTACCTGTTCGAGCGCGGGAACATCGGCCTCGCCACCGCCGCCTCCACCATCATGTTGATCACGGTGCTCGTGGTGCTCGCCCCCTATCTCTACTTCAAATATGGGCGCCATAACCGGGGGGCGCACGCATGAACCCAAATGGCCCAAAGCCGCAGCGCCTGACCCCCGGCCGCATCGGCATCTATCTTTTCCTCTTCTCGGCCGCGCTGTTCTTCCTGCTGCCGCTGTTCATCATGGTGGTGACCTCCCTGAAGACGCTGGAGGAGATCCGCATGGGATCGATCCTGACGCTTCCGGCGAGCTTGAACTTCGACGCCTGGATCAAGGCCTGGACCCAGGCCTGTACGGGTCTGGAGTGCAAGGGCATCCAGGTCGGCTTCTGGAATTCGGTGAAGATCCTGATCCCCAGCGTGATCATCTCGATCATCGTCGGGGCCGTGAACGGCTATGCCCTGACCTTCTGGAAGCGACCCGGCGCCAATCTGCTGTTCGCCGTGCTGATGGTGGGGGCCTTCATCCCCTATCAGGTCTTCCTCAATCCGATGATCCGCTTTTTCTCCTTCGCGGGTCTCTATAGCTCGCTGCCGGGGATCATCCTGGTGCATGTGATCTTCGGCATGCCGGTCATGACCATGCTGTTCCGGAATTTCTATACCAACCTGCCGGTCGAACTGTTCAACGCCGCCCGTGTGGATGGCGCCGGATTCTGGCGGATCTTCATCGATGTGATCCTGCCGATGTCGGTGCCGATCTTCGTGGTCGCGGCCATCCTGCAGGTGACGGGTATCTGGAACGACTTCCTGCTCGGCCTCGTCTTTGCGGGCCGCGAGAATCTGCCCATGACCGTCCAGCTCAATAACGTGGTGAACACCACCACCGGCGAGCGCGAATACAACGTCAACATGGCCGCGACGCTGCTGACGGCCCTCGTTCCCACCATCGTCTATTTCGTGTCTGGACGCTGGTTCGTGCGGGGCATCGCGTCGGGCGCGGTCAAAGGATAAGACGAATGACGAATATTTCCGTCCGCGACATGACGATTGCCTTCGGCGCGCGCCGGGTGCTCGACACGCTGTCGCTCGAAGTGAAGGCAGGCGAATTCCTGGTGCTGCTCGGCCCCTCGGGCTGCGGCAAGTCGACCCTGCTGCACACCATCGCCGGGCTGATGGATGTGACCGAAGGCGAAATCTGGATCGGCGACAAGAACGTCACCTGGGAAGAGCCCAGCGACCGCGGCCTCGCCATGGTCTTCCAGTCCTACGCCCTCTATCCGCGCATGAGCGTGCGGCAGAATCTCTCCTTCGGCCTCAAGGTCGCAGGCCTACCCAAGGACGAGATCAACCGGCGCGTCGACGCCGCCGCCGAACTGTTGAAACTGACCGAACTGATGGAGCGCCTGCCTGCGGCCCTGTCGGGCGGTCAGCGCCAGCGGGTCGCCATCGGCCGCGCCCTGGTGCGACAGGTCGGCGTCTTCCTGTTCGACGAACCGCTCTCGAACCTCGATGCCCAGTTGCGCACCGACCTGCGGGTGGAACTGAAGCGTCTGCATGCCCGCCTGAAGTCCACCATGGTCTATGTGACCCATGATCAGGTCGAGGCCATGACGCTGGCCGACCGGATCGCGATCATGAAAGACGGCATCATCCAGCAGATCGGCACCCCGTATGAGGTCTATCGCCAGCCGGTCAATCGCTTTGTCGCGACTTTCATCGGCGCGGCCAAGATGAACCTGCTGAAGGGCCATCTGGTGGTCGCAAACAACAAGACGACGTTTGTGCGCGAAGGCTATTCCATCGATCTGGCCGGGTATGAGTTCGCCACCCCGCCCCAGGATCGCCAGGAAGTCGAACTTGGCATCCGACCCGAACACCTGGGCCAGGGGGAAATCCCCCTTAGCGTCGAGATCGTCGAACCCATGGGCGCCGACACCCTGGTCTGGGCCAGCGCCAACGGCGTGACCTTCGCCATCCGTCTGGATGGGGAGCGCGAAATCCGACCCGGCGACACTCTGCCGATTTCCATTCCCGTTACTCACGTTTCCCTGTTCGACGCCGCCACTGGGCGGCGGATCTGAGAGGAAGTCCCATGGCTATCGTTGATCGTCTCTCCCTGCAGCTGTTCTCCGCCCGCGCCATCCCGGTGCTGGAAGATCAGTTCGCCCTCCTCTCCAAGCTCGGCTATCGCTGCGTCGAACCCTATGGCGCGCTGTTTGCCGAAGCCGACCAGTTGGAAACCCTGCTGAAGCGCTACGACATGGCCGCCCCCAGCGCCCATATCGGCCTCGACCGCGTGCTGGGCGACACCGAAGCCACCGCGCTGACCGCCAAGCGCCTGGGCATTGAACTGGTCGTCGTCCCCTACATCAAGCCGGAGGAGCGCCCGACCGATGCCGCCGGATGGGATGCCCTGGGGGCCAAGCTCGAGGTAGCAGGCGACGTCTTCAAGAAGCACGGCCTCGGCTTTGCCTGGCACAACCACGAGTTCGAGCTGGAAGCCTTGAGCGATGGCAGCTTCCCCATGGAACGCCTGTTGAAAGCGGCCCCCTCCATGGGGTGGGAGATCGATCTGGGCTGGGTCACCCGCGCCAGCCAAGATCCCATCGCCTGGCTGAACCGCTGGAAGGACCGCATTCTGGCGGTGCATCTCAAAGACGTGGCATCGCCGGGCGAGGCAACGGACGAAGGCGGCTGGGCCGATGTCGGCCATGGCACCCTCGACTGGCAGCAGCTGGTTGCCGCCGCCAAGGCAACCTCGGCCAAATATTTCGTGGTCGAACATGACAATCCGAACGACATCGAACGTTTCGCCCGCCGGGCGCGCGAAACCGTCGCCAGCTGGTAAATCGCTCCCATGAAAACCTTCGGTATCGGCATCGTCGGCTGCGGCAATATCTCGACGGTCTATTTCCATAATACCCCCCTCTTCAAGGGGCTGGAGGTCCGCGCCTGCGCCGACCTCAATCAGGCAGCAGCGGAACGTCAGGCGGAGAAATTCAAGGTCCGCGCGGTCAGCCTCGCCGACATGCTGGCAGACCCCACCATCGATATCATCGTGAACTTGACCGTTCCCAATGCCCATTTCGACGTGTCGATGGCGGCGCTGAATGCCGGTAAACACGTCTATTCGGAAAAGCCGCTGTGCCTGACCCTCGATCAGGGGCAGAAGCTGCTCGCCACCGCCAAGGCCAAGGGCGTGCTGATCGGCGTGGCGCCGGATACCTTCCTGGGCGCTGCCGGTCGCAAGGCGCGCGAGCTGGTGGATGCGGGCAAGATCGGCAAAGTCACCGGCGGCACCGCTTTCATCATGGGCCGGGGCATGGAGCATTGGCACCCTGACCCCAGCTTCTTCTTCCAGCCCGGCGGCGGTCCGATCCTGGACATGGGTCCCTATTACATCAGCGCCCTCGTCAATGTGCTGGGGCCGGTGAAGCGGGTATCGGCAACCAGCACCATCGGCAAGCCGGAACGCATCATCTCCACCCCCGATTCGCCTAAGCTGGGGCAGGCGATCAAGGTCGAAACCCCGACCACCATCATGTCGGTGTTGGAATTCGCGAGCGGCGCTTCGGTGCTGTTCGGCGCCAGCTGGGACGTGATGAAGCACTCCCATCCGCCGCTGGAGCTCTATGGCACCCTGGCCACCATGAAGATCCCCGATCCGAACTTCTTCGGCGGCGCGGTGGAGATTGCCGATGCTTCCGGCGAATGGGTCAGCGTCGATACCTCGGTCGACCCGGCAGGCGCGATCAACTGGCCGGTGGAGGAGCCGAAGAACGCGAATTATCGCGTGCTCGGGATCGCCGATCTGGCCGACGCCGTGCGCAACGGCTCGCCCCATCGCTCCTCGGCCACGGTAGGCGTGCATGTGCTGGACGTGCTGCTGTCGATCCTGCGGTCGGGCGAGGAACGCCGCCCGGTCGATATCACGACTCCCTGCCAGCAGCCCGCCGCCTGGACCAACGACGCCCTGAGCGCGCTGTTCGCTTAAACTCTTTACGAGTCCCTCCTGGGGCCGGGGCCATGTGCTCCAGCCCTTTTTTTTATTCAAACCAAACGCGTCATCCAAAAAGCTCGTCATCCCCCGCTTCATGCGGGGGATCTCCTCCGAGGGCCTGTCCAATTCGAATTAGCACCATGTGGAAACGCACCCGGAGGAGATGCCCCGATCAAGTCGGGGCATGACGACAGAGAGAAATCTCTGCCTCACCACTGTGCAGCGCAGCATAAATCCTGAGCATCACCCGCATACCGCTCTCAAAAGGGGCAGGAATCCGCTCAAAATCCATCTGGCACGACATTTGCTAAATCCCTGACGAACATACGGCGGGGCAATGGCGTCCCGCCCGATCAGGACAATGGCGTCCGAGAGCTTGGCACTTCGGTTAACCCCGAAGCCACCAACGCACTCGGGCGCCTTTTCGTTTTGGAGCTTGGTGAATGAACAGCGGTATCGACACGATTACGAACAACCTCTCGGGCGGTCTCAAGCCCGAGAAGCTGGCCGTGTCGCTGGGCTTCATGCCGCTGACCGACTGCGCGCCGCTGGTCGTCGCCCAGCGGATGGGCTTTTTCGAGAAACACGGGCTCGACGTGACTTTGAGCCGCGAAGGCTCCTGGGCGACTATCCGCGACAAGATCATGATGGGCGTGCTCGACGGCGGTCACATGCTGGCGCCGATGCCGCTGGCCCTGACGCTGGGTATGATCGGCAAGCAGTCGATGGTGGTCGGCTGCGCCCTGGGCCTCAACGGCAATGCAGTGACCCTGGGCGCCCCGCTCTGGGACCGCCTGCAGCCCTATAACCCCGCCCCTGGCCCGATGTCCGCCGCGCCGATCCGCCGTCTGATCGACGAGACCGGCGCCCGTCCCCGCTTCGGCGTGGTCTTCCCGATCTCGATGCATTCCTATCAGCTGCGCTATTGGCTGGCCGACGCCGGGATCGATCCCGACAAGGAAGTCGATCTGATCCCGGTGCCGCCGCCTCGCATGGTCGAGGCCCTGGCGAATGGCGAGATCGACGGCTTCTGCGTCGGCGATCCCTGGAACAGCCAGGCGGTAGCCCTGGGTGTCGGCCGCATCGCTTTGGCAGGCTGTGAACTCTGGTCGGCCTCCCCCGAAAAAGTCCTCGGGGTCACCACGGCCTGGGCCGATGCCAATCCGGGTACGCACCTCGCCCTGATCCGCGCCATCGTGGAGGCCAGCGCCTGGGCCGATGCGCCGGAGAATGTGCCAAAACTGGCGGAGATGCTGGCCGACGACCGCGTACTCGCCGTGCATCCGCGCGCCATCCTGCCGGGTCTGGTCGGGCGTTATCCGATTGGCCTGGGGGAAGGCGTACGGCTGGTTCCGGGCTTCCACCTCTTCCACGCCTCTGCCGCCAATTTCCCCTGGCTGAGCCATGCCCGCTGGATCCTGGGGCAGATGCGGCGCTGGGGTCAGGTTGCCCCGAATGTCGATCTGGAAGCCGTCGCCCGATCCGTCTGGCGCCCCGATCTCTATCGCAGCGCGGTTGCCCCTATGGGGCTGCCGGTGCCGCCAACCGACAGTAAGGCCGAGGGTGGCTATGCGACACCCTGGTCCCTGCGCACCGCCACCAAACCCATCCCGATGATCGCCAACCGCTTCTTCGACGGCGCCGTCTTCGACGATGCCGCGACCTCCTTCTAAGCCATCACGTCCGGAGTGACAGCCATGACCAAGACCCGACTGTTCGCCCCTACCCGCCGTCAGTTCCTCGGCGCTGCTGCCACCTTTACCGCCGCCCGCGCCCTGCTGCCCGGCGGGGCCTATGCCGCCCCGGCTGCGCCTGAAACGACCAAGGCCACCATCGGCTATATCGCGCTGACCGACAGCGCACCGCTGATCATCGCCAAGGAAAAGGGCCTGTTCGCCAAATACGGCATGCCGGATGTGGAGATCGCCAAGCAGGCCAGCTGGGGCACTACCCGCGATAATCTGGAATTGGGATCGGGCAGCGGCGGCATCGATGGCGCCCATATCCTGACCCCCATGCCCTATCTGATGAGCCTGGGCAAGGTCACCAAGAACAACGTCCCGCTGCCGATGACCATTCTGGCGCGCCTCAATACCAATGGTCAGGCGATTTCCGTCTCCAATGCCTACAAGGACCTGAAGGTCGGCAAGGATGCCTCGCCCCTGAAGGAAGCCTTCGCCAAGGCCGCTGCCGGGGGCAAGGAGATCAAATGCGCCATGACCTTCCGGGGCGGCACCCACGATCTCTGGATCCGCTATTGGCTGGCCGCCGGCGGGATCGACCCGGACAAGGATGTGCAGACCATCGTCGTGCCGCCGCCCCAGATGGTGGCCAACATGAAGGTCGGCTCGATGGAGGCTTTCTGCGTCGGCGAGCCCTGGAACGCCCAGCTCGTCAACCAGGGCATCGGCTTCACGGCGCTGACCACCGGCGAGCTGTGGACGGATCACCCGGAGAAAAGCTTCGCCATGCGCACGGATTGGGTCGAGAAGAACCCGAATGCGACCAAGGCCCTGCTGATGGCGGTGATGGAGGCCCAGCAATGGGCCGATAAGCCGGAAAACCGCAAGGAACTGGCCGATATCATCGGCAAGCGCGCCTGGTTCAACGTCCCGCCCGCCGACATCATCGGCCGCACCAGCGGCAGCGTCGATTACGGCGATGGCCGCAAGGTCGAGAATTTCCCGCTGCTCATGAAGTACTGGAAGGACCACGCCTCCTTCCCGTTCGAGAGCCATGAAATCTGGTTCCTGACCGAGAATATCCGCTGGGGGATCCTCGGCGCCGAAACCGACATAAAGAAGACCGTCGCCGCCGTCAATGGCGCCAAATATTGGCTCGACGCCGCCAAGGAACTCGGGACCGCCGATATCCCGGCTTCGACCTCGCGCGGCAAGGAGACCTTCTTCGACGGCAAGACCTTCGATCCGGCCGATCCCGCGGCCTATCTCGCCAGCCTCGCCATCAAGCGCATCTGAGGCCGCATCATGACCGATACGCGGATCACTATCGCCGCCGCCAGCGTCGGCCTGCCGACCAGGATCAAGAGCTTCTTCCGTCCGGCAGCGCTGCGCCGGGCAGCCGGGGTTATCCTGCCGCCGCTGGTCACCCTGGCCCTGATCCTGGCTGTCTGGGAGATCGCTTGCAGCCAGCCGGGCGCCAGCCTGCCACCGCCGTCAAAGGTGCTGGAGCAAAGCGCCGAACTGATCTTCAGCCCCTTCTATGATCGCGGCGGCCTCGACAAGGGTCTGTTCTGGCACCTCTACGCCAGCCTTCAGCGGGTCGCGGTCGGTTTCTCGCTGGCCGCCATCTTCGGCGTGCTGGTGGGGGTGATCATCGGGCAGAGCACGCTGGCCATGCGCGGCCTCGACCCGATCTTCCAGGTGCTGCGCACCGTGCCGCCGCTCGCCTGGCTGCCGCTGTCTCTGGCTGCCTTCCGCGACAGTCACCCCAGCGCGATCTTCGTGATCTTCATCACCTCGGTCTGGCCGATCCTGATCAACACCTCGGTCGGCGTGCGCAACATCCCGGACGACTATCGCAACGTCGCCCGCGTGCTGCAGCTCAACCCGATCGAATATTTCTACAAGATCATGCTGCCCGCGACGGTCCCCTACATCTTCACCGGCCTGAAGATCGGCGTCGGCCTCTCCTGGCTCGCCATCGTCGCGGCCGAGATGCTGATCGGCGGCGTCGGCATCGGCTTCTTCATCTGGGACGCGTGGAACAGCTCGCTCATCAGCGACATCATCGTCGCCCTGATCTACGTCGGCCTTGTCGGCTTCTTCCTTGACCGCTGCATCACACTCGCCGGGCGCTTTGCGGGCCGCGGCATGGGAGCGCAATGACCATGACCCAGCCCTATCTCTCCATCAGCCAGGTCGCCATGCAGTTCCCCGCCCGGGGCGGCGGCCTCTCCACCGTGCTGACCGATGTGGATCTTGCCATCGAAAAAGGCCAGTTCATCTCGATCATCGGTCATTCGGGCTGCGGCAAGTCCACGCTGCTCAACATCGTCGCGGGCCTGCTGACCTGCATGAGCGGCGGCATTCTGCTGGAAAACAAGGAAGTGAACGCCCCCGGCCCCGACCGCGCGGTCGTCTTCCAGAACCATTCCCTGCTGCCCTGGCTCACCGTCTACGAAAACGTGCGCCTGGCTGTCGACAAAGTGTTCTCCGGCCAGAAATCCAAAACCGAGCGGGACGAGTGGACCCGCCATAACCTCGCGCTCGTCAATATGACCCATGCCCTGGATAAGCGCCCGCATGAGATTTCGGGCGGCATGAAACAGCGCGTCGGCATCGCCCGGGCGCTGGCCATGGAACCCAAGGTCCTGCTGATGGACGAGCCGTTTGGCGCCCTTGATGCCCTGACCCGCGCCCAGCTGCAGGACACGGTCATGGATATCCATCAGCGCCTGGGCAACACGGTCATGATGATCACCCATGATGTGGACGAGGCCGTGCTGCTGTCGGACCGCATCGTGATGATGACCAACGGCCCGTCGGCCACCATCGGCGAGGTGCTGACGGTCGATCTACCACGCCGTCGCGACCGGCTGAAACTTGCCGACGATCCCGCCTATCACAAGAGCCGCGCCGCGGTGCTCTCGTTCCTCTACGAGCGCCACCGCCACCCGGCCACCGCTGCCTGAGCTCAGGGAGGAACAGCGACATGCGCGACGGCACCCATATCCGCGAACGGCTCGTCATCGTCGGCAACGGCATGGCGGGCATCCGCACCCTCGAAGAGATCATCAAGCGCGATCCCCATCGTTATGCCGTGACCGTCTTCGGGACCGAGCCCCATGTGAACTATAACCGCATCATGCTCTCGCCCGTGCTGGCGGGCGAAAAGACGTTCGACGAGATCGTCATCAATACCCGCGACTGGTACGAAGCGAACGGCGTCGAACTGATCACCTCTGAGACCGTCACTACCATCGACCGCGCGGCCAAGACGGTCACGGGCCAGCACGGCACGATCCGTTCCTATGACAAGCTGCTGCTCGCCACCGGCTCGCTGCCCTTCATGCTGCCGGTGCCGGGCAAGGATCTGCCGGGCGTGATCGCCTTCCGCGATCTGGCCGATGTCGAGACCATGGTCGCCGCCTCCAAGACCTACAAACACGCCGTCGTCATCGGCGGCGGTCTGCTGGGCCTGGAGGCCGCCAACGGCCTGAAGCTCAACGGTATGGAGGTCACGGTCATCCATCTGCCCGAGACGCTGATGGAGCGCCAGCTCGACCCCTCTGCCGCCCATCTGCTGGAACAGGATCTGATCCGGCGCGGCCTGACCGTCATCACCGGCGCCAATACCGCCGAACTGGTCGGGACCGAGCGTGTCACCGCCCTGCGCCTGACCGATGGGCGGGAGATCCCGGCCGACCTTGTGGTCATGGCGGTTGGTATCCGGCCGAACACCGGCCTTGCCAAGGAAGCAGGTCTCGATTGTGGACGCGGCATCAAGGTCAATGATGGCCTCATCACCTCCGACCCCGATATCGCTGCCATCGGCGAATGTGTCGAACATGACGGTCAGGTGTTTGGCCTCGTCGCCCCGATCTGGGATATGGCGAAGGTCTGCGCCGATCATCTGACCGGCACCACCACCAGCGCCTATCGCCCCGTCGCCACCGCGACCAAGCTGAAGGTCACAGGCATCGACATGTTCTCCGCCGGGGCCTTTTCCGGGGGCGAGGGCTGCGAGGATATCGTCTATCGCGACGGCGCGCGTGGCATCTACAAGCGCCTGGTGGTCAAGGACGGCTGCCTCGCCGGGGCCGTGCTCTATGGCGATACCCGCGACGGCGGCTGGTACTTCCAGATGATGAAGGAGGCCGCGCCGCTGGGCGAGCTGCGCGATACCGTGATTTTCGGCCAGGGGCTGCAGGGGGCATCCTCCGCAAACCCTAGCGCGGCCGTTGCAGCCTTATCGGATGACGCGGAAATCTGCGGCTGCAACGGCGTCTGCAAGGGCACCATCATGGGTGCGATTGCCGAAAAGGGGCTCACCACCCTCGATGGCGTCAAGGCCCATACCAAGGCCTCGGCCTCCTGCGGCTCCTGCACGGGGCAGGTCGAACAGTTGCTGGCGCTCGCGCTGGGGGACGAGTTCCAGGCCGATACAATCAAGCCGATGTGCAAATGCACCACCCATGATCACGACACCGTGCGTCGACGTCTTGTTGCGGAAGGGCTGAAGTCCATTCCGGCGGTCATGCAGGCCCTGGGTTGGAAGACGCCCGACGGCTGCGCCTCCTGCCGTCCGGCGCTGAATTTCTATCTGATGTGCGCCTGGCCCGACACCTACAAGGACGATGCCCAGTCGCGCTTCGTCAATGAACGCAACCACGCCAATATCCAGAAAGACGGCACCTATTCCGTTGTCCCGCGCATGTGGGGCGGGGTCACCACCGCGAACGAACTACGCGCCATTGCCGATGTGGTCGATAAATTCGCCATCCCCTCGGTGAAAGTGACCGGCGGTCAGCGCATCGATCTCTTGGGTGTGAAGAAGGAAGACTTACCGGCGGTCTGGGCCGATCTCAATGCGGCCGGGATGGTTTCCGGCCATGCCTACGGCAAGGCTTTGCGGACGGTAAAAACCTGCGTCGGGTCCGACTGGTGCCGCTTCGGAACCCAGGATTCGACCGGCATGGGCGTGAAGCTGGAGCGCCTAACCTGGGGCTCCTACCATCCCCACAAGGTGAAGCTGGCCGTTTCCGGCTGCCCGCGCAACTGCGCCGAAAGCACGATCAAGGACTTCGGCGTCATCGCGGTCGACAGCGGCTGGGAGCTCTATGTCGGCGGCAACGGCGGCATCCATCTGCGCGGCACCGATCACCTCGCCAAGGTCGAGACGGAGGCCGAGGTGCTGGAATATTGTGGCGCCTTCCTGCAGCTGTATCGCGAAGAAGCCCGCTATCTCGAACGCACCGCCCCCTGGGTGGAGCGTGTGGGCATCGCCTATGTCAAAGACAAGATGATCGTGGATGCGGACAATCGCGCCGCCCTCTACGACCGCTTCCTGGAAAGCCAGAAATTCAGCCAGAACGACCCCTGGGCCGAGCATATCGCCGAACGCAAGATCGCCGACAGCTATCGCCCCATGGCCGACGTGGAGATCTAAATATGAGCGACTGGAGCCTTGTCGGCACCCTTGACGATATTCCGCGCCTCGGCAGCCGCATCGTGCGCACTTCCCAGGGCGATATCGCAGTCTTCCGCGCCGCCGACGATCACATCTTCGCGCTGATGGATCGCTGCCCGCACAAGGGCGGTCCCCTCTCGCAAGGGATCGTCCATGGCCATTCCGTCACCTGCCCGCTCCATGGCTGGGTGATCGACGGGAAGAGCGGCGAAGCCCAAGCGCCGGACGTCGGCTGCGCGCCGCGCTTTCCGGTGCGGATGGATGCCGATGGCCGCATCTTCCTCAACCTCGCCAGCCTGATCGTGAAGGCGGCCTGACATGAGCGTGACCCGCACCACCTGCCCCTATTGCGGTGTCGGCTGCGGCGTCACAATTGACCCGTCCGGTCAGGTAACAGGTGACAGAGATCATCCCGCCAACTTCGGTCGCCTCTGCTCCAAGGGGTCAGCGCTGGGCGAGACCCTGGCCCTGCCCAACCGGCTGCTGTCGCCCCGGCTGCACGGCAAAGCCATCGGCTGGGATGCTGCCTTGGACGAGGTTGCCGCCCGCTTTGCCGATGCTATCGCCCAGCATGGTCCCGATAGCGTCGCGATCTATGGTTCAGGGCAACTGCTGACCGAGGATTACTACGTCGCTAACAAGCTGATGAAGGGCTGCATCGGCACCGGCAATATGGACACCAATTCCCGCCTCTGTATGGCCTCGACCGTCGCGGGACAGAAGCGCGCGTTCGGCGGCGATATCGTGCCGGGGCAATATGAGGATCTAGAACAGGCCGACCTCGTGGTGCTGGTCGGATCCAACACCGCCTGGTGCCATCCAGTGCTCTATCAACGGCTGATCGCCGCCAAGCAGAAGCGCGGCACCCGCATCGTCGTGATTGATCCCCGCCGCACCGCGACCACCGAGGATGCGACCCTGCATCTGGCGGTGAAGCCGGGCGGCGATGTCGCCCTCTTCAACGGGCTATTGATCTATCTGATAGATCATTTGCAGACAAATCATCTATTTAACTCATCAGTCACCGGGCTAGCCGCTGCCGAGGAAATGGCCCGCGCGCATCTTAGGACGCTCGAGCGAGACACTGGGTTGAGCCAGGCTGAGCTCTATCTCTTCTATGACTGGTTCGCCCGGACCGAGAAGGTCGTTACGGTCTTCAGCCAGGGCGTCAACCAGTCGAGCGCCGGGACCGACAAGGTCAATGCCATCATCAATGTGCATCTGGCAACGGGCCGTATCGGCCGTCCCGGCATGGGGCCGCTGTCGGCCACCGGCCAGCCCAATGCCATGGGGGGGCGCGAGGTTGGCGGGCTTGCCAATCAACTGGCCGCTCATCTGGATATCGACGGCACAGCCGACCGCGATCTGCTGGCCCGCTTCTGGAAGCTGCCCCGTGTCGCCGACAAGCCGGGCCTCAAGGCGGTCGACTTGTTCACAGCGGCGGCGGACGGAAAAATCCAGGCGCTCTGGATCATGGCGACCAACCCGATGGTCAGCCTGCCCGATGCCGATGTGGTCCGGCGCGCGCTGGAGCGCTGTCCCTTTGTTATCGTCTCCGACATCGTCGCCGATAGCGACACCGCCCGCCGGGCCCATCTGCTGCTCCCGGCGGCGGGCTGGGGAGAGAAGGACGGCACCGTCACCAATTCCGAACGCCGCATTTCCCGCCAGCGCGCTTTCCGGTCACTCCCGGACGGGGTGAAACCCGACTGGTGGGCGATCTGCGAAGTCGGCAAGCGCTTAGGCTTCTCCGAGCAATTCGCCTTCCAAGGCCCCGCCGATATCTTCCGCGAACATGCCGCGCTGTCGGGCTTCGAGAATGATGGGCGACGGGTCTTCGATATCTCCGCCCTCGATGGCATCACGGCTGCCGACTACGAGGGTTTGAAACCCTTCTGCTGGCCCTGGCGCAAAGGAGAGCAGCCGACTGCCCGTTTGTTCGCCGATGGCCGTTTCCCCACCCCGGACGGTAAGGCTCGCATTGTTCCGGTCGCCCCGCGCCCACCGGTCCATACGCCCCGGAAAAAGCGTCCGCTGATCCTGAATACCGCCCGTCTGCGCGATCAATGGCACACGATGACCCGGACCGGCATCGTCGAGCGTCTGGGGCAGCATCGGCCGGTTCCGCAGCTTCACATCCATCCCGATGACGCAGGCGATATCCAGTCAGGACAGTTGGTGGAAGTCACCAGCGATTGGGGCCGCGCCCTGCTGATTGCCGATATCACCGCCGATGGGCGAGCGGGCGAGGTCGCGGCCATGATGCATTGGACGGCGGCTACCGGCAGCGGGGCCGAGATCGGGCCGGTGGTCAATCCCGCCGTCGACCCCGTCTCCGGTCAGCCGGAACTGAAACATACCCCCGTTTCGATCAAGCCGCTGGCCACCCGCTGGCAGGGTCTGCTGATCCTGCGCGATCCTCCGGTCACTCCGCCCAAGGCCGCCGAAACCCTGATCGTCCGCCAGCCGATGGAGGGCGCCTGGGTCTATCGCCTGACAGCATCCCAATATGCCGCCGATCCCTCCACCATTCCCGCGCCCAGCGGGGCAGAGTTCGTCTCCGCCGTCGACCGGACACGCGGCAAGATCCGCTGGGCCGCCATCCGTAACGGCCAGGTCGAAGCCCTGTTCTTCGCTGCGCCAGCCGACCAGAAACTGCCCGATGCGGAGGCGCTGATCGCCCTGCTCGCCCTCAATCCATCCGATCCCGACATGCAGGCATCGCTGCTGGCGGGACGGCTGACACAGACAGCCCCACGCTCGCCCCAGATCTGCATCTGCTTCGGTATCACCCAGGAGCAGATCGAAACTGCCATCGCCGGAGGCTGCCAGACGACCGAAGCCTTGGGCGCCAAACTTCGCTGCGGCACCAACTGCGGCTCCTGCCTGCCCGAACTCAAGGAGATGATCCGCCATGCAGCCATCGTCCATGCTTGAGTATTTCCCGTTATTTCATCAGCTGAAGGGCAAAATCGTCCTGCTGGCAGGCGATGGCCCCGCGGCCAGGGCGAAGACAAAGCTGTTGGAGCGGTCCGGGGCGCGACTCATTAGTTATACTGATGAGTCGCAATTTGCCGATGCTGCCCTGCTGGTCATCGCGCTGGAGGATGAGGATGCCGCCCGCGATCTCGCCAAAAGGGCAAGGGCGGCGGGCCTGCTGGTCAATGCCGTCGACAGGACGGACCTGTGCGACGTCATCTTCCCGGCCATCGTAGATCGCGGCCCCATCACCATTGCCATCGGCACCGGCGGGGCCGCTCCAGCCCTGGCCCGCAACATCCGCGCCCGCATCGAGCGCGCGGTTCCCGCTGGTTTTGGTCGCCTCGCCAGCCTCTGCGGCAGTTTGAGAGCAGAAGTGAAGCGCCGTCTTCCGTCGCTCGAAGCCCGCAAACATTTTTGGGACCGGGTCATCGGTGGCACGCCTGCCGCTTTGATACTGGCAGGTCAGGAGGCGGCAGCGCGGGGGGAGATTGACCGGCTGCTGGCGGGCAAAGCGTCACAGCCGATGGTGCATCTGGTGGGCGCCGGGCCGGGCGATCCCGAATTGCTGACCCTGAAAGCCGCCCGGTTGATCGGGGAAGCCGATGTCATCCTGCATGATCAGCTCTGCGGGACAGCGGTGCTGGATCTTGCCCGCCGGGACGCGCGGCTGATCGATGTGGGCAAACGCTGCGGCCGCCGCTCCATCAGCCAGGAAGAGATCAACGAGCTGCTGCTGGAGGAGGCTCAGAAGGGTGGCAAAGTGGTGCGCCTCAAGACCGGCGATCCTTTCATCTTCGGGCGCGGCGGCGAAGAGATGGCCTATCTCCAGGCCCAGGGTATCGCCGTCGAGGTGGTGCCCGGCATCACCGCTGCCCTGGCCGCCGGATCGCGGTTGCAGGCACCGCTCACCCATCGGGGCATCTCCCGCTCGCTGCATCTGGTGACGGGTCATCTGATGGATGGAAGCGGGCCTGACTGGTCCGATCTCGCCAAGCTGCAAGGGACGGTCGCCGTCTATATGGGGCGCGGTGCCGCAGGCCGGATCGCACGCCAGCTGATCGCCGGGGGCCTCGATCCCGCGACACCGGCCATTGCGGTGGAGAATGCGAGCCTGCCGGGCGAGCGCGCCTGTCATTCGACACTGGCCGAACTGCCTTTCGCGCTTGCGGAAAGCGGCTTTGACGGTCCAACCTTGCTGCTTGTCGGCGCCGCCCTTACGGCTGCGCTTCCCCAAGCAGCCAGTTGCGAGACAGTGTGAGCGACGACGAAAACGCCCCCGGCCTGACCCAGCTTCCCCACGACCGCCACAGCTTTGCCCCCGTCGTGCGCGCCATCGGGCGTGGGCCGGGGCGTGGCCGGTCTCTGACGGAGTCCGAGGCCGATCAGGCCATGACCGCCATCCTGCGGGAGGAAGCGACGCCCGAACAGGTGGGCGCCTTCCTGATGCTGCTGCGCTATCGCGGGGAAACCGCCGATGAACTGGCGGGGTTTGTGCGGGCAGTGCGGCGGGAGAGCGCTCTGCCCTGGCCGGTGACTGTCGATTTCGACTGGCCAAGCTATGCCGATGGCCCCTCGCGCGGGGCGCCCTGGTTCGCCCTATCCGCCAAGCTGGTGAGTCGTGCCGGTATCTCCGTGTTGCTGCATGGATCGCTGGAGGGGCCGGGCCGCACCGCCATCCGCCCCACGCTCGACGGCATCGGCATTCCGGTCGCGGCCTCGGCTGCGGAGGTTGGCTCGCTGACCTGGGTCGAGACCAAGGTTCTGTCACCCGGTCTTGCCCGGCTGCTCAGCCTTCGCGGCTTCCTGGGCCTGCGCTCCCCCGCCAATACAATTGCCCGCCTGCTGGATCCTGCCGGGGCGACAGCGGGCATGGATGGGGTGTTCCATCCGCCCTATATCGCCCTGCACCGCGACGCGGCTGAGAAGCTGGGCCGGACCGGCGTCGGTGTCTTGAAGGGCGGCGGCGGCGAGGCCGAACGGGCGCCCGCCAAGGCCTGCCGCCTCGTCACCGCTCAAGGTGAGACCGACTGGCCCGCGATTATCTCTACCGCCGGGGCCAAGCCCGCGACCCAGGATGCCGTCGGCCTGTGGCACGGGTCCGTCAGCGATCCGGTGGCCGAGGCTATCGTGATCGGCACCGCTGCCCTGGCCCTATTCCTGGCGGGGAAAGCCGATGCGCCAGCCGAGGCCGAGGCCCTGGCGCGCGAGTTGTGGGCCTCACGTCGCTAATCGGCAGATAGCCTCGAACCCCGGATCTTCGACAGCCGCGACGAGAGCAGCCAGACGCGCCAGCCCATATTCAGCACGACCCTCGGGGGTGTCGAGCAGCGGCTCGCCGATCCGCAGGGCCAGATGCAGCGCATCGAGATTGCGTCGCTGCGTTGGCTGCCTGGAATTGCTCAGCATGACCCCGCCATAGAAGAAATGATTGATCAGGCGCGCCAGTTCGAACCGGGCCGTCTCGCCTTCTGACGGCGGGCGGTCAAAGTAGGCGGTCAGCAGCAGGTTCGCACCTTCGGCGTCACGGGCGACGAAACTGCCGATGGCCGCGAGATCGATATAGCGATCCGCCTGGAAGGACGCTGCCCAATCCACCAGCCATAGGCGCTGCCCATCGTGCAGCAGATTACGTGGATTGACGTCATTGTGGCTGGGGACCAGCTGCGGTTCGAGACGCCGGTAGACGGCGGCCACCTGATCGAAAGCAGCCAGGGGCTTTGCGTCAATGACAGGCACGGCCAACGCCCGCACCCCGTCGAGATAATCGATAAGCGGCGGAAAGGCGGGCGCTGCATGCAGGCGTCGCAACAGATCACCCACTTGCCCTAAGGCATGCCGACGCTCCTGCCGCCAGAAACTGCCCGTCGGATCGGGAGTGATGAAGTCGGTGATCGACACGCCGCTCGCGCCGGTGAACAGGACCCTGGGTGAAACTCCGGCCTCGGCGGCGATATGCAGGCAGCGATGCCAGCGGCGCGGATCTGCAATCCCCTCAACCGGCGAATCGAGCCGCAACAGGTAAGACATCCCGGCAATCGATATCCAAAAGACGGGTGCGCCGGACAGGCCACCTGTCAAAAGTTTAATCCGGTCCGGTCCGATTACACTGAAGGCGGTATATAGGGCTTCGCGGACAGGTTCGGTCCAGGTGGCAGGAATATTCATGGAGGGCTCCTTTTCGAGGAGACCTTAATATCACCCGGATAAAAAATGAAAATATTTTTATCCGGGTGATATTACGCGCACTTTATAAATGTCGGCACCCTCGAGGCACAACAAGACTACCGCCCCACTGCCGGGCTGAACCGCGCCACGAGATGGTGCCGCTCGCCGGGGTAGGTCAATACCACATGGGTCACCGGCGCCCCGGCCTGCCAGGTACGGCGGATGACCTTCAGGCAGGCGGCGCCGCGCTTCATCTGCAGCGTATCGGCCAGTGCTGGACCGGCGCTGATCGCATGGATCTGATGTTCGGCGTCCGTCCAGGGGATCTGGGCCAGCAGCCAGGACCCCGGCGGCGTCTTGGAGAAATCGGCATCCCTTGCGGCGGCCACGACAGCCAGATTGATCAGCCGCTCCTCGAACACCAGCGGACGCCCATCGGCATAATGCAGACAGGTCATGACCAGCAGCGGCGTCGCTTCATCGACACCGATGATACCCGCCTGGATATCGTCGGCGAACACCTCGGTCTGGCTCAGAATCTCGAACCGGTAAGAACGCCCCTCGCGCCGGGCTTCGGCTTCGATATCGTGGATTTCAAGGACGGTTTCCTCGGACGTCGGGCTGGCGACAAAACTGCCTGAGCGCCGGCGGCGCACGATCATCCCTGACGAGGCCAGCGCCGACAGCGCCTTGTTCACGGTCATGCGCGAGCAGCCGTAATGCCGCATCAGATCATGTTCCGGCGCGATCCGATGCCCCGGCGGCCATTCACCCGACAGGATGGCGCGCTCCAGATCCTGACGGATCTCGATATAACGCGGCAGAATGTCGGGCAGATCACTCATGCGGACAATACCCGCGCCAGGGTTTTGCGGTAGCGGTCCAGGATCGCGTCACGCTTGGCGTGGCGGCCCTCCGCGACCACGGCCTCGCCGCCCGCGACCACATGTTTCACCATCGCCCGCCCGCCGCAGAAGATCCAGGCATCCAGCGCCCGGTCGCCATCGGCAGCGACAACGTCGGGATGGTCGCCATCCAGCACGATGAAGTCCGCCCGCGCGCCCACGTCCAGCACGCCGAGGTTCTGCCCCATGGCCTGGGCGCCGCCTTCCAGCGCATCATCCACCAGACGGCGGCCGGTCGACTCACCCTCTTTCGAGGTCATGAGGTTGCGGCCGCGTAGACCCAGACGCTGGGAATATTCCAGCATCTTGAGTTCGCCCGCCGCGTCGATCTCGACATTGCTGTCGCTGCCGATGCCATAGATGCCATGGGCGGCGATATAGTCGGTGCCCCGGAAGATGCCGTCGCCGAGGTTTGCCTCGGTCAGGGGGCAGAGGCCCGCCACCGCGCCGCTGGCTGCCATATCGGCAACCTCGTCATCGGTCAGATGGGTGGCATGGACGAGGCACCAGCGCTGATCGACCCGCTGATTGTCGAGCAGCCAGCGCACCGGCCGCTTGCCGGACCAGGCGATGCAGTCGTTCACTTCCTTCATCTGCTCGGCAATATGGATATGCACCGGACCACCCGGCCCGCCACGCACGATCTCCGTCAATGTCTCCGGCGTCACGGCCCGCAGGGAATGCGGCGCCATACCGACGATCGCCCCCTCTTGCCCCTTCGCCAGTTCGCCCGCGCGGGCCACCAGTTGCAGATAGCGGTCGGGCGCATTGATGAAGCGCCGCTGGCCATCGACCGGGGCAAGGCCGCCGAAGCCCGAGTAGTTATAGAAGACCGGCAGCAACGTCACGCCGATACCCACAGTCTTCGCCGCCGCCAGGATGCGCCCCGACATCTCGCCCAGATCGGCAAAGGGCGTGCCGTCGATGGCGTGATGCAGATAATGGAATTCCGCGACCGAGGTGAAACCGCCTTCCAGCATTTCGAGATAGGCGTAGGCCGCGATGGCTTCGAGATCGTCCGGCGTCAGATTGCCGTTGAAGCGATACATGACTTCGCGCCAGGTCCAAAAACTGTCGTTCGCAGGGCCGCGCCGCTCCGCCAGCCCCGCCATGCCGCGCTGAAAGGCATGGCTGTGCAGGTTGGGCATGCCGGGCAAGGCGAAACCGGAAAGCCGTGTCGCGCCTTCTGCCGAGGCATCCGCCTGGAGCGAGGCGATGCGACCGGCATCGGTGGTCAGGCGCACATCGCGCCGCCAACCGCCGGGCAGAAGAGCATGATCGAGGAAGTAGCTGCGCTGGGTCATCGGTTCAATCCGCCGGAATTTATCGCTTCCCTCTCGACAGTAAGCAATGACCCTGGTTATGTATAGACAATTAAATGAGACCCGGGGAGGGGTTTGGGAGCATGCGATTCGACCGACTATGGCGGGGCGCGCGGCTGGCGACATTGGCGCCGGACCAGCCCGGCCTGGGTATCGTCGAGGGGGCAGCCATCGGGGTCAGCCATGGCAAGATCACCTTCGTCGGACCCGAAAAAGATCTGCCCACCGGCTTTGAGGCCGACGAGATTGAAGACCTGCACGGGCGCTGGATCACCCCTGGCCTTGTCGATTGCCACACCCACCTCGTCTATGCCGGTGACCGGGCCGCCGAATTCGAGATGCGGCTGGCGGGCGCGACCTATGAGGAAATTTCCAAGGCTGGCGGCGGCATCGTATCGACCGTCCGTGCCACCCGCGCAGCCAGCGAAACCGATCTGCTGATGGCGAGCTTGCCGCGCCTGGAGCATCTGCTGGCCGAAGGCGCCACGACGGTCGAGATCAAGTCCGGCTATGGGCTGGACCTTGCCACCGAAGCCAAGATGCTGCGCGCCGCACGCCGTCTCGCCGATCAGCATAGTGTGACGATCCGCACCACTTTCCTGGGCGCCCACGCCCTGCCGCCGGAGATGAATGGCGACAAGGACCGCTATATCGACGCCGTGATTGCCATGATCCCGGAATTGGCGCGCGAAGGGCTGGCCGATGCGGTCGATGCTTTTTGCGAAGGCATCGCCTTTTCCGTCGACCAGACCGACCGGGTTTTTCAGGCCGCCACCGCTGCTGGACTGCCGGTAAAGCTGCATGCCGATCAGCTCTCGAACCTGGGCGGCGCGGCACTGGCGGCAAAACATAAGGCCCTGTCCGCCGATCATATCGAATGGACGGACGAGGCGGGTGTCGCGGCGATGGCCAAGGCCGGGACCGTCGCCGTCCTGCTGCCCGGCGCCTTCTATATGCTGCGGGAAACCAAGCTGCCGCCGATCGAGCTTCTGCGGAAGCACAAGGTCCCGATGGCGATTTCGACCGACAGCAATCCCGGCACCTCGCCCCTCACATCGATCCTTCTGACCATGAATATGGCCGCGACCCTCTTCCGCATGACGGTGGAGGAATGCATCGCCGGGGTGACGCGCGAAGGCGCGCGCGCCCTGGGTCTGCAGGACAGCATCGGAACGCTGGAGGTTGGCAAGCGCGCCGATCTGGCGATCTGGGATATCGAGCGTCCGGCCGAACTGGTCTACCGCATCGGGTTCAACCCGCTTTACAGCCGCATCTGGCAGGGAGTGCCGCAATGAGTATCCGCCTTACCCCCGGTTCCGTCCCTCTGTCGGCCTGGCGGGCGATTGCCAATGGCGAGGTTGCGACCCTCGACCCCGCCGCCATGCCCGCGATCAAGGCCAGCGCCGATGCGGTCGGCGCGATCCTGGCCAAGGGCGAGGCCGTCTATGGCATCAACACAGGCTTTGGCAAGCTCGCCAGTGTCCGCATCGCCGACGCCGATCTCGCCACCTTGCAGAAGAATATCGTGCTGTCTCACGCTGCCGGTGTCGGCGCGCCGATGGCCCCCGCGACCGCCAAGCTGATGATGGCCTTGAAGCTCGCCAGCCTTGCCCGCGGCGCCTCTGGCGTACAGGTGGCAACGATCCAACTGCTCGAAGCCATGCTGGCCCGCGATGTGGTGCCGGTGGTGCCTGCGCAAGGGTCGGTCGGCGCCTCGGGCGATCTTGCCCCGCTCTCCCATATGACCACGGTGCTGATCGGTGTCGGTGAAGCCTGGTTCCAGGGCGTCCGCATGCCAGCCGCCGATGCGCTGGCCAAGGCGGGACTGAAGCCGCTGAACCTTGGCCCCAAGGAAGGGCTGGCGCTGCTGAACGGCACCCAGTTCTCCACCGCCCAGGCGCTGGCAGGGCTTTTTGCCATCGAACGGGTGTTCCAGGCCGCGCTTGTGACCGGCGCGCTGTCGACGGAAGCCGCCAAAGGCTCCGACACGCCGTTTGATCCCCGCATCCATGCCTTGCGCGGTCACAAGGGTCAGGCGGAAGTCGCCGATGCCCTGCGTGCGCTGATGGAAGGCTCTGCCATCCGCGCGTCCCATGCCGTGGGCGACGACCGGGTACAGGATCCCTATTGCCTGCGCTGTCAGCCGCAGGTGATGGGCGCGGCGCTGGATGTCATGCGGCAGGCCTCCGTCACGCTCGCCATCGAAGCCAATGGCGTTTCGGACAATCCGCTGATCTTCCCGGAGACGGGCGAAGCGCTGTCGGGCGGGAATTTCCATGCCGAGCCGGTGGCTTTTGCCGCCGATATGCTGGCGATGGCGATCTGCGAGATCGGCTCGCTCAGCGAACGCCGCATCGCCATGCTGGTGGACCCCGCCCTCTCGCGCCTACCTGCCTTCCTGACGCCCAAGCCCGGTCTGAATTCGGGCTTCATGATCCCGCAGGTGACCGCAGCGGCACTGGTGTCGGAGAACAAGCAACGCGCTTTCCCGGCCAGTGTGGATAGCATCCCCACGTCGGCCAATCAGGAAGATCATGTCTCCATGGCAGCCCATGGCGCGCGTCGCCTGTCGGAGATGGCGGATAACGCCGCCCAGGTGATCGGCATCGAATATCTGGCGGCTGCCCAAGGCATCGACTTCCATGCGCCGCTGGCCTCAAGCAAGCCGCTGGAAGCTGCCCGCACGCTGCTGCGCGCCAAGGTTCCGCATCTGGAAGACGACCGCTATTTCGCCCCGGACATGGAAAAATCCCATGCCCTGATCGTCGGCGGCGCAATCGCCCAGACCGTGGGCGCCCTGCCCGGCCTGCAAGGAGATCTGACATGAGCCAGCCCACCTGGCTGGAGATCACACGGGGCGAACTGCCCCTGGTCTTGAGCTTTCCCCATACCGGCACCGGCATTCCCGATGAAGTCCTGCCCGGCATCAAGGACAAGGAACTGGCGCTGCGCGATACCGACTGGTGGGTCGAGCAGCTCTATGGTTTTGCCGCCGGGATGGGCGCGACGATGGTGCGCAGCGGCATCTCGCGCACCGTCATCGACCTCAACCGCGATCCGTCGGGCGCTTCGCTCTATCCGGGCCAAGCAACAACCGGCCTTTGCCCTATCGAGACTTTCGACGGTCTGCCGCTCTATAAGCCGGGGCAGGAGCCAGACGAGATCGAGATCGAGCGGCGCCTCAAGACCTATTACCAGCCCTATCACGATGCGCTGGCCGCCGAGATCGAACGGCTGCGGAAGAAGTTCGGCAAGGTCGTGCTTTACGACTGCCACTCGATCCGCTCGGTGGTGCCGCGCCTGTTCGAGGGGGAATTGCCGGTCTTCAATATTGGCACCAACAGCGGCGCCAGCTGCGATCCGGCCCTGACTGCCGTGGTCGAAAATGCTTGCGACGCCAGCCGCTTCAACCGCACCACCAACGGCCGCTTCAAGGGCGGCTGGATCACCCGCCACTACGGTCAGCCCGCCACCGGCGTGCATGCCGTGCAAATGGAACTCTCCCATCGCGGCTATATGGACGAGATCGAAAGCTCGACGCCCAAGCCGTTCGACCCCGCCCGGGCAGCCGAGATGCAATCGGCGCTGACCCGCATTTTCTCCGACATCTTAGCATGGATTTAACCGCCTCAAGTAGCCCGAAGGGCGGTAGGCAAATACAAAGGGACAAGCCCATGAGCCGTATCGACAATGCCCGTGTGATCCGCGCCCCCCAGGGGACCGAACTCAATGCCAAGAGCTGGCTGACCGAGGCCGCGCTGCGCATGCTGATGAACAACCTGGACCCCGATGTCGCTGAAAAGCCGGGCGAGCTGGTGGTCTATGGCGGCATCGGCCGCGCAGCCCGCGACTGGGCTGCCTTCGACCGCATCGTCGCGACCCTGAAGACGCTGGGCGATGACGAGACGCTGCTGGTGCAGTCGGGCAAGCCGGTTGGTGTCTTCCGGACCCATGCCGACGCGCCGCGTGTCCTGATCGCGAACTCCAACCTCGTCCCCCATTGGGCGACCTGGGATCACTTCAACGAACTGGACCGCAAGGGCCTGGCCATGTACGGCCAGATGACCGCCGGTTCCTGGATCTATATCGGCAGCCAGGGCATCGTCCAGGGCACCTATGAGACCTTTGTCGAGATGGGCCGCCGTCACTATGGCGGCAGCCTCGCGGGCAAATGGATCCTGACCGCAGGCCTCGGCGGCATGGGCGGTGCACAGACGCTGGCCGGCACCATGGCGGGCGCTTCCTGCCTTGCCATCGAGTGCAAGCCGTCGAGCATCGAGATGCGCCTGCGCACCGGCTATGTAGACGTCCAGGCCAAGGACCTCGATGACGCGCTGGCGATCATCAACAAGTCCTGCGCCGACAAGAAGCCGGTGTCCGTCGCGCTGCTTGGCAATGCGGCCGAAATCCTGCCGGAACTGGTGCGGCGCGGCGTGCGCCCGGACATCGTGACCGACCAGACCTCGGCCCATGATCCGGTCAACGGCTATCTGCCCATGGGCTGGACCCTCGACCAGTGGGAGAAGGCCCGCGCCAACGATCCCGCATCGGTGACCAAGGCTGCCAAGGCTTCGATGGCAGTCCATGTCAAGGCGATGCTGAACTTCCATAAGGCAGGCGTCCCGACCGTCGACTATGGCAACAACATCCGCCAGATGGCGCTGGAAGAAGGCGTCGAGAATGCCTTCGACTTCCCCGGCTTCGTCCCGGCCTATATCCGTCCGCTGTTCTGCCGCGGTGTCGGCCCGTTCCGCTGGGCAGCCCTGTCGGGCGACCCGGAAGACATCTACAAGACCGACGCCAAGGTCAAGGAACTGCTGCCGGACAATAAGCACCTGCACAATTGGCTGGACATGGCCAAGGAACGCATCAAGTTCCAGGGCCTGCCCGCCCGTATCTGCTGGGTCGGCCTTGGTGACCGCCATCGCCTGGCCCTGGCTTTCAACGAGATGGTCGCCAAGGGTGAACTCAAAGCCCCGATCGTCATCGGCCGCGATCACCTCGACAGCGGCTCGGTCGCCAGCCCCAATCGCGAAACCGAAGCCATGAAAGACGGATCGGACGCCGTGTCAGACTGGCCGCTGCTCAATGCCCTGCTGAATACCGCTTCGGGCGCGACCTGGGTCAGCCTGCACCATGGCGGCGGCGTCGGCATGGGCTTCAGCCAGCATTCCGGCATGGTCATCGTCGCCGATGGCACTCCGGCGGCGGCCAAGCGTCTGGAGCGTGTGCTGTGGAACGATCCGGCGACCGGTGTTATGCGTCACGCGGATGCCGGATATGAAGAAGCCATCGATTGGGCCAAGAAACAGGGACTAAATCTTCCCAGCCTCACCTGAAAAAATATCAATAGAATCAACATTGAGGCCCAGGAATTTCCTGGGCCTTTCTTTTTGTTAACCATTCATAAATCAATGATTCTTCCATTTCGAATATCAGAAAATATGAATCCTTAACAATTAGATGGATGACAAGGGTTAATGAATCGTGAATAAATATGCACACGTTATACCTTTTTAACAGGAAGACATGATGGCTAAGATCGTTTTGGGGACCTGGGATTTGGAGACCGTCGGTTTTCAGGAGGAGCTCCTGCAGACCTCCCAGACCGCGACCAAAGTTCAATACACGGTGATGACCGAGCGCGGATTGGCCGTGCTGACCGGCACCGGCACCGGCATGACCTACAATATGGCGGGCGAGCCGACGGCAGGCACTCTGTCGACGATCACCCTGACGATCGGCGGCAAAGCCGCCGTGACCATGACCGACCTGGCGATCCCTGCAATGGGCTGGATGACACTGTTCGAGTCAGGCACTCCCAATGACAGCGGCCTACGTTACTTCAACTTCGGCAGTTCTACTGTCCCGACGAACGGCAACGACACCTTCACAGGCTATATCGGCAAAGACCGCGCCTATCTGTATGACGGGAATGATTTCGCCCAGTTAGCTGCCGGGGACGATTATGCCGAAGGCGGCAGCGGCAACGACACGATCTACGGCGGCGCTGGCCTTGACACGATCACCGGCGGGGACGGTGATGACGTGCTGTATGGCGAGGCGGGCCACGACTCCATCTTTGGTAGTTCGGGCAATGACCTCATCTACGGCGGCGATGGCGACGAGAATCTAGACGGGAGTACTGGCAATGACACCCTCTGGGGTGATGCGGGCCGGGACAGCCTCGGCGGGGCGGACGGGAACGATCTCCTCTATGGCGGCGACGGAAACGACGATCTGAACGGAGGTATCGGAAACGATGTCCTGCGGGGAAATGCCGGCGATGACCGAATCGTGGGTGAAGATGGCGACGACATCATCACCGGTAGCCTGGGGAACGACTTCATCTTCGGCGGGACCGGCCATGACAAGATTCTGGGTGACGACGTAGTGTCGAGCACAATCGGCGGCAATGATTCTATTCTTGCCGGCGACGGGAATGATTGGGTGAATGGCGGCGGCGGCGCTGATTATATTCAAGGCGATGCCGATAATGACACGCTGCTCGGCGGTTATGGCGACGATATACTCGATGGCGGCATGGGCAAGGATAGCCTGCTTGGCGAGGCTGGGGTCGATCTCATCAACGGCGGCGACGGTGAGGACAGCCTCTATGGCGGCGCCGACGATGACAGGCTGGATGGCGGCTCGGAAGATGATTTTCTGGACGGCGGCATCGGCAATGATTATGCGGGGGGGGGCGATGGCAATGACCTGCTCTCCGGCGGCGACGGCGATGACAGACTGGAGGGCGATGCCGGTCTCGACACTTTGCGCGGCGGCAAGGGCAACGACCTCATCTTTGGCGGCACCGGTAATGACCTCCTCTACGGTGAGGACGGCAATGATTTGATGTCTGGCGGCACAGATAACGACACCATTTACGGCGGCCTCGGTAACGACTCGCTCCAAGGCGACGACGGCAACGACAAACTTTATGGCGAAGACGGCAACGACACCCTCAATGGCGGTAATGGCGACGATCTGCTCACCGGCGCGGCGGGGGATGACCGCCTCTATGGCCAGACCGGCAACAACACGCTGATCGGCAGCACGGGCAACGATTATCTGCACGCCCAGGGCGCCTCGATCCTGCGCGGAGACACCGGCAACGACACGCTGGTTGCGGTTGGCGGTGCGGCGAATGACACCCTGATCGGCGGCCAGAATGACGATCTGATCTCAGGTGCTGTCGGCAACGATCAGATCTGGGGCGACGATACGGTTGCAGGCTCGACCATCGGCGGCGCCGACCTGATCTATGCGGGTGACGGCGACGATATCGTCAACGCGGGCTGGGGCAATGACAAGGTCTCCGCCGGTAACGGTGCCGACACCGTCCTTGGTGACGCTGGCAACGACAGCCTCTATGGCCACGCAGGAATGGATGTTCTGAGCGGTGGCGAGGGCGATAATTACATCGCAGGCGGCACCGAAAACGACAGCGTTGTGGGCGGTAACGGCAACGACAAGATGTATGGCGAGGACGGAAACGATGCCCTGATGGGTGAGGCCGGTAACGACACCCTCTCTGGCGGCAACGGTGACGACACAATCGATGGCGGCATCGGCAACGATATCGTCAATGCCGGCGACGGCGTCGATTCAGTGCTGGGTGGCAGCGGCCTCGACAGTCTCTTTGGTTTTGCCGGTAACGATACAATCGACGGCGGCACCGATAATGATTATATCGACGGCGGGGATGGCAATGATGCCCTGCGCGGTGGCACCGGAGACGAAACCATATCGGGCGGTAACGGCGCTGACGGTCTCTCGGGACAAGCGGGCGACGACAGGTTGTACGGCGGTGCCGACGATGACGTCCTGTTCGGCGGAACCGGGGTCGATAGAATGTGGGGCGGCGACGGTAACGACACCATATATGGCTTTGATTTAGCCGGGGGAAATGCAGCACTCTCCGGCGAAAAACTCTACGGCGAAGCGGGCAACGACATCCTCGTTTTCGGTAACTCCGGCACCCAGATGTGGGGCGGCACCGGCAACGACACCTTCTTCTTCGGTAGGATCGATATCGGCGTGACCAAGTCCGCAAACTTCATCCGCGACTTTCAGGCCGGGGATAAGATCGACCTCCTGTCCATTGATGCCAACCGCACCATGGCCGGTAGCCAATGGTTCACCTTTGTCGGCGATGCTCTCGCAGATCAGGCAGGCGAGGTTTCCTTCAAGAGCGGCGTGCTGACCGGGAATATGGGTGACGGCTATAGCTTCTCCGTCACCATGGACGGTGTCACCACTTTGACGGCGGCCGACCTGATCCTGACAGAGTAAACTGCAGGACCGTGTTCTGACCGAGGATGACAAGGGCCACTCCAATCGGGGTGGCCCTTCGTCTTAGTGATCCATCGCCGCCAAGACTGCTTCCGCCCGAATTTCCTCGGTCAGTCGCGCTTTGAGGTCCGAGAACTCGACGCTGGTTTTCATCGTGTAGTGACGCGGGTGCGGCAGATCCACGGGCAGGTCGGCTTTGATGCGCCCCGGCCGCGCCGACATGACGATGACGCGGGAAGCCAGGAAAATCGCCTCCTCGATATCATGGGTCACGAACAGCACCGTCTTGCGCTCGCGCTCCCAGATCCCCAACAGCAATTCCTGCATCAGGGATCGGGTCTGGTTGTCGAGCGCGCCAAAGGGCTCATCGAGCAACAGGATTTCCGGGTCATTGGCCAGCGCGCGGGCGATCGCCGTGCGCTGCTGCATGCCGCCTGAAAGCTGCTTGGGGAAATGGTTCTCGAACCCCCGCAGCCCCACTTTCTCGATATAGCTGGCAACAATGTCTTTGCGCTGGGCATCGGGCACGCCCTTTTCCCGCAGGCCGAAGGCGATGTTGTCAGCCACGGTCAACCAGGGGAACAGGGTATAGGACTGGAAGACCACACCGCGATCCGGCCCCGGCCCTTCAATCTTGCGACCATCGAGCAGCACCTGCCCCGACGTCGGCCGATCCAGGCCGGCGACGATGCGCAGCAAGGTCGATTTCCCGCACCCAGATGGCCCTAGGATGGTGATGAAATCATTCTCGGCAATGGTGAGATCGGTCGGCTGCAAAGCCGTGACCGAGGCACCACCGCGCACGCCCGGAAAGATCCGCCCGACGCCGGAAATTTGCAGCTTGCTCATGCCAGCCTCCAGGCGAACAGCTTGCGGTTCAGGGCCTTGAACAGGAAGTCGGACACCAGACCGATCAGGCCGATGATGATAATGCCAAAAATGATCTGACCGGTGGCGAGCAGCGCCTGGCTATCGACGATCATATGGCCGATGCCGCTGGAAGACCCGATCAACTCGGCCACGATGACATAGGTCCAGGCCCAGCCGAGGACGAGGCGCAGAATCTCGGCAATCTCAGGCGCATTGGCGGGAATCATCACCCGGGCCAGCACGCCGCGATCCTGGGCGCCCAGGGTATAGGCCGCCTCCACCAGATCGCGCCGGGTCTGGCCCACGGCAACTGCGACCATCAGCACGATCTGGAAGACCGAGCCGATGAAGATGACCAGCAGCTTCTGCGTCTCGCCGATACCGGCCCAGAGGATCAGCAGCGGCACAAAGGCGGAGGCCGGAAGATAACGGGCAAAAGAGACGAAGGGCTCGAAGAAAGCCTCCACCGCCTTATAGGCCCCCATCAGGATGCCCAGCGGCACCGCGATCAAGGCGGCGAGCACAAAGCCCCCGACCACGCGCCAGACGGTCATGCCGATATCATGCAGGAAACCGTATTTGGTCAGCAGCAGATAGCCGTCCTTCACCATCGTGATGGGATCGGCCAGAAAGGTCTTCGATACAAAACCGCCAAAGGTCGCGAACGCCCAGGCGGCGACAAAAATCACAAAAAAGGAAATGCCGAGGACGAGGCGCGCGCCCCGGCCAACCGGCTCCAATGGACGGAGCATCAGCTTATTCTCCGAAGGAAAAGGGCGGCCCCCTTATCGGGAACCGCCCGTCATACGCTTAGTCGAGGAAGGAGGTATCGGCCAGCGCATCGAGATCGGGGATCGCCTTGATCACCCCGGCCGCGAGCAGCAGGTCGGCTGCTTCCTTGTTGAATGTCTTGAACTCGCCCGCGAAGAAGGTCTTGTTCGCGGCCTTATCCTGCCAGCGCAGATATTTGGCCGAATTGCCGAACTGCTCGCCACTCTGCTTCACGTCCGCGCCCATGATCTCATAGGACTTGGCAGGATCCTTGGCGATCATCTCGACCGCTTCGAAATAGCTCTTGGCAAACGCCTTGGCCGCAGCGGGCTTTTCGGACAGAAACTTCGGCGTGCAGCCGAAGGTATCCATCACCATCGGATAATCGAGCGTGGTGGCGATGATCTTGCCGGACTGCGGCGCATCACGCACCGAGGAAAGATAGGGCTCGTAGGTCATGGCGGCGTCATTCTGACCCGCGATAAAGGCCTGGGCTGCCGGACCTGGCTCCATATTGACGACCGTGACGTCTTTCACGCTGAGGCCGTTCTTGTGGAGCATCCAGGCCAGCGCGAAATACGGCGAGGTGCCGGGGGCCGAAGCCGCAACCGTCTTGCCCTTGATATCCTTGATCGACGCGATATTGCCGCGCACGACCATGCCGTCGGCGCCATAGGATTTATCGAGCTGGAAGATCTGCTTCGTCGCGATCCCGGCCGCATTCCAGGCAATCCAGGTTTCGACCGTCGTGGCCGCGCACTGGATATCGCCCGAGGCGATGGCGAGGTGACGATCCTTCTGCGGGATCTTCTTGATCGTGACATCAAGACCGTTCTTTTCGAAGATCTTGGCTTCCTTGGCCAAGGTCAGCGGGGCAAACCCCGTCCAACCGCTGATCCCGATGGCAACGCTGTCAGCCGCAAAGGCCGAGGTCGAAGCCAAAAGCGCCATCCCCGCGGCGCAACCCATTCCCAAACGAACCGCTTTCATAAGCCCATCCCCTGATTTCATTGTTGCGGTACAGCATCATCGCACCATGGGTCAGAGAGCCTGTCAATTGTCTATACATAGATATGCTATTTACGCCTTATACTTGTATAGACAAGTGTAAGACTGAGGCGCACGATGGTCTGCACCATTAACGGGAGGAACGTCGTGGCCGGGATCAACATCACCTATCTCAACGGATCGGATGTCGAGGCGCTGAGCCTGACCAATGACGAGATCCTGGCGGCTGTCGAAGCCGGTCTTAATGCCCAGGGCAATAGCCAAACGGTGATCGAGCCGCGGGTACATCTCATCCCCGAAAGCTCGACCAAGGGTCACTTCAACGTGCTGCGCGGGGTGGTGAAGCCGCTGGGTCTGGCGGGCGTCAAGGTCGTCGGCGACTTCGTCGATAACTACAAGCAGGGCCTGCCGTCGGAGATGGCGATCCTCAATCTCTTCGACCCTGAAACCGGCATGCCGAAGGCGATCATCGACGCCACCGCCATCACCGAAATGCGCACCGGCGCCATGACCGCCCTGGGCGCCAAACATCTGGCCCGCAAGAACTCCAAGCGCCTGGGCCATATCGGTGCACGCGGTACCTCCTATTGGAACGTCCGCCTGCTGGATCATCTCTTCAATCTTGATGAGATCCGGGTCCATTCACGCCGGAAAGAAAGCCGCGAGGGCTTTGCCGCTACCCTCGAAAAGGACCTCGGCAAGAAGATCATCGTCACCGACGATTGGGAGTCTTGTGTGCGCGAGATGGATATCGTCGTCGAAGCCTCGCGCCTGCCCGAACCGACCCCGATGCTGAAAACCGAATGGATCAAGAAGGGCGCCTTCATCGTCCCCTATGGCACCATGAGCGCGGTTGAAATGTCGCTGACCGATATCATGACCAAGATGGTGGTCGATGACTGGGGTCAGTGCCGCAAGGGCCTGCCATTCGGGGCGCTGCGCCGCCATGTGGACGAGGATAAGCTGACCGAGGAAAACCTCCATGCCGAGCTTGGCCAGATCGTCGCCGGGAAGAAGCCCGGCCGCGAGAGCGAAGAGGAAACCAACCTTTTCTGGCACCGCGGCCTCAGCCTCTCGGACATCGCCCTTGGCCATGCTCTTCTGACAAAAGCCGCCAAGCAGGGGATCGGGCAGACCCTTAAGTTCGACTAGGCGATCCCACTGGCGTCGGCCCCACCCTTAGACCGGGAGCGGCGCCAGTGGATTGACCAGACCGGCAGTGCGCAATTCACGCCAGAAGTCGGCGGGGATCACCTCTGCCAGGGCGGCGCTATCCTCGGCGATACGGCTCGGCTGGCTGGCGCCGGGGATGACGGCGGCCACTGCCGGGTTGGCGAGGGAGAACTGCAGACCCGCCGACTTCATGCTGATGCCATGGCGGTCGGCAATCGCCTTGATCCGGGCGACCTTATCCAGGATCGCAGGAGTCGCCGGGGCATATTCGAAGTTGGGGCCGCCGACGAGGGCACCGGAGCTATAGGGGCCGCCGACCACGATCCCGAGACCACGCTCGGCCACCTTCGGCATCACCCGCTGCAAGGCACGATCATGGTCCAGCAGCGTGTAGCGGCCCGCCAGCAGAAAGCCATCCGGCTTCGGGCCTTCGAGATCCAGCAGCAGCTCGATGGGCTCGACCCGGTTCACGCCCAGGCCCCAGGCCTTGATCACCCCTTCGTCGCGCAGCCGGTCCAGAACCTTGAAAGCCCCCGTCCGGGCCTGTTCGAAGACGCTGAGCCATTCATCACCGTAGAAATCCTGGGCGACGTCATGGACCCAGGCGATGTCGATGCGATCGGTCTTCAGGCGCTTGAGGCTATCCTCGATGGAACGCAGGGTGGCGTCGGCCGAATAGTCATTCACGATCTTGTTCGGGCGGCCATGCTTGAAGACATCGCCCTTCTCGCCCAGGTCGCGAGCGCTGACATCTTCGACCTCGTCCAGGATGACCCGGCCAACCTTGGTGCCGATGACATACTCGTCACGCGGCCGCCCTGCCAGCACGTCGCCCATGCGGATCTCCGCCAGACCCGCGCCATAGAAGGGGGCATTGTCGAAGAAGCGGATACCGTCGTTCCAGGCGGCATTCACCGTGGCCTGCGCCTCGGCTTCAGGAATGGCGCGGAACATATTGCCAAGCGGCGCTGCGCCAAAGCCGAGCTTACCCGGCAGAATATCCTTGAGTGCCATATCAATTCTCCTTTGGGGGTCGGTTACAGTAAGCCGAGAACCAGCGCGGCGACAGCGCCGGACGATTGCGGGTTCTGGCCAGTTACGAGGCGGCCATCCTGGATAGCGTTGGACGACCAGTCGGCGGCGCCATGGTGCTGGGCGCCAAGTTCCTTGAGGCGGCTCTCCAGCAGGAAGGGGACTTTTTCCACGCCGCCCACCGCCCGCTCCTCGGCATCGGTGAAGGCGGCGATGCTGCGGCCCTGGATGAAGGGCGTACCATCGGGCTTGCGCATCCCGGCAAAGACCGCCGGAGCATGGCAGACGCTGGCGATCACCCGGCCGCTGGCATCGAAGGCAAACAGCAGATCGTGCAGCTTCTTGTTGTAAGGCATATCGAAGACGGTGCCATGACCACCCGGCATATAGACCGCGTCGAAACCGTCGGCATTCAGCGTATCGAAGGCGGGCGTATCTGCAAGCTCAGCAATCGCGTCCTTCCAGGCGATCAGTTGCTCCGACGTCGGCGCGCTCTTGGGATCGACCGGCACCTTGCCGCCTGCGATGGAGGAAACAGTGACATCATGGCCCGCGCCGGTGAAAGCGAGGTAGGGAACGGCATGTTCTTCGACCCAGAGGCCGGTGGCCTCGCCATTCAGCATGCGGTCGTGGCTGGTGAGGATGAAGAGGATCTTGGACATCGTTTGGCTCCTTGTTTGCTGAGCTCATGATGGTCCAACGAACATGTATTCCTGAAATTTATTTCTTTGATTTCAGATATTGATCAAAGATCATGACTGGATGAAATACGACCTGAATCTCCTGCCTACCTTCCTGGTGCTAATGGAGGAGCGCAACGTGACCCGCGCTGCCGAGCGTCTGGGGATCACGCAGCCCGCCCTCTCCAACGCGCTGAACCGCCTGCGCGAGATGCTGCGCGATCCCCTGTTCATCCGCGAACGCTATGGCATGCAGCCGACGGAAATGGCGCGGGAGCTCGCCCCCGCGATTGCCGCCGCCCTCGCCTCCATCGACGAGATCGTGCTGGGCCAGCAGGAGTTCGATCCGGCCAAGGCAGACCGGCTGATCACCATCGCGCCGAATTCCTATGTCGAATTTGCGCTGATCCCCGCCATCGTTACCCGCCTGCGCGAGCTTGCCCCCGGCATCAAGCTGCGCCTGATTCCCTTCGGCACCGATCTGGCGGAAACCGGCGTCATGTCAGGCTCCACCGCCATGGTGCTGGGGCGCTTCCCCGATCCGCCGGACAATCTGGTGGTGCAGCACCTGCTGGACGAAACCCTTGCCTGCGTGGTGCGGGCCGACCATCCGGAGGTAGGCGACAGCATTTCCCGCGAGCAGTATGAGCGGATGAAGCACGTCAATATGCTGCCCCCCGGCCGTCTGCGCGTCGGCCTGTTCCAGGCATTGGAGCGCCAGGGCCTGAAGCGGGATGTTGCCGTCTCCGTGACCCATTTCCTGGCGATCCCGGAGATGGTCGCGGTGACGGACTATTGCAGCACCCTGCCGCAGCTGATCTGCCGCCGCCTTGCCCGCGATCCCCGGCTGAAAGTCCTGCCTTCCCCGGTCGATCTTGGCGGCTTCCCGGTGGAAATGGCCTGGCACACCCGCTATCGCCACGACCCGGCGCACCGCTGGCTGCGGTCGCTGATCATCGATGTCGCGCGGGAAGTGGCGGCGGGAACGGCTTAAGGCCGCCTACTTATCGACGACGGAGAAGCCCTGCCAGAAGGGGTCGCGGTCGTCGACGAAGATGGTGTTATAGCCGGTCACCCGCGCCCAGCCTTCGATGGAGGGGATAATCGCCTTTTTATCGCCAACGGTGGTTTCGCCTTCGACCCGGCCGGTGAAGGTCGAGCCGATGATGCTCTCATGGACAAAAGCCTCTCCGGCTTTCAGGCGGCCGGTGGCATGCAACTGCGCCATGCGGGCCGACGTACCGGTGCCACAGGGCGAGCGGTCGATGGCCTTATCGCCATAGAAGACCGCGTTGCGCGCCGTCCCCGCCCCAGTCTGCGGCACACCGGTCCAGAGCACATGGGTCAGCTTATCGAGCGCCGGGTTGGTCGGATGCACGATCTTGTGGGTCTGGTTGAAAGCCGTGCGCAGGCGCGGGCTCCAGCGCAGAATGTCCGACGGCTGCACATCGGCAAGGTCGAGATACAGCTCTTGCGGCTCTACGATGGCGTAGAAATTGCCGCCGAAAGCGACATCGACCTTGATCTTGCCAAGCCCGTCCACATCCACCTCATACCCCTGGCCGAGCAGGAAGGAGGGGACGTTGGTGAGGCGCACGCTTTCGACGTAAGGGCCGTTCTGCACGTAACGCGCCTCGACCAGACCCGCCGGCGTATCCAGCATCAGGACACCCGGCGTCTTGGGTGTGACGAGACCATGTTCGATGATCGTCGTCACCGTGCCGATGGTGCCATGGCCGCACATCGGCAAGCAGCCGGAGGTCTCGATAAACAGGATGCCGACGTCGCAATCCGGCCTAGTCGGGGGATAGAGGATCGAGCCCGACATCATGTCGTGGCCACGCGGCTCGAACATCAGGGAGGTGCGGATCCAGTCATGTTCGGCCAGGAAATGCTGGCGCCGTTCGAACATCGTCGCGCCTTTGAGGACCGGCACGCTGCCGCCTGTAACCACGCGGACCGGATTGCCGCAGGTGTGACCGTCGATGCAGAAGAAACTATGGCGGGCCATGACGCGTCAGAACCTTTCAACCGAGAAGGGGGTCAGATCGATGGGGGCCTTGGAGCCCGAGACCAGCGCCTCGACACAAAGACCCGTAACGGCCGCCTGGGTCAGACCATAGTGACCATGACCGAAGGCATAGACAACGCGGCGGTCGCGGGTGGCGGAACTGATCACCGGCAGGCTGTCCGGCAGCGACGGGCGATGCCCCATCCAGCGGGTCCCGCCCGAGATATCGAGGTCGGGCAGAAACTGGCGTAGCCGCCCCAGGATCGCATCGATGCGGGCATAGTTCGGCTCGGCTTCCAGCCCCGCGAACTCCACCGCCCCGCCGACCCGGTCGCCGATATCGAGAGCGGAGGTCACGAAACCATGGCCTTCGAAAATGACGGAGCGCGACAGCCCCAGGCGCCCCGTGGGCAGGGTGATGTTGTAGCCGCGCTCGGTATCCAGCGGCACCTTGTCGCCCATGGATCCGGCCAGCGACTTCGACCAAGCCCCCGTCGCCACGACAATACGGTCCACCTCGAAGGCCGAGCCATCGGCGCCATGGATGCGCACGGCATCCTGACCCGAGGATATCGCCTGCACGCTCAGCTTCATCAGCTTGGCGCCGCGCTCCAGCAGCACGGCCCCAAGCTCCTTGGTCAGCGCGCGCGGATCGGAGATCGAAACGCCGGTCGGGAAATAGGCCCCGCCGACGATATTCCGAGATAGCGCGGGCTCCAGTTCCTTGACCCCGGTGCGGTCGAGGATCTCGACTTTAATGCCCGCGCTCCGCTGACGGGCGGCAAGCTTGGGGTAATTCGCAAAAGACCCGGCGTCGGACCAGACCGACAGATAGCCCTTTTTGCGCAGATGCTTCTCTTCCAGCCGCAGGGCGCCGAGGCGCCCTTCCCAGGCGGACAGAGCCTTACCCTGCAAGGCGATCAACGCACGGGTGCTGGCTTCGACCCGGGCAGGGAAGCTCGCCAGCGCAAAACGCGCCATCCAGGGCACGATCTGCGGAATATAGGACGGCCGGATCGCCAGCGGCCCCAGCGGATCGCTGAGCCAGCGCGGCAGATTCGCCCAGGCTTTGGCCGATGCCAGCGGCAGGATGTCGGTATGGGCGATCATCCCGGCATTGCCCTGGGACGTCCCGGCGGCGAACCCTTCGCGGTCCACCACCGTGACGCTGTGTCCGGCATCCAGCAGAGCATGCGCGGCGGCGACGCCGATGATTCCACCACCGATGACCGCAACCTGCATGCTCTGTCTCTCCCCTTAGGCCGCTTTAGGCAGACCGACATCCGGCAGTGCCGGAAGGTTTGCCATTGCCTTGGCCATGATTGCTTCGATTTCCGCCAGTTCCGCCCCTTCGAGCGGCAGACGCGGCGGGCGGGTCAGATAGGTGCCGCGCTTGGCAATATACTCGCACTGCTTGATGCATTGCACGAGGTCCGGACGGGCATCGAGATGCAGCAGCGGCATGAACCAATCATAGATCGGCATCGCTTCGGCCAGACGGCCATCCCGGGCCAGACGGAACAGAGTCTCGCCTTCGCGCGGGAAGACGTTCGACATGCCCGACACCCAGCCAACCGCGCCCAGCGCGACGCTTTCGACGACCACGTCATCCAGGCCGCAGAAGGGAATGAAGCGGTCGCCGGTCATGTTGCGCAGATCGACGAGGCGGCGCGTATCGCCCGAGCTTTCCTTGAAAGCGACGATGGTGTCGTAATCGGCCACCGCCGCCAGCATCGCCGGGGTCACGTCGATACGATAGGAGGGCGGATTATTGTAGACCATGATCGGCAGATCGGTCGCCTTGGCGACGCCCTTGAAATGCTCGATCGTTTCGCGCGGCTTGGCCGGATAGACCATGGTCGGCATCAGCATCAGGCCATCGAGTCCGACGCGCTGCGCCTCCTTGGCGACTTCGCTTGCAAAGACGGTCGTATATTCGGCGACACCGATGATGACCGGGATCTTGCCACCCGCCACATCCTTGGCCAGTTCCATCAGCGCGACCTTTTCGGCGCGGGTCAGCGAGCAGTTCTCGCCCACCGTGCCGCAGATCACGAGACCCGAAACGCCATCGCGGATCAGCGCTTCGATGACCTTGCGGGTCGCATCGTAATCGATGGTGAAATCCGCGCGGAACTGCGTCGTCACCGCCGGAAATACGCCCTTCCAGGTCTTCTTCGGATCTAGCGCCATGATCATCTCCCTAAGAGATAGAGGGTCTGTCGACAATGTGTATACGCAATCCTTGATCCGAGTCGAAACGCCCGTCAAGAGACTTTGTCGACAGATTGTATTTTCGTTCGCTAAGATAGTGAGGCGAAGGAGAGACGCTTGCCCAAGAAGACCGCCATGCCGGAAAACGTCACGCCGGAGATCGAAGAAACGCCCGCCCCCCGTGGCCAGGGAGCGTCGCGCGTTTACGAAAGCCTGAAGACCGATATCCTGAGCATGGTGCTACCTCCTGGGGAACCGCTGGACGAGACCAGTCTGTCGGCGCGCTTCAGCCTGTCGCGCACCCCTATCCGCGAGGCCTTGCAGAAGCTGGTCGCTGACGGTCTGGCGGCGACCTTGCCGAACCGCACCACCATCGTCTCCATGATCGATATCGCGGGGCTGCCGGATCATCTGGACGCCCTGTGCCTCATGCATCGCATCACCGCGCGGCTGGCGGCGGAGCGGGCAACCCGCCCCCAGATCCAGGGGCTACTCGACCATCAGAACAGCTTTGTCGAAGCGGTGCGCAGCGACGATATCCCCGGCATGATTGCGATCAATCATGACTTCCACCTCGCCATCGCCGATATCGCGGGCAACCGCTATTACAGGGATCTGATGGCCCGCCTGCTGAACGACGGCATCCGCTTGCAGCGTCTCTATTACCGCGCGCTGGGCGACCGGCTGCCGCAGGAATATGTTGATGAGCATGATCAACTGATCGATGCGCTCAATGCCCGCGATGCCGACAAGGCCGACCGGATCGCCCGCCAGCATGCCCAGCAGGTCGCCGATCAGATCCGCCGTTTCGTCGCCATCGCCGAAGCCGACCAGATCATCCTCGGCTGAATATTAACGCCCCTAAATTACGGCCAGAATTTCCGCTTGGATCTCTAGAGAAAATCTGACGCTTTTCTAAAGCCATCTGAAGATGCGCACCCCTTTTTGCCTGCTTATAACTGGCAAAAAAACGGACCTGCCCCGCAGGGACCACATCCGAAGGGGTTTTCGATGCGCCAGCCTTTTATTGCCAGCTTTGCGATTTCTCTCCTGACCTTGCCCGTTCTGGCTCAAGGTCTGCCGACGCCACAGGAGGCCGAGCGCTACCGGCTGCCCACCACCCCGACAACGGCAGAGAATATCGCCCGCTCAAAGAAAGTCGAACTGGGCTACGAGCTGTTTTTCGACGCTCGCCTCTCCGGCAATGAAAGCATCAGCTGCGCCTCCTGCCATCTGCCGACCAAGGGCTGGTCGACCAACGGACGGCCGAAGCGCGCCAATGATACGGTGATGCCGCGCGCCTCCCAGACCGTCCTGGGCATGGGGCACACCAGTAACGAGAAGCGGGGCTGGGGCGCCAATCGCGAGAGCGCCGTGGTCCTGATGAAGGCGGTCATCAGCGAAGCCGGACCGATGAACGTCAAGCCGCCCGAACTGGTCGCGAAGCTGAACGATGTCCCCGCCTATAAAGCGCTGTTCCACACGGTTTATGGTCGCGATGGTGATATGGACGCCGTTATCGATGCGCTGGATATCTTCATGAAGAGCATCGAATACCCCAAGACCCGCTTCGACCATTGGATCGCAGGCAACCCCCTGGCCCTCACGGATGCCGAGGTCAAAGGCTTCCGGACCTTTACCGGCGAGACCGCCAATTGCACCACCTGCCATGGCGGCCCGCGCTTCACCCAGGATGCGATGCATGATATCGGCCTTAAGGTAGATGCTGCCAAGCCGGACAAGGGGCTGGGTGATGTGACCAAGAAGGCCGAAGATGATTTCGCCTTCAAGACCCCGACCCTACGGTCGGCCGCCCAGCGCGCTCCCTATGGCCATGATGGCCAAGTCGCCTCGCTCGACGCTTTGGTCGAACATTATATGAAAGGCGGGGAGGCACGCCCGACCCTGTCCTTCGAGATACAGCGTTTCTCCCTGACCGCCGAGGAGAAATCAAACCTCGTCGCCTTCCTCCAGTCCCTCGACCCCGCGACGCAGGAATTTCTGCCACCCCTGAAGATCGCCAAAGTCGCGGCCGAACGACCTTAAGTCGATACGCCTGAAACCTTTCAACCCTCAACCTCTGTTGAAACTGCATGGCAGCCCAAATGTAATGTAGCTACATTTTGCATCGCAGCGAGACCATACTTCTTTCCAGGAAATTTGCTCGGAAAGGAGCTTCCATCATGGTCATGCCTCTCGTGCTCGCTGCCAATGTTTCTGCGGTCGTTACAGCTGCAACCAGCTTCTTCGCAGTCTTTGGCGCCGCTCGCTCTTGCGCTGCAGCAGCAGAAGCAGGGACTTCGCCGCGCACCGCCGACCTGAAGCGCCTCGGTATTCCGGTTACGGAATTCCGCAACATCGGCCTGAAGGCCTCGCACTAATCGCATCCAACGCCGCCTTCTTGTCTGCTGCTGCCCTGGGCTCCAGACAAGAAGAGGCGCATCGGCGCCATCGCGGTCCTCGATCGAGGGCTGTCAGCAGCACCGTGTTCTGCGGTCACCTGATAGGGCCTGGCCCCGCTAGCTCGCAGCAAAAAGACCCTTTAAGCATTGAAATCGCAGCCGATGACTTCTTTTCGGGCGCGGAACGGCGTAGGTTGAGGCACCTTCCTTAATCGCCCTGTTCATGGTTTCAAGCGCATGCTGCCTGTTTCCCCCCGCCAGTCAGAGATCCTCGCCCTTGCACGCAGCCTTGGCCGCGTCACGGTGGAAGACCTCGCCAGCCGGTTTGACGTCACGCCGCAGACGATCCGCAAGGATCTGAACGATCTGTGCGATCAGAAGCTTCTGTCCCGCGTCCATGGCGGCGCCATCCTGACCTCGGGCATCGAGAATTTGGGCTATCAGGCCCGGCGCATGATCGCATCGGACGAGAAGCGCGCCATCGGCGCCGCTGCCGCCGAACTGATCTCCGACAAGACCTCGCTGCTGATCAATATCGGCACCACGACCGAAGAGGTCGCCCGCGCCCTGATCGACCATCAGGAACTGCTGGTCATCACCAACAACCTCAATGTCGCGATGACGCTCTACCCCTACCCCAAGATCGATGTGATCGTGGCGGGCGGGCCCGTGCGCAAAAGCGATGGCGCGGTGATCGGCGCCGCCGCCATCGATCTGATCCGGCAGTTCAAGGTGGATACCGCCGTCATCGGCGCCTCGGCTATCGATGAGGACGGCGCGCTGCTGGACTTCGATTACCGCGAAGTGCGCGTCGCTCAGGCGATCATCGAGAACGCCCGCCGGGTCATCCTGGTGGCCGACCGGACCAAACTGGACCGCACCGCACCCGTGCGAATCGGCCACCTGTCACAAGTACAGGTATTTGTGACCGACCAATTGACTTCCCCCAAACTGCGGGCCTTATGTGGCACCCACGGAGTCAGGTTGATCGAAACTTTGTCCACCGACAATGATGCGGATATCGCATCAGAATAAAAATTAATTTTATTCTTTGTCTATTCTGTGCAAACTTCACCTCGGGGAGGTCCTTTGACCTAGGGCTGAAGTTGAAATGTTGCCATCTGATGATTGGCACGACGAAGCTGTAGAGCTGGCCGGGTTTCTTCGGCAGGCCGCAGGGGATCGTGCTTATGCAAGCCGCCGCGATCTGCGGCCTGAGAGACTTTCGCCGGGACTGCTGGCGAGCCTTTATATGGTGGATGTAACCAGCGACGCGTCGATGGGCGGCGGCCCCTGGCGCTATCGCTTCCGCCTGATTGGCGACGAGCTGATCTCCATGACCGGAGAGAACTGGACCGGACGGAACCTCGACAGCGCGCTGGTCGGGCCGCGTCTGCCCATGTTTCTGTCGGCGTTCGATGAGGTCATGCAGACCCGCAAGCCGACGCGGACGACCCATGATTTCATCAATATGCGCGCCAATGTCGCCTATCCGGCCGTGCGCTACCTCTTCCCGCTGTCGAGCGATGGCGAAACCATCGACGTGATGCTGGGCTATATCGTCGCCCTGTCGCGCCATTGGATCGAGGATGATACCGCCGGCGAGCGCATAGCGGCCTTCGGGCGGGCTTAGGGGCGCTGTCTTAGCAGAGGATGCACCAGCAGATCTGCAACGATCTCCTCAGGTCGAGCGGCTGCCGTGTCGAATCTTAGAGGCCGGTCGCCCCAATCTTCATAGTCCCGCGCCTGCACTTTTGCCCAGTCGGGCTGAACAAGGCCGGGTATGTCGGAAAGGCGCGTCTCAACCCGGCGGCGATGTTCGGTCGGATCGGAGCAGGTGATTTCGACCTCCAGCGCTTGTACGCCAGCTTCTCCAGCCACCCCGCGCCAAGCTTGTCGGGTGATCTCAATCGGATTGACGCTGTCGGCAATCACCACCCGGCCCAGCCGCAGATTATCCAGCGCCACCGCATAGGCCGTGATGTAGCCCGCAGCGGTAACGCCGCCCGGCAACTCGCCCGAGGTGCGCAAGGCCTGCTCGATGGTATCGATGCGCAGATAGCAGGCGCCCAAGGCGTCAGCAAGCGCCCGTGCGACAGTGGTTTTCCCGACACCCGGCAAGCCACCGAAGATGATCAGCATCGCAGCCCAGCTCCCCAGCGTGCGGACAAGAAAAAAGGACCGTCGTTATAGACGGTCCTCAAGGTAAGCCTCACCTGAATTAACTTGCCTCCAGCCCGCGTGCCGCCAACGGCAGCCCACGTATGGACTTAAGTGAATGTTGCATAACCTTCGGCACTACAGAATGTCAAGACTTCGTTGACTCATCGGTCAAGATCCGGGCAGTGGCACGAAGCTGGAATTTCTGCACCTTCCCGGTGGATGTCTTCGGCAAATCGCCGAACACCACAGTCCTGGGAATCTTGTAACTGGCGAGATGCTGGCGACAGAAATCGATGATCTCGCGCTCGTCTGCCGAAGCCCCCGGCTTAAGGGTGACGAAGGCGCAAGGGGTCTCCCCCCATTTGGCATCAGGCCGGGCGACGACGGCGGCTTCCAGGACGGCGGGATGGCGATAGAGCACGCCTTCCACCTCGATGGTCGAGATATTCTCACCCCCGGAAATGATGATGTCCTTGGCACGGTCTTTGAGCTCGATATAGCCGTCGCGGTGCCACACCCCCAGGTCGCCGGTATGGAACCAACCACCGGAGAAAGCCTCGCGCGTCGCCTCCGGGTTCTTGAGATACCCGCGCATGGTGATATTGCCGCGCATGAAAACCTCGCCCAGGGTTTCACCATCTTGCGGCACCGGCTCCAAAGTCTGACTGTCCGCCACCATCAGCCCCTGCTGCAGCTGGTAGCGAACCCCCTGACGGGATTTCAGGCGGGCACGGTCATCGACCGGCAACTCGTCCCAGGCACTCTCCCAGGCGCAGAAGACGGCGGGGCCATAAACCTCGGTCAGGCCATAGACGTGGGTAATCGCAAAGCCTTGGGCTTCCATGGCTGCAATGACGGCAGCGGGCGGCGGGCTGGCGGCGGTCATCAGTTCGACCTTGCCGGGCAGCGGACGGCGTTCGGCCTCCGTGGCATGGATCAGCAGATTCATCACAATGGGCGCGCCGCAGAGATGCGACACTTTATGGTCGGCAATCGCCTGGAAGACCGCCCCCGCCTCGACCCTGCGCAGGCAGACATGGGTCCCCGCCTGAAGGGTGATGGTCCAGGGGAAACACCAGCCGTTGCAATGGAACATCGGCAGGGTCCAGAGATAGACCGGGTGCCGCGGCAGACTCCAGACCAGCACGTTGTTGACGGCATTCAAATAGGCGCCGCGATGGCTATAGACCACACCCTTCGGGTTACCTGTGGTGCCGGAGGTATAGTTGAGGCAGATCGCCTGCCACTCGTCGGCAGGCGGTTCCCAACCCGTCGCGGGCGTCGCTGCTTCCAGGAGATCATCATAATCCAGCGTTCCGAGGCGCTCGCCCGGCTTACCCAGGGGGTCGACGATATCGATGACCAGCGGGCGCTCCCGCGGCTCCAATAGGGCCAGGGCGGCCTTGATGGTGGGAGAGAACTCAGCATCAGTCAGTAGAATCTTCGCCTCGCCATGGCGCAGCTGGAAAGCGATGGTGGCGGCATCCAGGCGGGTATTGAGCGTATTCAGCACGCCGCCCAGCATCGGCACCGCATAATGCGCCTCGATCATCGGCGGGGTATTCGGCAGCATGGCCGCGACCGTGGTACCCAGGGCAACGCCGTTCGCTTTCAGCACTGATGCCAGCCGCCGTACCCGGTCGCGATGCTCGCCGTAGGTCCAGCACGCCTCGCCATGCACGACCGCAATGCGCGAGGGGAAGACGTCGGCCGCCCAGTCGAGCATGCCAATCGGCGTCAGCGGCTGATGGTTGGCAGGGGTCCGGTCGAGGCCGGTTTCAAAGATGCTCATGGTTCACTCCCTCCGGTCCCCTTGGGTGGGAGCCTTGAAAAGATAATCACCGTAAGTTTGTCGTAAGGAAAGCGGGGTTCCGTCCTTGTCGTCATGCCCTGGTTTATCCAGGGCATCTCCTCCGGGGGCGTTTCCACCCAGACTCCAGAATACTCGGACAAGCTCCCGGAGAAGATCCCCCGCATAAAGCGGGGGATGACGGTGTCATTGGCCGGGATGACAGTGTTTAAGGAGGATGACAAAAATTGGCCCGCAAGGGTGCAGCCTTGACGTCGTCGCGTGCGGGCGTGAGGCTTTCTGACATGCGCCGCCTCATCCCCTTGCTTGCCGCTCTGATCGCCCTGCCTGCCTTCGCCCTGGAGGTGCAGGTCGCCAATCACTCGCGCCCCACCCTGTGCGCCGAGGAAGATAACGTCGATCTGCGGCTGTCCGGCCCGGCGAGGCGCTTCGATATCCAGGCACTGCACCCGCCCTACATCGGCACCCTGGTCGAGGATAATTACGCGCCGGACTTCACCGACTGTTCTTTCAAGGCCGAAGCGACCAGCGGGCCGGAGCCCCTGCGCATGACGATCTATGAGGGCCAGGGCTGGCAGCTGGTGGGGCATCGCTTCGCCAAATTCTGGCGCCCCGCCGATGTGCCGGTAAAGATCGGCGCCCAGGAATGGCACGATCTGCAGCTGCTCCAACTCTGGACCCGCGTCGACGAACGGGCCGAGGAGGTGCTGGTGCTCTATCCGCAGGACGGCTATTGGCGCGCCCGGCCGCTGCCACCCAAGCGCCTGGGCTGGACCGCCTATGGCACCAGCTTCCTGGTCGGCCCGGTAGAGGAAGACGGGCGGCCCTTTGTCGATCTGAAAGCCATCCACTTCGACCCGGAAACCCGGAAATTCACCCTGGAATTCCGACGCGGCGGTTCAGGGACGCTGGCCTTGAAAGATCTCACCCGCGAGAAAATCGCCCTGGAGGTGGGATTCGCCAGCGAACTGCCCCTCGGCCTGCCGTTCGCAGCGCTGCGCTCGATGTTCGTGACCAGTGCCAATGCCGATGCCAGCACGGTTTTCACCAGAATAGGCCAGGAGTGGCACGAGGCACCCGTGATGGGCTTCAAGGGCGCAGGCGCCGAGGCGCTGACCCTGGGGCGGCTGATCCCTTCACGGCACAACACCTCAGCACCAGATATGCTGCTGCAGGGGTTCAAATAGGAGTTTTCTGATGCAGCCGAACGACTTCCTCCAGGCAGAGATCACCGCCGGGGATATTGAGCCTTGGGCGGATCTGCTGCCGGGGAGTTTCCGCATCCTCGGCGCCAATCTCTTCGCCGATGTTTTCCTCGCCGATGCCGATGGCGCCGTGCATCAGCTCGATATCGGAGCCGGGGGAATTTCGGTGATTGCAGCCTCCGAGATCGAGTTTCGCGAAGGCTGCACCGAGGATGAGGAACTGTGGCTGCTGCGTCCGCTGATCGAGCATTGTCGGCAGGAGGGCAAGATCCCCGGACCTGGGGAATGCTACGCCTATCTGACCATGCCGATGTTCAAGGAGGGCAGCTACGACCCCGATAACATCGTTGTACGGCCTGTGAAGGAGTGGCTGGGTTTTGCCGGGACACTCTACCGTGAAACCCGTAACCTGCCCGCTGGCGCCACGGTCGAGCTGCAGGTGACTGAATAGGCGCCCCTGATACTCTGCTGCGAATTTACCGAGCTTGTAACCCCGGCTGGTCAACGTTCACTTCGGCAGCTCTACCCGGCGGCTCCAGCGGCCGCTTTGGCCTTCGGCCTGGAAGCCGTAGGGCGGCAGACCATCCAGGTCATAGCGCACCTGCCCGACCAGTGGACCGCCCGCCAGGGGCCAGGCGCCGGAATAGCGGGCGTTGCCGCCATCGAAGCTCAGGTCGAACTGCAGCAACCGGGCGACACCGTCATTGATCTCGATTCGCCCCTTGCCCGCCTTGAAGCTGGTGACACCACCGCCTAGCGAAAAAACGAGGGCGGAGTTGCGTTCCTCGTTGTCCGCAGCCTCGGTGGCCTTGCGCGCGACGGCGATGTCGAAGCCCGGCAGCTTGCCTTCGCCTGCAAACAATCCCGCCTCGCCTTTGAGCCCACGCCAAAGCGAGAGCAACGAACCGCCCTGCGATTTGGCAGTGCCGGTCAGGGTCAGCCGGCCAGCGACTTCGGGATCCTGGAATAGTACGCCGCCCAGGGTCGCAAGGTTGGCGTCCTTGATCTCCAGCGCGCCATCGAGGCTCACCTGTTCGTCGCCTGCCGTCAGGGTCAGCTTGCCGCTTCCCTGACCGTCAAAGCTTTTGCCGGTGATCTGCCCCAGGGACAGGGTGCCCGGTGCCGTCTCCAACGTCGCGGAGACGTCATTCATGCCGATATTGCCCGCATCGATGGACCCGAAGCGTAGGGCGATCTGGCTTTCCGGCAGCGCCTTGATCCAGGCGTTGAGATCATTCCCAGTGGTCAGCGGGCCGCCCCAGCCGTCGACATGCAGGGCGGAAACGCCGAGGCCGCCGATATATTTCCCTTCATGCAGCCCAACTTGACCACTCGCCGCGAGGTCGGCCAGCACGGCCTTGATCTCGCGCAGTTCCCAGCGGCCAGGGCCGAAGCTGAAGACACCGCGCAGGCTGGCGGGGGTATCGATCTCGTCATTGCGGCGGGCGATATCGCCCAGCTGTGCCAGTACGGCGATGCTGGAGGCGCTATCGAATTCCACATCCACCCGGCCGGTACGGGCAATCAGATCCAGCGGCCCCAGCACCTGCCCCTGCACTTTGCCCCAGGCGGGAGCCAGCGCGATCCGCGCGGCATTGGCCGGGCCATTGAGCGACAGAGCGGTCTTGAAGGGCAGCGGGCGCCCCAACACGCCGGGAAGCGGGATTTCCAGCAGTTGACCGACACGATAAGTGTCAGGCAGCGAGATATCGCCGCGCAGGTCGACAACGGCCGGCCATTTGCTGCGGTCGATGCTGCCGCCCAAGGTCAGATAGACGTCCGAGAGCGTGCCGCCCTCCAGCCGCTCCAGCGTCGCAATACCCTTGTCCAGCTTGGCCTGCAACCGCATATTAGGAACGGGCAGAGCCTTGAGAGTGGCGGCATCCACGGTGATGCGGGCGCTGCCATCCCAATCAGTCATCCAGGCTAACGGCTCGGGTCCTGAGAGATCGGGGGCTGACAGATAAGCATCGATGTTCAGCCGGTCGATATGCAGGGCCAATGTCGCTTGCTTGCGGTCACCTCGGCGCAAGGAGATATCGCCGGTCAGACGGCTGCCGTCGAAGGCCAGATCGATCCCACGGATATCCAGGGCGCTCTGATCGCCGCTAAGGTCCGCCACGGCAGACACCCGGCGCAAGCGTCCCTCAGGGATCGGCAGGGTGACGCCCAGCCAGGTCAGGGCCGGGCGGGGATCGTCGGCACCCCCTTCGATCCGGGCGGTGAAGCCATGGGGCGCGGCGAGGTCGAAGGTGCCGCTGCCTGCCACATCCGCGCTGCCGGGCAGCTGGGCATGGGCTTCGGTCACGGTCAGGATATCGCCGGACAAGGCGGCCTTGAAGGTGGCAGCGCGGGCGAAGCCATTATTCCATTCGACGGTATCGGCCTTGGCGTCGATCCGTCCGTCAATGCGGATATTGCCTTTGCGCGGGGCCAGCGCCGGGCTGCGGTTCACCTGCCAGGCTTCGACATCCAGGCGCGAGGTGGCCAGCTCCACCACCAGCACCGGATTTTCGCCGGTCCAGTCGAGTTTGATATCGCCCTGGAAGCGCTGGTCGCTCAACGCAGCCGTCAGGCCTTCCAGGCGGATGATGTCATTATCGCCCTCAACCTTGGCATCCAGGGTGAGACGGCCTTTGGCGGGCTGAGGCGCAGGCAGGCCGAGGGCGAAGAACAGCTCGGACGCGCGGTCGCCATCGCCGCGCAGACGGCCGCTGAAGGCGCCGGTATCGGTCTTGACCTGACCGGTCAGACGCAACGTCGGCCCGCCGCCGCGTGCACCCAGCTGCACCCCCAGCTGCGCGCTGGTGGGGCCGGGGGAAAGGGCCGCCTCTATATGCCAGGGCAGCGAGCGGTGATGGAAATCGCCGGTAATGCGCCAGCCTTTACCATCGGCATTGAAGACCACCTCGCCATCGAACCGGGTCAGACGCTCCCCTTCCTCGAACCAGGGCAGACCGAGGCTGCCACCGACGAACCGCACCTGTTCAACCGGCAGGGCGCTATCGGGCAGCAGCCCGTCCAGCCGGTCGACCAGATCGACCTCGGGATTGATGAAGACCAGGGAGGTGACGGCGATCTTGCCGACCAGCAGCTGGGCGAGATCCAGGCGGGCTTCCAGCTGACCGACACGGGCGAAATAAGGCGCACGGCCCCCGGCCGCTTCGCCCAGGCGCACACCATCGGCAACCAGGGAGGGGATGGGCAGTAGAGTCAGGCGCACACCGCCGTCGATGGCGACGGCGCGACCGGCCAGGGTTCCCACGGTCCCCGCGATATCGTCGCGCCATTGCGACCAATCGACGAAGCGCGGAGCGATAGCCAGGGTCCCCAGGATGACGACGAATACGGCAGCCAGCGAGATCCAGATCCGACTCCCAGCGCGCCTCATCCCAGTCTCCCTTTGAACCCGCGAACTTGGCCCCTCTCTTAGGGCCTAGAAATCAAGATCGTCATAATGCTGGACCGGCGCAATGCCTGGAACGCGGTCCGCCAACAACGGACGGAAACTCGGCCGGGATTTGACACGGGCGTACCAGTCTCGCGCGCCTTCATGGCCTTCCCAGGGCACATCGCCCAGATAATCGAGGCACGAGAGGTGCGTGGCAGCGGTGATATCTGCCAGACTGAACTCCTCGCCCGCCAGATAGCGGCGACGATCCATCAGATAGGCGATGTAATCCAGGTGATAATGGATGTTGGCGTAACCGGCCTTCATCGCCTGGCTGTTGGGTTGGCCCTGGCCGAGCAGGCGCTTGCCGACCTTTTCCTCGACCAGATTAGCCGTCACCTCGCGGTTGAACTTCTGGTCGAACCAGCCGACGAGGCGGCGGATCTCAGCGCGCTGATGCACGTCGCCATAGATCAGTGGCTTATCGGGGTAGGCCTCTTCCAGATATTCCTGGATCGCGGTGCCGTCCGACAGCACACGGCCGTCGGCCTCGATCAGCACCGGCACTTCGGCAGCCGGATTAAGGGCCATGAATTCCGGTCGGCGCTCCCACACCCGTTCGATGACGGGGTCGAAATCCAGCCCCTTCTCACGAAGGATCAGGCGGATCTTGCGTGCAACCGGAGATAACCATAGGTGAAAGAATGTCCGCATCGTGCCTCGGCTTATAGCGCAAGCGGGGTATGACTGCCAACAGGCGCCCGCTGTTTCCGCCCGCTTAAGGGGCAGATTCGACTTATTCTTTTCCTATCACACGCAACCTGGAACCTAACGGCTAGCATTTGGCGTTGAACACCCACATACTACTTCTACAGGCGGCCGGGTTCGTCCTTCCGGTCGGGGAGGACTGCTATGGGGACGTTTTATTTCTCGGGTACCTACGACGAAACAATGACCCTGCTGGTCGAGGCGCGCGATTATCTCGCCGCCAAGGAGCTTGGGTCCAGAGATCCAGGGCACGGGCCGGACGCCGAAGGGCGCTTGCTGGCGAACCGTGAAGCGATGCGCATTACCTCGCGCCTGACCCAGGTCATGGCTTGGCTACTTCTGCAACGGGCGGTTCACGAGGGCGAGGTCGATTACGACGAAGCTCTGAAGCCGGAAAACCGTCTGGACGGTCATGGCGTCTGCCTGGTGCGCTCGGAAGTTCCGCTGCCGCCCTATCTCGGCCGTCTGCTCGACCGCAGCTATAGCCTTTACGCACGGATCGACCGGCTGGATAAGCAGATGGCGGGCGCCCGCCCCTATGCCCGCGTCAAACGTCGGGAAATCCGCGCGGTGCCGTCTTGATCCCGCCCTTGTTCCTGAAATCTGGATACAAGCCCTGACCGAGCAAGGGTGATCACCCTTTACCGTGGATACCGCATTCTGTCTTTGTCCTCCCGCGCCAACGCCCGGCGCGGGGGTCTTCGCCGGGGGCGACGCGGCTGGTGCAGGGCATGCAGCCGATAGACGGGAAGCCGAGCGCTTCCATAGGGTGGCGCGGCAAGTCATGGGCTTCGAAATAGGCTTGTAGCGCTGCGCGATCCCAATCCTTCAGGGGATTGAACTTCAGGCGTGGCCCATCCTGCTCGATTGCCGGAATATCGTTGCGGGTCGATGCCTGGAATCGCTTACGGCCATTGATCCAGCCCTTGAAGCCTGCCAAGGCCCGCTCCAACGGCTCGACCTTGCGCAGGGCACAGCAGGCGTCGGGATCGCTATACCAAAGCTCCGCCCCCTCATCCCGTCGCACCAGATCGATGGGATCCGGCGCGACCGTCCGTACATCTGTCAGCCCGAGGCGGGCGACCAATGTGTCGCGATAGGCAATCGTCTCGGGAAACAGGTGGCCGGTATCGATAAATAACACCGGCAAAGCCGGATCGACGGACGCAACCATATGGAGAAGAACCGCCGACTCGGTTCCAAAAGAAGAAACGGTCGCGATATTTTCACGATTTAATAACGTAATTGAATGAGCAATTATCTCCGCTGGAGTCGCGTCATTACGCAAGCTTTCCTGCGGATCTTCATCACGAACCAACTCTTGCAATCTTGATATAGCAGCCATCTGCCGTTCTTTTTGCCATTGTTAGCTTGGTGTATCCGTAATATACCATCACAACAACATGTCAAATTCATAATAAGTCGGGTGAGTCTGTAAAATGTCATCCACCGCCCAGCCTGCGACTGCCGACACCACTGCACCTGCCCGTCCCCGCCTCCCCTCCCATCTCGCCCGGCTTGAAGCGGAAAGCATCGGCATTCTGCGGGAAACAGCCGCTGTCTTCGCCAATCCTCTGCTGATGTATTCGGTCGGCAAGGACAGCTCGGTTCTGGTTCATCTGGCCCGCAAGGCGTTTTTCCCCGGCCCGGTTCCTTTCAAACTGCTGCATGTGGATACCACCTGGAAATTCCGGGAAATGATTTCCTTCCGCGACAGGCTGGTGGCGGATTACGGGTTGGATCTGGTGGTGCATTCGAATCAGGAAGGCATTGCCGCCAAGCTTGATCCCCAGCGCGACCCGGTCGGCTATTACACCGACATGATGAAGACCCGGGCGCTGCGGCAGGCGCTCGACATGTTAAAGACCGACGCCGCTATCGGCGGGGCGCGGCGGGACGAGGAGCGGTCGCGTGCCAAGGAACGCATCTTCTCTGTCCGCTCCAGAGGGCATCGCTGGGACCCCAAGGCCCAGCGCCCCGAACCCTGGGGTGTCGCCAATACCCGCCTGTCGCCGGGTGAAACCATGCGCGTCTTCCCGCTGTCGAATTGGACCGAGCGCGACGTCTGGGCCTATATCCAGCATGAGCGCATTCCGGTGGTGCCGCTCTATTTCGCCGCCCCGCGTCCGGTCGTGCAGCGGGCAGGCACCTGGATCATGGCCGATGACGAGCGTCTTGTCCTGCAACCCGGCGAGCAGATCGAAACCCGCACCGTGCGCTTCCGCACCCTGGGCTGCTATCCGCTGACCGGCGCTATCGAAAGTACGGCAACCGATCTAGACGCCGTCATTCACGAGCTTGAAACCACCCGCTGGTCCGAACGCCAGGGCCGCCTGATCGATGGCGAGCGTGCGGACTCGATGGAGCGCAAGAAGTCCGAGGGGTATTTCTGATGGCCGAGTTTCTGCGTCCGCCCTTGCGGCTGCTCACCTGCGGATCGGTCGATGACGGAAAATCGACCCTGATCGGCCGCCTGCTCCATGACACCCGCAATATCGCCGAGGATCAGCGGGCCGGGCTGATCGGCGCCGATGGCGTGGTCGATTACTCCCGCCTTGTCGATGGGCTGGAAGCCGAGCGCGAACAGGGCATCACCATCGATGTCGCCTATCGCGCCATGCAGACGCCGACGCGGCGCTTCATCATCGCCGATACGCCGGGACACGAGCAGTTCACCCGCAATATGGCGACCGCCGCCGCCGACGCGGACCTCGCCATCCTGCTGGTGGATGCTCGCAAGGGGTTGCGCGATCAGACCCGACGCCACGCCGGGATCGCGGCCATCATGGGCGTCCGCCACGTGGTGCTGGCCATCAATAAGATGGATCTGGTCGATTATTCGGCCGAGGTTTTCCGTGCCATCGTCGATGATTTCGCGGGGCATGCTCAGCGGTTGGGGTTCGCGGAAGTCCAGGCGATCCCATTGGCCGCCAAGCCCGGCGCTACCATCGCGACCCGTGCGCCCGAGTTGGATTGGTATCAAGGGCCGACGCTGCTGGACTATCTCAACGATGTCGACGTCACCCGCCACGCCCCGACCTCCTTCCGGCTGCCGGTCCAGCGTGTGACCCGTGTCGGCGACTTCCGGGGTTTTGCCGGAACCGTGCGCGGCGGCATGCTGGCGGTTGGCGACACCGTGGCCGTGCTCCCCGGCGGCAAGACAACCACGGTCGAGCGTATCGTGACTTTCGACGGCGACCTGCCCGAAGCAGGTCCCGAGGAAGCCGTCACCCTGGTCTTTTCCGACGAGATCGAAGCGGCGCGCGGTAGCATCATTGCCGACCCTGCCCGCCTGCCGGTCCTGGCCGAACGCACCACCGCCCGCCTGGTCTGGTTCGGGGAACATAAGGCCGCCCTGGGCCGCCCCCTGCTGCTGCGCACCCCCACCGATCTGGTGCCTGCGCGCCTGTCGAAAATCCTGGGCCGCCTCGATCTCGCCAACCTGATCGAAGGCACGGCGGACACTCTGTCGGTCAATGATCTCGGCACCGTCGAGGTGCGGTTGGAGCGCCCGGTGCCGCTCGATGCCTATGGCGAAAATCGCGCGACCGGCGCTTTCCTGCTGATCGATCGCGCCACCAACGAAACCCTGGCCGCAGGCATGGCGCTTGCCCCCGAAGGACAGGCGGAGGTAACTCCGGCCAGCTTCGTGCTGGATCGACAGCATCGCGCGCGCCTCAAGGGGCAAAGCCCAGCTATCGTCTGGCTGACCGGGCTTTCGGGGTCAGGCAAATCGACGCTCGCCGGTCTGGCTGAAGCCGCCATCGCCTTGCGCGGCCAGCATTGCTATGTGCTGGATGGCGATAATGTACGCACGGGCCTGAACCGCGATCTCGGGTTTTCAACCGATGATCGGGCGGAGAACGTCCGGCGCCTGGGCGAGGTTGCCAAACTGATGGCCGATGCGGGCTTGATCGTCTTTGTCGCCGCCATCTCTCCCCGTCAAAGTGATCGGGACGAGGCGCGCCGCATCGCAGGTGACGTGCCTTTCTTCGAGGTCTTCATCGACACGCCGCTGGATATCTGCGAGGCACGCGACCCCAAGGGGCTTTATGCCAAGGCCCGTTCCGGTTCGATCCGCAACTTCACCGGAATCAGCGCCGGTTACGAGCGCCCCGAAGCCGCCGACCTGGTGCTGACAGCCGGAGCGGAGGCACCGGAGGTGCTCGTCGAACGGTTGGTGGCGAAACTAGCCGAGGCGGGGGTGGTATAAGGACTTCGTCACCTTTCGATAACAATCCGTAACAATGAGTTACTGGCGTCGAGCGCAGAGGGCGTTTAGACAACAGCATCTCAATGCTTACGTTCTCGTTTTCGAGGTGTCAGATGACCAGCCTACCCGCCCGCCCTGCCGAACCCATTGCCTTCGTCGACCTGAAGGCGCAGCGCCGCCGTCTGGGCAGCGCGGTGGATCAAGCCATCCTGGCGGTCGTCGATCACGGCGGTTACATCTCGGGTCCGGAAGTCACGCAGCTCGAGTCCGAACTGGCCCGCTGGGGCGACAGCAAACACGTCATCTCCTGCGCGTCGGGCACCGATGCCCTGATCATGGTGCTGATGGCTAAGGGCGTTAAGGCGGGCGATGCCGTCTTCTGCCCGTCCTTCACCTTCGCCGCCACCACCGAGGCGATTGCCCTGGTCGGCGCGACCCCGGTTTATTGCGAAGTGTCGGCCGACGATTTCAACATGACGGTCGAAAGCCTGAAGGCCGCCATCCCGGTCGCCAAGGCAGCGGGCCTTAATCCGGTCGGCATCATCCCGGTCGATCTTTTTGGTCAGGCCGCAGACTATCCCGCGATCAATGCGATTGCCGCCGAAAACGGCATGTGGGTCATGGCCGATGCCGCCCAGAGCTTCGGCGCCCGCCTCGACAACCGTCCCATCGGCGCCCTGGCCGATGTCACCACCACCTCCTTCTTCCCGGCAAAGCCCCTGGGGTGTTATGGCGATGGCGGCGCGATCTTCTGCGACGACGACGAATTGGCCCTGCTGCTGAAGTCGATCCGCGTGCATGGCCAGAGCCCGGCCGACAAGTACGAGAATGTCCGCCTGGGCCTGACCGCCCGTCTCGACACCATGCAGGCTGCCGTTCTGATCGAAAAGCTGCGGATCTTCGAAAGCGAGATCGAAGCCCGCGACGCGGTGGCCGAACGCTATCACGCCGCCCTTGCCGACCTGACCCAGGTGCCGCGCCTCGTCCAGGGCCGCACTTCGGTCTGGGCGCAGTACACGATCCAGGTCAAAAACCGCGACGCCGTGCAGGCCGCCCTGAAGGATGTGGGCGTGCCGACCATGGTCTATTACTCCCGCCCGCAGCACACCCAGCCGCCCTATCAGTACGGGCTTGTCTCCACGACCGGTCTGGCCGTGACCGAGCGGCTGTCCAAGGAATGCCTCTCGCTGCCGATGCATCCCTATCTGGCAACCGACGTTCAGGACTACATCATCGCGGCAACCCGTCAGGCGATCCTGGCCAACCGATGAGCGCGGCGCTTTCCGTCGCGGTTGTCGGCGCGGGCGCCATGGGCGCCAACCATGCCCGCACACTGGCGGGCATGGAGGGGGTCGAGCTCGGCTATATCGTCGATGCCGACCTAACCCGCGCAAAGACTCTGGCGGAAACCTACGGCGCCCAGGCGTTGGGCAGCATTGGTGAGTTACCGAGCGGTGTCGATGGGGCTGTCATCGCCACGACGTCGGTTACGCACGCGGTACTGGGGCAGGCTCTCCTGTCCCGTGGGATACCGTGCCTGATTGAAAAGCCGCTGGCCGTCACGCGTGAGGAATGCGTGCTGCTGATCGAAGCCGCCGACAAGGCCGGCGTGCCGGTCGCCGTCGGTCATGTCGAGCGCTTCAACCCGGCGATCCGCAAGGCCGCCGAGCTGCTGAAGGATCAAACGATCCTGATGATGGAGGCGCGACGCCTCAACCCCGGTTCCGCGCGGATTCTCGATACTGACGTCATCATCGATCTGATGGTCCATGATCTCGATGTGATCCAATTTCTCGCCGTAGCCGATCCCACTGCGCTCTCGGCCCATGGCATCGCACGCAACAAGCCTGGGGTCGCCGACCACGCAAGTGCGCTCTTGGATTTCGACGGTAAGGTCATGGCAACGGTCACCGCCAGCCGAATGACCCAGACCCGAATCCGGGAGCTGCTGATCCAGACCGCAAGCGGTCTGCTGGCCGTGAATTATCTGACCCAGGAAGTACGGGCTAGCCGAGCCCTAATTGACGGATCGGACGCCAATGGATCGGATCTTGCTCTGGAGCCGGTGATGGTCGTGCAGGGGCAATCGCTGGCGACCGAGCTTGCAGTCTTCTGCGCCGCCATACGCAAGGGCCGGGCCGAGGCTGCCGGGGTTACCCCGCGCGAAGCCTTGCGGTCTTTGCGCAGCGTATGGGAAATTCAGCGTCAGCTAGCAGAAACCTGGGCCTAACCCATGAGCGATACGATCACCTATTCCGATTTCGAGCGCGTCGATATCCGCGTCGGCACCATCACGCAAGCGATGGATTTTCCGGAGGCGCGCAAACCCGCCTATCGCCTGATCGTGGATTTCGGACCCGAGATCGGCCTCAAGAAGACCTCCGCCCAGATCACGGTGCACTACAAGCTCGACGAACTGGTGGGCCGTCAGGTGGCCGGTGTCGTCAATTTCCCCGCCAAGCAGATCGGCAAATGGATGTCCGAGGTGCTGGTCCTGGGCTTTCCGGACGAAAAGGGCGCCGTCGTGCTTGTCCAGCCGTCAACGGGCGTCCCGAATGGTGGAAAGCTTTTCTAGCCCGGCTGTCGCTGCACAAAGATCGGCATAGACTGCACAAACCTTGCACTTGATCCGACCTGCAAACTCGGGCAAGCACGAGCCTCGACTTTGCAAAGGATGAAAGCTGTGACGGATAAGGCAGTGGCGGCCTCCAACAAGGCTACCTTGATCGGCGGTCTCGCCCTGGTCATCTGGCCCGCGCTGGCCTTGCTGGCCACACTCGCCGGCCCTATCCCGCCGTTTTTGCTGACCGGTCTCGCCTTTGCAGTCTCTGCGATCATCGGCATCATCTGGTGGCTGGCGAAGGGCAATGGCCTCGGCCGGTTGCTGAACCGCCCCTTCAAGGATTGGGCAATCGGCATCGCCGGGCTATTCGGCTATCACCTGCTACTGTTCATCGCCCTGCAGAATGCGCCGCCGGTCGAAGCCAATCTGCTGAATTACCTCTGGCCGCTGCTGATCGTGCTCTTCTCTTCCTTCCTGCCGGGGGAGCGGCCCTATTGGTATCATTGGGCCGGTGCTGCCCTGGGGCTGGCCGGGACCGCAATGCTGGTGGCTGGGCCGGGCCTTGCCCCGAAGCTTGAATATCTGCCGGGGTATCTGGCCGGCATCGGCTGCGCGGTCTGCTGGGCAGGCTATTCGGTGGCCTCCCGCCGCTGGTGCGCCGCGGTTCCGACAGAGTTCGTGATCGCCCTGTGCGGCGGCACAGCTGCCCTGGCCCTGCTGATGCATCTCGCGTTCGAGCCTGCCTATACAATTTCCTTGCGCGAAGGGCTGGTTCTGCTGGCCATTGGCCTTGGCCCGCTGGGGGCTGCCTTCTTCTTCTGGGACGTGGGGATCAAGCGCGGAAACATCCGCGCATTAGGAGCCGTGAGCTACACCACCCCGCTGTTCTCCACCCTGCTGCTGATCCTGTTCGGCAAGGGTGAAGCAACGGCCGCCGCCGGCCTGGCCGCTATCCTTATCGTCGGCGGCGCCATCCTGGCGACACGCGAACTCTGGTCGCGCCGCTAAAGGCCTTAAGATAACTGTCACTCGCCCGTTCGGACCCTAGGGGTGGGTGGGATGGCGCCATCGAACAGATGCGCGCCTCCCACGGCGCAGACTTCTAAAAGCCTTTAGGAAGGATCATATCTCCATATTCGAAGGGAAAAACGAACTATAACCGACTAGAAGAACTATTTGCGGCTAACACAGCGACGTCGAAAGACGCAATTCCTTGGCCGATTCACGGCAGGCACCGGTTTCACTTGTATCGACCGCAGCTGAATGCGCTATCATCCCGCATGGGTTGCGTTAAACTCCTTTTATTGCTTACCACAAGCCTTTTGGTAGGCAATCAGGCTTTGGCGGCGGACGATAAGCGTCCGGTCCGTATTTTTGGCTCGGATCAGACGCCACCCAAATATTATCTCGAAGATGGCAAGGCCCGAGGCTATGCCTTCGATATCGCGCTGGAAGCTTTACGCCGGATCGGGCGACAGGGCTCTCCCGAGGCAATACCCTGGGCGCGCGCCTTACAGAATTCTCGGGACGGGCTAGGGATCATCGTCGGCTTTTCCCGCACCGCCCAGCGAGAGGTGGATTACCTCTATACCAACTATCCGATGTTCATCGATCCGGTGCTGCTGGTCTATCGCAGCGGGGATCCGCAGTTCGCGAACTGGTTTCCGACCCTGCCTAAACAACGGGTCGCCGTCAGCCGGGGCGCGCGATATTGCCCGACCTATAATCGCGATATCGCCGAAGCATCCACAGTGCTCGAAACGCCCGACGGCGCACACCGCCTTAATCTTCTGGTCCGCCAGCGGGTCGATATAGCGGTCTTCTCCGGGGGCAAGACTACTGTCGAAACTGCTGCCGCCAGGGCTGGCATCGCTCTTCAGGAAATTACGATATCGCCCCAACCGATCTGCCTGGATCCCAACTACATCGGCATCGGCCGCAGCATGCCCGGCGGCGAAGCCTTGCGCGACGCCCTGGATATCGCGCTGGAAGAGATGGAGCGGGACGGCAGCATCGACAAAATAAAAGCCCCCTACCTGGATGACAGGTAAGGGGCGGGGTCTTTGCGTTGGCCTACTTGAGGCCAGCAGGAACATCTCCTCGCCTCAAGTAGCGCAAAGCGCGATAGGCCACGCACAAGAGCATTGATCCGAAGGATCAATGCTCCATCGCCTTGACGATGTCTTCAGTCACTTTCTTGGCATCGCCGAACAGCATCATGGTGTTGTCGCGGAAGAACAGCTCGTTATCGACACCCGCATAGCCGGTGGCCATCGAGCGTTTGATGAACAGCACGGTCTTGGCCTTTTCGACGTCCAGGATCGGCATGCCGTAGATGGGCGATGCCGGATCGGTCTTGGCCGCCGGATTGGTCACGTCGTTGGCGCCGATCACATAGGCGACATCGGCGGTGCCGAAATCACGGTTGATCTCTTCCAGCTCCAGCACCTCGTCATAAGGCACATTGGCTTCGGCCAGCAGCACGTTCATGTGACCCGGCATACGCCCCGCCACCGGATGGATGGCATAGCGCACCGAGACGCCTTCCTTTTTGAGGATATCGGCCATTTCGCGCAGGGCATGCTGGGCCTGAGCCACCGCCATGCCGTAACCCGGCACGATGATGACGGAGGATGCATTCTTCATGATGAAAGCCGCGTCGTCAGCCGAACCCGGCTTCACGGACTTGTCGCCCGAGCTGCCGCCCGCCACCGCTGCCGCGCCGCCATCGGTGCCGAAGCCGCCGAGGATGACGTTGAAGATCGAACGGTTCATGCCCTTGCACATGATGTAGGACAGGATCGCGCCCGAGGAGCCGACCAGCGCGCCGGTCACGATCAGCAGGTTGTTCTGCAGGGTGAAACCGATGCCCGAGGCCGCCCAGCCGGAATAGCTGTTCAGCATCGAGATGACGACCGGCATATCGGCACCGCCGATGGGCAGGATCAGCAGGAAGCCGAGCGCCAGCGCCAGGATGGTGACCAGCAGGAAGGCCGTCCAGCTGGGGTTGATGGTGAACCAGACGATGCCCAGAACGATGCCGACACCCAGCGCCAGATTGAAGAAATGCTGGCCGGGGAACATCAGCGGCTTGCCCGAGATCAGGGCCTGCAGCTTACCAAACGCGATGATGGAGCCAGTGAAGGTGATGGCACCAATGGCGATGCCGAGGCTCATCTCGATGCGGCTTGCGACCTTCAGAACGCCATTGGCATTCAGCAGATGGAAGGAGGCCGGATCGGAAAAGGCGCCCAGGGCAACAAAGACCGCCGCCAGACCGACAAGGCTGTGAAAGGCCGCGACCAGCTGCGGCAGGGCCGTCATCTGGATCTTGCGGGCGATCACCGTGCCGATGGCACCGCCGATGACGATACCGGCAAGAATGACCGGATAGCCCATGACACCGGGCATGGCGAGCGTCGTGACGATCGCGATACCCATGCCGAGCATGCCGTAGAAGTTACCCTTGCGCGCGGTTTCCGGGCTGGAGAGCCCCCGCAGCGACAGGATGAAGAGGATGGACGCCGCGAGGTAGGCGAGCGCCGAAAGATTGGCTGACATGCGGCGCTCCCTACTTCGTCTTTTTCTTGAACATCGACAGCATACGCTGGGTCACGATGAAACCGCCGAAGATATTGACCGAAGCCAAGACGATGGCGAGGAACCCCATGACCTGGGCCAGACCGAAATCGGCAGGCCCGGCGGCGATGATCGCACCGACGATGATGACGGACGAAATCGCGTTGGTGACACCCATCAGCGGCGAATGCAGCGCGGGCGTCACTTTCCAGACGACGTAATAGCCAACGAAGCAGGCGAGCGCGAAAACGGTCAGCCCCCCGATGGAAGGGTCGACCCCGGCATCGGCAGCGGCCTGACTGGCGAGCGTCTGCGCATTGAGGGCCAGCGCCTGGATCTCGTCACCCAGGCGATGGGCATTGTCGGCCAGCGACTGGGCCGATTGGCGGAATTCTTCAGGAGACATTCTGTTCCTCCTCAGCCCTTGGGCAGCAGATTCGGGTGAACGACCGCGCCGCCCTTGGCGATCAGGGACGCTTTGACGATCTCGTCGGCCTCGTCGATCTTCAGGGACTTGGTCTCCTTGTCGATCAGCGGGGTCAGGAACGCCAGGAGGTTACGGGCATAAAGCGCGGAAGCATCGGCCGAAACCTTGCTCGGCAGATTGAGCGTACCGATGATGGTGACGCCGTGCTTCTCGATCACCTTGCCGGGCTTGGTCAGCTCGCAATTACCGCCCTGCTCGGCCGCCAGATCGACGATGATCGAGCCGGGACGCATGCTCTGCACCATCGCCGCCGTCACCAGGGTCGGGGCCTTGCGACCGGGGATCAGCGCCGTGGTGATGACGATGTCCTGCTTGGCGATATGCTCGGCGACCAGCGCCGCCTGTTTGGCCTTATAGCCGTCCGACATTTCCTTGGCATAGCCGCCCGAGGTCTGGGCCTGGGCAAATTCCTCGTCCTTCACGGCGATGAATTTGGCGCCAAGGCTTGCCACCTGTTCTTCGGTCGCCGGACGCACGTCGGTCGCGGAGACCACACCGCCCAGGCGACGGGCGGTCGCGATGGCCTGCAGCCCCGCGACACCGACACCCATAATGAAGGTCTTGGCAGGCGCTACCGTACCTGCCGCCGTCATCATCATCGGGAAGACGCGGGCATAGGCGGCAGCCGCCTCGATCACCGCGCGATACCCGGCAAGGTTCGCTTGGCTGGACAGCACATCCATGACTTGCGCACGGGTGATGCGCGGCACGAATTCCATGGCAAAGGCCGTGACGCCGCTGGCGGCAAGGGCAGGCACATGGTCGCCGAAGGGCGCCAGGGCGCCGATCACGACCTGTCCTGATTTCAGCAGGGCCAGTTCGTCCACCGCGCCCTCGCCCGCACCCAGCGGACGCTGAACCTTGAGGATGATATCGGCGCCATCGACAGTCGCAGCGGCGTCCTTGGCGATGGTGGCGCCAGCGGCGGTGAAGGCATCGTCGGTCACGCTGGCCGATACACCGGCCCCGGCTTCGACAGTAACGTCGGCCCCCAGTGCGATCAGCTTTTTGACGGTTTCCGGCGAGGCCGCGACACGCGCTTCATTGGGTGCGCGCTCTTTCAACACGGCGATTTTCATTGGGTCTCCCTAAACTTCGGGCACAGCAGAAGATGTGAGCCTTCGGACTGGCAAACCTTGCCGCATGGATCTGTCTTTGTGAAGCACGAACCGGCAGTTTTCTTACCCAATCGTCGCGGTTTTTCGAACAGAATGCCGGAAAACATCTGCCTCGACGCAGATCGAAATACCGCGATATCAAAATCAAATGAATGCTTACGACCTGTTACAATTCACGCTCTGATTAACGATAATTTGCAATTGAGTAAGGATCGCTGACACAATAGAGCGAGTAACCCAAGAAGCATGGGAGAGATCCCACACCTCTACAACTTATAAGATCGAGCGATACATTCATGCCGAGTCTGATTTTAAGCCGCGAGACAGCATATCAGGCTGGCGAGGACAGTCTCTCGACGGCCAAGCTCCTGGCTTTCGCCTTGTCACGGGCGGATATTCTGGTGGAGATCGACCAGGAGGTGACTATCGTATCGCTCCACGGATCACTGCGTCAGATCCTGGGCGAGGAGGTGGAGAATTTCATCGGCCAACCCCTGCGCGCGATCCTGCGCCCCGGTTCGGATGCGGATTGTGCCGAGATCGCCATTGCCTGCAAAGGCGGGCGGCGACTATCGGAGCGTCTGATCACCCTGCAATCCGGTCGCCCCGCCACCTGGGCAGGAACCTGCATTCCGGAGGCACCGGGCCGGATGTATCTGAGCATGGCCCTGGTCGAACGGCGGAAACACCCGCGGTAGAGCGGGTGCCGCGTTCCAAAAAGAGGACCGTCACCCCGCACTTGATGCAGGGCCTATCCGAGGCGGAACAGCCCGGACGAGATCCCGCATCAAGTGCGGGATGACGGTCCTAGTGTGAAAATAACAACTACCCGGTCATGCCCGCGAAGAAGTCATTGCCCTTGTCGTCGGTGACGATGAAGGCCGGGAAATTCTCCACTTCGATCTTCCAGACCGCTTCCATGCCAAGTTCGGGATACTCGTGCACCTCGACCTTTTTGATGCAGTCCTGGGCCAGACGGGCAGCCGGACCGCCGATGGAGCCGAGGTAGAAGCCGCCGTATTTCTTGCAGGCATCCAGCACCGCCTTGGAGCGGTTGCCCTTGGCAAGGCTGACGAAGCTGCCGCCCGCCGCCATGAAGGCATCGATATAGCTATCCATGCGGCCTGCCGTGGTCGGGCCGAAGGAACCGGACGGCATGCCTTCGGGGGTCTTGGCCGGACCGGCGTAATAGATAACGCGATCCTTGACGTAATCCGGCAGACCCTCGCCACGATCCAGACGTTCCTTGATCTTGGCATGGGCGATATCGCGGGCAACGATCACCGGACCCGACAGCGACAGGCGAGTCTTGATCGGATAACGCGACAGGATCTCGCGGATTTCCGACATCGGCTTGTTGAGGTCGATCTGCACCACATCGCCACCCAGGCTGGCTTCGTCCACTTCGGGCAGATATTTCGCCGGATTGGCTTCCAGCTGCTCCAGGAAGATGCCGTCCTTGGTGATTTTCCCGGCGATCTGGCGGTCGGCCGAACAGGAGACGCCAAGGCCGATCGGGCAGCTTGCGCCGTGGCGCGGCAGACGGATCACACGCACGTCATGGCAGAAATACTTGCCGCCGAACTGGGCGCCGATGCCCATCTGGCGGGTAAGTTCCAGCACCTGCTTTTCCAGCTCGATGTCACGGAAAGCCTGGCCGAACTTATTCCCCTCGGTCGGCAAATTGTCGAGATACCGGGCAGAGGCCAGCTTGGTCGTCTTCAGCGTCATTTCGGCCGAGGTGCCGCCGATGACAATCGCCAGATGGTAGGGCGGGCAGGCCGAAGTGCCGAGCGTGCGGATCTGAGTGTCCAGGAACTTCATGAGGTTCGTCGGATTCAGCACCGCGCGGGTCTGCTGATACAGGAACGTCTTGTTCGCCGAACCGCCACCTTTGGCCATGAACAGGAACTTATAGGCATCGCCCTCGGTCGCGTAGAGGTCGATCTGGGCCGGCAGATTATCGCCCGTATTGACCTCGTCATACATATTCAGCGGGGCGACCTGGCTGTAGCGCAGGTTCGTCTCGGTATAGGTCCGGCGCACCCCTTCGGACAGGGCAGCTTCGTCATCATAGCCGGTCCAGACCTTCTGGCCCTTCTTGCCCATGATGATCGCGGTGCCGGTATCCTGGCACATCGGCAACACGCCGCCCGCCGCGATATTGGCGTTCTTCAAGAGGTCATAGGCGACGTAATGGTCGTTCGGGCTGGCCTCTTTGTCGTCGAGGATCGCGCGCAGCTGGGCCAGATGTCCTGGGCGCAGCAGATGGCTCATGTCGCGGAAAGCAGCGGCGGTCAGCAGGGCTAACGCCTCGCGCTCCACCTTGAGCACTTCCTGCCCATCGATACTAATCGTGGATACAAAGTCGCCGCTTAGCTTACGATAAGGTGTAGTGTCCTCCAGATGCGGTATCATCGGGTGGAAATCGAAGGTGCTCATGGTCGGACCCTTCCGTTGCCCGTCGTTGCGGGACATTTGTTGTTCTAGCGTTGCGTTTTAAGATCGTCCGGCCGCGGGAGCAACCCGAGAGGCTCACCTGGGGAGGGAAAAGGACATGGTCGGTACGTATCGGTTGCTGACGCGTGGAGATATCGACGGTTTGGCTTCGGCCGCGCTTTTGACCGAGCTTGGGCTGATCAACGAGGTGAAGTTCATCCATGCCGATGACCTGCTGACCAACCGGATCGCCGTCACCGCCCGCGACATTTTGACCGACCTTCCCTACGCCGACGGATGCCATCTGGCGTTCGATCACCATGGCGCGGAGATCGAGCGGGCTCCGGTTGTCTCCAATCTGGTCCTCGATGCAGAATCGCCGTCGAGCGCCCGGCTGGTCTTTCAGCATTTTGGCGGCCCGTGGGTTTTTCCTGCTCGCCTCGACCCCATGCTGGCCGCAGCCGACCGTGCGGCCCAGGCGGGCTGGACGGCCGCCGATGTGCTGGAGCCGCGCGGCTGGGCGCTGCTCGCCTTCCTGTTGGATCCCCGCACGGGCGTCGAGCGGCGCGGCGGCTTCAAGGCGGCAGAAACCATGGGTTTCCTGGAAGGGCTCATCGAGCCGATGCGCCATGACAGCATCGAAAGCATCCTGGCCCGGCCAGAGGTTGCGGCTCGATCCGAGATCTATCGCCAGGAAGCCCCGCGCTTTGAAGAACAGATCGGTTCGACGGCCCGCATGGAGGGCGAGGTGGTGATGATCGACTTCCGCCATGCCGAGCATATACCGGCAGGCAACCGCTTCATCGCCTATGCGCTATTTCCGGCGGCCCGCCTGTCGATCCGCGTCGGACCAACGCCCGATGGCCGCGTGATGATCGCCTGTGGCCGCTCCATCTTCGACCGCACGGCGACCATCGATATCGGCGCGGCCATGGTGCATTTCGGCGGTACAGGCCATGGGCGTTCCGGGTCCTGCATCGTCGCAGCCGATGACGCCGACAGGATTGTCGCCGAACTGCTGAACCACTTCAGAGCTTGAACCTTTCGTCAGCACCACCCCTGTAAGCTTTACCGTCACCTGTCTTACTTCGTCGCGCGCCCCCATGCACCATGGTAAGATTTTGCAGCTTATTGCCGCAATCGGTTGGGGGAACACGAGATGCGGAAACTCGGCTTGCCGAGGGTGTTCTGTTTGGTCGGTCTGGCTCTTTTCTGGGCTGGAAACGCGGTTGCCGCGAAACTGTCTGTTGCCGCCCTGGTCGATTACCCGCCGTTTTCCGATGTCGCCAGCCCGCAGCAGGGCTTTGCCAACGAGCTGCTGACTGCCGCCTTGCGCCGTGCGGGCCATGAGGTCGAGGTAGAAATGCTGCCCTGGAGCCGCGCGCTGGCCGGGGTGCAGGACGGAACCTATGACATCCTGACCTGCGTCTGGAGAACGCCAGATCGTGAAAAGACTATGCTGTTCACTGAGCCGTTTGCCGTGAATCGCCTCGTCTTCGCCAAACGAACCAACGAGCCGTTTGCCTATCGGGATCTGCGCGACCTGAACGGCAAGACCATCGGCACGATCCCCGGCTATGCCTATGATGAGGACTTTCTGAAAGCCGCCAGCTTCAAGCGCGAGGAAGCCGCCAGCGTCGTCACCAATTTGCGCAAGCTATCCGCCGGGCGAATCGATCTGACGGTCGAGGATGAACTGATCCTGCGGTACGTCCTCAATACCCAGTTATCCGACCTGAGGATGATGCTGGAACTGGCACCGGGCGCTCTTAGCGAAAACCCGCTGCATTACGCGATTTCGCGCGAGCATCCCGAGGCCGAGGCAATCGCCCGCGATTTCAATAAGGCCCTAGCCGAAATGAAAGGCGATGGGTCATACGATCACCTGCTTGAAAAGCACGGGATGCGCTGACAGGAAACCTGCCTGGACAACTCAACCGTGCGCATACGATATTTCTCCCGCACACGACCAACTGGTTCAGGGAGAAGCCGGTGTCTGAAGACCTGATTTCCAAAAAGCCGCAGAAAAAAGCACCGTCCCGCTTACAGATCAAACCCCTTAAACCCATGCCCGTCGAAATGAACGGGAAGGACGACATTAAGCTCCGCCTTACCTCCTTCTTCCGGAATAGCGGTAACGGAGGCATCTCTTCCTCCGATCTCCTCGATTACGTCAATTTCCTCGACTTACTGAACGACCGGGAAAAGTCCCCATCGCCCTCGAACTCCTCTCGAAAGCGATCTGGCTGGCCTATAACGAAGACGATCTCATTGAGATGCCGAATCGCTATACCCGTGCCATATCGCGTGTCGGATTTAGTCTTGGGTTCGAAAATATCGACCTGATCGTCCTGACCGCAGGCGCCCAGCCCGCAGATTTTGGACAACTTCTCGGCGATCGGCGTCTTTGGAAGGATTCATTCGCCTTAGGTCATGGGGAGTTTCCACACTCTTACCAATGGCTGGCAGCCGGCCTTTTTCTGAAGTGGGGCAAGCAGACGGCTACGCTTTACAAGAATACCAAGGGCCGCTTTTCCCATATGCCTTTCTGGGTGAAGGGCGACAAACCGGGTCTTGAACTACGCCCGGCGCTTCTTTGGGAGTATATGGTCGACTGCACGCTCTATCGAGACGCATTTCAGCCGAAGGTGGAAATCGCCCGTAAATGGGTGGACGATTCGTTCGTTACGATCTGCAACGGCCCGGCAAAGGGATTCGAGACCGGTCATTTCTGGTTCCTGAATTTCTTAACCGGCAAGATCGGCTTTGAACCTCTTATGATGAAGCCTGATGAACATATTCCACCGGAGGAAATCGAGGAGATCCGTAAACAACCCCCTCTCCGCGAAGAGCTCATATTGAAATATGACAAGGCCCTTCAGATAGTCTCCGAGAAGATCGTGGCCTTTTTCCCCCTGTGCAATGCCTTGGCGGCCAAGGGAGTGCCCTATCGGAACGCCAATAATGTGACGGATCTCGCGCGTTCGCAGGGCAAATGGTTCATCTGCGCCTATGAGACTCGGCGCACCGGGAAGCTGCTGAAAGGTCAAAACGACCTCTATATCGACGGTATAAAAAAATACCTGATGGGGTCGAATTTCAGCCATCTATCGACCGTGGTCTACACGATAAAAGACCTAAATGGGAGCGACCTGGAACTTAAGTTCTCCGGCAAAGCCGTCCTTAATTTCTGGCTAAAATTAGAAGCGAAGTATGGCAAAAGCTTATCTCAAGATGGCACGACGAGGGGCCTTCTGGACGATTTTTGGGAGTTCATGCTGAGCGGTGGGCAGAACTTGAATACTAAACAGCTCAAGGACCTACCCGGCAAAAACCCTCGGCTGTTCCCGTCTCCGATGGATGCCTTGAGCTCCAGCCGCAACAGCAACTACACCAATAATACCAAAAAACTGGCGGGCTGGGATGTCCGTGCGCAGGGTATCTTCAAGATCGACATCAAGGGAATAAAAGCCACCAAGAAACAGATCAAGATTACCTTCCACGATGAACCCGGCCTGATAAACGAGTTCACCCCCCTCGACTGAAGGGTCAGACCAGAACAGGATAGCCAGCCGCCTCCGCCCCCTGTTCCAGGGCGACGACACGCTTATAGGCTTCAACCGGCAGTACCTCGAACTTATCGATGAACAGCGCCTCGCGCAGGACCGCCAGTTCAGGATCTGCGGCAGCAGCCATCAAGGCGGCGCGCAGGGCATCGACCGTGCCGTGGGGCGTCCGCGCGGCGGTTACCAGGGGCAGTGCTGGCGTCGACGGCGTTTCCGCCAGCACCCGCACGCGCGCCGCCTTTTCCGGCCGATAGCGCTGCATCATCGCAAAAGTCACGCAGTCGAGAGAGGCGACATCGGCCCGCCCCTCACCCACATCCTCCATGCTCTTGGCATGGCCACCGCTTTCGATCACGGCGCCGAAGAAAGGCCGTCCCTCCGCATAGGGGGCTATAGAGGCCCGCAGCAGGTTCATGCCGGTATTGCTGCCACGTTCATTGATCACCGCCGTCTTGCCGCGCAGATCGGCAAGGGATTTCACCGGCGAATCGGCTGCCACCACGATGACGCTGCAATGCCAGGCCCCGACACACCCCGGTGCGGTATAGTGAGGGGTCGCGACCACCTGGACCGCATCAGTCAGGTGGCGGGTCAGGGGATAACCGCAGGTCTGCCCCAGCAGCAGATCGGGCGAGCGCCAGAAGCCCATCAGATCAGCCGGGCGCGTCAAGTTTGCCGGGGCCTCTATCCCGGCGGCCTTCAGATGAGCCTGAATGGCACTCCACAGCCCGTCAGTCAGTAGGCGCACCTCGGGGAAGTCATACATCGGAAGGCCGGCGATCAGGCTCATGGGACGCTCTATCGGATATGGGAGCGGAGACGCTCGAGATAGCGGGGGATATCTGTCGGCTGCACGACGGCGGCGCGGATCAGACTATCGAAATGCTGCGCCAGAGTGCGGATGTGATCGGTAGAATGGAAGACAAAATACATCTGCCCGATATAAATGACCGCCCGCTGCGGTCCGAAGATCGTGATCGGCACGGAAAAAACCTGCCGGACATCGAACAGGAACCAGCGGAACGACGGGTAGAGTTCGTTGCAGAGATCGATGATGTGATCGATCTGCTCCCGCCGATCCTTTGGCGATAACTCCGACCAGCCGTTCTCCCCACGCGCGAAGCCTTCGATAGCCTGCAAAGACGTACAGACCTCCATGTCGGTTTCGGGCTGGCGCAGATAGGCGAGACGCGCCTGGGTCGTCTCGATCCGCTGCTTGGGCGAGCGGGCGAAATAGTCGGAATATTCGACATTGATGACCGCTTCGGTCTTCAGCACATCCGGGAAAGAGGTCGGCACATGGCGGATCTTGTAGCCCGCCGCCTCCGCATGCCAGCGCAACAGCCGTTCGTCCAACGGCGAAGGGGCATTCCGCTCCACCTGGAACGTCTCCGGCACCACGTCCGCGCCCAGACTATCCTGTTGCGTGAGGCCGAACAGCCAGTCGAGCGAAACCTGGGCGTAATGGGCAACGCCGATGATCGAGTCGATGCGCGGCAAACGCTCGTTGGTCGGTGACAGAAGCTGGGAGAGGGTCGAGCGGTCGATCCCAACGGCCTCGGCAAAGGCCGTCTGGCTGAGGCCCGTCCGGCGGATCACCTCCAGCAGACGCTCCCGGAAAATACGGACCGTATCGTGGCGCTCACCGCTGCGCATCTGATGATATCCAGCATCTATTGATGATGATTCGCATCAATCTACTCGATTTCGCCGCATCAACAATCTTTTGTGCGCAGATACCTTATATTGTGCGCATTCCCGCGTTGTCACAAAACGGCCCCATGCGGTTTCCTGACCCAAGAAAGGAGACCGCAACTATGGCTCGCCAACGGAAAAATCGAGGGATCGTCCGCCAGTGGGAATTGCCCACCTGGGGGTTGATCGTCGCGATCTATGGCGGCTGGGGTCTTCTCACCTTCTTTTGGAACCAGTTGCCCTGGCCGGTGCTGCTGGCGGCGGGCGCTTGGCTCGTCGCCTGGCATATGTCGCTTCAGCACGAGGTACTGCACGGCCATCCGACCAAAAACCAATGGATCAACGATGCCATCGGCTATCCGCCTTTGAGCTTCTGGCTGCCCTATCGCCTCTATCGCGACAGCCACCTCGCCCACCACAATGACACGCGACTGACCGATCCACTCGACGATCCGGAAAGCCAATATGTGACGGCGGAAGCTTATGAGCGCCTTGGCCCGCTGGGCCGTATCCTGCGCGACGTCTACAACACGCTGCCGGGACGTCTTCTCATCGGTCCGGGTTGGAGCATTGGCCGCTTCCTGATCGCCGAAGCCCGGCTGGTGCTGGCGGGCTGGACCGGGCGGCGCGGCATCTGGCTGCGGCACATGCTGGGCGTGATCGCCGTCGGCGCCTGGCTGGTTCTGGTCTGCGACGTCCCGCTTTGGCAGTATCTGATGCTGGCGGTTTATCCCGGCTATGCGCTGGCGCTGATCCGCTCCTTTGCCGAACATCGCGCCGCCGACGAGCCTGACCATCGCACCGCCATTGTGGAGAACACCCCTGTCTTCGGGCTGCTATTCCTGCACAATAACCTGCATGTGGTTCACCACGACCGGCCATGCCTGCCCTGGTACGCTATCCCCGCCGCCTATCGCGAAAGCCGTGAAGCGGTGCTGATCAAGAACCAGGGTCTGGTCTATGATGGCTATACAGATGTGGCGCGGCGCTATTTCCTGACCCGTCATCATCATCCGTTGCACCCGGCCTACCGCCCGCTGCCCCAGCACGGCGGAGCCTCTGAAGCCGAAGCCTTGAGGACCAGCCTATGACCACCGCTGCCGCCGTCGTTCTGGATGGCGAGAGTCTGACCCTTGCGACCCTGGCCCGCATTGCAGGCGGCGGCGTCACAGTTTCCCTCGCCCCCACCGCCCAGGCCCGTATTCAGGCAGGCCGCGCCGTGGTCGAGGACATGGTTGCCCGCAAGGTCCCGGCCTATGGCATCACCACCGGCTTCGGATCCCAAAAGGATTATGCGCTGGCAGAACATGAACTGATCGAGTTCAACCGCCGCGTCATCGTCGGTCATTCGACCTTCGCCCCCGGCGATGCCGTCACGCCCGAGGCGGTGCGCGCCGCCCTTGCCATCCAGCTCAATCTCTTTGCCACCGGCCGCTCGGGCGTGCGCCCTGAACTGGTGGAGGTTCTGCTGCTGCGCCTCAATGCCGGGCTTACCCCCGATGTGCAGTCGGGCAGCTCGGTCGGCGCCTCGGACATCGTATCCCTCTCGCAGATGGCCCTGCCGCTGCTAGGCCTGCCGGGCCCGGGCGGGGAGAGCGACGGGCCGACGGTCGCGGGAGGCCTCGCCGCCAAGGAAGCCATGTCGCTGATGAACAGCAACACGCTGACCCTGGCCGAGGCTGCGGTTGCCGTGCATGACGCCCGCCGGCTGCTGAAGGCGCTGGACCGGGCAGCGGCACTGTCACTGGAAGGCTTCCGCGGCAACCCTCACGCCTGGGGCGAAGCGGTCGAACGTGCTCATCCGCAGCCCGGGCAGATCGAGGCTGGCAGCCATCTGCGCGCCCTCCTTTCCGGCAGCCGCCTCTGGACTGGTGGGGAGCAGCGCTTCCTGCAGGATCCCTTGAGCTTCCGCTGCACCCCGCAGATCCATGGCGCCGCCTATGCAACCCTGGCCTGGACGCAGGGCATTCTGGAGACCGAACTCAACGCTTCGGTCGACAACCCCACCGTCGATATCGCAGCGGGTGTTACCGTGTCCCACGGCAATATGGAAAACACCCTGCTGGCGGTTGCGCTCGATGCTTTGCGCCTCGCTCTCGCCAAGGCCCTGCAGGCCTGCGGGGAGCGGATCCACAAGCTGCAATGGCCAAGCTTCAGCAGCTTGCCGACCGGGCTGGCCGCCACGCCGGGCGCCATCGGCGGGGTGCAGTTCCTGAATCTCGGTCATATTGCCGCCGCCAAGGTCGCGTCGGCCACCCACCATGCGGCCCCGGCCAGCCTGCTCTATCACGGTCAGGTCTGCGATGGGGTGGAGGATGTGGGCGGGCTGGCGCCGCAATCGGTCCATGCCACCCGTCGCCTGTTGGAGGATGCCTGGGTGCTGGTGACGCTGGAAAGCGCCATCGCCGCCTGGGCCATCGATCTGCGCGGCATCGCTACCGACGTGCTGGGTGAAGGGTTGCGGGGGATTCAAACCGGACTACGCCCACAACTGCCGATCGGTGTCGAGGGTATCACACCCTTCGATCTGAGGCCGCTGGTCGATTACATCCGATCCTTTTGACCAATATCTTCACCCGTCATACCATTGAATCTCTGGTAGATTCCGCTTGTCCATTCTATGGGTAGAAGGAGATTCCATGAATTGACAGTCGGAGATGGCGATGAAGGAAGCAGATCTTTTTCTTGTGAGAGAACTGCTCTTCAATATCGACGCTTACGATAACAAGCATGTCGACAAAGCGGCCGCTTGGCTAAAAGAGCGCTTAGACGACCCTTCCCATAAGGGCGCGGCCCGATCCTATCTGGCGCTCCTGATGCGAGAAATGGGTCTGCGCCCCGGCAAGAACATGTTCGACATTGTCCGGGGCAATTATTACCACGTGCCCTACAACAGTCAGATAGCGAACTACGCCGAAATTTGTGAACAGCTATTCAGCTGCAAGAACAACGGCATTTTCTTTGAGACAGGCGCCTTTGATGGCGAAAGTTTCAGCAACACCTGCTTCCTTGCCGATATCGGCTGGCGCGGCGTTTATCTGGAACCAATCCAGGAGTTTTATGACCTTTGCCGTATCCGGCACAGGGTCAACCCCAATGTGTCTGTGCTGCAAGGAGCGGCGGGCGCGGACTTTGGCTCGATAGATATCCAGCTCGCCATGATGTCCTCTACAGCCAACCCGGCCATGTTCGCCGAAGTGGAAAAGATGGAATATGCTCGCCCTTACTTAAGCAATTCTGTTCGCAAGGCCTGGACATTCCCGCTGAATTTCATCTTCGAACAGGCCAAGCTGCCACAGCGGTTTGACCTTATGGTTCTTGATGTCGAAGGGTTTGAATATGAGGCCCTTGCCGGGCTGGACCTCAATTATTGGCAGCCCGACGTCGTTATTATCGAGCTTCTGGACCAGGAAGAAGGTTTCAGCGGTAACCCGGTCTTGCAGGAAAGCTGCGACCGGTGCCGAGAGAAACTGAACCCCTTCTACGAGGAATATATCTCCGACAAAGGCAACACCATCTACGTGCGCCGCTGATTTGGAAAGTTGAGGAAATGGGCAAAGGCTCGAACCAAAGCGATCTGTTCCTGCAGGAGGTCATTAACCTCATCGGCCTTTCGAAAGGCGATCTCAGGAACATCGCGGAATATTGGCTGACAGCTGCTATCGAGAAATTCCCAGAGGCGCTGGAAAAGCAGCCCGCGACCACTCTGCTTGCCCGCGAGCTGGGCCTTTGGGACACCAAGCATCTCGCCCCGACCATCGGCGATGGTTTCTATCAGCCACCCGCCAGTTGCCAGATCCCACCGCTGCCAGCGTTGCTGGAAAAGCATTTCGGCCGCAAGACCGATGGCATCTTCTTCGAAACGGGCGCCTTCGATGGTGAAACTTTTAGCAACACGTCCTTTCTGGCCGATCTGGGATGGCGAGGCGTCTATCTGGAGCCGATCCGCACCTATTTCGATTTCTGCCGCCTGCGCCATGCGGTCAACCCGAACGTCACCGTCCTACAAGGGGCTGCAGCCGCCGATTTCGGCACCCTGACGCTCGATATGGCCGCCATGTCGACAACGGCCGTGCCGGAGTTCCTGGCCGAGGCGCGCGACATGGACTACGTCAGCGACTATGTATCAGGTGAAAAACAGCAGGCTTGGTGCTTTCCGCTGAATTTTGTGCTCGAACAGCAGAAATTTCCCCAGGCTTTCGATCTGATGGTGCTCGACGTTGAAGGCTTTGAGTATGAAGCCTTAAAGGGCCTCGACCTCGACCATTGGCAACCGAAGATGATCATCATCGAGTTGTGCGATCGCCATCCGGAGTTCTCCAAGAACGCCACCCTGATGGAAACCGCCATGCGTTGCCGCGAGATCCTGTCGAAACATTACGTCGTGGACCATATCGACGAATCGAACACTGTTTACATCCGACGCACGTAAGATCACGCCGATGCTGGAGCTTTCAGCCGACAATTATAGCCTTACCCATATTCGCCGGTTGATCGCCGTCATGAAGCTGCGGGACGGAGGGGATCTCAAAAGCGCCCGCGAGGCAATGGATAGGCTGGTAACCGAAACGCCGGACCTTTTTAACGGGCTGCGTGCCGCGCGGGATCTGGCGCGTGAGTTGGGCTGGGTGATTGAGGAGCATTATCAGCCGGCAACAGAAGGGCGCTTCTATCGGCCGCCCTATAACTGTCAAATCCCCAATCTGTCGGTGATCTACGAACATCTCTTCGGTCAGAAGCGGGACGGCATCTTCTTTGAAACCGGGGCCTATGACGGCGATAGTTTCTCCAACACCAGCTTCCTGGCCGATCTGGGCTGGAGAGGTGTCTATCTGGAGCCGGTGCGGGAGTTCTTCGAGCTATGCCGCAACCGCCATCGGCATAACGCTGGCGTCACGGTGCTCCAGGGTGCAGCAGGCAAGGACTTCGGGCAACTGACCCTTGACCTGGCCATGATGTCGACAACCTCGGTGCCAGAGCTGCTGGAAGAAATTCGCATGCTCTATTACGCCCAGTCCCTCTTCGCAAACGAACGCCAGAGCGCCTGGCAGTTTCCGCTGAACTTTGTGCTGGAGCAGCAAAAATTCCCGCAGGTTTTCGACCTCCTCGTCCTTGATGTGGAGGGTAGCGAATATGACGCTTTGCTCGGTCTCGACCTCGACCGCTGGCAGCCCGGCGTCATTGTGATCGAGCTGCTGGACCGCCATCCCGACTTCGCCCGCAACGCCGCCCTGGTGGAGGTCGGCGTCAAGTGTCGCGAGTTGCTGGAGCAGCGCTATACCGAGATCTATTTCGATCCCGGCAATTCAATCTTCGTCCGAAGCTGAGACCGGCTCTAAACCAGCTCCTCGCGGATGATCTCGATCAGCGCAACGATACCGGCAGTGACCGAGAGCGCTGCCCCAGCGGACTGCACGGTATCGAGCATGGCAAGATCGTAAGCCCGGCCTGAGGCTGCAACCACTGTCCCATCCACAAGCGCCACGGCAAGATAGGTTGCATCGGCGGCCGGTGCGGCGTCGCCCGCCCGCAGCAGCCGCATCTCATGACGGGTCAGCCGCCGGTCGCAGATGATGTTGAGATCCTCGACCGGCCCAGCCATCGGACGCCCCTGGGTCGGCACGTCTCCGGGAAATGCCAAGGCTTCGTGAAGCGCCAGCACGGTCGGCACGCCCGCGACCGTCAGCTCCAGCCCCTCCCCCGACAGGACCAGCAGCGTGCGGTCGCTATGGGGAAATTCCGAGAAAGCCCCCGGCTCAGAGACAGTCGCTTGGCTGAGGCGCCAGGCGTATCCCAGCGCCCCGCGTTCGTCCGGTGCCAGGGCGATTTCCCGCGTCACGCCACCGCCATTGCGCCAAGGAACCAGCTTATGGTCATCGCGGCGGATCACACGGATATCGGCAGACGGGGCGCTCATGTTTTGTATCCTCTGATCGGGCTGCGGCATCGCGTGGCTGTAAAGACATGCCTAATCGGTTATAGAATGTCGGGGACGGTATCACCAGACAGCAGGTAGATGGGCGTGCAGGCATCCGAACGGACGAAGCCCCTGATCCTCGCGGAGGGCTCCTCGCCGATCTACAAGCGGCTGAAGGACGTCATCCAGGAGAATATCCGCAGCGGTCGCTGGGTTGCGGACGAGCAGATCCCGTCGGAAAACACCCTGGTCCGTGACCTCGGCATCAGCCGCATGACCATTCATCGCGCCCTGCGGGAACTGACTCAGGAAGGCGTACTGGTGCGCGTCCATGGCGTCGGCACCTTTGTTGCGGGCGCCAAGCGTCAGGCACCGATGATGGAAGTCCGCTCGATTGCCGAGGAGATTGGCGAGCGCGGCCATCGCCACTCTTGCGAAGTGATTCTTCATACCGAGGAAACCGCCAGCGAGGAGGTCGCCCTGCATTTCGGCGAACCGCTGGCGACCGTCTTCCACACCATCCTCGCCCATAGCGAAAACGGCGTGCCGGTGCAGATCGAGGATCGCTACGTCAATCCCAAGATCCTGCCCAATTATCTTGAGATCAACTTCAACCGCGAAACACCGCACCATTACCTGATGCGGCAGGCCCCCCTGTCCGAAGGCGAGCATATCGTCGAGGCGGTGCTGGCCAATACAGCGGAACGCAAACTACTGGATATAGAGCGGGGAGAACCCTGCCTGCGCGTCAACCGCCGCACCTGGTCGAACGGCAAAGTCGTCAGCACCGCGCGCCTGCTCTACCCAGGGTCGCGGTATCAGATCGGCGGCCGCTTCCTGCAGGGCGGCGGGGTCTAAGGTCGCCTATTTCCGCGTCCCATGCGGGAACATAAGAGTAACTTTATTACCCAAAATGACGATGGGTTTTATCGTCGTTGCGTAGCTTGTCTAAGCATGTATAGTTGGAACCACAAGAGGCTGGCGTTAAGCCACCCAGATGAATTCGGGCCCTTTCCGGCATCCTGATGCGCAGAAAAGAGCCCGTGGGGAATCAGGCGTTTATCGGCTTTAACATCGGCCCTGGGGGCCGAATGGGGGATTTCCAATGGCATTTCCGGTTACCCGTCGCGCGTTCCTGAAGACCAGCGGCCTATTGGCTGGTGCGGCTGCCCTGCCGTTCGGGGCAATGAATCCCGCCTTTGCTGCCCGCGAACGCATCACCCTGCGCATCGCCCGCGATTTCCAGAGCCTCGACCCGGCCAATCGCGTCAGCTACATCGAAGAAACCATCATCCGCGCCTGCACCCAGAAGCTGATCTCCTTCAAGAAGGGTCAGTTCGAATGGGAGCTTGATGCCGCAAAATCGATCGAGAAGGTTTCGCCGACCGAAATCACCTTCGAACTGAAGCCCGGCCAGAACTTCACCGGCGGCTATGGCGAAATGACCGCCGAAGACGTGAAATTCTCGTTCGAGCGTTTCCAGACCGCAGGCCCCAACGGCACCAAGTCCGAATATGCCTCCGACTGGGCTGCCCTGGATAAGGTCGAGGTTACCGGCAAATATACCGGCAAGATCCTGCTGAAGAACCCGGCCCCGTCGCTGTGGCTGACCACGCTGCCGGACGGTTCGGGCACCATCATCTCCAAGAAGGCTTTCGAGGCCCTGGGCGACAAGGTGAAGACCACCTTGATCGGCTCCGGTCCCTATCAGATCGCCGAATGGGTGCCGAACCAGAAGGTCGTGCTGCGCCTCAATCCGGAGTGGAAGGGTGCGAAGCCCAGCTTCAATGAAGTCGTGCTGCGTCCCATCGCCGACCCGAAGACCGCCGAACTGGCCTTCCGCTCGAACGAACTGGACTTCACGGTCATCGAACCGGCGTCGGCCAAGGAATTCGAGAAGATCCCCGGCACCAAGGTGATCAACCTCGATTCGATCAACTTCGTCTGGATCGGCCTCAACGTCGAAAAAGCCCCGCTGAACGACATCAAGGTCCGCGAGGCTATCCGCAAGGCCATCGATGTGGACGAGGTTGTGCTGGCCGCCTTCAACGGCGCGGTCAAGCCTGCCCGCTCCATCATTGCACCGGGCCTGCTGGGCTACTGGAAGGACGCGCCGGTCTATAAGCGCGACGTTGCCGGCGCCAAGAAGCTGCTGGCCGAAGCAGGCGTGAAGCCCGGCACCAAACTGAAGCTGACCTTGCTGAACCGTCCGGCCTATCAGACTGCCGGTGTCGTCATCCAGGCGATGCTGCAGGAAGTCGGCATCGATCTGCAGCTCGAAGTTCTGGACGGCGGCGCCTTCTGGTCCGTCGGCAAGGGCGAGAGCGGCAAGAACCTGGAACTCTCGCTCCAGCGTTTCGGCGGTAAGGCCGATCCGGCGTTCCACACCCAGTGGTTCGTCAAGGAACAGATCGGCGTCTGGAACTGGCAGCGCTGGGACAGCCCGACCTTCGACAAGATCTACACCGAAGCGGCCTCGACCGACGATACGGCAAAGCGCAACCAGCTCTACATCGACCTGCAGAAGGAAATGGACAAGTCGGCAGCCTATATCTGGCTGACCCACGAAGCCAACGTCTTCGCAACCAAGCAGTGGCTGGATCCGGCCATACTGCCAAACGGCGACGATCTGCAGTACGCACTCTACAAAGAAGTCTGATCCAAAGACGGTGGCCCGGCCTTCAAAGGCCGGGTCTAGAACACCGCAAGGGCTCCCCCGCGATTCATTGACATAATCGCGGGGGCTGGTCCGATCAGGAGGGTTCATGTCCGGTTTCTCGCCGGTGCTCCGACAATTCGTTGTTCGCCTAGGTGGCGGCGCGATGGTCGTGGCCGCCGCTATCGTTCTGCTATTTGCGCTGACCTTGCTGGTGCCGGGCAATCCTGCCGAGGTGCTGCTGGGGCCGCGTGCCTCTGCCGAAACGATTGCCGCTTTTTCTCAGCGCCTTGGCCTGGATCTGCCGCTGCATGAGCGCCTGCTGCGCTTCTTCGGTCAGATCCTGCGGGGCGACCTTGGCACCGATATCATCAGTGGCCGCCCGATCCTGGGCATGGTGCTGGATGTGCTGCCCTATACCATCGTCTTGACCTTCAGCTCGATGGGCGTTGCCATTCTGATTGGCCTGCCGCTCGGTTGTTACGCCGCGACCCATCCGGGCAGCCTGGGCGACAAGATCGGCGCCGTGGTGTCAGTCAGCTTCATCGCGATGCCGAATTTCGTCATTGCGATCTATCTGCTGCTGATCTTCTCCATCTGGCTCGACTGGCTGCCGGTGCTTGGCATCGGTAACAATCCCACCATCGGCGATCAGCTGCTGCGCCTCATCCTGCCGACGCTTTCGCTGGCCCTGACCTGGGTCGGCTATATCGCGCGTCTCGTGCGCTCCTCCCTGCTGGAAGTGCTCGGCGAGCCCTATATCCGGACCGCCCGCGCCTATGGCCAGCCAAGCCGCCGGATCATCTATAAATACGCCCTGAAGAACGCCGCGATCCCCACCGTGTCGATCCTCGGCATGGGCATCGGCCGGTTGCTGGGTGGCGCCATCTTCGCCGAGATCATCTTCGCGCGCCCCGGCCTCGGCACCCTGGTCTATGACGCGATCCAGTCGCGCAATTACCCCATCGTGCAGGCGGGCGTGCTGGTCGTGGTCGCGTTGTTCGTTCTGACGAATATCCTGGTCGATATGTCCTATGCCTGGATCGATCCCCGTATGCGCGGCGCCAAAAAGTCGGGCGGTGCATAATGGGAGAAATTCTAAAGAACGTCTGGCACCATCCCACCGGCCGTATCGGCCTGATCCTGGTGGTCCTGATCCTGATCATGGGGATCGCGCCGCAGTGGTTGGCGCCCTATTCCCCGACCAAACTGAGCGTCATGGAGCGCTTCGCCGCCCCGAGCTGGACCCATATCATGGGAACCGATCAGCTGGGCCGCGATCTCTTCTCACGCCTGCTCTATGGCACCCAGATCGCGCTCGTCGTCGCCCTGTCCACCATCGGCATCGCCCTCATCGCGGGTATCCTGCTGGGGGTGGCCGCCGCCTATGCGCCAGCCTGGATCGCCAAGATCATCCTGATGGCGTTCGATATCATCAACTCCTTCCCCAGCCTGATCTTCGCCCTCGCCATCGTCGCGCTGCTGGGGCCGGGGCTGGAGAAGGTGGTGCTGATCGTCGCCATCACCCTGATTCCCCATTTCGGCCGGGTGGCGCGGGCACAGACGTTATCCTTGAAGAATGCACCGTTCCTGGAAGCCGAGCGGGTGCTGGGGGCCGGGCGGATCCGTATCCTCTTCCATCACATCATCCCCAATATCATGGGGCCTCTGGTGGTGCTGGCGAGCATGGATATCCCGGTCGTCATCACCATCGAAGCCGGTCTGTCCTTCCTGGGTGTGGGCGTCCCACCGCCTGCCGCCAGTTGGGGAACTCTACTCAACGATGGCTATGTGAACCTCAGCCAGTCGGTCTGGCCGGTCGTGTTCTCCGGCCTGTTCCTCACCATCGCGACCCTGGCTTTCACCCTGTTCGGTGAAGCCTTGCGCGATGCCATCGACCCCAAGCTCAAAGGTCGTCACTGATGAGCGAAGCACCCCTTCTGTCCATCCGGTCGCTCGACGTCGATTTCCACACCCGCAGCGGCATCGCCCAGGTGTTGCGCGGGGTCGACCTCGATATTCCGCGCGGCGCCATCATGGGTGTCGTCGGCGAAAGCGGCAGCGGCAAGTCGACCCTGGCCTCCGCCATCATGCGTCTGCTGCCCGGTAACCTTGCGGCTTTGCGCGGCGAGATCCGCCTGGGCGACACCGATCTTCTGAAGCTGTCGGATGCCGAGATGGCGCGGGTGCGCGGGCAGCGGATCGCAATGATCTTCCAGGACCCGATGACCGCGCTCAATCCGGTCTTCACCATCGGGACCCAGCTTGCCGACGCCCAGCGCGGCCGCTGGCCAAAAGCCTCCAAGCGGGAACTGCTGGAGCGTGCGGTCGACATGATGGCCAAGGTCGGCATCCCCGACCCCAAGCGACGCCTGACGCAATATCCGCACGAGTTTTCGGGCGGCATGCGTCAGCGCATCATGATCGCGATGGCCTTGCTGACCGAACCCGAATTGCTGATCGCGGACGAGCCCACCACGGCCCTGGACGTCACCATCGAAGCCCAGATCGTGAAGCTGTTCGAGGAAGTGCGGGAGATCTTCTCCGGCTCCATGCTCTTCATCTCCCATTCGCTGGCCGTCGTCTCATCCCTTTGCGACAGCGTTGCCGTCATGTACGCGGGCCGCCCGGCGGAGGTTGCGCCGAGCACGCGCCTGTTCGAGCATCCAGCCCATCCCTATACCGCCGCCCTGCTGGCCTGCGAGGTTGGGTCCGAGGCCGAACGCCACGCCCCCCTGCGCTCGATCCCCGGACAGGTGCCGAGCGTGATCAACGTTCCCAACGCCTGCATCTATGCCGACCGCTGCGAGCGGGCCATCGAGACCTGCCGGTCTGGCGTGCCACTGTTCCGTGAAATCGAACCCGGCCATCGTGCCGCCTGTGTGCTGGCATGAGCGCGCTGATCGAGATCCGCGATCTCGACGTTACCTTTGGCTCGGTCCGGGCCGTCGAAGGGGTCAGCTTCAATGTCCGTGCCGGGACTACCTTGGGCCTTGTGGGCGAAAGCGGGTCCGGCAAGACCACGATCAGCAAGGTCGTGCTGGGCCTGCAGGAACCCAGCGCCGGGTCCGTCCTCTATGACGGACGCGATGTGCAGAAGCTGCAACGCGCCGACAAGGGCTGGTTCCGCCGTCAGACCCAGATGATTTTCCAGGACCCCGCCTCCTCCCTGTCGCCGCGCATGACGATCCGCAAGGCGCTGGAGGAACCGCTGAAGATCCATGACCTGCCGCTGAAGCAACATTGGCCCAGGGTCGAGGAACTGATGCGCGCCATCGGCCTGCGTCCCGATCATCTGGAGAAATATCCCCACCAGCTCTCAGGCGGTCAGGCCCGGCGTGTCGGCATCGCCCGCGCCCTGATCCTGGAGCCCAAACTGGTGGTGGCGGACGAGCCGACTGCGGGTCTCGACGTCTCGATCCAGGGTGATCTGCTGAACCTGATGGACGAGTTGCAGACACGCCTGTCGCTCACCTATCTGATGGTCAGCCATAATCTCAATGTCGTGCGCACCGTGACAGACGATGTGGCGGTGCTGTACCTTGGCCGTCTTGTCGAAACGGGTTCGACAAAATCGATCTTCGCGGCCCCGGCCCATCCCTATACGCGGGCTTTGCTGGCCGCCAATCCGGAGATCGATCCGCACCGGACCCGCAAACATGAAGTTCTGGAAGGCGACGTGCCCAGCCCCTACAACCGCCCCTCCGGCTGCCAGTTCCGCACCCGCTGCCCGATGGTGCAGGAGCGCTGCAAGACCGATAATCCGGCGCTCGCCGCTTTAAGCGATGGGCGCACGGTCGCCTGCCATTTCCCGCTGGCATGAGCGTTACCCTCCATGGCCCAGAAAGCCTGACGCCGGAAGTCTATGAGGCGGTCGTCTATGGCGGCGCCCAGGTCGAGATCACCGAAGATGCCCTCGCTCGCGTCACCCTGCACCGGGTGCGCTTCATGTCGCATCTGGCGACCGGCGTCGTCTGTTATGGCGTGAATACGGGTCTTGGCGCCCTCTCCAAGACCGATCTGTCGGACGAAGATATAGCCGCCCTGCCCCGCCAGATCCTGCTGGGGCGCGCGGTCGCCTTCGGGCCACCGATGCCGGGGGAAGTCGCACGCGGCGCGATGCTGATCAAGCTCTCCCAGTTCCTGTCCGGTGCCACCGCCGTCACCCCCGCGCTCTGCGGGCGGCTGGTGTTGGCTCTCAACGACGGCATGACCCCTTATATCCCGGCCGAAGGGCATGGCATGGCGGGCGAGATCGTGCCGCTGACCCATCTGGCCCAGACGCTGCTGGGTGAAGGCCGCATTTTAGAGGGTGGAGTTGCAGTCTCCGCCGCCAGCTGGCTGCGCGCCAAGGGCCATCCCCTCTATGATCCGCGCCCCAAAGAAGGCATCGCGCTGATCAATGGGATCGCGGTCGCCCCTGCCCTCGCCTACCACCATCTGCGCGGCCTACGCCGTCTGTGGGACCGCCTGACTCTGGTGGCCAGCGCCGCTATCGAAGGGCTTGCCGCGCCGCTGGAGCCCTATGATCCCGCCGTCGCCCTGCTGCGCCCCGAGCCCGGCATGGAGGAGGTGGCAGCCGCCATTCTTGCCGCCGTCAAAGGCTCTGCCATCACGCGGCAGAAGCGGCAGGCGCCGGTCTCCTTCCGCGTCATCCCTCAGATCCATGGCAGCCTGCTTCTGGCACTCGATACGCTGGAAGCGGCGATCCTGACCGAGATGCAGGCGGTGGGTGATAATCCGGCGTTTGTGCTGGGGCGCATCCCGTCCGAGGATCGCTTGCTCCACTGCGGGAACTTCCATGGCGCCGCCATGACCGCCGCTATCGAAGCCACAGCTTTGGCTCTGGCCCAGGCGGCCCTGCTGTCGGAACGGCGGCTGCAACGGCTGCTCGATGCCCGCTATACAGGGCTTTCGCCGCAACTGGCCCTGAAGCCGGGGCTGGATGCCGGGATGGTCGCGATCCATAAGGCCGCCCTCGCCTTCGCCGCCCAGGTCAAGGCGCAGAGCGTGCCGCCCAGCCTGATGCATGCCGATAGTTCGTTCGGGCAGGAAGATGCCATGACGATGGCCATCCCGGCCCTGGACCGGCTGGTGTCGCTGATGGGCCTGACCGACAGGCTGCTGGCCTGCGAGCTCTATACCGCCCTCGCCGCCATCGACCAGCGGGGGGAGACGCCGGGCGCCCAGGTCGAGGCTTTACGGGCAGAGGTGCGGAAGTTCATCCCGGCCTATGCGGGTGATCGCAGCTATGGCACCGAGATCGAAGCGCTGATGGAGTTTCTGGGGCGGGCGTGACTCTAACTGCCGTCATCCTCGGACTTGATCCGAGGATGACAAGTTTTATGGGACCCCCTACCCCCCTCCCGCCGCCAGATTAGTCTCAACCGTCACCACAATGGTCGGCGCCAGATCGCGCAGATCGGCAGGCAGGCGCACCTGCACCTGGATGAGGTTCATATTCTCGTTCGGCAGCAGCACCGCCGCACCCAGGATCGGATCGGCGGATTTGACAATGCGCCCGGCGGTGCCCTGGCCGACCTCATTTCCCGGCGTGATGAATTCGACAATCGTATCGCTGCGCCGGTTCAGCCTGTCCTTGGGATAGGGGCCGGTCGGCAGCGTCACCTTCAGACCCTCGGCCTCCGAGGCTGCCGCCGCCGACTTCACAAAATCTGCCGCCACCGGAAAAAGCCGCGCCGCGACCTCGGCCACATCGATCCGCCCGGCGGCGGTGCCAGGAGTGCGCGACACCTGCACCACCGGCCCAGACACTTGCGTGCCGAAAGGATCTTTGATGGGCGTCGGCGTCACCAGCAGGATCGCCCCGTTCGACCCATTCAGTCCAAAGCAGGACCAGCCACGCGGCGCCAGCACCCCGACGTTGGTGGTGGCGTAATAAGCGAGCTTCTCCACCATCTCGGCCGGGACGTCAGGCAGGTTTGCCATGGCCGATGGCCCATCGATGGGTCCCGTCTGCCCATCGGCCGGGCATCCGACGAAGGGGAGTTTGGACTGTGCTGCAGCCGGCAGGGCCAGCAAGGCAGAGGCGAGGATAAGGGGAGGCAGTTTCATGACACCGGTTCCTGCGTTTCCTACCCTTCAGAGGATTCCGCATCACTGCGGCAGCTATAAGACGATACTGCCTAGTCCACGCCACCGGCAGCGAGATTATTCTCAACCCCAGCGAGGATTGCACCGGCAAGGTCTCTCAATTTTGCTGGCAGGCGCATATGCACCATCAGCAAATCCATATCTTGATCGGGAAGGATGATCGCGACGCCCTGGATAGGGTCGGCATTCATCTGCAACGGGCTTGCACCAGTTGTCCCCATGCCCTGGACGTTAGGAGGGGTTATAAATTCAACCACCGTCTCGCTTCGCCTGATGGTCTTATCTTTTGGAAAAGGCGCCGAAGGAAAATCCTCCTTTGGATAGATCCCTTCATCGATGACCTCCTCGACGTAACCTTCCGCCAGCGGAAAATACCTCGCGGCAATCTTTGCAATCTCGAACCGGCTAGGCGCTCCAAAGGACCGGCGCACTTGGATTGCAGCCCCTGTGATTGGCTTATCTGTGGTCCAATCGGCAGGCAAGGCTTCCGGAGTGACGACAACCCTCACACCCGTTATTCCGTGAACACCCCTACAAAACCATCCGACCGGGGCCAACACACCGATTTCTGTCGACCCGTAGTAAGCCAAGCGACCCGCGATATTTCCGGATACGTGGGGCAGATCCGTCGCCCGGATCGGGGGCGCCAGAGTCTCCCGCCCATCTGACTCACACCCGACAAACGGCACCTTCGACTGCGCGAAAGCCGGGGATGCGAGCAGGCAAAGGGCAAGGGCTATGGACAGGTGTCTCATTCGATCATCCCAAAAAACTCGTCACCCCGGACTTGGATCCAAAGTCTCGCGTAGCCGGATCAAGTCGAAACACCTCTACGGAGCCCGGCCACACAAGATCCCGCATCAAGTGCGGGATGACAGTGCTTTTTTGAGGCGACTTAGGTTGCTGCCTACTCCGAAACCGGCACCGTATAGTTCAGCGCCATCCGGCCACCATCGGCATAGATGATCTGACCGGTGACATAGCTCGATGCCGCTGCTGCCAGGAACACCGCGATGGAGGCGATTTCCTCCACCTCGCCGCAGCGGCCCAGCGGGGTGCGGCCCAGGATGCGCTGGCGCACTTCTTCGGAATCCATCACCACCTTCAGCAGGTCGGTCATGATCGAGCCGGGGCCGATGGCATTCACGCGGATATTATGGGGGGCCAGGGCCAGCGCCATATTGCGGGTCAGCTGGTTGATCGCGCCTTTGGAGACATTGTAGGGCGTCTGATTGGGGATCGCCATGAGGCCGTTGACCGAGCTCATGTTGATGATATTGCCGCCCTCACCCTGTTTCACCATCTGGCGGGCGGCGGCCTGCCCCATCAGGAACGAACCCTTGGTGTTCACCCGCAGCACCCGGTCGAAATCCTCTTCCTTGAGGTCGAGGAAGTCGGCGGTATGGATGATGGCGGCATTATTCACAAGGATATCGACCCGACCAAAGGCTTCGACCGCCGCTTCCACAAGGGCAGTACAATCGGCAGCAGCGCCGACATCGGCCTTCACGAACAGGGCGTTTTCGCCAAGCGCGGCGGCGGTATCGGCCCCCTTGGGATCGATATCGGCCAGTACGACCTGCGCACCTTCCTTCAGGAAAGCTTCGGCGATGGCGCGACCGATACCCTGCGCGGCCCCCGTGACGATGGCGACGTTACCCTGCAACTGCATGTCTTCTTCTCTCCGGCTTTAAGTCCGGTTGGCATAACCGATCATGCGCAGGCTGTCAGTGATTTCCTCCAGGATCGCCGGATCGTCGATGGTGGCGGGCATCTTCCAGTCCTGCGCATCCGCGATCTTCTGCATGGTGCCGCGCAGGATCTTGCCCGACCGCGTCTTGGGCAGGCGCTTCACCACGATGGCCGTCTTGAAGGCCGCAACCGGGCCGATCTTCTCGCGGATCAGCGCCACCGCTTCCCTGGCAATCTCCGCCGGATCGCGCGACACCCCGGCCTTCAGCACCATCAACCCCAGGGGCACCTGCCCCTTGATAGTATCGGCAACCCCCATGACCGCGCATTCGGCGACATCGGGATGGCCCGCCAGCACCTCCTCCATCTGTCCTGTCGACAGGCGATGACCGGCGACATTGATCAGATCGTCGGTGCGGCTCATCACGAAGACATAGCCATCTTCGTCGATAAACCCGGCGTCACCCGTCTTGTAGTAACCGGGATAGTCGGCAAGGTAGGAGCGCTGATAGCCCTCGTCGTTCTGCCAGAGGGTCGGCAAGGCGCCGGGCGGCAGCGGCAGCTTGATCACCAGCGCGCCGATCTCGCCCGGTTTGGCGGGTTGCCGGTTCTCGTCCAGCACCTGCACATCCCAGCCCGGCACCGCCGTGGTCGGCGATCCCGGCTTGACGGGCAGCGGATCGAGGCCGACGCAGTTGGCACAGATCGGCCAGCCGGTTTCGGTCTGCCACCAATGGTCGACCACCGGCACCTTCAGCAGCTTTTCCGCCCAATGGAGCGTATCGGGGTCGCAGCGCTCTCCCGCCAGGAACAGCGTCTTGAAGTGGGAAAGATCGTAGTTCTTTAGCAGCGATCCTGTCGGATCTTCCTTCTTGATCGCACGGAAGGCGGTCGGCGCGGTGAAGAGGGCTTTCACCTTATGCTGCTGGATCGCCCGCCAGAAAGCCCCCGCATCGGGTGTCCCCACCGGCTTGCCCTCGTAGAGGACCGAGGTGCAACCCGCCAGCAGCGGGGCATAGACGATATAGGAATGGCCCACGACCCAGCCGACGTCGGAGGCGGTGAACATCACCTCCCCCGCCTCAATGCCATAGATGTTCTTCATGCTCCAGACCAGCGCGACCATATAGCCGCCCGCATCGCGCACCACGCCCTTGGGGATGCCGGTGGTGCCGGAGGTATAGAGGATATAGAGCGGGTCGGTCGCCTTGACCGGCACGCAAGCAGCTGGCGAAGCGCCAGCAACCAGCTTTGCCCAGTCGTGATCTTTTGGTCCGAGGTCGGCCAAGGCTTCGGGGCGCTGGAGGATCAGGCAGGCATCGGGCTTGTGGGTCGCCATCGCCAGCGCGGCATCGAGCAATGGCTTGTAGGGGACAATCCGTCCCGGCTCCAACCCGCAGGAGGCGGCCAGGATGACCTTGGGTTTGGCAGCCTCGATCCGCGTCTTCAGCTCGGTCGCGGCGAACCCGCCAAAGACGACAGAGTGCACTGCACCCAAACGCGCGCAGGCCAGCATCGCCATCGCCGCTTCGGCTACCATCGGCATATAGATCAGCACCCGGTCGCCCTTTTCGACCCCCAGCTGCGCGAGGGCTCCGGCAAGTCGGGCAACCGCATCGGTCAGTTCGGCATAGGTGTAGCTGCGGACCTTGCCGGTCATGGCGCTATCGTAGATCAGGGCCGCCTGATCGCCCCGACCCGCCGCCACATGGCGGTCGAGGGCATTGTGGCAGACATTGGTTTCGGCACCCACAAACCAGCGGTAGAAGGGCGGATTGCTTGTATCGAGGATTTCCTCAGCGGGCTTGAACCAGTCGATGGCGCGCGCCGCTTCCCCCCAATAGCCCTTCGGATCGCTCAAGGCACGCTCACGCGCTCCCGCCAGACGCTCGGCCATATCTCTCTCCCTTGGTATGGGCTCTAACGGCCCTTTGAAAGGAGTGTGCGGGATTTGGTGATGCAAAAAAACCCCATGCGGCAGCTGGTCGCGCGCCATGTCGTTTTTGCAGGTGCGAAATAAAACGTTTTTCTGTAAAGAAAGCGTAAATTTTGAAACCTTCAGCCTGACCGAACAATCAAGCCGCAATGACCATGTTTGGAAAATTCCTGCGCATCGCCATTCTGGCGCCGGTTTTCTTGATCGGCTCCGGCAGCTCGACCCAGGCCCTACAGTTTTTGACTGAAGAGTTTCCGCCCTATAATTACACGAAGAACGGCATAGTCATTGGATCAGCCACTGCGGTGGTCCGTGCCCTGGCCGCTAGTCTGGGCGAGACTGTATCGATTGAGGTGCTGCCCTGGCACCGCGCACTGGAGGAAACCGCCGCAGGTCCGGACACGATGTTATTTGTCGGCGCCCGGACGGCGGACCGCGAACATCGCTTCAAATGGATCGGCCCGATCCTGAAGACCAAGCTGGTCCTGCTGGGCCGCAAGGGGCCCGAGGCGTCCTGGTCGGAAATCCTGGATCACGCCAATATTTTGGTGCAGGCCAAGGGTCCCTGCCACGAGCTGCTGACAGGCCTGCAGGCCCACAATCTCGAAACCGCGATGGACGAACTGACGAACGCCCGCAAGTTCGTCGGTGGGCGCTCCCCGCTCTGGTGCAGCAGCCCGGATGTCCTGAGTGCCATGCTGGCACGTACCGGCAATCGCTTCGATGCGTTCGAGGTCAAGCATGTCGTCGGGTCGATCGACGGCTATATTCTCGCCTCGCCCGATATTCCCGATGCGGAGATCCAGCGTTGGCAGGATGCCTTGGATAAGATGGCCGCCAACGGAACGCTGGCGACCATCTCTAATATAGGGCGTTAGGCGACTTCGCCTTCGATCATTGCGAGCAGCGCACGCACCACCATCACCTCGCCGCCTTCCGGGCGGCCAGGACGGGTGCGGGCATTCCAGCCATACATGTCGATATGCGCCCAACGGGTCGTGGGCTCGACAAATTCGGCCAGATAGATCGCCGCGTTGATCGCACCGCCGAAGGCACCTTCACCGGTCGAGGATAGATCCGCGACCTTGCTGTCCATCTGGCGGCGATAACCGGGCCAGAGCGGCAGACGCCATAGCGGGTCGGCAACCTTGGTCCCGGCGGCCAGGATCTTTTCCGCCAGATCGTCATGGCGGGTGAAGAGAGCCGGCAGCTCAGTTCCCAGGGCGACGCGGGCAGCGCCGGTCAGGGTCGCACAATTGATCATCAGATCGGGCTTTTCCGAATCGCCCTCGGCCAAAGCGTCGCACAGGATCAGGCGGCCTTCGGCATCGGTATTGCCAACCTCGACCGTCAGGCCTTTGCGGGTCTGCAGCACGTCCCAGGGACGGAAGGCATTACCGGAGATCGCATTCTCGACCGCAGGAACCAGAACACGCAGGCGCACCGGCAGGCCCAGGGCCATGATGATCTGACCGAGCGTCAGGACGGCGGCCCCACCCCCCATGTCCTTCTTCATGTTGATCATGCCGGAGGCCGGCTTGATATCCAGACCGCCGCTATCGAAGCAGACGCCCTTGCCGACCAGCGTGATCTTCTTGTGGTCGGGATTGCCCCAGCGGATATCGATCAGGCGCGGCGCATTGGCAGCAGCCCGGCCCACGGCATGGACGGCGGGATAGCCACGGTCCAGCAACTCGTCGCCGACGATCACCGAAAACTCGGCGCCGAATCGGGCAGCGATGCCGCGGGCGACTTCCGCCAGTTCCTTCGGACCCAGATCGCCCGCCGGGGTGTTGATGAGGTCCCGACCCTGGTGGATCGCCTCGGCAATCGCGGTGACACGCTTCTGATCGGCCTTGGCAGGCCAGAGCAGACGGGCGGCTTCTTTCTTGCGCTTCTTGTAACGGGTGAAGCCATAGGCACCCAGTGCCCAGGACAGCGCATAGGCGGATGCGGCATCGCTATCCGGTTCGACCGCCAGGCGATAGTCACCGGCAGGCAGGGCATCGGGCAGACCGCCAAGGGCAAAGACCAGCGCCTCGCTGGTGTCGCCTTCCGCAACCCCGGCCAGGAAGCCACCACCGGGCAAGGCCAGGACCGTACCGGCATCGCCGGTGAAGCCCGCCAGATCGGCATGGGCTTTCCAAGCCGGATCAAGGGAAGAAAGGCCGGATTTGGTGACGAGATGCAGCTGGGCAGCCTTATCGGCGGCCGTCAGAAGCGCAAGTTCCATGATGCTGTCAAACCTGTTTGCTGACCGATGAACAAGACACGCCAGTTGCAGGCGCGGTCCAGAACCGTAGAATGGCGCAACCCGACCCGGTCGCCAAGACCGGCCGTATGCTTAAATGCCTCAAGCAGGGCTCTTCTGCCCTGATCAGCCAATCCTAACCTTGAAGGAGCGATCCACTCCGTGACCGCCCTAACGCTCTTCATCGGCAATAAAAATTATTCGTCCTGGTCGCTACGCCCCTGGCTGGCGCTGAAGGTCGCAGGCATCGCGTTCGAGGAAGTCCTCATTCCCCTGCGCGAACCGACGACCAAGCAGGACATCCTGCGCCACACCCCGTCGGGCAAGCTGCCCGGCCTGAAGATCGGCGACACCGCGATCTGGGACAGTCTGGCGATCTGCGAATGGGTGGCCGAGCAGGCGCCTGACGCCGGTCTGTGGCCGACCGACCCGCTGACGCGCGCCGTCGCCCGCTCGCTCGCGGCCGAGATGCATTCGGGTTTTGTCGCCCTGCGCCAGAATATGCCCATGGATGTGCGCGAGCGTTACGCTGGCCAGGGGCTGACCACCGAGGTCCAGGCCGATATCAACCGCATCACGGCCGCCTGGCGCGATGCCCGCGGCCGGTTCGGGGAAGCGGGTCCGTTCCTCTTCGGCAAATTCACGATCGCCGATGCGATGTTCGCTCCGGTCGCCTTCCGCTTCCAGACCTATCAGCCGGATCTACCCGACGACGCCCAGGCCTATGTTGCGGCCATGGTCGAACATCCGGCGATGAAGGAGTGGGCAGACGCCGCCAAGCGCGAGCCCTGGTTCTTCGAAAACAAATAGAGGCAACGCCTCAGTTCGCGATCAGGCCTTTTTCGCGATAGTAACGTTCAGCCCCTGGGTGCAGGGGCTGAACGATGGCCTGCAAGGCCGTTTCCGGCAGAATATCGGCATAGGGCAGCCCAGCCCCGGCCATCGCCTTCACCGTCTGGGGATGCCAGAGCGCACCGGTCAGGGCATAGACGAAATCATCCGACAGATCGGCCCGCACCACCAGTTGACGTGGCACCACCAGGACACTCGCTTCGCCGACGCCGGAATAGGTGCCGCCGGGGATCAGATGTAGGTCGCTTACGGATTTAAGATCGGGCGGAATATCCTGCTCCGTCATCGAAATCATCGAGAGCGGCAGGCTTTTCGCGCGTTCAGCCAACAACGGCGCCGGGGGCGTCAGCATCGCAAAAAATGCGTCGATCTCGCCTTCCGCCAGCGCCTCCAGCCCATAGCGGATCTGCATGACATCAGCCCGTTGGCCGGCGCCCAGCAGCTTGGCATGGCGAATGATCGACCGGGGAACCTGGGTTTCGATATCCGCACCGATGCCAATCGCGATCCGGCTGCGGCGCAGGTCGACGATGGAATCGATCTCCGCATCCTGTCGGACGAGGATGTGCATATCGCGGCTATGCAGGCTGGCGACAGTTCGTACGGACTTCGCCTGCGCGCCGGTCAGATAGAAGGCTGAGATCACGGCGGCTTCAGCCTGACCGCTCATGACCATGGAAAGAACTTCATTGGCACTTTCGGCCGCCAGCGCCACTGCGATCAGGCCTTGGACGCCACAACTGCCGCCCCGTTCACACGGGCGACCGCCAGGAGGACTGGAGAGAAGATTGCCGAGCATACCAGCGACGCCATAGGCCGCGCTGTCAAAGGGACCCGCGCAGATCCGAAAGAAATTCGGCATCGCCGACTGCGCCACTCCGGCCCGAGGAAGCCCTACTGCTCCCAAAGCACCACCCCCAGCCACCCCCCCGACCAGGGCCAGCATCTTGCGCCGGGAAATAGTAGAGGACCTGGCCGCGCTCACGCAGCAATACTCCATCTCGTCACCGAAGTTCAGACCAACAGGCCCGTTTTCGGATTATTGAAAAAACCTCAAACCACCGAACTCCCATTAACAATAGCGCTCAAGGAAAGCCCTTGCCAGCATTGAGAGCCATCGGCGCCCGATTTTCAGTCACAATAAAAGAGGAACTCCAGGCGTTTTTATGGCCGGATTTGTCATGACATGATAATTTGCAGTCATCCATTGCGTGCAGTTCATAACGGTTCTAATTGCGCATTGGTCGCAATAAGGTATTATGGCCCTATGGATCAGATGAACGAGACTACCGAAGAACTGCTCGAAGACGGCTTTGGCGCCGTGATGGATCGCCTCAAGAACGTTGGCCTGCGCCCCACGCGCCAGCGCCTGGCTCTGGGCGAGCTGCTGTTCAACGGTTGCGACCGCCATGTGACCGCCGAGCAATTGCACGGCGAAGCTCTTGGCGCGAACATCCGCGTCTCGCTGGCCACGGTCTATAACACGCTTCATCAGTTCACCGGTGTCGGCCTGCTGCGCGAAGTCGTGGTGGAGGCTGGACGGTCGTATTTCGACACCAATACCGCCGATCACCACCATTTCTTCGTCGAAGATGGCGGCCAGCTGATGGATATCGCCGGTCACGAGGTTGCGCTCGCGGGCCTGCCCACGCCGCCGGAAGGTGTCGAGATCGACCGTGTCGATATCATTATCCGCCTGAAGCGCACCCACTAAAAAAGTCAGATTTGCCAGCTATATCCATTAGACCCGGCGTGATAACGCATGGCGGGTCTAATGGTGTCTGGATTCACCGGGCATCATCCTCGCCGTCAAGGAGAGCGATGCATGAGCGATCTGAAGGGCTCTAAGACAGAAGCCAATCTCAAGGCAGCCTTCGCCAACGAAGCGCAAGCCAATCGTCGCTACGTCTATTTCGCCCAGAAGGCCGATATCGAAGGCTACAACGATGTCGCAGCCGTCTTCCGCTCCACCGCGGAAGGGGAAAGTGGCCACGCCAACGGACATCTGGAATTTCTCGAGGCCATCGGAGACCCGGCATCGGGCCTGCCGATCGGGACGACCGAAGAGAATCTGAAAGCCGCCATCGCGGGTGAAATTCGCGAATATTCCGAAATGTACCCGACCATGGCCAAGATCGCCCGGGATGAGGGATTCACTGAAATCGCCGACTGGTTCGAGACTCTCGCCAAGGCCGAGAAATCCCACGCCGGTCGCTTTCAGAAAGCCCTGGAAACTATGTCCTGACCCATACCGCCGCCACTTAACAAGCAGATATGTGCAATTTTAAATAAATTTGCAGCGACTGCGGCGATGCACAACAATAGAACTCTGTATGACAACCTTTAGACTAATAATACAAAACAGTTAGCCGCCTTATTTTCACTGAGATTAAAAAGCAAGAAAAAAAGATTTAGCTGCGCCGCAGCAAAATATAATCGCGTTAACGAGTGGGTCACTTATTCATGATCAAATGAGGATATGGCAGTGACCGAGTTCAAGCGCCCCCTGGGCCAGTCATCCTCCGAACCGCAGCATACGTTGCGGGAGGTGATTTCAGTTGTGCTCGATTCGCTCACCGATGCGGTTCTGCTGGTCAACGATCAGGGCGTCATCGAAGCCGCCAATCAATCCGCCGACAAGACTCTCTCCGGTGGCGATGGGCAGCTGAAGGGCAAGCGCATCAATCCCTATCTGGGCGGGTTGTGCGCCATCGATGCCATCGATCCCCTGCGATCGCTGATGTCGATCCTGCCGGAGAGCACCATCGGCACCGGCCGTGCCACAGCGCTGGCCCGGGGCGACGGCTTTGCTTTCCCGGCCGAATTATCTGTCGGCGAAATTCTGGACAATGGTCAGGCCCTGTATCTGCTGACCATCCGCGATATCACCGACCGCCGACGGATCGAGAATCGGCTGGAGCGCATGGCGCTCTACGACACGCTGACGGGCTTGCCCAATCGCCTGAAGATGCAGACCCACCTGGAGCTGAGCATCCAGGAGGCCAAGGCGGCCGGGAAGTCGGTCGTCGTTGCCGGGATCGACGTCGATAATTTCAAGAATGTGAATGATTTCTTCGGCCATCAGCTGGGCGACCGCCTGTTGCAGGCCGCCGCCGGACGTCTGCGGGCGGATCTGGAGCCCGGCGATATTCTGGGTCGCGTTGGCGGCGATGATTTTCTGATCTGTGTGCCGACGGAAAATGTCGAAGCCACCATGGAGCGCCTGCGCGCCCGCGTTCAGGAGGCCTTCGACCGCACGTTCATCATCGATGATTTCGAGCTGTACGCCACCGCCTCTGTCGGCTTCACCAGCTTCCCCGAGCATGGCAGCGACGTCAGCACCCTGCTGAAGAATGCCGAAGCTGCCACCTATTTTGCCAAAGAAGCGGGCCGCAATACCTACGCGATCTATTCGGCGCGCGTCACCGACCGCCGCAGCCATCGCGTCTCGTTGGAGACGGACCTGCGCCGCGGGTTGGAGCGCAACGAATTCCTCGTCCATTACCAGCCGCGCCTGGAAGCATCGACCGGCCGCCTGCGCGGCATGGAAGCGCTGATCCGCTGGGAGCATCCGGAAAGCGGTCTGGTGCCGCCGAGCCAGTTTATTCCGATTGCCGAGGAAAGCGGACTGATCGTCCCCATCGGCCTCTGGGTTCTGGAAGCCGCCTGCCGTCAGACGCGCCGCTGGCTCGACGCCGGGTTCGGCGATCTGAAGTTGGCCGTCAACCTGTCCGTCCGGCAGTTCAAGGACGCGGGTCTGGTGCAGAAGATCCAGAATGTGCTGATCCGCACCGGCCTGCCCGCCGATCATCTGGAGCTGGAGATCACCGAAAGCGGCCTGATGAACGATATCGAGCGCGGCATGGAAGTGCTGGCCGAGCTGAAAAACCTTGGCTGCACCATGGCCATCGACGATTTCGGCACCGGCTATTCCTCGCTCTCCTATCTGAAGCGTCTGCCCATCGACGTGCTGAAGATCGACCGCAGCTTCGTCATGGGATTACCGCAGGAGCGCTCCGATCTTTCTATCGTCAATGCCGTGGTCGGCATGGCGCGCAGCCTGGGACTCGTAACCGTGGCCGAGGGCGTCGAAAGCAACGATCAGCTGTCGACCCTGGTCAGTATCGGCTGCGACGAAGTGCAGGGGTATCTGCTGAGCCGTCCGCTCACGGTACCGGAGTTCCATAGCTATCTGACCGGCATGAAAGAGCGCGACCTGATTTCCGGCGCGCATTAAGGGCGCCGACGTCTTTTTTGCCGAGCTTCGTATCACGCCCTTTTTCGTTGACGGCGCAATCCGCGCCCGCCTATCGTTTGGCCCACGCGATTTGGCGCGCAACTTTAGCTAGGGACTGGCTGGTACATCACTGATGTCTTCGCTGACTGCCAGCACCCGTTTTGCGCTCCCCCTCCTTCTTAGCATTCGACTTATCAGCGGCTGCCGGGCCTAACGCACGTCTGCGGCCACCGGTAGCTGTATAAGCGCCGCCTCCCCCCCGATAAGTCGCCCCTAAAAGAAGCATCCTGCCGCACAGCGCGGAGGGTGAAGAGGACACTGCCATGACCACCAAAATCGATCCGACCGTTAAATATCGTGCCTTCCCGCGCATCGACCTGCCGGACCGCACCTGGCCGTCGAAGATCATCGACAAGGCGCCGATCTGGTGCTCGGTCGATCTGCGCGACGGCAACCAGGCGCTGATCGAGCCGATGGGGCCGGAGCGCAAGCGCCGCATGTTCGATACCCTGGTCAAGATGGGCTACAAGGAAATCGAGATCGGTTTCCCCGCCGCCAGCCAGACCGATTTCGATTTCTGCCGCGAGCTGATCGACCAGAATCTGATCCCCGACGACGTCACCATCCAGGTCTTGACCCAGAGCCGCGAACCGCTGATCCAGCGCACGTTCGAGGCGATTGCCGGTGCCCGCCGCGCCATCGTCCATCTCTATAACTCGACCTCGACCCTGCAGCGCCGAGTGGTGTTCAACCAGGATCGCGCGGGCATCATCGATATCGCCGTCACCGGCACCAAGATCGTCAAGGATCTGGTGAAGACCGTGCCGCAGACCGAGGTTGTCTTCCAATATTCCCCGGAAAGCTTTACCGGCACCGAGCTGGATTTCGCGGTCGAGATCTGCGACGCCGTGCTGGATGTCTGGCAGCCGACCCCGGAGAAAAAGGCGATCATCAATCTGCCTGCCACCGTCGAAATGGCGACCCCGAACATCTATGCCGACCAGATCGAATGGTATGGCCGCAACACCCGTTGGCGCGAGAGCACCGTCCTGTCGGTCCATCCGCATAATGACCGCGGCACCGGCGTTGCCGCCGCCGAACTGGCTGTGATGGCGGGCGCAGATCGTGTGGAAGGTACCTTGTTCGGCAATGGCGAGCGCACCGGCAACGTCGATCTGGTGACCCTGGGCGTCAATCTCTTCACGCAAGGCGTCGACCCGGAGATCGATTTCTCCGACATCAACGAACTGGTCCGGGTCGCTGAATATTGCAATCAGCTGCCCGTCCACCCGCGCCATCCTTACGCGGGCGATCTGGTTTTCACCGCCTTCTCCGGCTCGCATCAGGATGCGATCAAGAAGGGCTTCGATGCCTTGAAGGCCTCCAACTCCGGCCTGTGGGAAGTCCCCTATCTGCCCATCGATCCGTCGGACCTGGGCCGCTCGTACGAAGGCATCATCCGCGTCAATTCGCAGTCGGGTAAGGGCGGCATCGCCTATCTTCTCGAAAGCGACTATGGCGTGATCCTGCCGCGCCGCCTGCAGATCGAATTCAGCCAGGTCGTCCAGCGCGTCACCGACGCCACGGGCAAGGAACTGGGCTCGAAGAACATCTGGGACGTGCTGGAGGGCGAATATCTCAAGGCAACCTCGCCGGTCGAATTCGTCTCGCACACCACCCTGCCCGACACCCATGCCAGCGAGATGCGCAATCTCAAGGCCAAGGTGATCCGCGATGGCGTCGAGAAAATCCTGGAAGCCAGCGGCAATGGCCCCATCGATGCCTATTGCAACGCGCTGCAGGCTGAACTGGGCGTCACCGTCGACGTGCTCTCCTACTCCGAACAATCGACAGGTCGCGGCCATGACGCCAAGGCCATGGCCTATGTCGAGGTCAAGACCGCCGAAGGCTCGCTGCATGGTATCGGCACCGATACCAACATCGTGGCCGCCGCCCTTAAAGCCGTGACCAGCGCGGTCAACCGGCTGGTGAAGGCGTCGTAATCGTCTGAGTTCATGGCATCGCCGGGCGATTCTGTCCGGCGATGCCCAGGCTCCTGCTCCTATACCCCGATCCGGCCGATCCCCGGCAGCTTGATGCCGGGGTTACGGATATCGAGTCCGATCACACCGCCGAACAGGTTCAGTTCGATCCCCTCGACCCACCCCAGCGTAATTCCGACATATCCACCCAGCGTCGCATAGACGCCGGTGCGCGACCCCGTCAGCCCAACCCATTTTCCATTCGCCGGAAAATCCTTGCCGATAGCGACCGGCGGTAGAGTCGCCTGTATCTCCGGTACCGCCGCCATCACTGACGCCACGAAGGTATTGGAATTCGGCCCCGGCCAGACCTGATAATCCCCGGCATTGCGATAGGCATAACCGGCAATGGCGCGCTTGATCTGTGGGATCAGCCGCTCTGCCTCGGCCCCATCGGCAGCGAAGACCACCTCCGGGTCATGGCCGAACCAGCGCCCATCGGGGACATAGCCGTTGCGGCGGATCGGCTCGCCACCCCAGCCTACTTTGTCGAAGCGCTCATAGCTCGTGCCGCCCTTCTCCTTGACGACGATCCAACTATGAACCGCGAAGATCGACCGCCAGCGCACGGTCCGGGCGGCATAGATGCGCACGATGGCGTCGCTTTCCGGGGTGATCGCAGGCAGGAACCCCATGGAGGAGCGGTCGGCGCTGTACCAGTTGCCCTCGCTTTCCGCGTACCAATAGCGCGCGGCCTGTAGCCCCAAAGGCGCCGCCAACAACAGACCGATCAGGCAAAAACCCCACAAGACCACGCGCATCCCTGCAACTCCGCCGCAACAACCCTGGAACAGTGTGCCTGCAACTGTGACCAGACTGTGAGCAAAGGCACCAGAAGCCTGTTTCGTGTCTTACACGTCCTTATCTCTTGGGGAGCGGCACCTTATCCCGTGCCGTGGTTAGACCAGGAGTTTTCCATGGCGACCATGAAGCCGACCCGCGCCGATATCGAGGTGCGCCAGACCATCGTCGATCAGATGCCCCGCCTGCGGGCTATCGCCTATCGGCTGACCCGCAATCATGCCCAGGCCGAGGATGTTCTCCATAACGCCTTCGTGCTGGCAATGGCCCGATCCCACCAGTTCGCGCCCGGCACCAACTGCCGCGCCTGGGTGAGCCGCATCCTGGTCAACAGCTTCTATAATGACGTGCGCCGCTCCAAGCTGCATGGCGAGATCCTGTCGCAGATGCCCCAGGATCAGACAGCAGATGCCAATCAGATGGCCCATGTGGAATTCAACGAATGTCGCTCGGCCATCCGGGAATTGCCCGCCCCCCAGCGCCAGATGCTGCAGATGGCGATCCTGGAAGGCAACCGATACGAAAAGGTCGCCCAACGCAGCGGCATCGCCATCGGCACCGTGAAAAGCCGCCTGTTCCGCGCCCGCGCCAAGCTGCGCGATCTGCTCGCCGACCCACGCCGGAACATGCGCGCACCGCTGCTTAGCGGCGCGCGATAATCCAGACGGCGTGGATGATGCCCGGCAGATAGCCGAACAGCGTCAGCAGGATGTTCAGCCAGAAATGCCCACCAAAACCGACCTGGAGAAACACACCCAGCGGCGGCAAGAGAATAGCTGCGATAAGCCTGATGAGATCCATGTCAAACCGTCTCCCTATAAGATGACGCGGGAAGAACGCTCTAGCTTAACCTTATGTTCCCTAACAAAAATTTCATCCATCGACGCGGAACTCATGGGAAGGCTATAGCGTTGTCTCGGCACAGGCATGGTCAATACAGAGGAGATATTCCATGTATAAGAATCTGATGATTGCTGCCACCGGCGTCACCCTGATGTTGGCGCCTGCCCTGGCGACGGCCCAGACGGCTCCGGCCCCGTCGACCACTCCGGCTCCGGCAACCCCGGGCACCACCGTGACCCCGGCTCCGGCGCCCAGCATGTCGGCCCCGAGCGCAGCCACCCCGGCTGATCCGCTTGAAGGCAAGGACGTCGTCAATGCCGCCGGTGAAAAGATCGGTGAAGTCGAAAAGAGCTCGACGGCCACTCTGATCGTGTCGGTCGGCGGCTTCCTGGGCATCGGCGACCGTCAGGTCGAGGTTCCCCGTGATCGCGTGTCGATCAGCGGGACTGGCGACGACACCAAGGTCATGACCTCCATGACCGAGGACGAGCTGAAGGCTCTGCCGGAATACAAGAACCCGAGCTAAAGCTCGAACCCCCACGGCTTACTACCGTTCATTCCCGCCCATGGAACTTGGGGGCCGCAGTCCCGTACTGCGGCCCTTCTTTTTATGCCGACCTCGTCGCTACTTAAGGCGGGTTAGAAACTCGATCACCCGCTCCCGCATCACCTCGGTTTCCCGATGGCCGACGCCCTCTTCCCCATGGAAAACCAACGCTTGCGAGGTGCCGTAAGCATCGCCGGTTTCCCTCAAGGCCTTCTCCACCGCCCCGCGCGGTGTCAGCGGATCGTCGTAGCCGATGCAGATCAATTGCGGACGCGGCGCGACCAGCCCCGCGATAGCACCTGTAGAGGTCAAAGCCAGCAATCCCGGCACCGTCATATAATGCCCGTGGAGATCATGGGCGCCCGTCGCGACCAGACTAGCCAGATCGGTATAACAGCAAAGATGAGCGGCCGCCGCGATCCGCTCGTCCAGCGCTGCCAGCCAAAAAGCCTGGGTCGCCCCCATGGACAGGCCGAAGGTCGCAATGCGGGCCGCATCCACATCTGGCCGGGCGACCAGATAATCGACCCCGCCCGCCAGTTCCCGCAACATCAGCCCGAACAGCGTCTCGCCGCGCCATAGCAGCGCCTTCGACAACGGCCCCTCGGCCGGTTCCTGACGTGCACCGAAGGTCGGCATTTCGACGCAGAGGCTCACGAACCCCATTTCGGCCAACAACGGCCCATAGGGCGACAGCAGGCTTGGGCGCCCTTCCAGCAACTCGCGCAGACCGATGGCGTAACGGGCACCATGGGCGTGGCAATAAAGGACCGCGGGATGGGGGCCTGGTGTCGTCGGGCGCGTCAGGACCGCCGGGACAGGTTCACCTGTGCCGAGGTCCAGCAGCAGGTGTTCCACCGCCATCGCGCCGCGTGTCTCTTCACGCCGGGACAGGACTCGCGGCGCGGGCCGCTCGTCCGACCAGGATCGCAGCAGGGACTTCAGTGCCGCCCGCAGTTCACTCACAGCACTTCCTTCGACAGATCCGGGAAAACCTTGGAGACCTTGCCCAGCAGATAGTCGCCGTAGGTGCCGCTGAAACTATGGACGCTCGCCTTGTCCCAGCGCTCGCGCCGGTCCTGGTCAATCAGCGTCGCATCGATGCGCGAGGTCGGCAGCGGCAGGATGCGGGCATCGAAATCGGGATCGAAGAACAGCGGGAAGGAGAGACGGTCTTTGCCGCTGACATTCATGACCCGATGCGGGGTGGAGCGGTACCAGCCGCCCGTCATCCGATCCAGCATATCGCCGATATTGCAGACCAGCGTGCCGGGAATGGGCGGCGCCTCGATCCAGCCTGCCTTGCTTTTCACCTGCAGGCCGCCATTGTCGTCCTGGGCCAGCAGGGTCAGCAGGCCGTAGTCCGTATGCTCCCCAACGCCCCAGGCCTCCTGCCATTCCGGGCCCTGCGGCTTGCTTGCGGGATAGTGGAAAATGCGGAACAGCACCGTAGGATCGGCGGTATAGTTCGCCGCGAAATAGCTACCGTCGAGCCCCAGGCTCAGGGCGATACCCCGCATCAGGGCATGGCCAGCGCGGGTGGTTGCCGCCATATAGTCGCTGACGATCTGCCGCAGATCGCTCGGCGCCTCGGGCCAGAGGTTCGCGCCATGCAGCGGCACCCCTGCCTTTACACGCGGATGATCGGCAGCAAGCTCGGTGCCGAGGTACAGCCCTTCCTTGATGTCGGGACGGCCGGAGGTCAATTCACCGCCGACCGGGAAGAAGCCACGCCAGGCGGGACCGCCGCGCGTCATATCGATGCGCATCTTCTGTTCGTGCGGCAGGGCGAAGAACGCCCGGCTCACCCGGTCGAGATCTTTCAGCAGATCCGGCGCGATACCATGGCCCGCGATATAGAAAAAGCCGGTGTCGCGGCAGGCTGTTTCGATGGCACGGGCAACGGGCGCGCAGGTGGAATCCGTCTCACTGAACAACGGCGTGATATCGATAACCGGTAGTGTCTCCATCACCTTCCCTCGCGTTTTGCTCATCCTGCGCTCAAGGCTGGGGGACTGTCGAGAGGCGGCGCTCAGGCCCTGGCTATCGCGTGGAAGAAAGTCCCGGACACCGACCCGCGTCGGCTGCCCGCCAGCCCCAGATCTTTGCCCGCCGCGTCCGACAGACGGCAGAAAGCCTCGTCCCCGCCCCGGCTTTCAACGGTCGCATAGTGAAACTCATGACCGGTGATGCGGGAGCCGGAGGCGCCAAACGGGCTATCGACTAGCACTTCAGCCAATCGATACCCTAAATTCAGTTTACGCGTCTTGAAGCTGGTTTTATGCCCCAGCAAGCCCAGCATCGGGTGCCACGTCCCATCCGCATCCTGCAAGGCCTCACCCAGGGCCATATAGCCCCCGCATTCGCCATGAACCGGCTTGGTCTGAGCGAACTTCAGCAAGCCATCGCGGAATTTATCCGCCGCCGCCAAGCGACCGGCATGGAGTTCCGGATAACCACCCGGCAGCCAGCAAACATCGGCGGAGGGATCGGGAGCCTGATCGGCAAGGGGCGAGAAGGGCAGAATCTCCGCGCCCGACTGCCGCCACGTCAGATCGTGATGGGCATAAAAAAAGCTGAAGGCGGTATCGAGCGCCACCGCAATCCGCTGCCCTGGCGGCGGCAGGAAACTCGTATCGGCGCCATTGGTGTCCGGGATCCCCGCCAACGCCTGCACTGCGTCGAGATCCACCCCGGCTTCGATATGATCGGCCAACCGATCTAATAGTCCCGGCAGATCGCCTTGTTCCTGGGCCTGGACCAGCCCGAGGTGGCGTTCCGGGACCGTGATCTCATTGTTTCGGCGCACGGCACCCACGACCGGCATGCCGATACGAGCCATGGCTTCGCTCACTTGTGCCAAGTGCCGATCACTGGCAACTCGATTCAAGATAACACCCGCGACGCGAACTGCCGGATCGAACTTCGCCAAGCCAAGCGCCACCGCCGCCGCCGTCGTCGACTGGCCAGAGACATCCAGGACCAGCAGTACCGGCAGCCCCAGGATCTTCGCCAGATCTGCCCCCGATCCGCTGCGCCCGTCTGGCGAGGTCACCCCATCGAACAATCCCATGGAGGCTTCGATCAGGAGGATGTCGGTCTTGTCCACACTCTCCCGCGCCAGACTCTTCAGCAGACCGGGCGCCATGGCCCAGCAGTCGAGGTTCAAACTTGGAAGGCCGGTTGCTGCCTGATGAAACGCGGGATCGATATAGTCCGGCCCTGACTTTGCGCCGCGCACCTTGAAGCCGCGCCGCATCAAAGCCGCCATCAGCCCCAGGGTGACGATGGTCTTGCCTGAGCCTGAGCGTGGCGCCGCGATCAGCAGGGCACTCACGGCAGCAACTTATCCCGCAGGGCGACGATCCCGCCGATGACAGCGATGGCCGGGGCCTGCAAACCTTCCCGCTTGGCCGTTGCCGCGATATCAGCCAGCGATGCCGTCACCGTGCGTTCATCCACCGAGGCTGTCGAAGCAATAACAGCGGCAGGCGTATCGGCAGGTAACCCACCGGCGATCAGGGCATCGGCAATCGCCTCCAGCCCCTTCATCGCCATATAGATCACCAGCGGCTGTCCCAGCTTGGCGAGCGCCGCCCAATCGGGGGCCTCCTCCCCATCCGCGCCATGGCCGGTCGCCAGGATCAGGATCTGATTGATGCCGCGCATGGTGGCCGGAATGCGCGCCGCCGCCATGGCCGCGAGGCCCGAAGTGACGCCGGGTATGATACGGAACGGAATGGCTTTACCGGCCAGAGCCAGCACTTCCTCGCCTCCGCGTCCGAAAATGAAAGGATCGCCGCCCTTGAGGCGCAGCACCCGCAGGCCTTGCCCGGCCAGCTCGATCAGCCGCGCGGTGATATCGGCCTGGAGGGCAGAGGGGCGCCCGCCGCGCTTGCCCGCGAACTCCAACCGGGCCGAGGACTGGGCCAATGCCAGCACCCGCTCGTCCACCAGAGCGTCATAGACAATGACATCGGCCTGGGCGAGGCCCGCGATGGCATCCAGCGTGAGTAGTCCCGGATCGCCCGGCCCGGCCCCGGTCAGCCAAACTTCCCCTGCCGGAAACTCCGGCACCGGGCCGCGCAGACGGATCAGGGCATCAAGAACAGACGTCATTCGGCGCCCCGATAGCGGCGGCGATAGTCGGGATGATAGAGCGCACTATCGCGGAAGCCTTCAGCCGCCAGCGCCGGTCCGACCAGCACCAAGGCCGTGCGTTCCATGGGGTCTTCCGCAAGCTGGGCCTCAATGGTGGCCAACGTGCCGACAACCCGCCGCTCGTCGGGCCAACTGGCGCGCATCACGATGGCGACAGGGCAGTCGGCGCCATAAAACGGGGTCAGCTCGGCGACGATCCGGTCCAGAGCATGCACCGCCAGATGGATCGCCAGCGTGGCGCCTGTCTGGGCGAAAGTCGCGAGCTTTTCCTTTTCCGGCATGCGCGAGGCACGGCCGCTCATCCGGGTCAGCACCAGGCTCTGGGCGACTTCCGGCACCGTCAGCTCCCGCCCCAGCGAGGCTGCGACGGCTGCAAAGGCAGGGACGCCCGGCGTCATCGTATAAGGGATACCCAACTTCTCCAGACGGCGGATCTGTTCGGCGAGAGCGCTATAGATCGACAGGTCGCCCGAATGCAGACGAGCGATATCCTGGCCCGCCGCATGGGCCGCGACATATTCCGCCTCGATCTGATCGAGATCCATCGGGCCGGTATCGACGAGTTTGGTACCGGGTCCGCAATAGGCCAGCACCTCGGTCGGCATGATCGACCCGGCGTAAAGGCATACCGGGCAGGCAGCCAGCAGATCGCGCCCACGCACCGTGATCAGATCGGCGGCGCCCGGCCCGGCCCCGATGAAATGCACCGTCATTCGTCTTCCTTCCAGGCCAGCGCACAGGCGGCCTGATCATTCATGAAACGCGCGGTCAGCAGCTGCCCATGCTGGCCAACTGCCGCCAAAGCCGCTGCTTCCGCGATGCTGCCGATGCCATAGCGCGCCAGGGTAATGGGCGAGCGGGTCACGACGCGCCGGTCTTCGGCCCGCAGAACCGCCAGATCGAAGGCATGCAGCGGCAACCGCAGTCGCTTAGCGGCCTCGATCATGCCTGCCTCGCCGACCTTATCGTCCATAGTCACCAGCAGAACGACGTCCTTGATCTGGGTGCGCGAGGCTTCAGCCGCTGCCTCGATGGCATCGAGAATGGATTCGGTCGTGGCGCCCTTGCGGCATCCAATCCCGGCAACGATCATGGCTTGCTCCACCGCCATTGCGTGACCGGCATCGCGCTGCGCCAGCCCCGTAGATTTCCAAGCGCCTCACCATGGGCAAGGGACAGCCGGACCAGATCGCCACCTTCCTGCCCGTGGTGGGCAATCAGCAGCGCTTCTGTTTCCAGCGCTACCGCATTGATGACCAGACGCCCGCCCGGACGCAAGGCCGCCTGCGCCTGCGCTATCGTCTCCTCGCTGACGCCACCGCCGATGAAGACAACATCCGGTGTCGGCAGATCCGCCAGCGCGTCGGGCGCACGGCCTTCCACCACCTGCAACCCCGGCACTCCCAAAGCCTGGGCATTGAGGCGGATGCGGCCAGCCCGCTCGGTATTGCCTTCCACCGCGACAGCCCGCAAGGACGGATCGCGCAGCAGCCATTCGATCCCGATGGATCCCGACCCGGCCCCGATGTCCCACAGCAGCTCGCCGCGATGGGGATTGAGGGCCGACAGGGTCAGTGCACGGATATCGCGCTTGGTGATCTGCCCGTCGTGTTCGAACCAATCGTCGGGCAGACCGGGGGCAAGGCTGGGCAGACGCGTCCCTGGTGTCGCCGCGACCTCGAGCGCCAGCAGATTGAGCGGATCGACATCACCCAGATCGAAACTGTCGGCCGTCGCGAAGCGAACCTTCTCGCGCGGGCCGCCCAGGGCCTCCAGCACGGTCAGTCGGGTCGGCCCAAAACCATCGGCCTTCAGCAAGGCGGCGATCTTGGCGGGTGCCTCGCCATCACTGGTCAGGATCAGGATCCGCGAGCCGGGATAAAGATGCGGTCGGACCAGCTCTATCGGACGGCCATGCAGCGACAGGATCGTCGCCTCCGCCAGCGCCCAGCCCAGATGCCCGCCTGCCAGCGCAACCGAGGAAGGCGCGACAAACGCCCGCCATTCACCAGGATTCAGCGCCCCAGCCAATTGATTGCCGACGCCGAAGAAAAACGGATCGCCCGACGCTAGCACACAGACCCGCCGCCCGCGCGCTTCGATCACCGGATCGATGGAGAAGGGCGACGGCCAGCGCCGCATCTCGCCCGTGATCCGGCCCCCAGCGAGATCCAGATGACGCTTGCCACCAAAGACGATCTCCGCCGTCGCGATGGCTTCACGCGCACCGGTCGAAAGGCCCGCCAGACCGTCTTCGCCGATACCAACGATGGACAGCCAGGGCTTGCCTGCCGCAGGATCGCGGCCCATGAGATCAGGCGTTCCCATCAAAAAGATCCTTATTCTGGGCGGCACGACCGAGGCACGCGCGCTGGCGGCGCTGCTGGCGTCCGAACCGGGTATCAAAGCCACCCTGTCGCTGGCGGGTCGGACGGCCAATCCGCTGGCCCAGCCCGTGCCGGTGCGCACTGGCGGCTTCGGCGGCATCGAAGGACTGGCCGACTATCTGAAGGCCGAGGCTATCGACCGGCTGATCGATGCTACCCATCCTTACGCGGCACGCATTTCGGCCAATGCGGTTGCGGCGGCGCGGCGCGTTGGCATTCCGCTGCTGTCCCTGCATCGGCCCGGCTGGCAAGCGGAGCCAGGAGATCGCTGGATCGAAACCCCTGATGGCGAGGCTGCCGTGCGCTCCCTGGGAGAGGCGCCGCTGACCGTCTTCGTCGCCTTCGGGCGGCAGGAGGTCGAACCCCTGCGGCTGGCGCCCCAGCATCGCTATATCGTGCGCTCCGTCGATCCGGTGGACCTGGCCTTGCCGGGAGCGCGCTACATCCTGGCGCGCGGCCCCTTCCCGGAGAAGGAGGAGCGCGCGCTGTTCGAAGCTGAGGGCGTGCAGGCGATCCTGTGCAAAAACAGCGGCGGCGCGGCTACCTACGGCAAGATCCTGGCGGCGCGCGCCCTGAAGATCCCCGTGTTTATGATCGCGCGACCGGACAAGCACGCTGGCGAGCGGGTCGAAACCATCGAGGCCGCGCTGGACTGGTGCCGTCATCCGGTCCCTCCCACGCTGCGCGGGGAATAGACCAACGGGGCAAGACCCGGCCTTTCGATCACCCGCGTTTCGGGCGACCCTATGATGACGCAGGTCGCCATATCGGCAATCTCCGCATCCGCCTGGGCGAGATCCACAATGACCATCGCCTGATCCGCCCGGCCCGCCGCCCGCCCGAAGATGACCGGCACGGTCGGCGGCAATTCTGCGCGCAGAACCTCAAACGCGGCTCCCAACTGCCAGGGCCGCGCCTTGGAGCGCACGTTGTAGAGCGCGATCACAAACCCCGCCTGCGCCGCCATCGTCAGGCGCTTCAGCACCAGATCCCAGGGCTTCAGGTTATCCGACAGCGAAATGGCGCAGAAATCATGACCCAAAGGCGCCCCGACCTTGGCCGCCACCGCCAACATCGCGGTGATGCCGGGGATGAAACTGACCTCCAGCGCGCGCCACGCCTCGGGGCCCTGCTCGATTTCCTCGCAGACCGCTGCCGCCATGGCAAAGACGCCGGGATCGCCGCCGGTCACCATTGCAACCGACGCACCAGATGCCGCCAGTTCCAAGGCCGCGCGCGCCCGCTCCCCCTCGACCCGATTGTCGGAAGCATGGGCGCGCTGATCGGCCCGCAGGCTTACCCGGTCCAGATAGGGGCCATAGCCGAAGAGATCGCTGGCCGCCGCCAATGCCGCCTCCGCCTCCGGCGTGCGCATATCCGCGCCCGCAGGCCCCAGGCCGATAACACTGAGGCGACCGCTCATGGCCGCGCCTGCCATCCCGGGATCAGGACGATGGAGAAATAGGGCGCCACATCGTCGCTCTTGTCGGCCAGCGGCATGATCGTCTGGTTGGCCATCGTCGCCCGTTCGACATAGAAAGCGCCCGCTTCGCGACCGGCGGCGATCAGGGCACGGCGGATCTTCGGCAGGTTCCGCCCGACCTTCATCACCACCATCGCATCAGCATTGCGGAATTGCTCAACCAGCGCCGCCTCCGGCAGGGTACCGGGCAGGATCGATAGGATATCGTCGCCCTGGGCAATCGGCGCCCCCAGGGCCGACCAGCCACCCGACATGCCGGTCACACCTGGCACCACCTCGACCTCGTAGCGTCCGGCAAACCGCACATGCAGATGCATGTAGGAGCCATAGAACATCGGGTCGCCTTCCGACAGGATCGCCACCGTCCGCCCCGCGTCGAGATGGCGGGCGATGCGGCCAGCCGCTTCCTCGTAAAAAGCCGTGATCGGCTCCTTATAGGCAGGCAGATCCTTGTCGACCTCGGTCGTCACCGGATAATGCAGCGGCTCCAGGATCACGCCCGGCCGCAGGTGGCTTTCCACCGTCGCATAGGCATTGCCGTTGCGTCCGGCCTTGGCGAAATGGGCGATGACATCCGCCTGCGCCAGGATGCGCACGGCCTTGACCGTCAGCAGTTCAGGATCGCCCGGACCGACCCCCAGACCATAAAGCCGCCCGCTCATAGGGTGTGTCCCTGGGGAATACGCTCCTGGGCCAGACCCGCCAGGGCATTGATCGCCGACGCCGTCATGGCGCTGCCGCCCATGCGGCCGCGTACGGTGAGCCAGGGAATAGCAGGCGCAAAAGCCTCCAGCGCTTCCTTGGATTCCCGCGCGCCAACGAACCCGACCGGGCAGCCGATGATCGCAGCGGGGCGCGGACCACCCGCAGCGATTTTCTCCAGCAGATAAAACAGCGCGGTCGGTGCATTGCCGATGGCGACCATCGCCCCCGCCAGCCGCTCGCCCCACAGGTCGATAGCAGCGGCGGAGCGGGTATTGCCGATCCTGGCCGCCAGATCCGGTGTCGTGGGATCGCGCAGGGTGCAGATCACTTCGTTCCCGGCAGGCAAGCGCGCGCGGGTGACGCCATGGGCCACCATCTCGGCATCGCACAGGATCGGCGCGCCCTGTTGCAAGGCGGCGATCGCGGAATCCACCAGATCGGGCGAGAAGGCAATATGGGCCGCCGCCTCCACCAGACCGCAGCCATGGATCATCCGCACCGCCACCTCCGCCTCGCCGGGGGTGAAGCGCGACAGATCGGCCTCGGCCCGGATGATGGCGAAGGACTGGCGATAGATGGCATCGCCATTTTTCTCGTAGGCAAAGGCGGACAAAGCGGCGGCAACTCCCTCTGCGCCCAGGTGGGCAATCGTCTTGGCCGCCGTATCTTGATCACGGCGGTTCGCGAGGATGGATAAACCATTCGCCAGCCCATCGGAAGGGATCGTCGCAATCGCAGGTGAAGCAGCTTTGCCCGCTACCACCACGCCCCAGCCGTTCTCCTGCCCGACCAGGGTCAGATCGGCAGGCGCCGGATGGGCGCAGCCTTTGGCGCAACCGCTGACATGCAGGGTCAGGCTGCCGTCCAAAAGTGAAGCCGCCGCCTCGGCCAATTCCGCCGCCTGGGTCCGGGTGGGTTGCAGGGCCGACGCACAGACCGGAGCGCCCGCGCAGGCGACGAGATGGCGGCGCGGATCGGCGGCGGAGGTGATGAAGGTGTCTCGAAGAACGCTATTTTTAGTATCCGTCATGCCCCGGTTCATCCGGGGCATCTCCTCCGAGGGCGTGTCCACGAAGGCTCGGTCACGGTCGGATAGGCTCCCGGAGGAGATCCCCCGATCAAGTCGGGGGATGACGACTGAACTGACCACATAAATCATCCGCCCCGGCCCCGGTCTCAGACCGGTCACCCCCGGCAGCCCCGCCAGATACTCGAGATCATCCGCCGAGAATGCCCCGAAAGCAGGGGAAACTCCGATCGCCTCGCCTTCCGTCAGCTCATGCCGACCGAAGAGCTCCGGCATCGCCACCCGGCGAGGCTCCCCGCCCATATAGAGGCCGAAGTCCGGCGTGCCGAGGATATCCTTGCCCCGCCCCTCCGGCCCCAATTGGGCAATCGCCTGCATCAGTGCCAGGGCGGTTTCGACGATCAGGCCAGGGCTGCCACGCCCCAGCCAGCAGCCGGGGGCCAATGCCAGCCAGATCTGGCCATCGGCATCGGCTTCGATATGCAGATCGCCCATCGTATCGCGCAGGAAACCAACCCCGCTGCCATCGATGGTGACCGAGAATTTGGGCGCCAGCGGTCCGTTACCCGCAACGCTCCAATGCTGTTTCAAGGATGCCGCCAGCGCGGCGCTGTCAAACACCGCTCCCGGCCAAAGCGCGCCGAAGGGATCAATCAAGGTCAGGGGCGGCGCCTGATCGCCCAGGCCAAGGGCAGCGACCGCGTCGGCAAACCCCTCGATAACGCCCCGCACCTGCAAGGCGCCCTTGGCCGTCACCTCCAGCGTGCCATTGCCAAAACGCCGGGCAGCATCGGCCAGCCCGCGCGCCACCTCCGGCGTGAAAGCGACCAGCGGCGTGATGCGGGCCAGCAGCCCGTCGCCGGTCAGCATGGGCTCCCGCACGCTGGGGCAGGCTCCCCTTTTCATCGCAGCATCTCCAGGGGTGACAGATCATTGCGCCGGGGCTGCCACAGCCCCGCCTGCCGAGCCCAGGCCAGCCGATCGGCAATCGCGCGGGCAGCATCCGGGTTCTGATCCTTCAGGAAGTCGCGCACCTTGGGATCGGCCACATAGGCATCGAACAGCAGATCAAACAATCGACTGTCGACCGCACCCGACAGCCGGGCAAAATCGGCCAACCGGTCCACCGCTTCGGCCATTTCCGCCGCCCCGCGCGGGCCATGGCGCATCAGCCCGTCGATATGCCGGGGATGGGTTGCCCGGCCACGGATGATACGGGCGAGCGCCGCCTCCAGCAGGCGCGGACGCGGGCGAGCGGGGTCGCTGGTATCCAGCACGACGACCCGCCCGGCCAGCCCTTCGACCCGCTGGGCCGCCGCGAAGCCCCCCACATGGGCGGCGTCGCCCGTTCCCTGCAGCAGATCGCGATAGGGATCGTCGGCGCCATGGAGCAGCAGATCCGCCCCCGCCACCTGGATCGCGAATTCGCCGGGTCGATGGTCAGCCTGCCCTTCGGCCCCGCCATAGGCATAGGACGCTGTCTCAAGATAGGCATCCGCCACCTCAGCCAGGGGCGCATCCCATTCATTCAGCAGATCCTCGATCCCCGCACCATAGCGGCCGGGTGCCGCTCCAAAGACTCGGGCGAGGCTGCCGCCCCTGGCGCGTACCTCGGCCAGCGGATTGTCGGCCGCGCTTTCATCTCGCGCCGCCACTGCCTTCACCGCTGCATCCAGCAAAGCGATCTGCGAGGGGAACAAGTCGCGGAATAGACCAGAGATACGGAAAGTCACATCAACACGCGGAAACTCCAACACGGCAGGCGGCAATACCTCCACCCCCGTCACCCGCCCCGTCGCGGCATCCCAGAGCGGACGGCAGCCCAGCAGCGCCAGGCCTTGGGCGATCTCTTCGCCACCCGTGCGCAGGGTGGCGCTACCCCAGAGATCGATCACCATCGAGCGGGGAGCCTCACCCTGTTCCTGGATATGCAGGCGGATCACCTCGCTCACTGCTTTCTTCGCCAGATCCATCGCGGTCTGGGTCGGCAGTTGGCGGGGATCGGCCGTATAGAGGTTGCGGCCGGTCGGGAAGACGTCCCGGCGCCCCCGCGCCGGTGCCCCTGCCGGACCTGCCGGGACGAAGCGGCCGGACAGCGCATCGCTCAGCGACCGTCGCTCGCTCGCAGCGCTTTCGGGATGCTCGGTGGAACGGCCATAGACATGCAGCCCCTCCTGCAAGGCCATATCCTTGATATCGCACAGCCAGGCATCGATCTTGGCCAGTGCCTGCCCACTGTCGGTCTCTGCATCGACCCCGGCTTCAGCCGCCAGCCCGGCATCGCGCGCCGCCTCCAGGATCAGGCTTGCCAGCCGGTCCCGACGGCGCGGGTCCAGCCCATCGGCCTGGGCATATTCATCAACCAGCCGCTCCAGCGCCGCCGCCGGTCCTGTCAGGCTGCCGTCGGAGAGCTGCGGGGGCAGATGCCCCAGCGTCACCGCCGCGATGCGTCGTTTCGCCTGCGCCGCTTCGCCCGGATTGGTAACGATAAAGGGATAAACGACCGGCAGGCTGCCCGTGATCAGGGTCGGGAAACAGTCGGGTGTCAGCGCGACCGCCTTGCCCGGCAGCCATTCGAAGGTGCCATGGGCGCCCAGATGCACCAGGGCATGGGGATCGAAGCGCCGCATCCAGGCTGAAAAAGCCAGAAGCGCGTGGCTCGGCGGCAAGGCCGGATCGTGATAGGCGGCGCGGCGATCCCGGCTGTCTCCCCGATCCGGCGGCAGCGCGATCCAGCAGGTCCCGCAGCGGATGGCACGGAAGCGGAAATCGCCTCCCGGCACCTCTCCCCAGGCGCCCGTCACGGCATCACGTACCGCCTGCGGAAGAGTGTCGAACCAGACCCGATACTCGGCGACAGGGAAGTCGGCCTCGCCAAGTTTCAGCCGCTCCATAAGTTCCCGTGCATCGCCGGGTGCTGGAACGCCAAGATCCGAGAGGATGGCCAGAACACTACCCGGCACATCCAGCCCGACGGCATAGGCCTCGCGTCCAACCGCCCCCGGATAGTCCGGCAGCACCAGCAGCATCCGCCGGTCGGCAGCCGGGGTTCGGCGCAGCCGGATCAGGGCCGCGATCCGGTCGGCAGCCATCGCGACCTGACCCGACATACTGCGACTGGCGCCCTCTTCCTTGAAGGAAATCACGCCCCCCAGAACCCGCCCATCGATTTCCGGCAGCACCACATGCATGGCAAGGTCCGACGCCGCCAACCCACGCGCGTTCGTCGCCCAGGCATCCAGGCGTGTCGTGGCGTTGACGATCTGCATCAGCGCCGCCCCCTTGGGCAGCCAGTCGAGGTCCCCCGCGCCAAAGGCCGTCAAGGTCAACACGATCTCTGGCGCGCCCAGCTCAGCCTTGAGAAACGCCAGAGCCTCCGGATCTTTCAGCGAGGGTACATAGGCAGCGGCCAGCACGATTCCCCGCGTTGCCAAGGCAGCTTCCAAGGCTTCCAGCGGCTCGACATCCCCTGCCAGCAGGGTCGATCGATAGAAGATCGCGACCGCCTGCGCGCCCTCCGGTCGCCGATGCCAGCCAAAGGACGGCAAAGGTTGCGGATCGGGGGGCACCAAATCGGACAGCCCGGCAAGTCGGGCCATCTCCTGCACCAGCGCCGCCATATTGGCCGCTCCACCTGCTCGGAAATAACCGAGCAGCCGCGCCGTCTCGGCAGTCGAAAACTCCGCAAGGTTTGGATCGTCGCGATCCTCGCCCGGCAGCACCGCCAAGGCAAAGCCTGCCCGGCGCGCCTCGTCGCGCAGGCGCTCCAGCCCATAGCGCCACCACTCTACCCCGCCCAGCAGCCGCACCACGATCAGCCGGGCATGGCAGGCGGTCTTGTCGATCCAGAGGTCGACCGACATCGGATGGCGCAGCTCGCGCAGATTGAGCAATCCCAGGCGCGGCTCCCCGACCGCCGCCAGCGCCTGCAGATCGCTGCCCGAGAAGGACAGCACGATCAGGTCGGTTGGCGGCAGATCCAGATCGACCGGTTCCGCCGCCTCATCCAGGCTCGCCGAACTGGTCGCGAGCAGATGCATGTCAGCCTGCCAGGGCTTTTATCACCGCGTCGCGATCGAACCCCTTGAGGCCGATGGCAACCAGACGGCCCTGGCGGGCCTCCTCCGGCTTCCAGGCGCGGTCGAACTGCTGATTGACGCGCGCGCCCACCGCCTGGACCAGCAGGCGCATCGGCTTGCCTGCCACCGGCACAAAGCCCTTCACGCGCAGGATGCCATGGTCGGCCGCAACCACCTTCACCCGTTCGGCAAGCACACCCGCGTCGGTCAGTTCGGAGAGATCGACCACCACGCTGTCGAAATCATCGTGGTCGTGATCCAGCTCGTCGTCATGGTGGGTCTTGCGGTTCTCGATATCATCTTCGGTCCCGACACCCAGGCCCAGCAGCAGACGGACATCCACCGCGCCATGGGCGCCCGCGACAACCTTGACCGCCCGGGGCAAGGCTTCCTGGATCGCGGCATCGGCACGGGCGCGGCCCGCGGCATCCAGCAGATCGGTCTTGGTCATCACCACCAGATCGGCGCAGGCGATCTGATCCTCAAACACTTCTTCCACCGGATCATCGTGATCCAGCGACGGATCCTCGGCCCGCTGTTTTGCCAGCGCATCGAGATCGCCCGCCACCTGACCGTCCGCCAGGGCCGCGCCATCGACCAGGGTCACGACGCCATCGACCGTCACCCGGCCCTTGATCGCGGGCCACTGGAAGGCCTGAACCAGGGGCTTGGGCAGGGCGAGGCCACTGGTTTCGATCAGGATGTGATCGATCGCCGGAACGCGTGACAGCAAGGTTTCGATGGTCGGAACGAAGTCGTCGGCGACGGTGCAGCAGATGCAGCCGTTCGCCAGTTCGACGATATTTTCCGCCGGGCAGGTCTCATCGCCGCAGCCATCCAGAATCTCGCCATCAACACCGACATCGCCGAACTCATTGACGATCACCGCCAGGCGCTTGCCACCCGCATTGGCCAGCAGATGGCGCACGAGGGTGGTTTTGCCCGCACCGAGGAAACCGGTGAGGATCGTGCAGGGAACGCGGGTCAGGGACTGGCTCACGGGGTCAAATCCTATTTGGTGTCGAGGGGAGGCACGCGGGCTATCAACCCGCGTTTCAGGGAGGCTGGACGCCCCTGCCAGGGCAGCAGGCCGTCGGCACTGTCTTTGAGCATGCGGGCCGCCTGCATCAACTCGGGTCCGGCGACCGTGGGGTCGATCTCGCCGAAGATATAGGTCCAGCGGCCAGGATGCTGCAGCACCGCCGTCGGTCCGCGATTGCAATTGCCAAGGCAGGAGACTTCGCGCACCTCGACGCTGCCGTCCTCTGCCGCATGCAACGCCTCGGTCAGGCCAGCGCCGGTCGCGCTCGACCGCCCATCCTCCCCCACCGTCTTGGAGCGGCAGGAGGTGCAAACGGTCACGGTCGGGCGGGTTGCCGCGTCCGACATCGCATCATTTGGCAGCATGTCCTTGTCGGCCATGGCGTCATCAAATCTCGTCGGGGGCGTGAATGGCGAACGATGGCGAACGGTGCCGCCTGCTGAGTATCGAGGCACCCCGCCCGACCCTCTCGTCCTTGGACAGCATCGGCAGGTCTCCTGGCTCGCGGGTCGCTGTCCCAAACCGCCTTCCCGATGGTTGCCATCAGTGGCCTTTTTGCCTGGAACTCGCCGCTTACAGTTGCGGGGGCAGCCGCCGATTTGAAGATCCGGCGTTCCCTTTTAACAGGCCTTTCGGCCCGACCGTTGCTGCAGAGCAATAGACAAGGGCGCCCTTCGCTTGTCAATCTCCCCGCCCAAGGAGTGCCCATGACCCAGCCGATCGATCCCGAAGTCGCCCGCCGCCACGCCGAAAAAATGGCCCGCCGTAAGGAGGTTCAGGATGCCGAAGTGGCAGAGAAGACCCTGCAGAAGGGGCTGCTGATGGTCCATACCGGCCCCGGCAAGGGCAAGTCGACGGCGGCTTTTGGTCTGGCCCTTCGTACCCTGGGACGCGGCGGGCGGGTCGGCGTCGTGCAATTCATCAAGGGCGCCTGGTCCACTGGCGAGCAGGAAGCCTTGAGCGCCTTCGGGGATCGCGTCTCCTGGCACTCCATGGGCGAGGGCTTCACCTGGGAGACCCAGGACCTTGCCCGCGATATCGCCGCCGCGACAAAGGCCTGGGAGAAGGCCTGCGCGCTGATGGCCGACCCTTCGTTCGGCCTCGTGATCCTGGACGAGCTGAACATCGCCTTGCGGTACGAGTATCTGCCCTTGTCGGAGGTTGTTGAAACACTCGCGGGCCGCCGGGCGGCCCTGCATGTGGTGGTCACGGGGCGCAACGCAAAGCCCGAGCTGATCGAGGCAGCAGACCTCGTGACCGAGATGACGCTGGTCAAACATCATTTCAAAGCCGGGGTCAAAGCCCAGGAAGGCATCGAGTTCTAAGCCATGGCCAAGGCGATCATGTTCCAGGGGACAGGCTCTGACGTCGGCAAATCGCTGTTGGTGGCAGGGATTGCCAGGGCGCTGACCTTGCGCGGCCTGAAGGTCCGTCCCTTCAAGCCGCAGAACATGTCGAACAATGCCGGTGTCACGGCGGACGGCGGGGAGATCGGGCGCGCCCAGATGCTTCAGGCCAAGGCCGCCATGGTGCCGCCCAGCGTCCATATGAACCCGGTGCTGCTGAAACCCCAGAGCGAGATCGGCTCGCAGATCATCGTGCAGGGCAAGCTCTGGGGCAGCGCCAGGGCCGCCGAGTATCAGCAGGTAAAACCCCAGATGCTGCCCTTTGTGCTGGAGAGTTTCGAGCGCTTAAAAAGCGATGCCGATATCGTCCTGGTCGAAGGCGCGGGCAGCGCATCGGAGGTCAACCTTCGGACCAACGATATCGCCAATATGGGCTTTGCCCAGGCCGCAGATATTCCGGTCGTGCTGATCGGCGATATCGAGCGCGGTGGCGTGATCGCCAGCCTGGTCGGCACCAAAGCCGTGCTCCCTTCTGAAGACGCCGCCCTGATCGCGGGCTTCATCGTGAATAAGTTCCGGGGCGATCCGCGCCTGTTCGACAGCGGCATGGAGATCGTGCGGCAGGCAACCGGCTGGGGCGCCCTGGGGCTGGTGCCACATTTCGACGGTGCCGACCGCTTGCCCGCCGAAGATGCCCTGGCACTCGATCAGCCCCTGCGGGCCAGCGACGGCACCCTGGTGATCGCGGTGCCGATCCTGCCGCGCATCGCCAATTTCGACGATCTTGATCCGCTGGCCGCCGAACCCGGCGTGCGGCTTGTCCGCGTCAAGCCCGGACAGGCCCTACCAGGCAACGCCGCCCTGGTGCTGCTGCCGGGATCGAAATCCACCATCGCCGATCTGCAAGCCCTGCGCGACGCAGGCTTCGACATCGATATCCAGGCCCATGTCCGGCGCGGCGGTCATGTTCTGGGCCTGTGTGCCGGCTATCAGATGCTGGGCCGGACGATTGCAGATCCCGACGGGATTGAGGGGGCACCAGGAACGGTCAATGGCCTCGGTTTTTTGGCCATAGACACCGTGTTAACTGGAAAAAAGCAAACAACCCTCGCGAATGGTCGGGACTTCGGTGGAGCCCCGATCAACGGCTATGAAATTCACGTCGGCGAGACAAGCGGCCCCGATTGCGAACGCCCCTTCCTGATCCATGGCGACGGTCGCCCCGACGGCGCCCGCAGCGCGGATGGCAGGATCGTCGGCACCTATGTCCACGGCCTCTTTACCGATGATGCCCAGCGTGCGGCCTGGATCGGACGCCTGGGCGGAACAGCCGGTGGATTTTCCTACGATGCGACGGTGGAGGCAGTGCTCGACGGCCTCGCCGCTCACCTGGAACGCCACCTCGACATCGACGGGCTGCTTAGACTTGCACGGTAAGCGCCAACAGGGCGAGCAGGGCGATCAACAGCCCGTCTGCGACTTTATAGAGCTTCAGCGCATCGTGGATATCCTGGGCGGTCGCCGTGCGGCGACCATCACCCATGATCGCATCCTCCACCATCACCCCGCCGTAAGCCCTGGGACCGGCCAGCGCCAGACCCAGCGCCCCCGCCATCGCCGCCTCGGGATATCCGGCATTGGGCGAACGGTGCCGATGGGCGTCCCGGAACACAGCCCGCAGGGCGCCGCGCCAATCCTTGCGCAGGATCACCGCCGCCAGAACCAGCAATATGCCGGCCAAACGGGAGGCAGGAAGATTGATCAGATCGTCAAACCGCGCCGCCGCCCAGCCGAATTTCAGGTGCCGTTCAGTCTTATGTCCGATCATGCTATCGGCAGTGTTAGCTGCTTTATAGAGAACACCCCCCGGAAACCCCAGCATGGCGAGCCAAAAGACCGGCGCCACGATGCCATCGGAGAAGTTTTCCGACAGGCTTTCGATGGCCGCCCGCGCCACCCCGGCCTCGTCCAGCGCTTCGGGGTCACGGCCGACAATCATCGAGACCGCCTTGCGACCCGCGACGACATCCTCCTCCAACCCGGTCGCGACAGCCTGCACATGCTCATAGAGACTGCGCTGGGCCAGCAACGCGCTCGCCGGGATCGCCAGCAGCCACCAGGGCAGCCAGCTCAGGCCCCAGGCGATACTGCCGCAGATGCCCAGCAAGATGACAAGCGCCGCAATCCCCTTGGCCCGTCGATGCGCCCCCTCGTTCAACCAGCGATCCAGCCTTGCGATCAGGGCGCCGATCCACATGATGGGATGGCCGACGGTGCGGATGATCCATTGCGGATAGCCGCAGATCGCCTCGATAAGCATCGCCGCCAGGGCAAGAAGGAAAAACGACATGACTGCCTTTGCTAGTTCTGGCGCCGAGCTTCCCCATGGCGGCAATCTCGGAAATGCCCGCCGCCAATTTCCAGACGCGCCCGAACCATGGGTCGATCTGTCGACCGGGATCAACCCTTTTGCCTATCCGGTGCCGCCCTTGGAGCCGGAGGTCTTTCAGCGCTTGCCCGAACCGGACGCCCTATTGGCCTTGCAGGAAGCAGCGGGCCACACCTATGGCGGCATCGCACCCACCCGCGTTGTCGCGGCTCCCGGCACTCAGATCCTGCTGCCACACCTTGCCCGCCTAATCTCCCCCGGCCGCGCCGCAATCCTGGCGCCCACCTATGCCGAACATGCCCGCGCCGCCGCGCTGGCAGGCCATAAGGTCGAGGCAGTCGCCACGCTTGCGGATCTTGCGTCGGCGGATCTGGCCGTGCTGGTCAATCCCAACAACCCCGACGGCCGCTTATTGCCCCGGACCGATCTGCTGGAATTGGCCGACCGTATCGGCACCCATGGCGGCTTGCTGATCGTCGACGAGGCCTTCATGGATGTCGGGCCGGAAGGCGCAAGCCTCGCTGCCGATATCATCGACCGCCGCCTCGTCGTCCTGCGGTCGTTTGGCAAATTCCATGGGTTAGCAGGCATCCGCTTGGGTTTTGCCCTGGCCAATCCGGAGATCGCGTCGAACCTGCGCAGCCAGCTCGGTCCCTGGATCGTCAGCGGCCCCGCGCTCGCCATTGGCATCGCAGCCCTGGGCGATAGCGCCTGGGCCTATTATATGCGCGCCAAACTGATCGAGACCGCCCAACGACTCGACGCCCTGTTGCAAGCAGTCGGGCTGGAGATCGTTGGCGGCACCAGCCTGTTCCGCCTGATCCGCGCGGAAAAATCCGACGCTCTCTGGGAGCATCTGGCGCGCCAGGGCATCCTGACGCGCCGCTTCGACCAACTTCCCAGCCATCTGCGCTTTGGCCTGCCGGGGAACGAGGCCGCCTGGGGCCGGTTGGAGACTGCGCTTAGAGGCGCGTGACAATCTCCGTCTTCACCGAATTGGCAATGAAGCACTGCTCGTGCGCGGCATGGTGCAGGGCTTCTTCCATCGCGCGGTCGGGCGCCTGTCCGCCATAAGTGACCTTGGGATTCAAAGTGACCCGCGACACCCAGAGATGCCCACCCGGCCCCGGTGTCATCACTCCAACAGCCTCATCGCGATAGCTGTCGATGATGACTCCGCGCTTTGCCGCCACCCACAGGAAGGTGAGCAGATGGCAGCTGGAGATGGCAGCCACAAACGCCTCCTCAGGATCGACATTCGCTTCGACCGAATAGGGCAGCGGCACATTATGGGGCGAAGCCGAGGCAGCAACCTCCACACCGCCATCGAACTGCCAGAGGTGCGCGCGGCTATAGCGGCTGTCGGTGAAAGCTTCGGTCGGCTGACGCTGCCACGTAATAGTGGCGATATGGCTACCCATTCTTGTCTCCCATAAGGTGCCGTTGCAGGGCGGCGACTGCCGCCGCGATATCCCGTTCCTTGCAGGCATCGATCAGCGCCAGATGCTGGTGCGCGTAGTCGATGCGTTCGCTCGATCCCATCGGCTGCCGGGCATAGGATCTGCGGCCCTCCCGCCTAAGCCCGTCGATCATTGTCAGCAGACGGCCATTGCCGCAGGCGCCGTAGAGCAAGGCGTGAAAAGCGACGTCGAGTTCCTCGATCATCGCGATTTCCTCTTCCTCGATCAGATCCAGGGCCAGCCGCTCGGCCTTGCGGATCTGGGCATCTGTCAGATTAGGCAGGGAGAGGCGTAGAGCTTCGACCTCCAGCAGACAGCGGATCGCCCGCACCTCGCGGGTTGCCTCCAGGTTGGGCTCCGCCACAGCAAGGCTGCGGTCGGATCGCTGCACCAGCAGCCCTTCGGCCACCAGATGCCCGAGCGCCTGACGCACCGGCTGACGACTAACCCTAAACCGCGCCGCCAGGTCTTCCTGCTTCAGGACGGTCCCCGGCGGCAATGACCGATCATCAATTTCCTGGCGGAGCGCCGCCGCGATCATCTTTGGATCCATGGATCCAAAGATGATCGTAAACCGGCTTCGGCGTCAAGCGTCGGCATCTCCCCCACCCGCTAAGCGTGTTTTTCTGCTGACCCCATGGAACGCAAGCGGGGCCATCGGCTTTTATCGATCAAGCCCACGACGGGCAGTCTTTTTTGCGAAAAGGGAGCAGCATCATGAGCCGGACCATTAAACGCAATGCCCCCAAGTTCCGTGATGATCTCAGCCACGACGACGACTTCATGGAGCGCGACAGCTATTGGGACCGGGCGATCGCAATCGCCGAACGGGAAGCCACCTACGGCGCCGCCTCGCGCACCTCGCATCGCCTCCATCAAACGCCCGATCCGCGCAGTTAAGAGGTTATTTACCACATCAAAGCAAAAGACATCCCGCCAAGCCTTTGCTTCCAAATGAAACTTCAGGAAAAAAGTCACTCTTTCCTGCCCCAAAGCGCTGACATCTGTTTGCCATCGGCCGGTCCGTCTTGAAGTAAGCGGATATTTACGGCATCCTTAGGTTACAGACGCCATGAAAAGAGCGTCCTGTAACTTGAAGACTCACACTCCTCTCCAACCGGAGCTGCGGAGTCTTTCGAGGGCATGGAAACAGCGCGGAGGAAGAGCCATGAAGGTTCTGATAGCCGACGACCACGCCATGATCCGGGCAGGTCTCGCCTTCCTGTTCAGCGACGGTTTTGGGGCCGAAGTTGCCCAAGCCGAAACGCTGGACGGAGCATTAGAATATCTAAACGGCCCAGGGCCAAGTTACGATCTTGCCCTGATGGATCTCGACATGCCGGGCATGGCTGGGGGCGTTACGTTGCGCAACCTAAGGGAGAAATTCCCTGGGCTGAAGCTGGCCGTTGTCTCGGGTTCTGACAAACGCTCCGATATGCTGAGCGCCCTGTCGGCGGGGGTTCACGGCTATTTCCTAAAAACCATGACGACCGAAGACATGGCGTCCGGCTTTAAGATCATTATGGCAGGTGGCATGTATGTGCCCCCGGCCCTGTCCCAGGTGCCGAGCGGACCGGATGCCCCTAGCGCCGCACCGGCCATGCCGGAACCTAGCGCAACACCGGGACTTGCCGTTGAAAACCTAACCCCGCGCCAGCGCGACGTATTGGGCCATCTTGCCCATGGCAAGGGTACCAAGGAAATTGCCCGCGCCCTCGATCTGGCGGAAGGGACGGTCAAGGTCCATGTGGCTGCGCTTTACCGGGCCCTGGGTGCCCGCTCCCGCTCTGAAGCCATCGCGCTAGCGGCCCGACTTATCCGTTAGGCTGCCACATCTCTCTCTGTGTTTCGTCATGCCCCGGTTTATCCGGGGATTTTTTGGGATGAGATGCAAGAGTTCATCATCTCCCTAATGAAGGGAAGGATGACGACCTCTCAGCCTTCGACGATAACCGCCAGCAGTTCCTGCAACTCCGCCGGATCAACCGGCTTGGTCAGCCAGGGCACGCCCGAATCATCCAGCCGGCTGATCGCTTCGGGTTCGGTCGCGCCGCTGATGATGACCACAGCGGCCGGGCGGGCCAAACGGGCATTGATGGCCTCGGCCACCTCGATCCCGTCGTCATCCCCCAGATTGAGGTCCATCAGGATCAGGTCAGGCGGTGGATCCAGGCTGGCCAACGCCTCCTCGGCCGTGGAAGCCGATTTCACACGGAAGCCTTGATCGGCAATCTCGCGCGACAATGCTGCCAGCGCAGGCGCATCGTCGTCCACCACCAGCACCTGCCGGTTATCGCCGACCACGCGGCTTGCGACCGGCGCCTCAACGACAGCGGGCTTCACTCCAGCAACCAATGGGAAGGGAACCGAGAAATTCGTACCGACCCCAACGCGCGAGCGCACGGTAATATCGCTGCCCAGCAGCCAGGCCATGCGCCGCCCGATGGACAGGCCAAGCCCCAGACCATCGGAATTCTGCCGTCGAGAACGTCCCAGGCGTTCGAACTCTTCGAAGATCAGCGGCAGCTTTTCCGGCGCGATACCGGGACCCGTATCGAAGATCTGAATGGCAACCGAACGACCCTGACGGCGGCACCCCAGCAGGATACGCCCGCTTTCCGTGAATTTGACCGCGTTGGACAAGATGTTCCGCACGATACTGCCCAGCATCTCGCGGTCGGTGCGGATATAGGCGCGGCAAGGGACATAGATAAGCTTGATGCCCTTTTCCGCAGCGGTCAGCCGATATTCATCGGCCAGCTTCGACAGCATCTCGTGCAGATCGATGATCACCGGCGCCGGATCCATCACCCCGGCATCGATGCGGCTGATATCGAGCAGCGCATTGAACATCGTGTTCATCGACCGCCCGACCACCTTCAGGTCACCAACGATGGGGGCGGCATCCGGATCGGTTACCCGCCGCTCCAGCGCGCTGATAAAAAGAGTCAACGCGTGCAGAGGTTGACGCAGGTCATGGCTGGCAGCCGCCAGGAAGCGGGATTTGGCCTTGGTCGCAGCCAGGGCAGCATCGCGCGCCTCGGTCAGTTCCGCCGTCAGTTCTTGCAGCTCACGATTCTGCTCAACCGCCATCCGCCGCTGAGCGCTGATCAGAATCACCACCAGCACGCCGATGATCATGGTCGCCAAGGCAAACCCGATAACGATCCAGGTGACAGTCTGACGATTTTCGATATCGCTAACGCGCGCTTCACTCAAATACTGGAATTCGGCCTTATTCATCCCAGCCGCCAGGACACGGATATCCCGCATCAGGACTTGCCCACGATTGGACGCCATGATCGACAGCGCCTCGTCGCGCCGCCCTTGCAGGGTCATCGTGACAGTCTCTTTTAACTCGCGCATCTTTTCGATGCCCGCCGCTTTCAGCTTCTGAAAGCTTTCATAATGCGGGGAAGATTCGGGAACAACTGCCTCAAGCTCCTGCACAAGATCGGGAAAGCGCACGATCGAGCGTCGGTAAGGGCCAAGATAATTCTCGTTATTGGTCAGCAGATAACCCCGCTGACTGGTTTCAGCGTCGGTTACAACCGCCTGAAACTCCATAATGTCGCTGATGAGTTCGAAACCGCGGTATTCACGATCAGCAGCAGTCGCCTTCTCGTGCAGCGAATCCTGGGCCTGCCAGGCAAGGGCAGCCACAATGATCGCAAGGGCAAAAGCCGTTACTGCTATCGAAACGCGCGATTTTGAAAGAGCATATGTGGTTTGTCTCTTTAATGTCGCCCAGCTCATGGCTCCCCCTGCCATGTCGCACACTCTACCTCTTCTTAATACATCCAGAAATTGCAGCTAACAATACCGGAATATCGACAGGGGTAAAGATCGCCACAGCATCCGGTATCATCGTAAGCAGGATCGGCAGGGCATACATGCGGGCGGCAAGAAGTAGAATAGGGACATCCCAGCCCGCTGCAGCCCGGACGACCAGGGCTTCCTCAAGCCCGTTCCGGCCACCGCCGGGGTTCTGCTCGGCGATGATGAGTTGCAGGTCAGCCGGCGTGCCCATGGCGGACAAGATGGCCCCGGCGTTGCCGCCGATGATGGCACGGCAACCGATATCTTCGAGCAGCAAGCCCAGCCCGCGAGCCGCGTAGGTATTGCTGTCGATAAGGGCGACGGGTTTGTTCATGGGACTCAGCATCGTCTCAAATGAAACCAGCGGCCATTCGGCATGGCGGTTAAGCGCTGGGATTAGTCCAGAGGTTTAGGGGTATCGGCGATGCGGCAGGGGTTGCAATTTCCAAGGTTTGCACCGGCTCCACCCCAGGGGCGGAAGCGTTTCTCTCCACCCGGAAACCCTGTCAGGCCCAAGCAGCCTAATCCGCTGGATTAAGCCGCAGGTGTAGATCCTTAGACCGCGACTGGCTAGGCATCGCGCCGAATTGAGAGGAAGTCGGTTCTGCTGGAAATTAGGGCCATCGAACGACGGCACGAGGCCGGGATCGACAATTTCAATCGGGATAAGGCGTCCCAAAAGGCGGAGCAACGGCAATGGTCCCCTACAGCGCGCAAGATCAGGCTCCCGGCTTCGACGCCTATCTGCTCACCATCGCTAATGCGCTGCTGTCAGACAGCGACCCTAAGATCAAGATGCGGGGCGAGGGGATTTTGCAGTCCATGCGCGGCAACAGCAGCAGCACAACTACCGGGGCAGTGTTCGCCCGGTCGACAGCATTCGGTTGATGCAATCAGCGCGATGCTGTTTCCAGAAGGACCTTTTCGCCATCGCATGAAGCGAGGCGGGGCTGCGGTGAGGCATAGCGCAAAGCCGAGACGAGACGCTGGACCGCCGTGCAGAGATCCTGGGCCTTTACGGAAACCTGACCGACCTGCAGGCCGACCAGTTCGGGGGGCAGGGAAACGTCCGACACGCCTGCGGTTTCCGACCATTTGGTCAGCACGGAGCCGAGGTCGGCAGACTGGGGGCTTACCCAAGTCGCGGTCGACGGATGGGAAACTGGCGAAACGACCGATACCGAAACAGCCACAACGGCCGACGCAACCAAACCTGCCATATCAATTCCACCCGATCGCTACCGGGCGCCTTCTATCCAGTTTATCTCGGTCACTGAACTTGACCGAAACCGGGCGAAGTCAAGCATAAGCCCCCCTGCATTAAATGCAACGGTGCCGCACCGCAAACGCTCAGGAAATAGTCTGGCCGATGCACAAAAAACACGGTTTCGACAATACCAGGTAGATCGATACATCGGCTGCACAATCAATCAGATCATCCAGACGCCGGCGGCGATCAATAATACCCAAATATCGACCGTAACCTGCTTGACGGTTGCCACGCCGCTTCTAGCGGCCATCAGGATCCTGACGGCCGACCCACTCGCGTTTGGCCCATACGATCCTACGTCCGAGGCACCTTCAGATGGAAGCAGCACAATTTCAGTGACTTGCATTCGCCGGACACCCTATACTGTTGGTCTATCTGCTGGCACTCGCGCTGGTGCCACACCAACAGTTTGAAGAAGAACATCCAGCAGTTAACGCTGGAGTACGGCCTCTAACAGACAGCCGCAACGTCGAGGGCATCGCCGTCAGCATCGACACCCTGGCAAGCACGGCAAACGGCCTTGTGACCAACCATACGGTCTACGGCCGGATCGCACCTCACCAGTCCATTCCGGTGGGTGCCTATACCGATACGGTTTCGGTGGTCGTCACCTACTAGGGCCACCGACTTTTCGCTGGGGAGGAGCGATGAGGTCGAAACGGGGGTATGTCAGGATTCGCCTGCCCATCTGGGGCTTTCTTCTCTTCCTGGGCGCCGTTCTAGCGCTCGGCGACCCCGCCATGGCCGGCCAGCTCAAACTCTCCACCGTCCGCATCGACCTGAGCGACCGCCAGCCCAGTGCGGTCCTGACTTTGACCAATACCGGCCCCAGCCGGTCCCTGGTGCATCTGCGCCTGATGGCCTGGAGCCAGGTGAGTGGCGCCGATCGGCTGGAGCCGACCGATGCCGTTCTGGTCAACCCTCCGATCGCCGATATTCTTCCCGGCGCGCAGCAGGTCGTCCGCATCGGCTATGCAGGGGCTCTACAAACGCCCAACGAGCGCACCTTCAGACTCTTCATCGAAGAGGTGCCGTTGCAGGATTCCACCGGCGCCCAGGCAGTCGAGACCATTCTCAAGATCAGTCTGCCGGTTTTTCTGCCCCCACAATCTCCTCCCACCAAGGTCCTGGCAGCCGCCCCGCCGGAACGGGGCATCCCGACCGTCTTCATGTTGAATCGGGGAACGCGACACGCGCGCTTTACCGAATATCAGTTGATTGGGCGTGGTGGCGTGGCAGGCTCCCTCCATAAGACTTCTGGCTATGTCCTAGCCAGCACCTGGATGGGCTATCCGCTGGACGACAAGGATCTAGCGGTGCCGGGCCCAGAAAAACTGCGATTGACCACAGAGGATGGGCCAGTCGAGATACCGTTAGACCCGGCGGTCAGGCAGGAGATGCGCTAGGCACCGGGGTCGCAAGCCGATGCGGACGTTGAGAAGAAGCTTTCTGCATGCCTGCTTTGCCCTGACTTTCGTCGGGCCAACGGTTGCGCTTGCACAAACCCCCGGCCTGCCTGGTCTGATGCCGGGCACAGGTGCCGACGATCAGCGTTTTATCGTTTCCCTGCGGGTGAATGGCAAAGTGATCGACGATGCGGTCCTGGCCGTGCGTCGGGGCGGTGAATTCTATGTCCCCCGCCCCGCCCTGATGGCCGCCCGCATGAGCGCGCCGCCAGGAATCAAGGCATTCCCTCTGAACGGCGTTGAATATGTGGCCCTTGGCGCCATACCCGGCGTGATAGCCCGTTTCGACCCAGGAGCCCAGGAATTGGTTGTCAATGCAGGATCGGGAGCTGTCGCCGCCCAATCCCTTGATGTTTCGCCGGACAGTGTCTCCGGCACCCGGGCGCCGCCCGCGGGCGGCTTCTTCAATTACGACGTGATTGCCCAGACGGGGGACGATCCCAGTTATGTCGCCGGGCTGGTGGAGGGCGGCATGGCCATCGGCCAGGGAACCCTGGTCACGACCGGCCTTTTCCGGGCGGTCGGAGGCGGACAGGGCTTCACACGCCTCGATACATCTTATGTCCAGGATATGCCTGATGAGTTGATGCGGATCCGTCTGGGCGACGGGGTAGCGCGCGGCGGCGACTGGGGGCGGCCTTTCCGCTTCGGCGGCATTCAGATCGGCACGAATTTCGATATTCAGCCCGGCTTCGTCCCCTTCGCGGTCCCCAGCTTCGCAGGTCAGGCGGAGCTACCCTCGACCGTCGATGTCTATCTCGACAATGTGCTGCGCTATCGCGGCGAGGTCGATCAGGGGCCTTTCCAACTGAACCAACTGCCGGTCATCCGGGGTAGTGGTGAGGCGCGGGTGATCTTCACCGATCCTCTGGGACGGCAGCAGAGCACCGCCCTGCCCTTCTATGTCAGCCCGCAGATCCTGCGCGAAGGCCTGTCGGATTTTTCCTACGAGGCAGGTTTCCGCCGCCGCAATTATCAGCTCGAAAGCATGGGCTATGACGATTGGGTGCTGTCCGGCACCCATCGCTACGGCCTGACCAACGAGATCACGGTAGAGGGCCACAGCGAGATAATGGGCAGGCGTCAGGTCGCCGGCTTTTCGGTAGCCACAACGCTGCTGGGGATTGGCGAATTGCAGGGCGAGGCAGCAGGAGGGCGGGTCAAGGGCGATGCCACATGGCTGGGTGGCGTCGGCTATTCCTACACCGCGCGCTCTTGGAATGTCGGGCTGCGGCAGCGCTGGCAAGATGCAGACTTCAACAATACGGACGAGGTCTTCGTCTTTGGCAACGGCCTGACATCAGAGCTGGTGGCCAGTGCCGGTCTCGCGCTCGACGATTACGGCTCCGGCCTGCTTTCCTTTGCCAAACAGCGTTATCGGGGACGGGACAATGTCTCGATCCTTACCGCCAGTTGGACGCTGCCTGTCGGGCAATCGGCCTTCGCCAGCCTCTATGGCCTCAATACCCGTCAAGGCGACTTCAACGACACCAGCGTCGGCTTGACCGTCACCTTCCTGTTCGGCGGCACCAACAATGCGACCCTGGATGTGCTGCGGCGCGGCGCGGATACCGCCATAACCGCCCAGGCCCGCCATAGCGGCAATGCGGTCGATGGGCTGGACCTGGGGGCAATCACGGCCCTCGACACCATCAACCGCTATGGCGCCGACGCCCTGAAACGGACAAAGCACGGGGATATCGGCCTTGCCCTCGACCGCTTCGACAATCGGGATAACGCCCGCCTTTCCTTACGCGGCGGCGTAGCAGCCGCCGATGGAAAGATGTTCATGACTCGCCGGGTCGACGATGCTTTCGGCGTGGTCTCCGTACCCGGCTTCCCCGGCGTGCCGATCACCCAGGACAATCGTCCGGCTGGCGTGACGGACGAGGATGGCGATCTGTTCATTCCGCAAATGATCTCGAACTATCCCTCTAAGATCGGCGTCGATACCAGCGGCCTGCCGATCACGGCCGATATCGAAGCGCTGGAACAGCAGATCATTCCCGCCAATCGCAGCGCGGCCGTAGTCAGCTTCAACGCCAGATACAGCGGCGCGCGGCGCGTCGTCATTCAGCGCGCCGACCAGCAGCCGATCTCTCCCGGCGCGAAGATCCTGCGGGTCGCAGATAGCCGAGAATTCCGCACAGCTTATGATGGCGAGGCTTATCTCGAGCCGATAGCCGCCGGGAAAGAAACAGCCTTCATAGTCGAAACCGCCCAGGGACGTTGCCAGGTGGTTCTCCCTAAACCTGGCCCAGATAATAGCCGCCTTACCCTTACCTGCGGGGATGCGCCATGAGACCGAACCGTATTGCCGCGGCCCTGGCTGCGCTTCTGAGCCTGCAACCCGCCGCCGCCAATGCCCTGGCCGCCTGCACCGCCAGCGCCACCGGCGTCAGTTTCGGTTCCTACGATCCGCTATCGCCGACACCCCGCATCTCAACAGGATCGGTAACGGTCTCCTGCGATCTGCTGCTCGGGATTTCGTTGCTGGTCGCCTATTCCATCAGCCTGTCCCAGGGGAACGGCACCTTCTCCACCCGGCAGCTCAGCGCCGGACCGGGCAAGACGATGAATTACAACCTCTTCACCAGCGGCACCTATGGCTCGGTCTGGGGGAATGGCAGTGGCGGTTCGGTCATGGTTTACGACGGCTACCTGCTTGGACTGGCCATGGCAACCACGAGCTATCCAATCTATGGCCGCATCCCTGCCTTGCAGAATGTTCCAGCAGGCAATTATACCGACACGATATTAGTGACTGTGACTTATTAGAGATCATTTGAGAGCAATTTAGTTGATCCACGGCTGATCGACAGGCATTTTGCCACCATCTTTGGTGGTAAAATCTCACCCATTAGGTTTTTTTTGATGAATATCCTGAGTCGTATCCTCCTGTTAGTCGCCACCTCCTGTTTACTGGCGGCCTGCACCACTCCCCCAGTCCCCTTTGATGCCTCGGCGGAGAAAATACAGACCATTGGTGTCCTGCCGCCCCGTATCTCAAATACGGCCAGCGTGCAGCTCGCGACATCGGTCGGGCAGAGCTTCGGGCTGATCGGCGCATTGGTGGATGCCGGGATGCAGGCAGACAGGGATTCAAAATTCAAGCAGATCGCCGACGCCAATAACATCCAGGTCCAGACTATTTTCCTGACTGCCTTGTCCGATCGCCTGCAGCAGTTGGGGTATAAAACGGCGCCGATCGCCTTTAACCGCGACGCACAAACCAGCACCCAGGCATCGAATGCAGCAGGCACTGAATTCATTGCCGTCTATCCGAAGACCTCCGATCCGGCGGTCGATGCCTATCTGGACCTCGTTGTGCTGGGGTATGGCTATCGGGCGGCAGGCATCCGCGATGAGACCCCCTACCGCCCGATGTTCGAAGCCAAAGTGCGCCTCGTCGATGCCAAGACCTCGGCTGTTCTGATGCAGGATCACCTCAGCTACAATCCGATTATCCAGGATAAAAATATCGTCTCGATCGCCCCGGATCCGGCCTACGCCTTCACGACCTTCGACATCCTGATGGCCAATCCGGAGAAGGCCGTAACCGGGCTCAAATCCGCGACCGAACAGACGGCCAGCACCATCGCCAACCTTTTGAAGAAGCAGTAGGATCGTGCGTCTTTTTGCGCTACTTGGCGCCGCCGCCGCATTCAGCCTTTCCGCCTGTGTTGCCGGGCCGCCGCCCGAGGCGGCAGTCCTGAACCTCGACTTCAGCAAATGCGTGGCGAAGCCGGATATCGCTTCTGCGCGCCCGCTTGCGGCCGAACAGGAACTCGTTCCCGTGGCTGTCGACAAGAACAGTGCCTGCCTGGAAACCCCCGCCGGCCGCGCGACCTATGTGGCTTTTAAACTGCCCGCTTCGCCCGCTCTGCTCGATATCTTCAGCCTGCCAAACGGGACCGGTAATTTCCTCTCGCCACGGGCAATGTTATTGGATGCGGACGGGGTGCAGCTGCGAGAGATTGCCCGCGACAATTTTCTCTTCCGGGCAAATCGTCTGCATGCCGCCGTGCGCCAACGTCCGGGCGAGGCTTATCTGGTCGTGACGTCGGACCCCGCCTCCATCGGACAGACCAGCGACCGCGTCAGCAGCCATGCCGTCTATACCCATACCGGATATGCGATGGTCACCAGCGGCTATGACGTCAAAAATCTGGTCCTGTTTGCCCACAATGGCTCCGTCGGGGTGGCGACGCGTCCCCTGCCCAAACCGTAACCATAACTGAATTCATATATCAAACTCGCATAACCGCATTAGACGGTTATGAAAACCCATTGATACTCTGCCCGCAAAACAGGCGAGCGGCCCCCATCCAAGGGGACGCCTTTAGGGAGCGGGCGCCATGAGCGACAAGACTAAAAAACCCCTGCGCAGCCAGGGCTGGTTCGGCCGCGAAGATCGCGACGGCTTCATGCATCGCAGCTGGATGAAAAATCAGGGCTACCCGCATGATCTGTTCGACGGGCGCCCGATCATCGGCATCTGCAACACCTGGTCTGAACTCACCCCCTGCAACGGGCATTTCCGCGAGATCGCCGAATGGGTGAAGCGCGGCGTCTATGAAGCAGGCGGCTTTCCGCTGGAATTCCCGGTCATGTCGCTGGGCGAAACCCAGCTGCGCCCCACCGCCATGCTGTTCCGTAACCTCGCCTCCATGGATGTCGAGGAATCGATCCGCGGCAATCCGATGGACGGCGTCGTCCTGCTGATGGGCTGCGACAAGACCACGCCGTCGCTGCTGATGGGGGCCGCATCCTGCGATCTGCCGACCATCGGCATTTCGGGCGGCCCGATGCTGAACGGCAAATATCGCGGCCAGGATCTCGGCTCGGGCACCGGCGTCTGGCAGATGTCCGAGGAAGTGCGCGCCGGCCGCATGAGCAACGCCGACTTCATCGCCGCCGAAGCCCATATGCATCGCTCCAAGGGCAGCTGCATGACCATGGGCACCGCCTCCACCATGGCTTCGATGGTCGAAAGCTTAGGGATGAGCCTGCCGGGTAACGCCGCCATTCCCGCCGTCGACGCCCGCCGACTGACGCTGGCCCAACTGTCCGGCCGCCGCATCGTCGAGATGGTCAAACAGGATCTGAAGATGTCGCAGATCCTGACCCGGCAGGCCTTCGAGAATGCAGTGAAGGTCAATGCCGGTATCGGCGGTTCGACCAATGCCGTGATCCATCTGCTGGCACTGGCCCGCCGCATCGGTGTCGATCTGGCGCTGGAGGATTGGGACAAGCTCGGCTCCTCCGTCCCTTGCCTCGTCAATCTGCAGCCGTCGGGCAAATATCTGATGGAGGATTTCTTCTGTGCGGGCGGCGTTCCGGCCGTGATCCGCGAGCTGGGCGATGCGGGCCTGCTGAACAATGACGCGCTGACCGTCAACGGCAAGAGCCTGTGGGAGAACAACCAGGAAGCCCCCTGCTATAACCGTGACGTGATCCATGCCTTCGCCGATCCCTTCAAGGACAAGGCAGGCATCGCGGTCATCACCGGCAACCTCGCCCCCGATGGCGCGGTGATCAAGCCGTCGGCCGCCACCCCGAGCCTACTGAAACATCGCGGCCGGGCGGTCGTCTTCTCCTCCATCGAGGACTTCCACGAACGCATCAATGACGAGAACCTGGATATCGACGAGACCTGCGTGATGGTGCTGCAGAACTGCGGGCCGAAGGGTTATCCCGGCATGGCGGAGGTCGGCAATATGCCGCTGCCGCCCAAGGTTTTGCGCAAGGGCATCACCGACATGGTCCGCATTTCCGACGCCCGTATGAGCGGCACCGCCTATGGCACCGTCGTCCTCCACACTTCGCCCGAAGCTGCCGCTGGGGGTCCGCTAGCGCTGGTGAAGGACGGCGATATGATCGAGTTGGACGTGCCGAATCGCCGCCTGCATCTGGAGGTTTCGGACGAAGAACTGATCCGCCGTCGCGCCTCCTGGGTGCCGCCGGAAAAGCCCCAGCGCGGCTGGGCCAAGCTCTATGTGGAGCATGTGCTGCAAGCCAACCAGGGCGCCGACCTGGACTTCCTGGTCGGCGGCTCAGGGGCAGGCGTGCCGAGAGATTCGCATTAGCAGTTAACGATAGACCGTCATCCCGGCCCCCGAGCCGGGATCCGGCCGCTAGTCATTGCAGACATCAGGCAGTGCAGAGCACCAAACAACGGCCGGATCCCGGATCAAGTCAGGGATGACAAGGTCTTGTTTATTTGCAACGCCCCGGAGGAGACCCCGGGGTCAAGTCCCGGGGTGACGAAAAGATAGAATCACCCCGGCAGCAGCGTCCCACGCACCTTCTTGAACAAAGCAGCAGCGCCCGGCGACAAGGGCTTATCGCGCAGGCGGATCAACCCGAAGGGCTGCACGGAGAACCGTTCGAAATCCAGGATGCGGAAGCGCCCCGGCGCAGCAAACAGCTGGGCCACCGTCTTGGCCATCACCGTGATCGCCTCGGTCTTCGCCACCGTGGCCAGCGCCATGAAGACCGACGGCGTATTCGTTACCTTGGCCGGGATCGGCAGGCCCGCCGACTGGAACATGCCGTCCACCCGCCGCCGCAGGATCGAGGTGCGCGGCTGGATCACCCAGGATCGGTCGATAAGATCCACCAACCGAATCCCCGCCTTCTCCGCCAAGGGGTGCTGATCGGAGACGACGAAGCAGATCTCCTCGTCGCTCACTTCCTCGTAGATGAAGGGATTAGGGTCGACGTCCTGGGGAATACGCGCGACCACGAAATCGAGCTTCGAATCCACAAGGCGCGGCACCAGCACATCGCTGGTTTCCACCTGCACGGTGATATGCAGGCGCGGCAGATCCCGGCGCACCGCCTCCACCGCATCCACCACCGCATCGACCGCAGGGGCCATCACGGTGCCGATACTGGCCGAGCCGCCATCGCCGGTCTTGAGCGCCATCAGCTCGTCGCCCGCCTGCCCCAGATTGGCCAGGACCGTGCGCGCATGGCGGATCATCACCTCACCATACCAATTGGGCTCAACCCCGCGTGGTTGACGCTCGAACAGCTCGATCCCCAGCATCTCCTCCAGCTCGCCGAGCAGCTTGCTGGCGGCTGGCTGTGACATATTCAGGCTGCCTGCCGCGCGGTTGAGATTGCGATAATCATCCAAGGCGACGAAGAGCTGCAGATGGCGCAGCTTCAGCCGTACCCGCAGATACCAGTCGGGGGCCAGTGTCTTCATGTTTCCTCCCGCAGAGTTTCTTTTCGTTGACCTACCGCGCTTCGCGCTACTTGAGGGTAGAGCTTGTTTGTTCGCCTACCGCGCTTCGCGCTACTTGAGGCTGGTTAGCTTCTTATAATTATAAGTATATCGGAAGCCCGAAAAAAGTCATTGGACGGTTATCGATTTCTACTCCTAAGGTTTGCGCACCAATAAGACACTGTCCGACCCGAAAGCGGGCGAGACGGGCACCTTGGGAGGATATCGGCGATGCGTGTTTCACGCGGCTTTCTGCTGACCTAATCAGAGTTTTCCACGTTTGGTCGACCCCACGACCGGCGATGACGCCGCATGTTCGTCGCCCTTCTTGATGCAACCGGAGTGAGATGACGATGAGGTTGGTACAGTTTCGCAGCGTATCGGGAGATCGGGCCGTGGCCGCCACCGGCAAGGATGGCGCCGCCCGTATCGTCCAAGGTCTCGCCACGGTGCGCGACCTTGCGCTGTCTGCGATCACGGCAGGCCATGGGCTTGAGGCGGAAGTGGCCTCCAAGGGCTTTGGCGAGACTGTCGATCTGAAGGCGATTGCCAGCGAAGGCCGTCTGCTCGCCCCGCTCGACCATCCCGATGCCGCCCATTGCTACGTCACCGGCACCGGCCTGACGCACCTTGGCAGCGCCGAAGGCCGCGACAAGATGCACAGGGATCTGGCCGATCCCAGCAAACAGACCGACAGCATGAAGATGTTCAAGCTGGGCGTCGACGGCGGCAAGCCGAAGAACGGTGAAGCGGGCGTTCAGCCGGAATGGTTCTACAAGGGCGACGGATCGGTCGTGGTGGCTCCCGGCGCCGCCCTGCCCTCGCCGTCCTTCGCGCTCGACGGATCGGAAGAGCCGGAGATCGTCGGCCTCTATGTCATCGGTCCGGACGGTCAGCCCTATCGGCTGGGCTTTGCCATCGGTAACGAGTTCTCCGACCATGTGACGGAGCGGCAGAACTACCTCTATCTCGCCCATTCCAAGCTGCGGCACTGCGCGGTTGGGCCGGAGCTGCTGGTGGGCGCCCTGCCCGATAGCGTGTCGGGCACCTCCCGCATCCATCGCGGGGCCGAGGTTCTGTGGGAAAAGCCCTTCTTGTCGGGCGAAGCGAACATGTCCCACAGCATCGCGAACCTCGAAGCTCACCACTTCAAATATGGCCTCTTCCGCCGCCCCGGCGACGTGCATCTGCATTATTTCGGCACCGCCACCTTGAGCTTTTCGGACGGCATCAAGACGCAAGCGGGCGACACCTTCGAGATCAGCGTGCCGGAGTTCGGCCTGCCGCTGCGCAATACCCTGGCCATCGTTCCGGCCCCCAAGGGCGGCGTGAAGCCGCTCTGAACAGCGGATCAGGCAACGGCCTCAAGTAGCGCGAAGCGCGGTAGGCCAACACAAAGACTCAACCCAATTCGGCGACGGCGAGCGCGGACCGTCGAACCGGAACACACATAATCCGCGCAATCCCAAGGGGAGTGAGACGCATGAAAAGCATTACAGTCGGCAGCCTGCTGCTGGGTATGTCGCTGATCGCGGCCGGTGCCAACGCCCAGACCATCGGCTTCTCGCAGATCGGTTCGGAAAGCGGCTGGCGTACCTCTGAAACCGAATCCATCAAAGCCGAAGCCAAGAAGCGCGGCATCGATCTGAAATTCTCCGACGCTCAGCAGAAGCAGGAAAACCAGATCAAAGCCGTGCGCACCTTCATCGCCCAGGGCGTTGACGGCATCCTGCTGGCACCGGTCGTCGAAACCGGCTGGGATCAGGTCCTGAAAGAAGCCAAGGACGCCAAGATCCCGGTCGTTCTGGTCGACCGCGGCATAAAAGGCGATGAGTCGCTCTATCTGACCAAGGTCTCGTCGGACTTCGTGGAAGAAGGCCGTCTGGCCGCCTCCTGGCTCGCGGCCCGCACCAACGGCAAATGCCGCGTGGTCGAGTTGCAGGGCACCGTCGGCTCCAGCGCTGCCATCGACCGCAAGAAGGGCTTCGAGGATGTCGTGAAGCTGTTCCCGCGCATGGAAATCGCCCGCTCGCAAAGCGGCGACTTCACCCGTTCGGGTGGCAAGGAAGTCATGGAGAGCTTCCTCAAGGCCGAAGGCGGCGGCAAGAACATCTGCGCGATGTATGCCCATAACGACGACATGGCCCTGGGCGCGATCCAGGCCATCAAGGAAGCAGGCCTGAAGCCCGGCAAGGATATCACCGTCGTCTCCATCGACGCCGTGCCGGATATCTTCAAGGCCATGGCTGACGGCGATGCCAATGCCACGATCGAACTGAACCCGCATCTGGGCGGCCCGTCCTTCGATGCCATCGCTGCGGCGAAGGCCGGCAAGGAAGTGCCGAAGTGGATCAAGGCGCAAGGTCCGCTCTATCTGCCGGACACCGCTGCCGAAGAATACAAGAAGCGCAGCGCGAAGTAGCAGGGTGCGGCGGGCCGGGGGGAGAGCCTCGGTCCGCCGCTCCTTTTATAAGGGAGAGCCCATGAGCGCGCCCATCCTGACTCTGTCGGGCATCACCAAAAGCTTTCCCGGCGTCCGCGCCCTCGATGGTGTCGATTTCCAGCTTTTCCCCGGCGAGGTGCATGCGCTGCTGGGGGAGAACGGGGCCGGTAAATCCACCCTGATCAAGGTGCTGACGGGCATCTATCGGCGCGACGGCGGCGAGATGCAGCTCGCCGGGCGGACCATCGACCCCAAAAGCGGCCGCGAGGCCCAGGACCTCGGTATCAGCACGGTCTATCAGGAAGTGAACCTGGTGCCGACACTGACCGTGACCGAAAACCTGACCCTGGAGCGCCAGCCGCGCCGCTTCGGCTTCATCAACTGGGGCGCCGCGAGACGCCATGCGCAGGAGATGCTGAAGCCGCTGGGCCTCGACATCGATGTGTCGCGCCCGCTGGGAAGCTATTCCATCGCGATCCAGCAGTTGGTCGCCATCGCCCGCGCCCTGGATGGCGAGGTGAAGGTGCTGATCTTGGACGAACCGACCGCCAGCCTGGATGCCCGTGAAGTCGCCGTGCTGTTCGATGTGCTGCGCGGCCTGAAGGCGCGCGGCATCGCCATCGTCTTCGTCACCCATTTCCTCGATCAGGTTTACGCGATTTCCGACCGCATCACGGTCCTGCGCAACGGCAAACAGGTCGGCAGCCATCTGGCGGCGAACCTGCCGCGCCTCGACCTCGTCTCCCTGATGCTGGGCAAGGCCGCCGAGGCTCTGCCCCATATCGCCCGCGACGAGAAGGCCCCCGGCGCCCGTGAACCGGTCATCGAGGCCGATAATATCGGCAAGAAGCATATGCTGGAGGACGTGTCCTTGAGCGCAGCTCGGGGCGAGATCGTCGGGCTGGCAGGGCTTCTGGGATCGGGACGCTCGGAAACCATCAAACTGATCTTCGGCGCCGATAGCGCGGATCGCGGCAGCATCAAGCTCCATGGTGTGCCGATGGCGATCAGAAACCCGCGCCAGGGCATCCGGCTGGGCATGGCCTTCTGCCCGGAGGATCGCAAACACGAAGGCATCGTGGCCGAACTGTCGGTGCGGGAGAATATCATCCTCGCCCTCCAGGCCAAACGCGGCTGGCGCAAGCGCATCCGCCGCGCCGAACAGGATCGCTTCGCATCGGAGATGATCCTGGCCTTGGGGATCCGCACGCCCGATGCCGAAAAGCCGGTCGGGCAACTGTCGGGCGGCAATCAGCAGAAGGTGATCCTGGCCCGCTGGCTGATCACCCAGCCGCAGCTGCTGTTGCTGGATGAACCCACACGCGGCATCGATGTCGGCGCCCATGCCGAGATCATGGGGCTGATCCGGCGGCTGTGCGACGACGGCATGGCGATGGTCATGGTGTCCTCGGAGCTGGAGGAAATCACCGCCGTGGCAGACCGGGTAGTCGTGCTGCGCGACCGCCACAAGGTGGCCGAACTGACCCGAACCGAAGTCAGCCAGCCCGCCATCATCGAGGCTATCGCCCAATGAGTTTCTTGAAGATCCCCGGCCGCCGCTGGCTGTGGCCGTCCCTGGCGCTTGCAGCGATCCTGCTGGCCAACCTCTTCCTGTCGCCCAATTTCTTTTCGATCCGCATCGTCGACGGTCATCTGTTCGGCAGCCTGATCGATATCCTGCATCGCGGCACGCCCCTGGCCTTCGTCGCCCTGGGCATGGCGGTCGTGATTGCAACCGGCGGTATCGATCTGTCGGTCGGCGCCATCATTGCCATCTGCGGCGCGACGATGGCCGTGCTGCTGAAGACCTCCGGCCTGCCGCCCGTGCTGGTGCTGCTGGCCGTGGTGGCGGTAGGCATCCTCTGCGGACTATGGAACGGGCTGCTGGTCGCTTTCCTGGATATCCAGCCCATCGTCGCGACCTTGATCCTGATGGTCGCCGGACGTGGTATCGCCCAGATGATCACGGACGGCCAGATCGTCACCTTCCATAGCGATTTCTTCCAGGTGATCGGCGGCGGCTTCTTCTTGGGCCTGCCGGTGCGCGTGCTGGTGGTGCTGGGATTTGCGATCCTGCTGGCACTGGTCCTGCGCCGTACGGCGATGGGACTGTTCCTGGAGGCCGTCGGCGGCAATGCCGCCGCCAGCCGGTTGGCCGGGATCGAAGCCCGCTGGATCCGCCTCTCCGCCTATGCCATCTCCGGCCTCTGCTCGGCGCTGGCAGGTATCGTGCTGACCGCCGACATCAAGGGGGCGGACGCCAATAACGCCGGTCTTTGGCTGGAGCTTGATGCGATCCTGGCCGTGGTGATCGGCGGGGCGGCCCTGAAGGGCGGACGCTTCGCCCTGGGCCTAACCTTGATCGGCGTGCTGGTGATCCAGAGTCTGACCACCACCATCCTCGTCAGCGGTCTGCCCTCGCAATATACCCTGGTGGTCAAAGCCTGCGTGGTGTTGGCCGTGCTTTTCCTCCAGTCGCCGCGCCTCCAGCGGCTGCGCGCGCAGTAGGCCCGCCGTCATGCTCAAGAACGAACGCCTGCTTCCGCTGCTTGCAACCCTGGTGGTGCTGATCCTGCTCTATGGCCTGGGCATGAGCCAGTATCGCAACTTCGCCTCGACCCTGGTGCTCGGCAATCTGCTGACCGACAATGCCTTCCTGATCACCGCCGCCATCGGCATGACCTTTGTAATCCTATCTGGCGGCATCGATCTGTCCGTTGGCTCCATGATCGCCTTCGTCGGCATGCTGTTCGCGATCCTGGTACGGGACGCCGGGATGCATCCGCTGGGCGCCGCTGCGGTCGCGCTGATTTTCGGCGTGCTGTTCGGCGCCGCCATGGGCTGGCTGATCGATACTTTCGATATCCAACCCTTCATCGTGACGCTGGCGGGCATGTTCCTGCTGCGCGGTCTCGCCTTTGTCCTCAGCCTCGAATCCCTGTCGATCCAGCATCCGGCGATGGAAGCCTTCGCGGGTTTCCGTATTCCGCTGCCGGGGCGCGGCGGGCTGTCGGCATCGGCGCTGGTGATGCTGGGGGCGCTGGCCCTGGGGATCATCCTGGCTCACCGCACGCGCTTTGGCACCAACGTCTATGCCATCGGCGGTGACCGGGTCTCGGCGGCCCTGCTGGGCGTGCCGATCCGCCGCACCACCATCGCCATCTATGCGGTGAGCGGTTTCTACTCCAGCCTCGCGGGGGTGCTCTATACCCTCTATACCGCGTCGGGCTATCCGCTGGCGGCAGTCGGGGTGGAGCTTGATGCCATCGCGGCCGTGGTCATCGGCGGCACACTGCTCACCGGCGGGATCGGCTATGTGGTCGGCACACTGTTCGGCGGATTGATCCAGGGCGTCATTCAAACTCTCATCGCTTTTGACGGCAGCTTGAACAGTTGGTGGACCAAAATCGCAATCGGTGGTTTGTTGTTCGCCTTCATTGTGCTGCAGCGGCTGATCACCCGGTCGTTCGGCAGCCTCCGCAAGGGCTAACACGGACTGAATACCGACGATGAGTCTGCATGATTTCGGCAAGGTCAACGGCCAGGACGTGACCGAGATTCGCCTCGCCAACCGCGATGGCATGGCCGCCTCCGTCCTGAACTTCGGGGCGGTCATCCGCGATCTCGTCGTCCCCTCCACCACCGGCCATCGCCATGTGGTGCTGGGCTATCAGGCGCTGGACGGCTATCTCTCCAACCCCTCCTATCTGGGGGTGACGGCGGGGCGCTATGCCAACCGCATCGCGGGCGGCAAATTCTCGCTGAACGGCAATGATCACGACCTGACCGCGAACGAGAAGGGCAAGACCCATCTGCATGGCGGACACCAGGGCATCTCGCGCCGTCTCTGGACCATCATCGAAGACGGCATGGACCATGTGACGCTGGAGTTCCAGTCAGCTAATGGCGAGGAAGGCTATCCCGGCGACTGCACGATCCGCTGCCGCTATCGCCTGATGGGACCGGCGACACTTGCCATCGAATATAGCGCCACCTGCAATGCGCCGACGTTGGTGAACATCGCGCATCACTCCTACTTCACGCTGCAGGAAAATACCGACATCCGCGAACATGAACTCCAGATCAACGCGGATCTCTATACCCCGGTGGATGCCGATCTGATCACCACCGGCGAAGTGCTGAAGGTCCAGGGCACCCCCTTCGATTTCCGCGAACCGCGCGCCATCGGCAAGCCGCCCAGCGGCAAGCTGCTGCCCTATGACATCAACTACGTGCTGCGCGGCCAGGGTATGCGGACCATCGCCCAGGTCCTCAGCCCCGACAAGAAACTGTCGATGGAAGTCATCTCCACCGAACCCGGCCTGCAGTTCTATGACGGCGCAGGCCTGTCCGAGACGGCCCCGCCGCTGTCCGGCCAGGAACATAAGCCCTATTTCGGCTTCGCGCTGGAGCCACAGAAGTTCCCCGACAGCCCGAACAAGCCGCATTTCCCCTCGGCCGTGCTGAAACCCGGCGAAACCTATCGCCAGATGACGGCTTATCGGTTCAAGAGCGCCTGACGGTTGCTGATGGACGTTCCTTTGCGCGCGTCCTTTCGCTATCCTGCGGCGATGAGACTGTTTTACACCAGACGGGATATCAGATGTTGAACCGCCATGCCCTGATAGCCCTTCCGATCCTGGCTTTGCTCGGCGGATGTGTGCAGGGTCCGCAACCGGTGCTGTCGCTTGCGGATCAGACCTGCCCACCCGGCACCAATCGATCCCAGCCCTTGGTTCCGACAGAATATAACAAGCCCGGCGGCGGCAACCCTTCGGGTGTGACGATCGCCGAAATCCGGGCAGACACCTCTTGCGCCGAGATCGACGGTCGCAAGACGACAATCGCCCTGGTCAGCCTGCCGGAATACGTTGCTCCCTACAGGCTGACCCTCAGCAGCGTGGTGAGCGCCTCTGGCGCTGTCTGGCCACCCAATATCCAGGTCCAGGATGTGAACCGCGTCCCCCTGCGCACAATTCCGTTCGATATGTTCAAGCTCGACAATCAGCGGTTCCTGATCGAATTCTTCCCGAAGGCGAACGAGCGCTTTCTGCTCCTCAGCACCGATATGACCAAACTCGGCACGACGGGCTCCTACATGGCGAACATAGAGGGGACGGCGTCTGGTGGCATGATGATCGGATCGACCTTTGTTGCCATCCCCGGCACCCCTTCAAGGCAGGAAACGCGGACCTATCAGTTCTCCCATAACGGGACCCTGCGGACAGTCATCCAATACATGGAGCACAAAAATTTACCGGCGAACGCCCCGTAGGCTGAACGGGAAGCAATCGCTACCCGCATAGATCGTACAGCCGCGCGCATGCCCATGGAACATATCGCCGAGAAAGATGCCCTGCCGGTCTGGTCATGACCAACAAACAACCGTAACAATGACGCTTGCAGATCGTCGCTGTCTGCCCCATCTGTTGATCGACACATCAGATGGACCCGGCGATGATCCCCTTTTCCGTACTCGACCTCTCCCCCATCGGCCAGGGCTTCACCGCCTCTGACGCTTTCCGGAATTCGGCCGATCTGGCGCAGCATGCCGAGCGTCTGGGCTATCATCGCTATTGGATGGCCGAGCATCACAATATGCCCGGCATCGCCTCCGCCGCGACCTCGGTCGTGATCGGCCATGTGGCGGCGGCAACCAAGACCATCCGGGTTGGCGCGGGTGGCATCATGCTGCCCAACCATTCGCCGCTGGTGATCGCCGAACAGTTCGGCACGCTGGAAGCCCTGTTCCCCGGTCGTATCGACCTGGGTCTTGGCCGGGCGCCGGGATCGGACATGCGGACGGCCCATGCGCTGCGCAAAGGCATGAGCGATGCCGATACCTTCCCGCAGGATGTGCGCGAGCTTCAGGCCTATTTCGCCGAACCCGTGCCGGGTCAGGCCGTACAGGCGGTGCCGGGCGGCGGCCTGAATGTGCCGATCTGGATCCTGGGGTCGAGCCTCTTTGGTGCGCAGCTGGCCGCCGCCTATGGGCTGCCCTATGCCTTCGCCTCGCATTTCGCCCCTCAGCAGCTGGCCAGCGCCCTGCGGCTCTATCGCCAGAACTATATGGCGTCGGAGGAGAACCCGAAGCCTTACGCCATGGTCGGCGTGAACATCACCGCCGCCGATACGGACGCGGAAGCCAAACGGCTTTTCACCTCGGTCCAGCAGCAGTTCATCAATCTGCGGCGCGGCACTCCGGGCAAGCTGCCACCGCCTGTCGACAACATGGGCGACCTCTGGTCACCGATGGAGGAAGCGCAGGTCGATCATGCCCTGGGCAAGGCCATCGTCGGCACCAAGGAAACCGTCAAGAAGGGCCTCGCCGCCCTGCTGCTCGAAACCCAGGCCGATGAATTGATCGTGACCGCCCAGGTCTATGACCATGCGGCGCGGGTGCGGTCGTTCGAGATCCTGGCCGAAGCCAAGGCAGAACTGGCCGCCGAGATGGGTGTCCTGGCGGTTTAAGGTTCGATCCTTCCAATATCTCGTCACCCCGGGACTTGATCCCGGGGTCTCCTCCGGGGGCGTTTCCACTCTGACTGAAACAGAATTGGCCCGGCTCTCGGAGGAGATCCCGTGGTCAAGCCACGGGATGACGACAGATATTTGAGACGATCAAGCGGTCGCCGAGAAGCGGCGGTAGAACAGGCCGGTCAGACCGCCGAGCAGCGACCAGGACAGCAGCGTGGTGAGCGTAACGGCCACCACGAACTCGTGATGCAACCCATGTGGCACGGCGCTGTCGTGGCTTTCGGGCTGCGGCGCGCCGATCACATGCGGCAAGGCGATCAGCACGATGGCGGCCACGGCAGCCAGGGGTGAGCGCTGGAGCGCGATCAGGTAAAGGCCGACAGCCGTTGCGGCAACGGTGCCGATCCACCAGACCTGACGGGCCACCAGATCGCCCGCGGGCATGCCCGGCAGTTCGGGCGGCAGCCCCAGGGTCGGCGCCAGGATGAAGGCGGCAAAACCGCCAAGGCCCCACAGGAAGCCTTCACGCCAGGTGATATCCCGGCGCGACAGCACAAAGACACCGGCCATCAGCATGCCAAAGCCAATCCAGCTGACCACATTGATCAGCGCGGTATAGGCATTGCGCTCGAAGCCATCTTCTGGCCCCCAGGCTTCTTCGTCATGGGAATGGGCGGCGGTGCCGGGCGCATGGCTGTGACCGGCATCGGCCGGAGCGGCAGGCTCAGCCACTTCGAAGACTTCAGCCTTCAGGATCAGCGGCACGGTGCTGACCATCTGCGCGCCCGTGACAACGATACCGGTAATGAGACCCGCCAGGACGGCGGAAAAAATGATCGAACGGAAGACGTTCATAGGGGTTCCCCTGGGATTGGATTGGGGCGACCTTCTCGAAGATCACATCAAACAAAAACCGTCATCCCGGACTTGATCCGGGATCTCGTGTTGCCACGCCGTGACGGTCCTCTCCTGACGGAGATCCCGGATCAGGTCCGGGATGACGTAACCTATTAAAAAGGCGCTAGCTTACGATGCGGCCGGGCCGCTTAGTGGCAGGGGAACGCGTTCGAATGGCGCGTGTCGTGACCCGCATTATGCAGGATCTCGCTATGCGAGAAACCGGCCATCCCGACGATCAGCAGGCCAAAAGCCATTGCAAGCAGGGCCTGGAAGGTCGTCGAAGAAGAACGGCTGACTGCGGCGGATTTGCCCGCGGTCGAAACATTGGAAGAAATCGGCATGTCGATCCTCATGAAACTAGATGGATCCGCCGGGGAATTCGCGAGCCAGCTGTCGCTGACCACATCGGGACACCCCGCCCGGTCGTTACGCTTGCCGCTGGCAGGTCTCCTGGCTCGCGGGTCTTTGCCTGTCTTCACCTTCCCAGGTTTCCCCAGTGGTCTAATCGAAGACAGACTCGCCGCTTACAGTTGCGGGGGCAGCCGCTGCCTAAGTCTCGTAAAAGACCGCACAGCGTTCCCTTTTGATCCCCTTGCGGGGAACCATCGACAGGCCGACGCTATGCAGCGGACCCTGCAACGTCAAGGGGAAGCTGCGACATCGCGGCTGGTCAGGTGGAAATTGGCCTCAAACGCCAGCCCTGCCCGGAGAATCTTTGCACGGGCGGCAACCTCGAAAGCGGCGCGCCGGTTCTCGAAGAAATCCAAGGCTTCCTGGGGTTCCGGCAGATGCCCGATCAGGGTGCGCAGGGCTCGGCGATGGATGACGCAGATGCCGCCATGCCCCTCAATCGAAAAGGCCAGACTGTCGATATCGTCCCGCCAGAAAACCGCTGCGTCCATGGGCTGAATTTTTAGCAAGAGATCGCGGCGCCCGCTTGCGCTATATGAGGGGCTTAAATCGAATTTCAAAAAAGGCAGGCATGACGGTCGCCATCGACATGGGCGTCACCAAGGCGGGTATTCCGGCAAACCTCGATCTGGAGGAACTGCTGGCCACCCGTCTGCTGGTGCAGGGCAATTCCGGGTCGGGCAAGTCCTACCTGCTGCGCCGCCTGCTCGAACAGAGCGCGCCCTGGGTCCAGCAGACCATCCTGGATCCCGAAGGCGATTTCGTGACCCTGGCCGAGGTCTATGGCCATGTGGTGATCGACGCCGCTGCCCATACCGAAGCCTCCCTGCAGCAGATCGCCGCCCGCGCCCGCCAGCACCGGGTGTCGGCGGTACTGAACCTCGAAAACCTCGACGCCGATCTGCAGATGCGCCGCGCCGCCGCCTTCTTAGGGGGGCTGTTCGATGTCGACCGCGAATATTGGTTCCCGATGCTGGTGGTGGTCGACGAGGCGCAGCTTTTTGCCCCCGCCGCCGCCGGTGAGGTCTCGGACGAGGCCCGCAAGGCATCGCTTGGCGCCATGACCAACTTGATGTGCCGGGGACGCAAACGCGGTCTGGCCGGGATCATCGCGACCCAGCGCCTTGCCAAGCTCGCCAAGAATGTGGCCGCCGAAGCCTCCAACTTCCTGATGGGCCGCACCTTCCTCGATATCGATATGGCGCGTGCCGCCGATCTGCTGGGCATGGACCGCAAACAGGCAGAGATGTTCCGCGATCTCGACCGGGGCAATTTCGTAGCTTTGGGACCGGCCATGTCGCGTCGCCCCCTGCCCATCAAGATTGGCGATGTGAAGACCCTGGCCCGGGCGCCGGGCGCTCGCCTCATGCCTTTGCCCACCACCGCGCCCGAAGATGCCCGCGATCTGCTGATGACCCCGACCGAGGCCGAAACGCCGCGTTATGTCGTCCGCCGGCCGACCCCGGCCGCCACGGCAGAAGTGCTGGAGCAATTGGCCCGCACCACGCCCGCCGCCATCACTGCCTCGCTGGAAGCCGCTGTGCCTGCGCCGCCGGTGCAAACCAAGTCGCTTGATGAGATTCTGGGCGAACTGGTGGTGGAACAGGAAAGCGGCCGATCCATCGCCGTGCTCTATCAGGATTTCCTGGTGCGCTGCCGGGCCAACAGAATCAATGGTCGCCAGTTGGACCTCAATAGCTTCCGCAAGCGCCTCGCCTCCATCCGCGCCAGCCTGCATGCGCCGGAGGAAGCCGGGTCGGACTGGGAGCGTGCGACCGCGATTACGGTGACCTTGACCGAGGATATCCAGCCGGTCTTCCTGCTGATCGCGCGCGCAGCGGCGGCAGGCGAACCCTGCCCCTCGGATCACGAGATCGCCCGCGCCCGCGGCTCCAGCTCGCCCCGCCGCGCCCGGGGCCTGATCACCCATCTGGAAAGCCAGGGCCTGATCGCGACCAAGGAAGAAGGCGACGGCAGCCGCATCTTCATCCTGCCCGACCTCGGCTGGCAGACCGCCCCCGGCGACCCCAACGCCCTGCCGATGGAAGCCGCCCCGCCGGAAGGGGACGCCTAGGCTCGCTCGATCAGCGCAGCGTAACAGCCCTGCTTGGCCCAATGGGCATGGATGTAGGCCACATCAGGATTGGCAAACAGCGCCTCGATCACCGGCTCCACCGCGCCATCGAGCGCCAGATCGGCCGCCAGCATCATCCCATCCGCGCGAAATCCCCGCAGCGACAGGTGCCGCAGGCGCATGAGCGACGGCACCTCGCCAACGCTCAAGTCCACCGGAACCGAATTCTTGGCGACATAGATCGCATGGCGCGAACGAAACGGCGTGTCGGCGGGTTGATGTTCATAGTTCAGGAGGATCACTTCCTCCCCCACCTCCGCATCGCGCAGGCCGATACGGCAGGGATAACCGGGATTGCTGTCAGCGACCTGACGGACGGCGCTCTGGGCAGACAGTTCCGTGTCGGATAGGGCGAAGAGAGCGGTGAAGGGGCTGGCTGGAAGGCCGGAAATGCGGAACGACATGGAAAAACTCCTTCAGGGCTGATGCCTGAAGGATGCCGGCGCGACGCGCTGGCGCCCACCCGATCCTTGCCGGTGGACAGGGCAGACGACGCAGTTCGGCCGCACAAGATCCTCGGGTCAAGCCCGAGGATGACGAGGTTTTGTTTGTTGTTTCTTTGAGCTTTAGAAGCGACGGCGGGAGGGGTCAGATACTAGGCGCTTCCCAGCACAGGCGCGGAGCGTACATCAAGTACGTGAGCACCGAGCACGGGAAGCAACGACGCAGATGCCCCTCCCGCCGAGCGTCGCTACGCGGCTTGGACGGCGGCGATGAAGCTATGCACTTCGCCCGCCAGATCGCCCGACTGCTTGGCGACCGCACCTGCTGCGCCCAGCACCTGTTCGGCTGCCGCCCCAGTTTCGCCCGAGGCCTGACGGATCTCGATCATCGAGGCTGCGACATCCCGGCTGCCGGTCGCCGCCTGCTGGATATTGCCCGCGATCTCGCGGGTCGCAGCATCCTGTTCTTCGACCGCCACCGCGATATCCTGGGTGATCTTGTGGATCTGTCCGATGGTTTCGCCGATACCCCGGATCGAGGTCACGGCATCGCTGGTGGCCGCCTGGATGCTGCCGATCTGCGCCACGATCTCCTCGGTCGCCTTGGCGGTCTGTCCGGCGAGGTTCTTGACCTCCGACGCGACGACGGCAAAGCCCTTACCCGCCTCACCGGCACGTGCGGCCTCAATCGTGGCATTCAGCGCCAGCAGGTTGGTCTGGGCGGCGATGTCGCTGATGAGGCCGATCACCTCGCCGATCCGCTCGGCACTCTGGGTCAGAGTTTCCACCGTGTGATCGGTGCGGCGGGTATCCTCCACCGCGCTTTCGGCGATGCGGGCCGAATGCTCCACCTGTCGGCGGATCTCATTGACCGACGCGGTCAGTTCCTCGGTCGCTGCCGCCACCATCTGCACATTGGCCGTGGATTGTTCGGCACTGACGGCGACCGTTGCCGCCTGGGCATTGGTGCGGTCGGCGATATTTGTCAGCGCCTTGGCCGTCGCCTCCAACTGACCGGCAGAGGAGGCGAGGATGCCGACAAGCTGCCCCGCCTTGCCGTCGAAGCCGGTCTGTAGGCCGGTCAGCGTCGCGGTGCGCGCCTCCTTCAGCTCCCACTCCCGGCGCTGCTCCTCGTCGAGTTCGCGGGCATGGATCATCGACTGCTGAAAGACAGCGACCGCGCGGGCCATGGCACCCAGTTCGTCCTGCTGACCCTTGGCCGGAATGGCGATGTTCAACTCACCTTCCGCCAGATGGGCCATCGCACCCGTCATCTCCGTCACCGGCTGGGCAATGCCCTTGCCCACCCGCCAGGCGATCAGCGCGCCAAGCCCCAGGCAGATCGCACCGACGACAAGGCAGAGCAGCGTCAGTTGGTTCGCGTCGGCCATGATGCTGGCCAGCGGCACCGCCACCACCAGGGTCCAGGTGCCATTGGCATCGCCGAACATCACCGGCTCCAACCGCACATAATGCGTGTTGCCGCCGAAATCGACATTGCCAATGAAGCCCTTGCCCGCAGCCGCCGCCTTGCGCGCCTCGGCCGGAAGATCGTCATTCGGCTTGGACAGCCGGGCGGCGTCCGGATGGGCGATATAGGATCCGCTCTGCGAAATCAGCGCCACGAAACCGTTCTTGTACGGGCGCTGGGCATTCAGGGATTTGGTCAGATTAGCGAGCGAGATATCGATGCCCGCAACGCCCCGGATCTTGCCATCCTTCATCACCGGCATGACCGCGCTGGTCATCAGTTCCTTGGTGAAATCATCGAGGTAGGGCTCGCTGACCGCCGCCCGACCGCCAGCTGCCGTGGCAGCCTTGTAATATTCTTTTTCCTGCACTTCAGAGAAAGGATAGCCCTCGCTGTCGTCAGCTTTAACCTTGCCATCCTCGCCCGGCAGCCACAGCAGGCTCATGCGGCCCGTCTTCGGCAGTCCCAGGATTTCGCCGTCGCGGGTACCTGCTTCCTGATCCTTGCCTTCAAAACCGTTGTCGGCCATGTCGATCCAGGCCCCGGCATAATCCGGGTTGGCCTCCATCACCTGCCGCAAGTTGCGGTTCACGGCGGAACGGCGGGGCGCATCGAAGCTCAATTCCGTCGTGGCGACACGGGCAATTGCCTTGGCATCTTCGAGGGCGGAGCCGATTTCCTCGCGCACCCGGCCTTGCTGACCGGACGCAATCTCCTGCACCAGTTCAATCGCAATCGCCTCCGCCGAAGGACGCGCCAGCGCGATCAGCGTCGCGGCGATGGCCCCGGCACAGATGGCCAGCACCATGACGGTGCTCAGGATGATCATCGCCTTCAGGCTGGCCTGGCGCCACAACCGCATTTCCTGACCCTTTTCTTCCTCGCCACTTAAGCGGGCGGGCACCCTAGATACATAAAAAATGGCGTTTCTGAAAGCGCTTGAAGGTCAAAAAAGTGAATATGCGAATTAGTCGCGTCTTCACCAATGTGACGCTTCGCTAGTCGATATCAAAAAGCGGCCGGGAAGAATCTCGCTCTTTTCCTCTTTCAGGTGAGCCACCAGACGGCGGTCGCAGCACCGGTCCCGAGCAGGATCCCCGCGATGAGATTGCGGGTCGTGAACATCACCACCACCGTGACAAGCGCCCCGACCCATTCCTTGGGTCCGCTCTGCACCAAAGCTGGCACCACATAGGCGACGAACAGCGCGCCCGGCAGATAGGCGAGGGCCGAGCGCAGGCGAGGGCCGGGATCCATCTGGCGGAACAGCGCATAACCGCCTGCCCGGCACAGATAGGTCACCCCGGCCATCAGCAAGATGGCGAGCAGAGTTTCCGGATCGACGCTCCAATCAATCGGTGGCATCGGGGGTCTCCTCGGCCTTGATCTTGGCAGGCGGGGGCTTGCGGTTGTCGCGCAGGATGGCGATGGCACAGCCGGAAATGGCGCCAATCACGATATGCCAGCTTGTCCCCGGCAACAGCTTGGAAACGATGATCGCCACGATGCCGGAAGTGACCCAGGGCAGCAGATCGCCCAGGCCCCGCCACATGGTGACCAGCATCGCGCAGAAGACCGCCAGCGCGGCGAAGAAAGCAGGGTGCCCCGCCTCCGGTTTCAGCACCGCGCCCAGCTGATAGCCAAGGCCGGTAACCACCACCCAGGTCGTCCAAAGGATGATGCCGCTGCCCAGCATGAAGCCTGCATCGCGTCCCCCCTTGCGCAGTTCGGCCACGCTCAAGGCCCAGTTCTGATCCGCGAGCACAAACAGACTGCCCCAGAGGCGCCAACCGGAAATCTTGTCGAACCAGGGCGCCAGCACCGGACCCATCAGGGCGAACCGCAGATTGACAGAAAAGGTGGAGATGGTGAGCGCCAGAAACGGCAGCGGATGCACCCAGATCGACAGGGCCAACACCTGGGCCGAGCCTGCGAACATCAGCGCGCTCATCAGCATCGCTTCGGCAAAGCTTAGCCCATTGGCCTGCGCCAGCACGCCGATGGTGCCGCCCCAGGGGATATAGGCCAGCACCATCTGCAGGGCCGTCTTGGCACCCCGCCAGCCGCCCTTCAGAGTGAATTCGACAGTTTCGCTCATCTCGCCTTCAGATCCGCGTCAGCATTCCTGTCGGATCATGCCGCAGAATACGTGCCAGGACGCGCCATGCTTGCGCAGGGCATCCATGCGCTTAAGCGATGACGATATCCGTATTCTTGACGGTCCCGGCGCCCAGATCGGCGACGATATAGCCCACCCCCGCCCCGTTGCCGTCGTTGTCGAGCCACAGGTAGGTCTTGCCCGCATCATAGGCGGTGCCGTTCCAATGCGAGGTGATAAAGGTCGGATCCAGGGTGCCACCGGCGCTACCGGTGAAGCTGTTGCCGACATCTTCCAGGAAATGCCCGGCATCCAGGGTGCCGCTCGCAAGGCCCCCGACCACGACGCTGATCTTATCCTGACCGGTCATGAAGCCGGTGATCGTATCGATATCGATGCCGAGATCGCCTGCCTCGTAATGGATCGTGTCATTGCCAACCCCGACCGTGATGTTGTCGGCACCGACGCCGCCACGCAGCCAGTCGTTGCCCGAGCCATCGACCATCGTGTCGTTGCCGTTCCCACCTAGCAGGCTGTCGTCATCGGCACCACCGTCGAGGCTATCATTGCCGTCGCCGCCCACCAACGTGTCGCTTCCGGCATCGCCCGAGAGCGTATCGTGGCCCAGATCGCCCGACAGGACGTTATTCCCGCTATTGCCCACCAGACGGTTGTCGTCGCTGTTGCCGGTGCCGTCGATATTGCCGACGCCCGTCAGGCTCAGCACTTCCACATTGTTCGACAGGGTGAAGCTGATCCCCGCATTCACGGTATCGGTGCCCTCGCCCGCCGCTTCGAAGACGGTGTCGCCCGCATCCTCGACCGTATAGACGTCATTGCCAAGGCCACCCGAGAGAACGTCGCTGCCGGTACCGCCCACCAGCGTATCGTTTCCGGCGCCACCGATCAGAGTGTCGTTGCCCGCGTCGCCCGACAGGACGTTGTTGCCGCTGTTGCCGACCAGACGGTTGTCGTCGGCATTGCCGCCGCCATTGATATCGCTCGCCCCGGTCAGGCTCAGCACTTCGATATTCGCGGACAGCGTATAGGAGACGCTGGCATTGATAGTGTCGATGCCTTCGGCCGCTCCTTCGATGACAGTGTCCCCGGCATCCTCGACCGTATAGGCGTCGTCGCCCAGGCCACCGGACAGGACATCGGTCCCGACCCCGCCAACCAACGTGTCGTCGCCATCGCCGCCGATCAGCGTGTCGTTGCCCGCATCGCCCGAGAGGACATTGTTACCGCTGTTGCCGACCAGACGATTGTCGCTGGCGTTACCGGTGCCGTTGAAATTGCCCGCGCCCGTGAGGCTTAGCACTTCAACATTGGAAGACAGGGTATAGGAGATACCGGCCTGAACGGTGTCGATCCCCTCGCCGGACGCTTCGAAGACCGCATCGGTCGCGATATCGACCAGATAAAAATCGTCGCCGATTCCGCCGCTCATCGTGTCCTGACCGGCCCCACCATCGAGCGTATCATTGCCCGCGCCGCCGACCAGCAGATCCATCCCGGCATCGCCCGAGAGCAGGTTTTTGCCGCTGTTGCCGTAGATCGAATCGTTGCCGCTGCCGCCCGCGCCATCGATATCGGCACTGCCGGTCAGGCTTAAGGCTTCGACATTGGCGGCACTCAAGGTGTAGCTGATGGCGCTGGCAATCGTGTCGTTACCGCCGCCGCCCAGCTCGACGATGATGTCGCCCATGCTGTCGATGATATAGAGGTCGTCGCCCGCGCCGCCGATCATGCTGTCGTTGCCGGTGCCGCCATCCAGCGTGTCGTTGCCCGCGCCACCGCTCAAGGTATCGGCGCCCACATCGCCCGACAGGAGATTATCGCTGCCGTTCCCGGTGATGAGATTGTCGAGGGCATTACCCGTTCCGGCCACCGCCGTGCCACCCAGCACCAGCGCTTCCAGTTCTGCGCCCAGGGTGTAGGAAGCGGTTGCGGTAACGGTATCAGTGCCCTCGCCCGCCAGCTCGGTGATCACATCGCCTGCCGCATCGACCGTATAGGAGTCGTTGCCAGCACCGCCGACCAGCGTGTCATTCCCGGTGCCGCCCACCAGCGTGTCGTCGCCATCGCCGCCCGACAGCACATCGTCGCCTGCATCGCCGGACAAGACATTGTTGCCGCTATTGCCATAGATCGTATTGGCAACGGCATTGCCGGTGCCGGTGAAATTGCCGCTGCCCGTCAGGCTCAATACTTCGACATCGGCAGTCAGGACATAGGAGAAACCGGCAACGACGGTATCGATACCCTCGCCCGCATTCTCCTTCACGATATCGCCGGTCTCAATCAGATAGAGATCATCGCCGGTACCGCCGAGCAGCGAGTCTGTGCCGAGCCCGCCGACCAGCGTATCGTTGCCAGCCCCGCCCGACAGCGTGTCGTTCCCGGCGTCGCCCGACAGAAGATTATTGCCGCTGTTGCCGATGATCGTATTGGCAAGCCCATCGCCCGTGCCATCGATATTGCTGCTGCCGGTCAGGCTCAGCACTTCGACATTGGCCAGGATCGTATAGCTCAACGACGCCGCGACCGTATCGGTGCCGCTACCAGCGCCGCCTAATTCGACCACCACATCGCCCATGCTGTCGACATAGAACAGGTCGTTACCAAGACCGCCAGTCATGGTGTCGTCACCGGTGCCGCCATCCAGCGTGTCATTGCCGGAGCCACCGTCCAGGACGTCAGCACCATCACCGCCAGACAGGATATTGGCACCTGTATTGCCGATCAGCGTATCGGCATCGGCGGTGCCGGTGCCGTTGATGTTCGCGACGCCGGTGAGGCTCAGGACTTCGACCTCGGCCCCCAGCGTGTAGCTGGCTGCCGCCTGCACCGTGTCTTTCCCGCCTGCCGCCGCCTCGGTCACGACGTCGCCCGCGGCATCAACAACATAAAGATCGTCGCCATCCCCGCCGACCATCACATCGTTACCGGTGCCGCCATCCAGCGTGTCGTTGCCGATGCCGCCGCTCAGGGTATCCGCGCCAGCCATACCCCAGAGCGCGTTATTCCCGTCACTGCCGATAATCGTGTTGTTGTCGACGCTGCCGGTGCCATTGATATTGGCGCTGCCGGTCAGACTCAGCACTTCGATATTGGCCGTCAGAGTTGCCGAGACGTCTGATTCCACCGTATCGATACCGGCAGAGGCGCCTTCAACCAGAACATCCGCGCCGTCGTAGACATAATAGTCGTCGCCCGCACCGCCGCTCAAAGTATCGACACCCGTGCCGCCGATCAGGGTGTCATTGCCAGTGCCGCCGGACAGCACATCCTTGCCATCGCCGCCGGACAGGATGTTGTTGCCGCTATTGCCGATAATGGTGTTGTCGGTGGCATCGCCCGTGCCGTTGATGTCGCTGGTCCCGCCAAGACTCAGCACCTCGATATTGGCCGTGTTCATGGTGAAGGAAACCGAAGCGATGATGGTATCGGTGCCACCGGCTGCAGCCTCGACCACCACATCCGCGGCACTATCGACAAGGAACTGATCGTTGCCGAGGCCGCCGGTCATCGTATCGTCACCGATGCCGCCATCCAGCGTGTCGTTACCATCGCCGCCGTCCAGGACATCGTTCCCGGCGAGGCCCGAGAGCGCATTATTGCCGGTATTGCCGATCAGCGTGTCAGCATCGGCGGTGCCGGTGCCATTGACGTTCGCCGCGCCCGTCAGGCTCAGCACTTCGACATTGGCACCCAGGGTATAGCTGGCAGCCGCCCGAACCGTGTCGATGCCTTCCCCGGCGAGTTCGGTCACCACATCACCTGCTGCATCGACGACATAGAGATCGTCGCCGACACCGCCGACCATCACGTCGTTGCCGGCGCCGCCATCCAACGTGTCGCTGCCGATACCACCGCTTAAGGTGTCGGTACCCGCCGCACCCGACAGCACGTTGTTGCCGTCGTTACCGATGATGGTGTTGTTGCCCGCATCACCCGTGCCGTTGGCATTGGCACTGCCGGTCAGGCTCAGCATTTCGACATTGGCCGTTAGTGTCGCAGACACCGCCGACACCATCGTATCGGAACCGCCGCCTGCGGCTTCGACCACGACATCCAGGCCGTCATAGACATAATAATCGTCGCCCGCGCCGCCGCTCAACGTGTCGGTGCCCGCGCCGCCGATCAGCGTGTCGTTGCCATTGCCGCCCTGTAGCAGATCGTCACCTCCACCGCCCGACAGCACGTTATTGCCGGTATTGCCGACGATCGTGTTGTTGCCGCCGTCACCGGCACCGTCGATAGCACTCGAACCAGACAGGCTCAGCGCCTCAATATTCGCGCCGTTCAGGGTATAGGAGGTGCTTGCGACGATTGTATCGTTGCCGCCGCCCGCATCCTCGACCACCACGTCGCCCGCGCTGTCGATGATGAACTGATCGTTGCCCAGGCCGCCGGACATGGTGTCGTCGCCCGTGCCGCCGTCGAGCGTATCGTTCCCATCCCCGCCATCCAGCACGTCGTTACCGGCAGCACCCGAGAGCGAGTTGTTACCTGTATTACCGATCAGCGTATCGGCATTTGCAGTGCCGGTGCCATGAATGTTGCCCGCGCCGGTTAGGCTCAGGACTTCGACATTTCCACTCAGGGTGTAGGTGATGGAGGCTTTAATCGTATCGATGCCAGCCGCTGCCGCTTCGGTCACATTGTCAGTGGCGGAATCGACGATATAGACATCGTCGCCCACGCCGCCTTCCATCGAATCGTTCCCGACACCGCCATCAAGCGTATCGTTCCCATCGCCACCGCTCAGCGTGTCGTTTCCTGCCGCACCCGACAGGATATTGTCACCACTGTTGCCGATGACCGTGTTGTTATCGGTGCTGCCGGTGCCATTGACATTTCCGCTGCCGGTCAGACTCAACACTTCGAAACCGGTCTGGAGCGTGACCGTAAAGGCAGACTCGACCGTGTCCGTCCCAGCCGAATCGACCAGAACATCGACACCGTCATAGATGTAATAATCGTTGCCCGCGCCGCCGCTCAAGGTGTCGGTGCCAAGACCGCCCTCTAGGGTATCGTTACCATTACCACCCGACAGCACATCGTCGCCATCGCCGCCTGACAGTTTGTTATGCCCGGCATTGCCGATGATCAGATTGCTGGTGGCGTCGCCGGTCGCATCGATATTGCCCGAGCCGCCGAGGCTCAGGACTTCGATATTGGCAGCGGTCAGCGTATAGGAAACCGAGGCGATGATTGTATCCGTGCCGCCGCCCGCGCCCTCGACCACCACGTCGGTCATGCTGTCGACCAGGAACTGATCATTCCCGGCGCCGCCGATCAGGCTATCGTCACCGGCGCCACCGTCAAGCGTGTCATCCCCCCCACCGCCAGACAAAGTATCATTGCCTGCCGCACCGGAGAGCTTGTTGTTACCGCTATTGCCAACAATCTCGTTGTTGTCGATCCCGCCGGTACCATTGATATTGCCGGTGCCGGTCAGGCTCAGCACTTCGACATTGTTGGTCAGGACATAGGAGACGCTGGCGACAACGGTATCGATGCCTTCGCTGGCCAATTCCGTGACGACATCTGCGGTCGCATCCACATAGAAGATATCGTCGCCCGCACCGCCGAGCATGCTGTCGGTCCCGGCACCGCCGATGATCGTATCGTTGCCCGTACCGCCCGAAAGCGTATCGGCACCGGCGCCGCCATCAATGCTGTCATCGTCCGCGCCGCCATCGACCACGTCATTGCCGTTGTCTGCACTGATCGTATCGTTACCCGCACCGCCGGAGATCGTATTCGCCCCGGTGCTGCCGACGATGGTGTTGGCACCGGCATTACCGACACCGACCGTATTCCCCGCACCGGTCAGCGTTAGATGCTCCAGCTCAGCACTCAAGGTGAACGACACACTGGACTTCACGCTGTCAATGCCTTCGGCAGCCAGCTCGGTCACCACATCGCCTAGATCGTCCACGGTGTAGAGGTCGTCGCCAACACCACCGATCAGCGTATCCGCCCCGGTACCGCCATTGATGGTGTCATTGCCAATGCCACCCGACAGCAGGTTCTTGCCGGTATTGCCGGTAATCGAGTTGTTGGCGTCATTGCCTGTGCCATTGATGTTGCCAGTCCCGGTCAGCGACAGATGCTCCAGCACCGGGGCGAGTGTATAGGCAATCGCAGATTGGACGCTGTCCGTCCCCTCGCCCGCCAGCTCTGTGATCACATCACCGACATTATCGATCACGTAGGTATCGTTGCCGAGGCCGCCCTCCAGCGTGTCGATGCCCGTGCCGCCGTTCAGGCTGTCGTTGCCGTCACCGCCCCAGAGGTAATTCTTTCCGGTGTTGCCGCGGATGGTGTTGTTGTCGCTATTGCCATAGCCGTCGATGTTGCCGGTGCCGGTCAGGCTCAACTGCTCGAAGTTGGCGCCGAGCGTGTAGGTGAAGCCGATATGGATGCTGTCAGTGCCTTCGCCCGGATTCTCGATGACGATGTCGCTGAGGCTGTCCATGACGAAGGTATCGTTGCCAAGGCCGCCGATCATGCGGTCGATGCCTGCCGCGCCGTCGAGGGAGTCGTCGCCCGCCAGCCCATCCAGGGTGTCGTTGCCCGCCGCGCCCGACAGCGTGTTGTTGCCTGACGTGCCAACCGCCGAGAAGCTGGCGCCACCGCTCAGGATCAGAACCTCGATATTCGCAGGTAGTTCATAGTCGAAATTGGCATAGACGGTATCGATGCCTCCGACCGTGGTATTGAGCTCCACCACCACATCGGTCGGATCGTCGATGTAGTATTTATCGTTGCCGTTCCCACCGATCAGGCTGTCGGTCCCAGCGCCACCGGTCAGCGTGTCATTACCGTCGCCACCCGACAGGGTGTCATTGCCGTCTGCACCGGACAGGATATTGTTGCCGGCATTGCCGATGATCAGATTATCGAGCTCGTTGCCCGTGCCGTTCAGGTTGGCAGCCCCAGTCAGGCTCAGCCCTTCGATGTTGGCGCCCAGGGTATAGGAAAGAGAGGTCTGGATCGTGTCGATCCCCTCGCCCGCCGTCTCGATCACGCCGTCGGTCAACCCATCGACGACATAAAGATCGTTACCCTTGCCGCCGCTCATGACATCGACACCAACACCGCCGTCAAGCGTGTCGTTACCGTCGCCGCCGGTCAGCGTGTCATTACCCGCATCGCCCGCGATGGCGTTGTTACCGCTATTGCCGATGATGATGTTGTCGAGCGTATTGCCGGTACCCGCGATATCTCCAGCCCCGGTCAGGCTCAGCAGTTCAAGGTTGCCCGACAGCGTATAATTCGCCGACGCCCAGACGACGTCATAGCCCTCGGACCCCAGTTCGACGATGAGGTCGCCGCTGTCGTCGACGATATAGAGATCGTCGCCCGTGCCGCCGCTCATCTCATCGACGCCTGCGCCGCCATTCAGCGTATCCATGCCCGCAGCGCCGATCAGCGTATCGTCGCCCTGTTCGCCCAGCAGGTGGTTGTTGCCACTATTGCCATAGATCTTATTGGCATCGAGGCTGCCGGTGCCCTTGAAGTCGCCCGAGCCCGTCAAGCTCAACACTTCGACATTGGCGCCGATGGTATAATCGAAGCCGACGATGACTGTGTCATTGCCTTCGCCACTGGCTTCGACCGCCGTATCGCCTGCGTCGTCGATATAATAGAGATCGTCGCCCGCGCCGCCGCTCAAGACATCGGTCCCGGCACCACCGGTCAGCGTATCCTTACCGTCGCCGCCCGAGATCGTGTCGTTGCCGTCGCCGCCCGACAGGAGATTATCGCCACTGTTTCCGATCAGACGGTTGTCGAGCAGATTGCCGGTGCCGTTGATATTGGCCGAACCGGTCAGGCTCAGCACCTCGACCTCGGCTCCCAACGTGTAGGACAGCGCAGTCTGGACTGTATCAATCCCCTCGCCCGCCGCCTCGACCACCACATCGGTGAGCGCATCGACGATATAGAGGTCATTGCCGGTGCCACCGCTCAGGGTGTCGTTGCCGGTCCCGCCGTCCAGCGTGTCGGTGCCGTCGCCGCCGGTCAGCTGATCATCGCCTGCAGCACCCGACAGCAGATTGTTGCCAGAGTTGCCGATGATCGTATCGGCGTCGCCATCGCCGGTCCCATTGAGATTGGCAGAACCGGACAGGCTCAAAACTTCGACATTCGCACCCAGAGTGTAGGAGGCAGAGGCGATGACGGTGTCGATACCTTCCGACGCATTCTCCGCCGCCACATCAGCCGAATCATCGACGTAATAGAGATCGTCGCCCGTGCCGCCGCTCATCGTGTCGACGCTGGTGCCGCCATCCAGCGTGTCATTGCCTGCGCCACCAGACAGGACGTCGGCGCCCGCAAGCCCCAGGATTTCGTTATTGCCGCTGTTGCCGATGATCGTATCGGCATCGAGATCGCCGGTACCCTTGAGATCCGCGGTCCCGACCAGGCTCAGCACCTCGACGTTCAGGCCCAGCGTATAGTCGGCCGACGACACCACGGTGTCGATCCCTTCAGCGGCGCTTTCAAGGGCCGTATCGTCGGATTGATCGACATAATAGAGGTCGTCGCCGGTGCCGCCGGTCATAGCGTCCTTGCCGTTACCGCCATCCAGCGTGTCATTGCCCGCGCCGCCGCTTAGAACGTCGTCGCCAGCAGCACCCGACAGCAGGTTGTGACCGCTGTTGCCGATGATTGTATCGGCATCACCGTCGCCGGTCCCCTTCAGGTCCCCCGCACCACTCAGGCTCAGAACTTCGACGTTGGATCCAAGTGTATAGTCGGCCGAAGAGATGACGGTATCGATACCCTCGGCGGCATTCTCGACAGCCGTGTCGCCAGACTCATCGGCGTAATAGAGATCATTGCCCTGGCCGCCGCTCATGGCGTCGACACCGATACCACCGTCCAGCGTATCCGCCCCGTCACCGCCGATGAGCGTATCGATGCCCGCGCCACCATAAAGCGCGTCATTGCCCAAGCCGCCATCCAGCAGATCGTCACCTGCGGCACCCGACAGGATATTATTCCCGTTATTGCCGACGATGGTGTCTGCGTCGCCGTCACCCGTGCCGTTGATGTTGGCGCCGCCGGACAGGCTCAGGACCTCGACCCCAGCGCTCAGCGTATAGGAGGCGGAGGCGATCACCGTATCGGTGCCCGTCGATCCGTCTTCATAGGCAACATCGTTCGAGTCGTCGGCGTAATAGAGATCGTCACCATCGCCGCCGGTCATGCTGTCGATGCCGGCGCCACCATCCAGCGTGTCGTTGCCAGCGCCACCCGACAGCACGTCCGCACCTGCCATACCCGAGAGTGCGTTATTGCCGCTATTGCCGATGATGGTATCGGCGTCACCGTCGCCGACGCCTCTAAGATCGGCGCTGCCCGTCAGGCTCAGGACCTCGACATTGGATTTAAGCGTATAATCGGCCGTGGAAATGACCGTATCGGTCCCGCCGCCGACACCTTCAACGGCATCATCGCCGGAGTCATCGATATAATAGACGTCGTTGCCTGCGCCGCCGCTCATGACATCGGCCCCGGCGCCGCCGTCCAGCGTGTCGGCCCCATCGCCAGCGATCAATGTGTCGGTGCCCGTCCCGCCATGAAGCGCATCATCGCCTTGGCCGCCATCCAGCAGATCGTCGCCGGCATCACCAGAGAGGGTATTGTTGCCGCTGTTGCCGACGATGGTGTCGGCATCGCCGTCACCGGTCCCCTTCAGGTCTGCTGTCCCAGCCAGGGAGAGCACTTCGACATTCGCACCCAGCGTATAGTCGGCCAGGGAGACAACGGTATCCGTGCCTTCGCCGACCTCTTCCACGGCTTTATCGCCGGAGTCGTCGACGTAATAGAGATCATTGCCCTTGCCGCCGCTCATAGCGTCAGCACCGATACTGCCATCCAGCGTATCGGCCCCATCGCCGCCGATCAGCGTATCGATCCCCGTGCCGCCATAGAGCGCGTCATTGCCCTGACCGCCGTCGAGCAGATCATCGCCCGCATCGCCCGACAGAGTGTTATTGCCGCTGTTGCCGACGATGGTGTCGGCATCGCCGTCGCCCATGCCGTTGATATTGGCAGAGCCGGAAAGACTCAGGACTTCGACATTGGCACTGAGAGTATAGGAGACGGAGGAGATGACCGTATCGGTTCCATCGGATACATCCTCGACCGCGACATCGCCTGCAGCATCGACGATATAAAGATCATCGCCCGTACCGCCGCTCATGCTGTCGGTACCGACACCGCCGTCCAGTGTATCGTTGCCCGCCCCGCCCTTTAAGACGTCGTTGCCCGCCATACCGGAGAGGAGGTTATGGCCGCCGTTACCGATGATCGTATCAGCATCGCCGTCGCCGGTGCCCTTCAGGTCGGCAGTCCCCGCCAGGGAGAGCACTTCGACATTGGCACCAAGCGTATAATCCGCCAGGGAAACGACGGTATCGGTGCCCTCACCAGCAGTTTCAACGGCCGTATCGCCGGAGTCGTCAACGTAATAGAGATCATCACCTTTGCCGCCGGTCATGGCGTCGACACCGGAACCGCCGTCCAGCGTATCGGCACCATCGCCCGCGATCAGCCGGTCGATGCCCGACCCGCCATAGAGCGCGTCATCGCCCAGGCCACCATCGAGCAGATCGTCACCGGCATCGCCGGACAGGGTGTTGTTGCCGCTGTTGCCGACAATAGTGTCGGCATCGCCATCGCCGGTCCCCTTCAGGTCCGCTGTCCCGGCCAGGGAGAGCACTTCGACATTGGCGCCCAGCGTATAGTCGGCCACGGAAATAACGGTATCCGTGCCCTCGCCAACGCCCTCGACAACGGTGTCGCTGGAGTCGTCGACGTAATAGAGATCGTTGCCCTTGCCGCCGCTCATAGCGTCAGCACCGACACCACCATCCAGCGTATCGGTCCCATCGCCGCCGATCAGCGTATCGGTCCCGGTACCGCCATAGAGCGCGTCATTGCCTAAGCCGCCGTCGAGCAGATCGTCGCCCGCCGCACCGGACAGGGTGTTATTGCCGGAGTTGCCGATGATCGTGTCAGCATCGCCATCGCCCGTGCCGTTGATATTCGAGGCACCCGTAAGGCTCAGAACCTCGACCCCGGCGCCCAGCGTATAGGAGACGGAGGCGGCCACCGTGTCGGTGCCGGTCGAACCGTCTTCGTAGGCCACATCGTTTGAATCGTCGGCGTAATAGAGATCGTCGCCATCGCCGCCGGTCATGCTGTCGACGCCAGTACCGCCATCCAGCGTGTCGTTGCCATCACCGCCACTCAGGACGTCCGCACCCGCCAGACCCGAGAGCGCATTGTTCCCGCTATTCCCGACGAGGGTGTCGGCATCGCCGTCGCCCACACCTTTGAGATCCGCCGTCCCCGCCAGGGAAAGAACCTCGACGTTGGATCCAAGCGTGTAATCGACCAGCGAAACGATGGTGTCTTTACCGCCGCCGGCCAGTTCGACCGCAGTGTCGTCCGACTGATCGACGTAATAGAGATCATCGCCGGTGCCACCGGTCATGGCGTCCTTGCCGGTGCCGCCATCCAGCGTGTCATTGCCCGCGCCGCCGCTTAGGACGTCATCGCCCGCAGCACCCGACAACAGGTTATTGCCGCTGTTGCCGATGATCGTATCCGCATCGCCGTCGCCCGTGCCTTTGAGGTCGCCGGTCCCCGACAGCGAAAGCACCTCGACGTTGGATCCGAGCGTGTAATCGGCCGAAGAGATAACCGTATCGGTCCCCTCGCCCATGCCTTCCACGGCAGCGTCGCTGGAGTCATCGACGTAATAGAGATCGTTACCCTTGCCGCCACTCAGGACATCGGCACCGCTGCCGCCATCCAGCGTATCAACCCCATCGCCGCCGATCAGCGTATCGATACCCGTGCCGCCATAGAGCGCGTCATTGCCCTGGCTGCCATCCAACAGATCGTCGCCCGCATCGCCCGACAGGGTGTTATTGCCGATATTGCCGACGATGGTATCGGCATCGCCGTCGCCCGTGCCGTTGATGTTGGCGGAGCCGGAGAGGCTCAACACTTCGACACCGGCCCCGAGCGTATAGGAGGTGGAGGCGACCACCGTATCGGTGCCCGTCGAGCCGCTTTCATAGGCAACATCACCCGAGGCATCGACGATATAAAGATCGTCACCATCCCCGCCTGTCATGCTGTCGGTGCCACTGCCACCATCCAGCGTATCATTGCCGTCGCCACCGCTCAGAACATCGGTACCGGCCAGACCAGAGAGAGCATTATTTCCGCTGGTACCGATGAGGGTGTTATTGTCGGTATTCCCGGTGCCGCTGAGGTCACCAGTGCCGGTCAGGGACAGCACGTCCAGGTTGGATCCCAGCGTATAGCTGAAGCCGACATGGACGGTATCGATGCCTTCGCCAAGGGCTTCGGACAACACATCGGACGCATCATCCACATCATAGTGATCATTGCCCGCACCGCCGCTCATCGTGTCGGCGCCCGTACCGCCCGATAGCGTATCGTCCCCGGCGCCGCCCTTCAGCAGATCGTTCCCGGCATCGCCGAAAAGTAGATTGTCGCCGCTGTTGCCCAGCAGCGTATCCGCATCGCCATCGCCGCTGCCGTTCAGATCGGCGGTGCCGGTCAGCGATAAAACTTCGACATTGGCGCCCAGCGTATAGTCAAAGCTGGCAGCAATCGTATCGGTGCCCTGGCCGACCAGTTCGTCCACCAGATCGGCGACATCGTCGACGACATAAAAATCGTCGCCCAGGCCCCCGCTCATCTGATCGATGCCGGTACCGCCGTCTAGTGTATCGTTACCGTCGCCGCCGATCAGCGTATCGATGTCCGCACCACCATAGAGCGCATCATTACCCGACCCGCCATCCAACAGATCGTCGCCCGCAGCGCCGGACAGAGTGTTATTGCCGGAGTTGCCGATGATCGTGTCGGCATCGCCATCGCCGGTGCCGTTAATGTTGGCGGATCCTGAAAGGCTTAGGACTTCGACATTAGCGCCAAGCGTGTAGGAAGCGGAGGCAATGACTGTATCCTGCCCCTCGCCCGCACTTTCCAGGGCGACATCACCGGCGGCATCGACATGATAGAGGTCATCGCCAAAGCCGCCCGTCATCTCGTCGGCGCCTGCGCCACCGTCCAGGGTGTCGTTACCATTACCGCCCGACAGGACGTCAACGCCGCCCGCGCCAGACAGAAGGTTGTTATTGGCGTTGCCGATGATCGTATCGGCGTCGCCATCGCCCACTCCGACGAGTGCCGCGCCAGTCAGGCTTAAAACTTCGACGTTGGCGCCAAGCGTATAATCGACCGAGGAAACAACGGTGTCGGTGCCTTCGCCCGCGATTTCGACCAGACGATCTAGGCTGTTGTCGACGATATAGAGATCGTCACCCTTGCCGCCGCTCATGGCGTCCTTGCCGGAGCCGCCGTCCAAGCTATCGTTGCCAGCCCCACCCCGTAGCACGTCGTCGCCCGCCGCACCCGACAGCAGATTGTCACCCGCATTACCGATCAGGGTATCCGCGTCGCCATCACCTGTGCCGGTGAGATTTGCCGAGCCCGTCAGGCTCAGAACCTCGACATTGGCGCCAAGGGTATAATTGAAGCCCACGGCAATCGTATCAGTGCCCTGGCCCGTCAGTTCGACCACCAGGTCGCCCGCATCATCGACGACATAGAGATCGTCGCCGATACCACCACTCATCTGATCGGCACCGGTGCCGCCATTCAGGGTATCGTTGCCAGCACCGCCCCGCAGCACGTCATTCCCTGCGGCGCCCGAGAGCAGATTATCCCCGCCATTGCCGACGATCGTATCGGCGTCGCCGTCACCCGTTCCGTCGATATCGGCAGAACCGATCAGGCTCAGCATTTCCACGTTGGCGCCAAGCGTATAAGAGACGGAGGCACGGACCGTATCGCCGCCTTCGCCCGCAGCCTCGGTCACCACATCGCCCGCAGCATCGACGATATAGAGGTCGTCGCCCTTACCGCCGCGCATCTGGTCGGCACCGGTGCCGCCATCGAGCAGATCGTTGCCCGCACCACCGCTCAGCGTGTCGTTACCAGCGCCGCCCGACAGGGTATTGTTGCCGGAATTACCGATGATCAGATTGGCATCGGCGCTGCCGGTCCCTTTGAGGTTATCGGAGCCCAGCAGGCTTAGAACTTCGACATTGGCGCTTAGGGTGTAGCTGACCGAGGCCAGGATACTGTCCTTGCCCTCCCCCGTCTTTTCGACGATCTGGTCGCCCGACGTGTCGACGTAATAGAGATCGTTACCGTCGCCACCTGCCATGACGTCGGCACCGCTGCCGCCATCGAGCGTGTCCTTGCCCAGGCCAGCGCTTAGCGTATCGGCACCGGCATCACCGAACAGACGATTATTGCCGTTATTGCCGATCAGGGTGTTGGCGAGTTCGTTACCTGTGCCATTGATCGCAGCACTGCCGGTCAGGCTCAGCCCCTCGACGTTGGCGCCCAATGTATAGGAGAAACCGGCGCGGACTGTATCGCTGCCCTGGTCGGCCTTCTCGAAAACCTGGTCGCTTGGAGATTCGAGCACATACAGATCATCGCCCGTACCACCAAACAGCTGATCGGTGCCAGAGCCGCCGATCAGCGTGTCGTTGCCGCCGCCACCGCTCAGGGTGTCTTTACCGGCACCGCCGGACAGGAGATTGTCGCCCCGGTTGCCCGCCAGGATATTATCGAGCTCGTTGCCAGTTCCCGCCAGATCAGCGGAGCCGCCAAGGCTCAGCACCTCCACATTAGCGGCCAGGGTGTGATCGACATAGGCAAGGACCGTATCCGTCCCCCTGTTCGCTTTCTCGACCACACGGTCGCCCGCATCATCGACACCGTAAAGATCGTTGCCATCGCCACCCGACAGCGTATCGGCGCCCAGGCCGCCATCCAAGGTATCCTGACCCGAACCCGTCACGATCCGATCATTGCCCTTGCCCGTAAAGACATAGGCCGTCGCATTCGAGGGCGCTTCAACCAGATCGTTGCCATGCATCCCGGCGCCGACGAGATGGAAACTCGTGAGCCCAGGATCGGCGGCTTTCACCGTCATATTATGGCTGTTCGATCCGCCGAGGATGGTCTCCAGCACGCCTGCATCGGTCAGCGATTTGCCGATGATCAGGGTCTGATTGGCCGCAGCGCTCGACACGTCGAGATTAAGCACCTCGAGATTGGCAACATCAGCTTCGACCCGGCTTGTACCGCCCGTTTTCGTCGGCGCCAGGCTGGCGTATAACGTATCGCGACCGTCGCCACCGTCGATCTTGAAAGCCTGGGGCACATCAACCAGCGCTGCCGCATGGTCCGTCAGGCGGGTCGTGTAGATTTTATCATCGCCCGCCCCGGCAGAGATAATGTCCGGACCGCCGTAGCTTGAAATCGTATCGTTGCCGCCCAGGCCGAAAACCGTATCGCGACCGGGACTGCCAATCAGCAGATCAGGATCTTCTGTTCCGACGATGGCCCCGGCAGGTATAGTATCGCGCGGGGTCAGATCTTCATCGCCCCGACGGATATCGACAACCGGCAACACGACGCTCTTGGTGCCGCCGCCGTCGGTAGTCTCTTCGCGTCCACCGCCGTTATGCGATCCGCTTTCACCGATGGTGAACGGATTGGCACGGCGGATATCGTCGCCGACATCGGTCACCACGATCTTGGAGCTCAGCGCCTCAGCCGACGTGATGACGCCCAACGGGGCCGCGGCTTCGAATGTGGATGCACCCAGGAAGTTCGTCTGAAAATCGAGATAGTCCAGGCGCGCTTCGAACCCCAGCAACCCTTCAATATAGGTGACGACCTCTGCGAGCGCGCCGTCAATCGCCGCCCAGTCGGCCGAGGTTGAGGAGATGGTCGGCACACTAGGCGCGGCGTCGTAGTTCTCGACCCGGACCGTCATGCCCGGCTCGGCCAGGAACTGAGTCCCGGCCCCATTGGCAACCACGGCAGCAGTCGGGCGGTTATCGGGATCGGCCAGCAAGGTCACCGTCAGAGCACCGCTGTCATCGACATCACCGACGACCTTGGTCCCCCGCAGACCCACCAGACCGGCAGGTGTCCGTATGACAAACGCATCCGGCGCCGACGGTGCCAGCTCACCCGTCACAACGGCGAAACCACCTTGAAGAATGGTAACACCGATAAAGCCCTGCTTGGTTGCCGGATCGTAGCGGACCTCGTCCAGCAGCAGACGGGCGTTTTCCGCCAGAACAATGATCGATTTATCGGCCAGGACGATGCTGACCCGGGAGCCGGCACCAGTGACCAGAACATCGCCGGGCTGCAATTCCGCGCCCGGAATAACGGACGCAGACGACTCGTCACCCCGGATCAGGGTGGCGTCCCCTTCGCGCAATGCGATCTTACCCGCTTCGCCGCCGTCCAACGCAATATTAAGCGTGGGCTGATTATCGGTACGCGACGCCACTAAGCTCGGACCTCCAGCGGAAAAAGACAGCAAGCAAACAAACTCGATATCTCAGGTAGATAACTCTAACAGTTAAACCGTTTAAATTCTGCTAAAATACGCATCAATGTAATACAAAACAAACATCGATGAAGAGTAGCCAGGAATCATTTCATGGCAGCCTCAAAAATTAAATCCACAACGCAACTCAAGGTTTATTTGTTTTACTGCATATGGCTTTCGAAGTTTCGTTAATCAAGGCCTTTACTCAGCACAAAACCTCGTCAAGGCCTCCTCGCCAGGAAGCTTCAAATTAATTAAACCATTGATAAATCATGCATATTTTCAATGAAAAATTTTCAGTCATGAATCCGAAACCATAAGAACTCTCCGCAACTCTTTGAGCAAGAGGGCAAAAGTCGATCGCCCCCATAAAAAGAGTCAGCGTAATTCACGCATATTACAGGTTGTTCTCAAGAGACCCCGAACTTGGGGTTGGAGGGCGGCTTCTTGCGTTTTTTCACGCCCTGGCAAGGCTTACAGTCCTGTTAGCCGACCCTCAAGCAACGGGCTTTGACCAGACGCAAAAATGGCGGCAACCGATACCGGAGCCGCCACGGACTAAGACTTCACTTCAAAGAACAAATCGACAGCGAATTACTTGGACCGGACAGTCGACATACAGCTGGTATATCGACTTTTCCGATTAGGCAGCCAGGGCGTAAGTTGCCTCGACAGCAGAAGCGGTCTGGACTTGCAGATGCGCCAGCGCCAGGAGGCAATTATCGCAGCGGCGACCAACGCCGGAGAGGTTGCAGTGCATGCAGCCCAGGATCTTTTTGCCAACCGCCTGATTGACCGGATCGGCATCTTCGGCGAGGTCGTTCGCCAGTTTGATCATGGCCGAGGTATAGAGGGTGACTTCGGTGCGGATGCTGCTAGCCATTTGTCCGGTCCTCTTCGTCAGGTGCTGATCGCTGTGATCCGATGACCCGATAATCGACCGGACAGGCCTTTCCCTCAATTCGGCGCGATGGATACGACTCTAAGACACCCCCTGGGTTAGGCTCGCGGTTTAGACCCACTAGGCTGCGGCTATAGCCTTTTCGCACCGAAGCAGCATGCCGAACAGATCCCGCGGTTCGTCAGGATCGGCCAGCAAGTCCAGTTCCTCGTACAGGCCGGTGCCGGGCAACTGATCGCGGACATAGCGAAGGGCGGAGAAATCTTCGATGGCAAAGCCCACCGAATCGAACAGCGTGATCTGACGGCCATCACGACGACCGCTGCGCTGTCCGGCGATCACCTCCCACAGCTCGTTCACCGGATAGTCTGGAGCCAGCTGCTGGATCTCCCCCTCGATCCGCGTCTGGGGCGGATATTCGACGAAGATGTCGGATCGCGTGAGGATGTCCTGGTGCAATTCGGTCTTGCCGGGGCAATCGCCGCCCACCGCGTTAATATGCACGCCGCTGCCGACCATATTGTCGGTCAGGATGGTGGCATATTGCTTGTCGGCCGTGACGGTGGTGATGATATGTGCGCCCTCCACCGCCTCCTGACCTGAAGCGCAGGCCGTCATCTGGAATCCCAGGCCGGTGAGGTTGCGGATGCATTTCTGCGTCGCGCTGGCGTCGATATCATAGAGCCGCAGCTTGTTCACCCCCAGGATCGCCTTGAAGGCCATGGCCTGGAATTCGGCCTGGGCGCCATTCCCGATGATCGCCATCGTATCGGCCTCTTTCGGAGCCAGATATTTGGCGGCGACGGCGGAGGTCGCGGCGGTGCGCAGGGCGGTCAGGATCGTCATTTCGGTCAACAGCATCGGATAGCCATTCCCGACATCCGACAACACACCGAAGGCCGTCACCGTCTGGCGGCCGTCCTTGGTGTTCTTGGGATGGCCATTGACATATTTGAAGCCATAGAGCGTGCCGTCCGAGGTCGGCATCAGTTCGATCACGCCCTCATCCGAATGGCTGGCGACGCGCGGCGTCTTATCGAAGCTTTCCCAACGGCGGAAATCCTCCTCGATATAGGTGCTGAGGTCGGTCAGGAACTTCTCGACCCCGATCTTCAGCACCAGCTTCATCATATGGTCGACGCTGACGAAGGGAACGATGGCCAACTTCGAAATTGCGTTCATTTTCCATAACTCCGGGTCGGGCGATCCATGATGCTGCGGCCCATCAGGCTCGCGACAAGGTCCACCAACAGGGTCGCGGTGCGTCCGCGCACGTCGAGGAAGGGGTTCAGTTCGGCCAGATCGAGGGAGGTCACGAGGCCGCTGTCATGCAGCATCTCCATGATCAGATGCGCCTCGCGGAAGCTTGCGCCGCCCGGAACCGTAGTGCCGACGGCGGGCGCGATCTCGGGGTCGAGGAAGTCGACGTCCAGGCTGACATGCAGCAGGCCATTTTCCGCCTGCACCCGCGCCAGGAACTTCGAGAGCAGTGCGCCGACCCCATGTTCGTCGATGGTGCGCATGTCATGCACCGTCACCCCATCGGCGCGCAGGGCGATCCGCTCGGCGCTGTCGATGCTGCGGATACCGAGCATGCAGACGTTGCTGGGGGCCACCGGCGCATCGAGCACCGGGAAATGCCCTTCGAACCCCGACCGGCCAATGAAATAGGCCACGGGCGTGCCGTGCAGATTGCCGCTCTGGGTCGTCTCCAGGGTGTGGAAATCGGAATGGGCGTCGAGCCAGAGCACAAAGAACGGTCGCCCGCGCTGGGCCGCCCGCTTGGCAAGACCGGGGATGGTCCCCGCCGCCATGGCATGATCGCCGCCCATGAAGATCGGCATGCCATCCAGGCTTTCGCGGTAAGCCACCTCCTGCAGCGCCTCGATCCAGGCAACGATCTCCGGCAGTTGCTTCACGGCCTCGTTCGGATGGGTCATCTCGCGCGGCTTGGCGGGCTGAATATTGCCCAGGTCGATGACCACATGGTCCAGCTCCTGCAGCGCCGGTCCCAGCCCGGCGGTGCGCAGCGCGCTCGGCCCCATGTCGCAGCCCATACGCCCGGCGCCTTCCTGCACCGGCGCGCCAATCAATTTGCACAGCATCGCATATACTCCCTTAAGGAGAATTGGACCATGCGCGGCTGGCGGTTTGAACCATTCAGATTGGCAAATTTATCGAAAAGCCTTATCAGATCGGCATCATGACTTTTCAAAATGGCCAATCATGGATGCGCTCGACGAACAGCTGATCACCCTGCTGCGCCATAACGGGCGCATGAGCATCTCCGATATCGCCACCGCCACCGACAGCTCCCGCGCGACCGTCCGGGTGCGGCTGGAGAAGCTGGAGCAGGCAGGCGAGATCCTGGGCTATACCGTCATTCTGAAAGCCGACGTGGTGGATCAGCCGGTGCGCGGGATCATGCTGATCGAGATCCAGGGCCATGTGACGGATCGGGTCATCAAGAACCTGCGCGGCTTTGCCGAGGTATCGGCGGTCCATACCACCAACGGCCGCTGGGATCTGGTGGTGGAACTGGGCGCCGCCACCTTGTCCGATTTCGACAGTGTGCTGCGCCGTATCCGCCTGATCCCCGGCATTACAGGCAGCGAGACAAGCCTCCTGCTGGCAACGCCGGTCAGCACCAGGGCAAGGCTCTAGGTTGAACCGTCAGGGCTTTTACCCCATCTTTGAAGTGGTGGGTGCTGGAGGCCTCGGCGCCCTATCACGACCGGACGATCCATAACGCGGCAACGCGGGCGGTTCCCGGCTAGCGATACCAGGAGGTGCCACATGCAACATAAGGGTCTTCGCGCTTAACATTCCAAGCGCACCCAATCCGGCAACGGAACGAGATCCCCGCCCGTCAAACGGCGGGGATCTTTGTTTTCAGCGGCTTCACCGGATCGTCGCCCGTGCCGCATCCGCCCGCACCAGAACGGAAGGCTTCGCGCCAGGAGTGTTCGGCAGCGCGCTATCCACAAAAGAGGCCGCCGCATCCACCCGGTAGCTAATGTCGCTGCCCGGCGCAAAACCTAAGAAGACGTCGAGCATCGCGACATCCACCGTCACGGCCTCCACTATACCGAAGGAGAGATTTGCACGCACCGCGTCCCCCCGGACGGCAACCGTGCGGACATCGCCCTTCAGCGTCACATCGCCCGCCCGCAGATCAAGATCGACATCACCATAGGCCCCGGTCAGCGCCACCCGGGCGGCTTTCTGGGTAATGGAAACATGGGCGCTTGCGGGCATATTGACTTTCAATTCCACCGTGCAGTCGGAAGAGCCAAAGCCGGTACTCTCCACCACGGCGACCCGTAACTCTGGCCCCTCCTTCCAGATCCGGCTGTTATCGCGGCAGCTGTTATAGAACCAGTTGGACGACCAGTTGCCGAACCAACCGCTCCGGCGGACGGCAAGGCTGACCCGATAGGGGCGGCCTGGGTCGCTGGTCACATCGATGGCGCTGGCATCGCCCGTCACGATGACGGCGGTGATGTCTTGGATCGGGAGTGACTGAGGTGCTGCCGCCAGGGCGGGGAAGCTCAGCAGGATAAACAGCGGCAAAGGGTATTTCATCGGAAGGCTCCGTTAGCGTGATGTCGCCTGCCAGCAGGGGGAAAAGCCGCTTATGCCGCGACCTGGATCGCGATCAAGGTCGACCGGCATCGCAATCCGGGTCCATATGAGGGGGTCATGCTGTTCATTCCCCTGCCCTTCTGCGTCGCCTTCGCCCTTGCCGTGGTTCTTGTCCGCATGGTTCGGCAGGACCCGCAAAGCCTGCGCGATCATCCACGCTTCGCCCTGCTGATTGCCGCCTATACCGTGCAATCACTGCTGATCGGCCTACGCTGGGGGTATGACATAAGGGCGGTGCTGCCCGCCCAGGCGATCCTGGCCAGCGCCATAGCCGGTCTGGCCTGGGCCAGCTTCGCCAGTCTGACGGCGGAGAAAAGCCGACTCTGGCCGCATCTGCTGCCCGCCCTGCTGGTGGGGGGATCAATGATGGTTTGGCCGGACCTTGTGGGGCCGGCGATCATCGCAATCTTTCTGGGCTATGGCCTGCGGCTGCTGTGGCAGGCGCGCCTGGGACCTGACGGGCTGGCGGCGTCGCGCCTGGATGGGGCGCTGCGGTCCTACCGGGCCATGGTGCTAACGGCTTTCGCCCTGATCGGATCGGCGGTCACGGATATCCTCATCAGCATCGATCTGGAACAGAGCGGCGGCGCCTTTTCCGCCGCCGTCATCGCGGGCGCCAACCTGGTGGCCTTGCTGCTGCTGGCGACGGCGGCGGCCAGCGTCGAACCCGCCCCCTCTCTTCCGGAAACAGAGGATACGACCCCGATTCCCGTCAGCGGCGAAGACGCGGAAGTGGCCGATCGCATCGACCGCCTGATGGCCAGTGAGCGGCTATTCCTCGACCCCGAGCTTAACCTCGCCCGGATCGCGCGCCGTCTGCATCTGCCGGTGCGCGCCGTCTCGCAGGCGATCAACCGGCAGCATGGGGTCAGCGTCTCGCACTATGTGAACAACCTGCGGATCGCCGAAGCCTGTCGCCTGTTGCGCGATACCGAAGACCCGGTGACGCGCATCATGTTCGAGGCTGGTTTCCTGACAAAATCCAACTTCAATCGCGAGTTTCAGCGGGTGATGCAGACCAACCCGACGACGTGGCGCAAAGGCAACGGTCGTTAGGCGATCTCGGTGCCGACGGAACTCTTCCAAGGCTGGACAGTTGTGAAGGCAGAGCGCGCTCAAGCGCCACCTTTCAGGAGTCAGCACATGAGTCTCGGCACAATCCTGCTCATCATTCTGATCTTGCTGCTGGTCGGCGCCCTGCCGTCCTGGCCCTATTCCAGCGGCTGGGGCTACTACCCCTCCGGTGGTTTAGGCCTGGTGCTGGTCATTGTGATCATCCTGCTGCTGCTCGGCAGGATATAAAAAAAAGCCCCGGCCATCGCGCCGGGGCTTTTGATTTCAGGGGGCTTTAGGAAGCTCCACCCCGCGCTGCACCGCAGGCCGGGCAAGGCCACGCTCCAGCCAAGCCGGGACGTGTTTCAGATCGTCGAACTTCACGATCTCCCGCGCGCCATAGAAGCCGACGAGGTTGCGCACCCAGCCGAGCATCGAGATATCGGCGATAGTATACTCGTCACCCATGATCCACTGGCGCCCCGCAAGACGGGTTTCCAGCACGCCCAGTAGGCGTTGGCTTTCAGCGCGATAGCGCTCGAACGGGCGCTTATCCTCGAAATCCTTACCAGCGAACTTATGGAAGAAGCCGAGCTGGCCGAACATCGGGCCGATGGCCGCCATCTGGAAGAAAACCCACTGGATCGTCTCGTAACGCGCGGCAGCGTCCGTGGGCAGGAACTTGCCAGTTTTCTCCGCCAGATACAGCAGGATCGCGCCGCTTTCGAACAGCGCAAACGGCTTTCCGCCGGGGCCGTTGGGGTCGATGATCGCCGGGATTTTGCCGTTGGGGTTCAGCGACAGATATTCCGGCTCCCAGGTCTCGTTCTTGCCGATATTAATCCAGTGCCCTTCGTAGGGCAGGCCGGTTTCCTCCAGCATGATCGAGACCTTCACCCCATTGGGCGTGGCCAGGGAATAGAGCTGGATGCGGTCCGGATGCTGGGCAGGCCAGCGCTTGGTGATCGGAAAGGCGGAGAGGTCGGTCATTCGGGTTGTCCCTTTTTGAGATTGGCCTCGACCGCCAGGGTCAAAGCTTTCAGGCGGGCGGCAAGATCGGCAAGCTCCGCCGGATCGATGCCGGACAGCGCCGCGTTTTCCTTGCCCATATCTTCGCGGAAGGCAGCTTCGACACAGGCGATGCCCGCCTCCGTCAATTCAGCAGATAGGCTGCGGCCATCACTTTCGGAAGGGGCGCGGCGGATCAATCCGGCTTTTTCCAGCCGCGCTAGCCGGTGGGTGAGACTGCCGGAGGCGATCATCAGCGAGCGATACATCTCGGTCGGCGTCAGGCGATAGGGCGGGCCGGAGCGCCGCAAGGTCGCCAGCACGTCGAACTCCCCCCGGTCCAGCCCGTAGCTGGCGAAAGTTGCCTCGATCCCCGGTCCCATCAGATTGACCAGACGCAGCATGCGCCCGAAGACGGCCATCGGCGTGGTGTCTAGGTCGGGCAGCTCCCGCGCCCATTGTGCCCGCAGGCGGTCGACATGATCACTCATGGCGGCAGGATAGCAGAATCTATCTTGACGTGAAGATAGTTTAGGCAGATTTATCTTCACATGAAGATAAGTCGGAGGACGTCCCATGTTGCAGACCGACACCGTGCCTAACCGGCCCCCAGTCTCCCCCCTGATCTCGTTGCCGACCCTGCTGCTGTTGCTGGGCGGATTTCTGCTGGCCACCAACGTCAATCTGACCAAGGCCGGGCTGCTGGCGGGCCTGACGCCGGTTCAGATCGCCGCCGGGACCGCCCTGGGTGCCGGATCGATCCTGGCGCTATTCAACCGGGCACAGGGGCGCAGGATCCCGACAGACCCCCGCCACCTGCGGGCCTTCCTCACCCTGGCCCTGATCAGCTTCACCCTGCCGATGACCATGGGGGTGTTTGTGACGGGCAAGATCGGCGCCTCCTTCACCAGCGTCATGATGTCCCTGACACCGCTGGTGACCCTGGCGCTCGCCACGCTCTTCCGCATCGAAGCCCTGCGTCTGACCACCGCCGCCGGGATCGGCCTCGGCCTTGTCGGGACGCTGATCCTGGTGACGCCGGGCCTGCAGGCACCGGAGGGGCTGCTGTGGATGCTCTGCGGCCTCGTCATTCCCCTGGGCAATGCCACGGGCAATATCCTGCGCAGCATCCTGGTTCCCCGCGACACGCCCAGCCCCGCCATCGCCTGCGGGGTTCTGCTCAGCGCCGCAGTTTTCCTAACCCCGTTGGCAATCGCACAAGGTTTCGAGACAGCCGATCTGCCCGCCGCTGCCCTGACGGTGCTGGCCGGTGCCGTTCTGTCGGCCATCTCGAACGTCACGCTGCTGCGCCTGCAGAATGTGGCAGGCCCCGTGCGCCTCAGCCAGGTCGGCTATGTTGCCGCCTGCTTCGGGGGCGGCCTTGCCACCCTCCTCTATGGCGAGCGCCCTTCCTTGTCGCTGTTCATCGCCGCCGGGTTCATTATCATGGGTGTCCGTCTCGTTTCCCGCCGCGCTTAGACCAGATGCCGATTGCCAACTACCGCCTCTACCGCTGTGCCGTTGCTGGGATCGAGGGGATCGATCTGACCAGCACCCGCGCCTTCGACCGCCATACCCACGACCAGTTCGGCATCGGCGTGGTAGTGTCGGGCGCGCAGAAATCGGCCAGCGGGCGCGGCATGGTCGAAGCGGGTCAGGGCGACGTCATCACCTTCAATCCTGGTGAAGTGCATGACGGCGTCCCCATTGATGACAAGGGCCGGTCCTGGCGGATGCTCTATTTCGCGCCGGACCTGATCGCCGATGCTTTGCGGGATATGACCGAAGGCCGCACGACATCGGGCGAGTTCGAATTGCCGGTGGTGCAGGATCCCGCCCTCGCCGAACGTTTCCTGCAGTTGTTCCTGGCCATGACCGAGGCCAGTGCCGACCTGCGGCGCCAGGAATTGCTGACCCTGGTCCAGGCCAGCGTTCTCGGTCGCTGGCGCGACAGTGATCGACCCCAGATGACGCCGGGCATCGCCCAGGCAAAGGCCCTGATCGACGACGATCCTTTGACCGCCCATTCGCTGGCAGATCTGGCAAAGGTGGGCGGCCTGTCGCGCTTCCAGGTGCTGCGGGCCTTCGCCAAGGCCACCGGCCTGACGCCCCACGCCTATCTTGTCCAGCGCCGCACCGACCTTGCCCGCAGGCTTATCGCGAGCGGCACTCCGCTGGCCGAAGCCGCAGCAGGGGCGGGCTTTGCGGACCAGAGCCATATGAACCGGGTCTTTGCCCGCCGCTACGGCTATCCGCCCGGGGCCTATGCGGCGGCCGTGAATTAGGTCCCTGCAATTCCGTCCAAGACCGACCCACGCCCACCGGGGTTACCTTGCGCCTCCCGCAAGCCAAGGACACCCTATGCCGATCTTCAGCCATGCCCCTGACATCTGGGCCGACTTCCCCGACCTGACCGCCTGCGCCCTGACCATCGACGGCGTCAGAGCCACCGCCGATGTGACCCGGCACCTCGACCATTTCAGCGCCGAAGCGGCCCGCCGCCTGGAAGGCACCAGCGAGGGCGATCTGCCGGAGATTCAGGCCTGGCGCCGCAGCTTCTCCAAAATGGGGCTGAAGCCGACGCAATATCGCTGTGCCTCCGAGGCGCTGCTGCGTCGCTTCAAGAAGGAAGGATCGCTGCCACAGATCCATCCGCTGATCGACCTCTGTAACGCCATCTCCATCGCCTTCGCCATTCCCATCGCCGTGTTCGACCGGGACCAGATCGACGGCGACCTGCTGGTCCGCCGGGCTACAGGGGCGGAGCGCTATCTGACCTTTGGCGGCGAGATCGAACAGCCCGAACCGCAGGAGGTGATCTTCGCCGACGCCAGCAGGAATGCCCACGCCCGCCGCTGGACCAACCGGCAGAGCGCCACCTCCGCCATTCGGCCCGAAACGACCCGCGCCCTCATCGTCGCCGAAGCCCAGCATGAGAATGGCGCCGGAGATGTCGCCCGCCTGCACGCAACCCTGGTCGATACGCTGGGCGCCGTCTGGCCGCTGGCGGGACGGTCAGCACTGCTAACGGCCGATGCCCCGCGCTTCCCCTTCGATTAGGCGGGCCCCAGGAAAAGATGCGTCTCAGTCTTCTCGATCCCGTCGAGGACGCGCACACGGGTCACGATCTCGTGGAATTCGGCAAGGCTCGGCACCTCGATCTCTGCGATCAGGTCCCAGAAGCCGTTGGTGGTGTGGATCGCGGAAAAGCCCAGGGTCTTGCGCAGGATCGCGATCACCGCTTTCACGTTGCGGCCCGACAGCTCGATCATCATCACGCCCCGGATGGTGCCGACGCTGGCATCGTCGCGCAGCTTCACCGTAAAGCCCGCGATGGTACCGCTGGCCGTCAGCTTGTCCAGCCGCGCTTTCACCGTGCCGGGCGCCACATCCAGCAGAGCCGCAAGCTTGGGCACCGAGGCGCGGGCATTCACCCGCAGTTCCGCGATCAGACGTCTGTTGAGATCATCCATGGGAAAGCCCCTTTGCTGAATCACGCAGCAATACTATCGAAATCGGTAGTTTCTGACGATAAATCTTCCAAAACTGGCGTTTTCGTTGATCTCCGAGCGGCCTACCATCCTTCCACCCCTTTCAAGGAGACGATGATGGCGACCTGGGATCCAACGGCACGAACCCGCGACATTTCCTATACCCTGGTCGAAGCGCCCAGCATCACCGGCACGCCGGGAGAAGCTGAATTCACCGAGGTCGTCTTGGGGATTCTCCGCCAGAACCCCTATTTCCAGGCCCATCCGGAAGATATCGCGGTGCTGGACAGTCATGGCGATCCCCTGACCAAGAATATCGTCGCCCTGGTGCGCGGCAGCGGCAAGCAGACGGTAGCGATGGCCGGGCATTTCGACGTTGTCGCCATCGACAACTACCGCGATCTGACCCACCTTGCCTTCAAGCCGGACGAATTGAAGGCGGCCCTGATCGCCGACCTCTCCTCCCGCCCGCTGAAACCCGCCGAAGCCAAGGCGCTGGCCGATCTGCAAAGCGGTGACTTCGTGCCGGGCCGCGGCATGCTGGACATGAAAAGCGGCGTCGCGGCGGGGATCGCGGTGCTGGAGCATTTCGCCGCCCAGCCGGATCGCAAGGGCAATCTGATGCTCTGCATGAGCCCGGACGAGGAGCGCAATTCCCAAGGCATGCGCCGGTTGCGCAACGATCTGCCGGCCCTCGCCCGACGATGGGGCATCGAGATCGAAGGCTGCCTCAACCTCGATGCCACCAGCGACCAGGGCGACGGCGCGGATGGGCGCATCGTGCACCATGGCTCCATCGGCAAGCTGCTGCCCTTCGCGCTGGTCGTCGGCCAGCCGACCCATGCCGGATATCCCTTCGAAGGCATCAGCGCCCATATCCTGGGGTCCGCGATCTTGCAGGCGGTCGAGGCGAATGTGGATCTGGCGGACCGCAGCGATGATTTCTGCGCGCCGCCGCCGATCTGCCTGGAAGCCAAGGATCTGCGGCAGGTCTATGACGTCACCACGCCCGAACATGTCTGGATCGCCTTCAACTGGCTGATCCATAGCTGGACACCCGAACAGGCCCTGGGCGCGATGAAGGACAAGGTGGTTGCAGCCACCACCCAGGCGCTGACGGAATTTGCCGCTGGGGCCAAGCGCTATGCCGCCATCATCGGGGAGTCGCCTCGCGCGATTCCCTCCACCCCTGAGATCCTGACCATCGCGGATCTGCGCAAACGCCTGTCGCCCGAAGCGCTGAAGCGGCTGGATCAGGTGGCCGCCCAGAATGCAGGCAGCGACAATCCCCTGCTACGCACCCGCACCCAGGTGCAGGCGATGGTGGCCGAAGCCGGGCTGACCGCCCCCGCCGTCGTCATCGGCTTTGGCAGCCTGCATTATCCACCCGTGCGTCTGGACCCCGCAAAAGCCAAGGATGACGCGTTCCTGGCCGCCATCGACCGGGCGCGCACCACCATCGAGACGCGCCATAAGACCAGCATCAAGGACAAGGCCTATTTCACCGGCATCTCGGACATGAGCTTCATCGGCAACCGGCCGCGCGGGGCGGAGTTCGTGGGCGCCAACACGCCGCTGGCCGATATGGTCGATATCCCGCCCGCCGAGCTGCTGGAATATCCCGCCGTCAATATCGGCCCCTGGGGGCGCGAGTATCATCAGCGCCACGAGCGGCTCTATGCCCCCTACGGCTTCACCGTGCTGCCGGACTTCCTCTATGAGATCGCGGTGGAGCGGCTGGGGCGGTGAGCTTCCGTCGTCACCCCGGACTTGATCCGGGATCTTGTGTGGCCAGACTCCGTTCGGCTTCTCGACGCGACATGTCTACACGAGACCCCGCATCAAATGCGGGGTGACGAGACCATTTGGGACAGGCTCCCGGGGGAGATCCCGTGGTCGAGCCACGGGATGACGAGATCTTGCTGGTTGTTGATCTGCCTCATGGACGATGTGTCTCCACGGCAGGCATGCTTCCCCCATGATCAAGATCACGCTCTTCAGCACCCAGCCCTATGACCGCCGCTTCTTTGACGCAGCGGCAGATCCCAGCATCGAATTCACCTATCAGGAGGCGGCACTCACCCCGCATTCCATTGCCTTGGCCGAAGGGGCGGATGGGGTCTGCGTCTTCGTCAATGATGTGCTGGACGCCAGTGTGCTGGAGGGTCTGGCGTCCCTGAACGTTCGGGCGGTCTTCCTGCGTTGCGCCGGATACAACAATGTCGATCTGGCGACGGCCCGACGCCTGGGCATCCAGGTCGCCCGGGTTCCGGCTTATTCGCCCGAGGCTGTGGCGGAACATGCCGTGGCGCTGATCATGACCCTGAACCGCCGTACCCACCGGGCCTTCAACCGGGTGCGGGAGGGGAACTTCAATCTCGACGGGCTGCTGGGCGTCACCCTCCATGGGCGCACCGCCGGGATCATCGGCACCGGCAAGATCGGGATAGCAACTGCCCGCATCCTCAAAGGTTTCGGCTGCCGCCTGCTCGCCCACGACCCCATGCCGTCGCCGGAGTTCGAGACGCTGGGCGAACTGGTCTCGCTGGAACAGGTGATCGCGCAGAGCGACATCCTGTCGCTGCATTGCCCGCTGCTCCCGGCCACCCACCATATGATCAACGCCCGGACCCTAGCGGCGATGAAGCCGGGGGCGATGCTGGTCAATACGTCGCGTGGCGGGCTGATTGACACGCGGGCGGTGATCGAGGCTCTGAAATCCCGCCAGCTTGGCGCCCTGGCCATCGATGTCTACGAGCAGGAGGCGGGGCTGTTCTTCAAGGACCGGTCATCGGACATCATTGATGACGATATCTTCGGGCGCCTCATGACCTTTCCCAACGTCCTGGTGACCGGCCATCAAGGGTTCTTCACGGTCGAGGCCCTGACGGAAATCACCGCCGTGACCCTGGACAATATCCGTGCCTTCCGCGACGGCCGGGTCAGCGGGAATGAAGTGGCGGTTCAGGTCTGAGCTATCTGTTCTAAAGCTCGTCATCCCGTGGCTTGACCACGGGATCTCCAATCATTTGTGTTTTGTCGTCATCCCGTGGCTTGACCACGGGATCTCCAATCATTTGTGTTTTGTCGTCATCCCGTGGCTTGACCACGGGATCTCCTCCGGGAGCCCGTCCAGTTCTGTTTTAGTCAGCGTTGCCCCCCGGAGGAGACCCCGGGATCAAGTCCCGGGGTGACCAGCTTTGTAGGGTGTCGCGATTTGCGCCCCCCTTATATCCCACAAAATATAAGGCTCGACCTTTCGGTAGCCACCGATGTATTCAAGAAAATATCACGCTGAAGGGAGAGCCACCGATGCGCCGCCGTTCCGTCCTGACCCTCATCACTGCCGCTCTGCTGTTCGCCTCGCCGGTATGGGCAGCCGAGAAGGTGACGGTCTTTGCCGCCGCTTCGATGAAAAACGCCCTCGACGCGATCAATGTGGAATGGGCCAAGGGGGGGAAGGAAGCCGTCGCCTCCTATGCCGCCAGTTCAGCGCTGGCCAAGCAGATCGAAAGCGGCGCGCCCGCCGATATCTTCATCTCCGCCGACCTCGACTGGATGGATTATGTCGCGGGCAAAAAGCTGATCAAGGATGCCACCCGTACCCATCTGCTGGGTAACCGGATCGTGCTGGTCGCCGCCAAGCACAAAGCCAAACCCGTGGAGATCAAGCCGGGCTTCGACCTGGCGGCCCTAGTGGGCGATGGTCGTCTGGCCATGGGGGCGGTCGATAGCGTTCCGGCGGGCAAATACGGCAAGGCCGCACTGGAGAAGCTGGGGGCCTGGAGCGGCGTTTCGGCCAAGGTCGCCGGGGCGGAAAGCGTGCGCGCGGCCTTGCTGCTGGTCTCCCGCGGTGAAGCGCCTTACGGCATCGTCTATAAGACCGATGCGGCTGCCGATCCTGCCGTTGCCATCGTCGGCACCTTCCCCGAAGATAGCCATCCGCCGATCATCTATCCGGTTGCCGTCCTGGCCGACAGCAAAAGCGCGGATGCGATGGCCTATCTGGACTTCCTGAAGTCCGCCGCCGCCAAGCCGATCTTCGAAAAAGAAGGTTTCGCGGTCCTGAAGTAGACGGGGTCTGTCGGTTTGGAGGTTCTGGCGTTAAGCGCGGCGGAGTGGACGGCGATCCAGGTCAGCCTCAAGGTGGCAGCCGTGGCGACCTTGGCCAGCCTGCCCTTCGGGATCCTGGTCGCCTATCTGCTGGCGCGCGGCCAATTTTTCGGCCGCTCGCTTCTGAACGGCATTGTCCATCTGCCGCTGATTCTGCCACCGGTGGTGACCGGCTTCCTGCTGCTGATCCTGTTCGGGCGCAAGGGCGTGCTGGGCGCGTTTCTGGACCAGTATCTCGGCATCGTCCTGTCCTTCCGCTGGACCGGGGCTGCGCTCGCCTGTGCCGTCATGGGGTTCCCCCTGATGGTGCGGGCCATCCGCCTGTCCATCGAGTCCGTCGACCAGCGGCTGGAGGAAGCGGCGGGAACCCTGGGCGCCAGTCCCGTCTGGGCCTTCCTCACCGTCACCCTGCCGCTGGCCCTACCGGGCATCGTGACCGGCATGATCCTGGCCTTTGCCAAATCGATGGGGGAGTTCGGCGCGACCATCACCTTCGTCTCCAACATCCCCGGCGAGACCCAGACCCTGTCGGCGGCCATCTATAGTTTCACCCAGGTCCCCGGCGGCGATATGGGCGCCCTGCGGCTGACGATCATCGCGGTCGTGCTGTCGATGGCGGCGTTGCTGGCCTCCGAATTCCTGGCCCGCAAGGCGAGCCACAGATGAGCCTCGTCGTCGATGTGCGCCAGAAACTGGGGGATTTCTCCCTGGCGGCCAGCTTCACCGCTGCCAGCGGCGTGACGGTACTGTTCGGTCGGTCGGGATCGGGCAAGACCAGTCTGATGCGCCTGCTGGCCGGGCTGGCGCGCCCGGATGATGGCCGTATCCTCCTGGGTCAGGAGGCGCTGGTCGATACCACCCGCGCGACCTTCGTGCCGCCCCACCGCCGCCGCTTCGGTTATGTCTTCCAAGAGGCGCGGCTGTTCCCGCACCTCAGCGTGCGGCGCAATCTGCTTTATGGCCGCTGGTTCAATAGGGCGAATGGCGAGGATTTCGACCGGATCGTCGATCTGCTGGGCATCGAGCCCTTGCTGGAGCGTGGCCCCGGAAAACTGTCGGGCGGTGAGCAGCAGCGGGTCGCCATCGGCCGCGCCCTGCTGGCCGCCCCCCGCCTGCTGCTGATGGACGAGCCGCTGGCGGCCCTGGACGAGGCGCGCCGCCTGGAGATCCTGCCCTATCTGGAACGGCTGCGGGATACGCTCGATATCCCCATCGTCTATGTCAGCCATTCGGTGGCGGAGGTGGCGCGGCTGGCCAATCGGGTGGTGCTGCTGAAGGACGGGCGGGTCGAGGCCACGGGCAGCGCGCAGGAGATCCTGAGCCAGCCCAAGCTCGCCGACCGCCGCGATACCGGCGCCCTGATCGATGCCCATGTGGAGCGGATCGACGATGCCCATCACTTGTCGCTGATCCGGCTGCGCGGCGGGTTGCTCTATGTGCCCGGCACCGGCGTTACGGTCGGCAGGCCCGTGCGGGTGCATCTGCCCGCCCGCGACGTCATGCTGGCAACCCAGCCGCCCCAGGGTCTGAGTGCCCTCAATATCCTGCCCGGCACTGTCATCTCGCTCGCCCCGTCGGACGATGGGTCGGTCCTGGTGCAGGTGGAGTGTGGAGGGGACATGATTCTGTCGCGCATCACAACGCTCTCGGCCACACGCCTCGACCTCACCCCTGGCAAGCCGGTCTTTGCCATCGTCAAGACCGTGGCGCTGGAGCCTGCCTAGGAACGGTTCCCGTCCAGCCAGGACAGATCGTCGGCCAGTGTGGCGGCGAGTTTTGTTTCCATGGCGCGGAAGCGGGCAAGCAGCTCCTCGCCAAAAGGAGTCACGACCGCCCCCCCGCCCTGCGGCCCGCCGCGCTGCGAGGCGACGACCGGTTGGCTGAACATCCGGTTGAGGGCATCGACCAGCAGCCACGCCCGGCGATAGGACATATCCATCGCCCGCCCCGCCGCCGAGATCGATCCGGTTTCGCGGATCAGGTCCAGCAACTGCATCTTGCCGCGCCCCAGGCGATCCTCGGGCGGAAAGTCGATGCGCAGGATGGGTTTTAACGGCTGGCTCATGCCACCTGTTTTAACCTGCCGAACGCGCCCGTTCCAACTCCTTGCGGTGCAGGGCCTGAATGATGCGGGGATCCAGCGCCTCCGGGTCGCCCTGCGGGTCCGACCAGACCCAGCGGCGGCGACTGTCGGAAAAGCGCATCCAGCCGCTCAAAGCCAGTTCGACGAATTCCGCCACCGGCAGGGCGGGGCCTTCGGGCGGCACCACGGCGTCTTCGCCTGCCATGGGCACCATAGGCTTGTTGGCCATCGGCACGAGGTTCGGCATCTCGTCGACCATCCACAGGATGCGCAGTCCATAGACGTTGGCGTGGCTGGAAAGCGCCAGCATGCCATTGATGTCGCGGGTATCGGGGCGGGCGAAAACCAGGCCGTGGCGGCCCCCCGGTCTACGGAACGTAAGCGAGCGCAATGGCAACCATTGCCCCTCGCCCTGCCGTAGATCCTTGAAGATCCAACCGGCGGCCATCGCCCCTTGATAGACAGATCGCAGAAACGCCATCACTCCTCCCCCTATGCCAGCCCAGAATAGGGGGTGGGAATCATGGGAATCTGTTGCAAATCTGGGACTTAAGCCACAGCGCCTTCAATCAGGGCTTCCAGGTTTTCGACCCGGTCGGCCTCGGCAGCGGGCTTATCCCAGCGGATGCGGCTGATGCGGGGAAACCGCATGGCGACCCCCGACTTATGGCGCTTGGAGCGGGCGATACTGTCGAAGGCCACCTCCAGCACCAGTTTGGGCGTCACCTCCCGCACCGGGCCGAAGCGGTTGACGGTATTGGCCCGCACGAACTTGTCCAGTTCCACCAGCTCGGCATCGGTGAAGCCGAAATAGGCTTTGCCGACAGGCACCAGCGTTTCTCCATTCCAGGCTCCGAAGGTGAAATCGGAATAGAAGGAGGATCTCTTGCCATGGCCGCGCTGGGCATACATCAGCACGCAGTCGGCCACGAAGGGATCGCGCTTCCATTTGAACCAGGGTCCTTTGGGGCGCCCGGCCAGATAGGGACTGTCGGCCCGCTTCAGCATCACCCCTTCGATGGCCGACGATGGCGGCGCAGCGCGCTGTTCCGCCAGTTCCTCCCAGCTCGCAAAAGGAATAAGCGGCGAGACATCGAAAGGCACCGTCGCCTTCAATAGGGCGCGCCGCTCATCGAAGCTCAAGGGGCGGCAATCCTCCCCGCCCAGCATCAGCACATCATAGAGCCGTACAAAGGCCGGATATGTCCGCACCAGGGCGGCCGAGACGCTCTTGCGGTTCAGGCGCTGCTGCAGATCGTTGAAAGGCGCCACAATGCCGCCCTGCCCCACCAGCAGTTCGCCATCCAGCACCCCCTCGAAATCCATCGCTTCCAGCACATCGGGAAAAGCTCCGCCTATATCGTCGCCGGTCCGGCTATAGAGGCGCTTCTGCCCCCCGACCGACACCAGCTGAACCCGGATGCCGTCCCATTTCCATTCGGCGCGAAACTGCTGGGGGTCGAGCTTTTCCAACTCCCCCGCCTCCAGCGGATGGGCCAGCATCACCGGGCGGAACACCGGCTGCGCGCCGGTATCGGGCCGGGGAGCATCCGGGTCAGCCAGCCAGGAGAACAACTCAGCATAGGGTGGGGTGAGGCTGTGCCAGACCTCCTCCACATCATCGAGCGGCTTACCAAACGCATCGGCCAGCGCGGTCTTGGCAAGCCGCGCGGAGACACCCACGCGCAGGCTGCCGGTGATCAGCTTCAGCAGCGCCCAGCGCCCCGTGGCATCCAGCCGGTCCAGCCATTCGACGATCTTCCCGGCGATCCGCGCCCGTCCCTCGCTGCGCAGGCCGGTGACGATCTCATCCAGGTCCGGCGAGGCATTGGCGAGCCCCTGGGTCGGCCAGATCAGGGCTGCCGTCTCCGCCAGATCACCGACGAAGTCATAGGACAGCTTGAACAGCTCGGCATCCACGCGGCTGCTTACCAACTCCCGGATCAGGGCCGGTTTTGCCTCGCGGAAGCTCAAGGCCCCAGTCAAGGCCGCCAGCGCCCAGCCGCGATCCGGGTCGGGCGTGGTGCGGAAATACTCCGCCAGCAGCCGCAGCTTGGCATTCCGGGCGGCACTGAAGGCCAAGGCGTCGAGAAGATCGGCAAAACGCCTCATGTCTCCTCCTCGTCATAGCCGATCAGCGCCAAGGCTCGCGCCTTCTGCCCTTTGAGGTCGGCGGCCCGCACCAGCGCCTCCTCGCGCCCATGGGTGACCCAGATTTCGGCGGCCTGCACCTCGTCCATCGTGCGGATCAACTCGTCCCAATCGGCATGATCGGAAATGATCAGCGGCAGCTCGACACCCCGCTGGCGCGCCCGCGCCCGTACCCCCATCCAGCCCGAGGCCACCGCCAGCACCGGATCGCTCAAGCGGCGCGACCAGCGATCCTGGAGGGCCGAGGGTGGCGCCAGGATCACGGCGCCCGCCAGTTCCTCCTTGGAGGCAGTCGTCGCGGGCCGCAACTCCCCCAGATCGACGCCCAACCGGACATAGAGATCGCACAGAGCCTGCTGCGCCCCATGCAGATAGATCGGACGGTCGAAACCCAGTTCGCGCAGGCGCCGGATCACCCGCTGGCATTTGCCCAGCGCATAGGCGCCGATCAGGTGGCTGCGGTCGGGATTGCGGGCGATGCTGGTCAGGAGTTTGCCCAGTTCATGCTCGTCGGGCGGATGGCGGAAGACCGGCAGGCCAAACGTCGCCTCGGTCACGAAGACGTCGCAGGTCACCACCTCGAACGGAGGACAGGTCGGGTCATAGCGGCGCTTATAGTCGCCCGACACGACGATCCTTTGTCCTTTGTGTTCCAGCACCACCTGGGCGCTGCCCAGCACATGACCGGCGGGTACGAGGCGGATGGATACATCCCCGACCTGGACTATTTCACCATAGGCCGAAGGCTGGGTCGCGCCTGCCATCTCCGCCCCATAGCGCGCCTCCATGATCGCCAGCGTCTGCGGGGTTGCCAGAACATGGGTATGGCCGGAGCGCGCATGATCCGCATGGCCATGGGTCACCACCGCCCGCTCGACCGGACTATGCGGATCGATGAAAAAATCGCCGGGAACGCAGTAGAGCCCCTGGGGCCGGACGGTGAGCCAATCTTGCGGACGCATAGAGATAGAATGGCGTGGGCGGCGGAAGGTTCAATGGCGGTGTTTTTTGAGGGGATGCGATTGATCTTTCAAAAATTGTCATCCTGGCCCCCGAGCCGGGATCCGGCCGCCAGCGTAGACGACGTAAACGTCAGAGAACTGCCACTCCCTTCGGTCGGATCCCGGATCAAGTCCGGGATGACAGAACATCCTGATCTGGGACAAACTAAGAACACCTCTTGCCCTCCTGCCCTTGCCGACGCATTTGTTTACGGCCCATGACCAACCTCCTGCCCACCCGCTTCACTGACTGGTTCGCCCGCCGGGGCTGGTCCCCGCGCGACCATCAGCTTGCCCTGCTGGCGGAGGCCAAGGTGGGACGGGATGCGCTGCTGATCGCGCCCACGGGTGGCGGCAAGACGCTGGCAGGCTTCCTGCCGTCCCTGGTCGACCTGTCCGACACCCCATCGGACGGCCTGCATACTTTATACATATCACCCCTGAAGGCCCTGGCGGTCGATATTGCCCGCAACCTCGATACCCCGATTGCGGAGATGAATTTGGGCATCCGGGCCGAAACCCGCACAGGCGATACGCCCGCCAATCGCCGCGCGCGCCAGAAGACCAAGCCGCCCCATCTGCTGATGACCACGCCGGAAAGCCTGGCGCTGCTGCTGTCGCACGAGGACGCCCCGCAGTTCTTCGCCAGCCTCAAATGCATCATTCTGGACGAGCTGCACGCTCTGGCCGGGACCAAACGGGGCGAGCTGCTGGCCCTGGGCCTCGCCCGCCTGACGAAACTGGCCCCCGCCGCCCGCCGGATCGGGCTATCAGCGACGGTGGCCCATGAGGATGCCCTGCTGGCCTATCTGTCCCGCACGGGTCGCAGCGCTGGGTCTGTTTCCCTGGTGCGTGGCGGCGCTGGCGCACGGGCGGAGATCGGCATTCTCGACACCAAGGAGCGCCTGCCCTGGGCGGGCCATATGGCGGCCCATGCCATCCCGGAGATCTTCGCCGCCATCAAGGCCCACCGGGTGACGCTGGTCTTCGTCAATACCCGCGCCCAGGCCGAGATCATCTTCCAGGAGCTTTGGCGCCTGAACGAGGAAACCCTGCCCATCGGCCTGCACCATGGCTCGCTGGCAGCCGAGCAGCGCCGCAAAGTCGAAGCCGCGATGGCGGCCGGGCGCCTGCGGGCCGTGGTCGCGACTTCCTCCCTCGATCTTGGGATCGACTGGGGCGATATCGATCTTGTCATCCAGGTCGGCGCCCCCAAGGGGTCGAGCCGGTTGCTGCAACGGATCGGCCGCGCCAATCACCGGCTGGATGCCGCCTCCAAAGCCCTGCTGGTGCCGGGCAATCGCTTCGAAGTGCTGGAGTGCCGGGCAGCCTTCGATGCCGTCGACGAAGGCACGCTGGACGGCGATCCCCCGCGCAAGGGCGGGTTGGATGTCTTGGCGCAGCATGTGCTGGGCATGGGCTGTTCCCAGCCGTTCCAGACCGATGATCTTTATGCCGAGGTCACGTCGGCCGCCCCCTATGCCGACCTGCCGCGCGCGACCTTCGATCAGGTGGTCGGATTTGTCGCAACCGGCGGCTATAGCCTTCGCAGCTACGAGCGTTTTCACCGCCTGGAAAAGCTGGAGGATGGCCGCCTCGCGGCGCCTGCAGGAGAGGTCAAGCGCCGCTATCGCATGAATATCGGCACCATCGTCGAAGCCGCCACCATGAAGGTGCGGCTACAGCGCGGGCCGGTGCTGGGCGAGATCGAGGAATATTTTGTCGAGGGCCTGCGCCCCGGCGATACCTTCCTGTTCGCAGGACAACTGCTGCGCTTCAACCGCATCAATCTGAATTCCGTCGAATGCAGCAAAGCGGCAGGGACCGAGCCGAAGATCCCGGCTTATATGGGCGGACGCCTGCCGCTCAGCACCCATCTGGCGGATAGGGTACGCGCGATCCTCGCCACTCCCGAAGCCTGGGATTTCCTGCCCGGCAATGTCCAGGAATGGCTGAACATGCAGCGCTGGCGGTCCGAACTGCCCCGGTCCGACGGGCTGCTGGTGGAGACCTTCCCGCGTGGGGACAAGCAGCATCTGATCGCCTATAGCTTTGCCGGGCGCAATGCCCATCAGACCATGGGCATGCTGCTGACCCGCCGCATGGAACGCATGGGCCTGGGTCCGCTGGGGTTCGTCGGCTCGGACTATGCCCTGTCCATCTGGTCGCTGCGCACCCCGACACGGGAGCAGATCGTCGATCTGTTCGACGAGGACATGCTGGGCGACGATCTGGAGGAATGGATGGCCGAAAGCGCCCTCCTGCGCCGGACCTTCCGCACCGTCGCCGTCATCGCGGGCCTCATCGACCGCAAGATGCCGGGGCAGGAGAAGACGGGCCGCCAGATCACCTTCAATTCCGACCTGATCTATGACGTGCTGCGCCGTCACGAGCCGGACCATATCCTGCTGCAGGCAACCCGCCAGGATGCCGCCAGCGGCCTGACCGATATCGCCCGCATCGCCGATCTGCTGGCCCGGGTGAAGGGCCGCATCCGCCATCGCGCTTTGAAACGCGTGTCCCCCTTGGCGGTCCCGGCGATCCTGGAGATCGGGCGGGAGGCCGTCTATGGTGCCGCCATGGATGATCTGCTGGACGAGGCCGCCGCCGAGCTGATCGAGGAAGCCATGGGCGGCGGAGAGACGGCGGAACTCCCCCTGTGAGCTGCGATTTCACCCTGAATGGCGCCCGCCTGACGGCCTTGAGCGAGGGTGGCCTCTGGTGGGCCGAACGCCGCCTGCTGGTCGTCTCGGACCTGCATCTGGAAAAGGCGACTAGCCTTGCCGCACGCGGGGCGGGCCTATTGCCGCCCTATGACAGTGCCGAGACGCTGAACCGCCTGACCAGGCTGGCGGCGAGCCTGCAGCCCGAGGCGATCATCGCGCTGGGCGATAGTTTCCACGACAACGACGGCCCCAATCGTCTGCCGGAAAGCGAACGCGCGGCGCTGACGCGCCTTACCGCCGCCCACCGCTGGACCTGGATCATAGGCAACCACGATCCTGCCCCAGATCCCACTTTGGGCGGCGAGGTGCTGGAAGAAGTGATCCTCGGCCCCCTTTGTTTCCGGCACGAAGCGGTCAGCGGCGCACGCGGCGAGGTGAGTGGACACTTCCACCCCAAGGCGGCGGTGCTGGTGCGGGGACGGCGGATTTCCGGTCGCTGTTTTATCGAAAACGGCAGCCGTGCGATCCTACCCGCCTTCGGCGCCTATACCGGCGGCCTGTCGGTCCTCGATCCCGCCATCGGGGCGCATTTCGGCGGGCGCTTCAACGTGCATCTGATCGGCAAAACGCGGGTCGTCACCATCGACAAGGCCACGCTGATCTCTTAGCTTATCCTAAGCTATATAATTGATTTTATTATTTATTTTTGGAACATCCGGCACCCCGGCCCATTCCTTCTGCATCCTATCAGCAAGGAGTCACGCCATGTCGATCACGACATTCAACGATCTGTTTGTCCATGCCCTGGAAGATATCTATTACGCCGAACAGCAGATCGCCAAAAGCCTGCCGAAGCTGGTGAAAGCCGCCGGTTCGCCTGAGCTATCGAAGGCTTTCGCCAAACATCTCGAAGAAACCAAGGGCCAGATCGAACGGCTCAAAAAGGTCTTTACCGAGGTTGGCGTTCCGGCCAAGGGCGCCAAGTGCCCGGCTATCGAAGGCATCCTGACCGAGGCGGACGAGCTGATGTCGGAGATCAAGGACGCCGAGGTGCGGGATGCCGCCCTGGTTTCCGGTGCCCAGGCGGTCGAGCATTACGAGATCACCCGCTATGGCACCCTGATCGCCTGGGCCGAACAGTTGGGCCTGAAAGACAGCGTCAAGCTGCTGAAAGAAACGCTGAAGGAGGAAGAAGCCACCGACAGCGCGCTTAACAAACTGGCCATCAGCCGGATCAATAAAAAGGCGGCCTAAGCCATGAACCGGGACCTCGACCGCCGTCTTGCCCGGTCGGAGCAGGAGCGCCGGGAACGGCTGACGCCTTCCCAGGGCGCCAGCGACGTCACCACCCCGGCAGACCGTCTGTCGGGGGGATGACCGCCCGCCCGGTTGAGAAAGACACGGGCGGTAATTTCCGTCACCACAAGTCGTCATCCCCGGACTTGATCCGAGGATGACGATTTCAATGAATTAAGCCGCCATCTGCCGACAGCTTTCCGAACAGCTGCGGCAAGCAGTCACGCAAGCCTCCATATCGCCGATCCGTTCGCAATCATCGGCACAGAGCGCACAGATCTCCGCGCATTCCCGGCAGATATGGCGATGATGGTCGGACCCGTATCATCCAGGGTGTCGGCCAGGGACCTTCCGGACCGAATAACCGCTGCATATCGATGCAGAGCAGCCGAGCTGTCTCCCCAGGGGGACCGAATGGCAAACCAGTCGCCATGACGAGGCTCCTTGTTATCCACAAGGAGAACGTGCTGGCTGACCGGCCGTTCCGCCGAAATCAGATCTGACTCTGCGCCTCGGCCAGTGCCAGGGCCAGATCTTCACGGGTGAAGGGTTTCGTGATGTACCCGAGCGGACGGGCGGGCGCTGCCCGCTTGCGGCTCGCGTCATCCAGCTTACCGGAGATGAAGATTGACGGAATGTTCTGGCGCCGCCGAATTTCCATCGCCGCCTCCACCCCATCGGTGCCATGGGCAAGCCGTAGATCGATCAACACCAGATCCGGGCGGAAACTATCGGCAGCAGAAACGGCAGCCGACGCCGTCTGCGCGGTGCCAACCACGGTATGCCCCAATTCGATGGCCAGATCTTCGAGATGCATGGCCGTGATCATCTCGTCTTCTACGATCAGAATACGCAAAGGAGACAGAGCCTCTACCTGAAGCGTAAACCTTCAGGTCAATCTATTCAGGACAATCGACCGCGATCAACGACAGTCGAACGGCATTTTAAATATGTCCCAGCGCCTCAGTCGTCGCCGAAGGGCGATTGTAAACCGAACAGGCCGCTGTCCGACGCGCCGCCGTTCTTCTTGCCCGACGGATTATTCTGTGCTTCCTGGCCGCCGATCAGTACCTGAAGCGCTTCGGGCTGGGCTGGCGCGCTGTTGAGGGCGAACTGGGCCTTGCCTTCCTTCTTCAACTGCTCGTCCACCGCCTGTTTCAGCCGTTCGGCGACCTCTTTCTTGATGAGGTCCATCATCGCCATCTTCTGCTCGGGCGGCAGGGCGTTGAGGCTTTCCGGGGTCAGGCCGTGGCTGGCGAGGACTTCCTGGGTGATCTTCTCCTCCAGTTCCTCCAGCTGCCATTTCATCAGGCCGCGCAGACCATCCTTGGTGATCTCATGCAGGATCTCGGCAGGAGTTTCCCCCTTCAGCTCTTCCCCTGCCTCGAGCGCATCTCCCTTGATGCCAGGCAAAAGGCCGCTGGCAGCGGAAGTGGTCGGCAAAATCTGCATTTCAAAGCCCCGAGAAATCACAAAATCAGCGGGTATATAGCAATATGCGTGCCTACGATTTATCCGCCCTCGACGATGCTGTCGATCCGGTCGGGATAGAAGGCCAGATGCCCGGCGATGGCGCTGGCGGCCGGATGGGGCGTCTCATAGCTCCAGATCGCATTGCGCGACCGCTCCCCACCCGCCGGAATGCTGTAGTAGGACGCCTCGCCTTTATAGGGGCAGTAGCTGGTGTGATCCGTGCGCTCCAGCAGGCCCATATCCACATCTTCCCGCGGAATATAGAGCACCTTGGGATAGCTGGCTTCCTGGAGGATCTTGGCGTTCACAGTATCGGCGATGACCTGCCCGCCCGCCTTGACCACCACACGTCTGCCGCTGGGGCCGATGGTGATGGGATGATCGGGTCCGGGGATCTTCACGGGGCGTTCCGACATGGCGTTCCTCCTAAGTATCGCATCCTCCATGTCGGAATCCCCGCTGCCGAGCGCAAGAGCGTGGAGGCGGGAGCGGCATTTGCGCTAGTCTGCCGGGCGCCAAGCATGAAGGAGCGGCAATGGTCTGGGCAGAACGTCGAAGCGGCTGGAACCCCCGCGAGGGAGATGCGCGCACGCCCTGGGATGTCGACTATGGCCGCGTCATCCATTCGGCCTCCTTCCGGCGCCTGCAGGGCAAGACCCAGATTCTCAATCTTGGCGACAGCGATTTCTATCGCACCCGCCTGACCCATTCCCTGGAAGTGGCGCAGATCGCCAGCGGCATCCTGCGGCAATTCCGCGCCCTGCCGAAAGCGCACCCAATCCATCCCCATCTGCCCGATCACGCCCTGGTGCAGACCATCGGATCCAGCCACGACATGGGCCATCCGCCGTTTGGCCATGGCGGCGAGGTGGCGCTGAACTACTGCATGCGCAACGCAGGCGGGTTCGAAGGGAACGGCCAGACTCTGCGCATCCTCTCGCGCCTGGAAAAATTCTCCGACGACAGCAAGGGGACGGACGTCACCCGCCGCGCCCTGCTGGGGGTGCTGAAATATCCCGCGAGCTATAAGGCAGCTTTCAACCCGAAACTTGCGCCTGTCCTGGACAGCCGCCCCAGCGCCATCCAGATCATCGACCGCAAGCGCTCCAAGCCGCCTAAATGCTACTTTGACAGCGAACAGGAGGCCGTCGACTGGATTCTGGCGCCGCTGTCACCCAAGGATCGCGCACTGTTCCAAAGCGTCCAACCGGTCGAGGGCAAACACGCCAAGCCGCTCTATAAAAGCTTCGATTGCTCGATCATGGATGTGGCCGACGATATCGCCTATGGCATCCATGACATGGAAGATGCCATCGCCCTGGGTCTCATCACCCGTCAGGACTTCCTGCACCCGAAGGACGGCGTCAGCGAAGCGGCCTGCGCGCCCTATCTCGACTACCTCAAGAAGACCTATGCCAAGGAATCCGCCAACGACGTCTATGGCGGCTTCGTGAAGCAGTTGTTCGGCAGCGGGGCGGAACGCAAACACTGCATCAACCGCCTCGTCGGCTATTTCATCATGGCGGCGGAGGTCAAAACCCAACGGCTGTTTGAGGAACCTCTGCTCGATTTCCAGGCGACCCTGCCCGCGCCGATCAAGGCTTTCCTGGAGGCTCTGAAGCGTTTCGTGGCCGACAAGGTGATCCTGTCGCCCAACGTTCAGCAGTTGGAATTCAAGGGCCAGAAGATGGTGGTTTCCGTCTTCGAGGCGCTGCAGTCCGAACCGAAATCCTTCCTGCCCGCCGATGCCTTTGCCCTCTATGAGGCAGACGGCAACGATCCGCGTCGCATCTGCGATTATATCGCCGGGATGACGGATAATTTCCTGCTCAAGACCTACGAGCGGCTATTCAGCCCGCGCATGGGGTCGGTGTTCGACAGGCTTTAAATATTGGCTGTCATCCCGGACTTGATCCGGGATCTGGCCGAAGGCTGTTGCAATCAGCAACGCTAGAGTTTGGTGAAATGACGGCCGGATCCCGGCTCGGGGGCCGGGATGACAAGTTAGCTAAACCGCGGCAGCGGCTTGGTCACCACCTGGGCCAGCGCCACGCCCAGCAGGGCCAGCCCGCCGCCGATGAAGTGATAGAGCGCGGGCGCTTCACCTAAGAACAGGATCGCGAAGGCTGCGGTGAGCACCGGCACGAGGTTCATGAAAATGCTGGCCCGATTGGCGCCCAGCAGGCGGATCGACAGCATCCAGAGATACGTCGACACAATCGAGGCTGGGATCGCGGCATAGAGGATCAGCCAGATATTCTGCGCGGTGATCGGCGAGGCTTCGCCCAGGAAGAAACTCGGCACCAGGAACAGCGTCGCGAAGCTGGCCTGGACATAGAGCGCGGTCCAGCGCGGGATTTCGAAGGTCCAGCGGCGCAGCAGCACGCTATATCCGGCATAGGTGACGCAGGCGACCAGCATCAGCCCGTCGCCCAGACCAACACCCAAGTCCAGCACCTTCAGAGGATCGCCATGACCCATCAGGACCGCGAGGCCCACCAGCGCGACAATCCCACCCAAAAGCGCGCCGACGCTGGGCCGCTCGCGCAGGATGAGCGCCGACAACAACAGGGTAATCAGCGGCACGATGGGGACAAAGATCCCCATGTTGGTGGCCGAGGTGAAGGCCGCCGCGAAATAGGCTAGCCCCTGCCACATCGCCAGCCCCAGCAGCCCCAGGATCGCCAGCTTCCACCAGACCGCCGAAATCTCCCGGCGATAGCGCCAGACCGACGGCGCGATGAAGGGCGTCATCACCAGCAGCGCCAGCACCCAGCGATAGAGCGCGATGGCACCGGGCGCGATCGCCCCCGCTGACAGCTTATTGACGATCAGATTGCCCGACCAGATCAGCACGGTCGCAAGCGGAACGAGGAAATAATGCAGCGGCATGGTTAAGCCTTCGGGCGGCAGACCCCAATAGGATAGGACAGGCACCCTGCCCCGCCTTCAGCGGGAGATCAATCTCAAAGCTGCCGCAGCATGGCCGCTATCTCCTGCACCACATGGCGGACGGCGATATCCCCGTCGTTCCGCGCATGGGTCGCCAGATAGAGCGGGAACCCCGGCACCGGGATCGGCGGATCCAGCACCGCAAGCTCTGCCTGCGCCACGCCGGTCAGGCAGCGCCGGGGGATCAGCGCCATCATGTCCGAAGCCGCCAGGAGCGACGGCACCATCAGGAAGGAAGGCACCACCATCCCCACCCGCCGCTGCCGTCCCGTTTGAGCCAGCAGACGATCCATCTCGGTCGGCCCCGCCCCCCGGCCCGACACCACGATGTGGGGATAGGCCAGCCAGCGGTCGAGGTCGAAGTGTTGCGCGGCGGTATGATCGGCGCGCATGGCGACGACATAGGTCTCGAAAGACACTTCGATCTGCCGGAAATCCGTGCCGAGCGTCGGCGAGATCGTGGCGATGATCTCCACGTCCCCCCGCCCCAGCTTGTCGAGTGCGTCATCCGATCCGTGCCAGGGCATCAGCACCATGTCGAGGCCAGGAGCCGTCTCCTTGAGGCAGCCGTGGAGATTGGCCGCGATCAGGGCAGCGGGGTGATCGGTAAAGATCATCCGGATCGTCCGCCGCAGCGTCGCCAGATCCTCTTCGGGCAGATCCAAGACCTGGGCAGCCGCCGCCAGCGCGCGCTTCAACGGCACTTTCAGGGCTTCCGCACGGGCCGTGAGTGCCATGCCGCCCGCGCGCCGCTCCAGCAACGGATCGGAAAAGAGATGGCGGCAGCGGTCAAGCGCGCTGCTGGTAGCAGGCTGCGACAGCCCCAGGCGCATGGCGGCGCGCGTCACATGCCCCTCGTCCAGCAGCGCGTCAAGGATCACCAGCAGATTGAGGTCGATGCCACGTAAATTCATGAAACGGATGATATGATATATTTTCTATCGTTTGGATAAATAATGCCACGACCGGCATCCTCAACTCATCCCAACCGACACGCCAATGACGGAGGTTGCCATGAGTGAAGTCCTGATCCTGTCCGCCCATCCCGACATCGAAACCTCGCGCACAAATCGCGCCATGCTGCGGGCCGCGACCAACCTGCTGGGCGTCGAGATTGCCGATCTCTACAGCCTGTATCCTGACGGCGAGATCGATGTGGATCGCGAATGCACCCGCCTGCTGGATGCCCGCACCATCGTGCTGCAGTTCCCCCTGCAATGGTATTCGACGCCATCGCGCCTCAAGGAATGGCAGGACACGATCCTGACCCACATGATCTACCTCGATTACGATCATCAGGGCCGTCATCTCTCCGGGCGTCGCTTCATGCTGGCGGTGACCGCCGGGGCCTCCGAAGCCACCTATGCCGAAGACGGGCGCAACCGCTATAGCATCGACGAGATCCTGCGCCCCTTGCAGGCAACGGCATACCGCTGCGGCTTCACCTGGGAACAGCCGTTTGTGGTGTTCGAGACTCGCGGTGCTCCCGACGATGTGGTGCGCGCCGCCGCCTCCCGCTACGCCGCCCGGATCGCCGGACTCCTGTCCAAACTGGAGATGGCAGCATGAGGGCGCTCTCCCTGCTTGCCTGGAGCGTGCCGTTGCTGTTGTTGGGCCAGTTCCTGACCGTCGGTCTCGCGACCTTTCATGATGCCGCCCTCTGGGGAGCCCACATCGCCCTGGGCAGCACCATCGGACTGCCGGTTCTGATCCTGGCGATCCTCCCCTGGCTGATGCCCCAGGCGCGGCCGGTGCGCTGGTGGACCTTGGCGTTGCTCACCATTTTCCTGATTCAGATCGGACTGGCAGGCGCGGCCGAAAGCGGCCTGACCCTGCTCGCCGCCCTACATCCGGTGAATGCCATCGTCCTGATGGGGACGGCGGTTATCGTCGCCATGAAGCTGTATCGACGGGAGAGGAAGGCCAGAAACATTGACCTTAATACCGTATTGAAGATTTCATCATAAAATATGTCCACAAACTAAACCAAGACCAAAGATTAATAAGTATTTACCAAAATCGAAGTAACTGAAAAAATCCCATCCATTTAAGTAAAATTATTTCCTCATCCTTAATGATTAAGCGCAATCTTCCCGGAGTCTTTGTCACCGTGCAAAAACCCTGGGGAGGGCGCCGCCGTGAAACAGTTTCGCATCAGCACCTATGTGCAGATTGGCGCCATCGTCATCGGCCTGCTGCTGGCCCTGCTGGCCGGGGAGATCCTGATCACCGGCGGCAGGACGCTGGCCCAGAAGGGTGAGGCCATCGATAATTCCCGGAGCTTTGCCGCCACCTTGCGGGCGGTCGAGATCATGGCGCTGGAACGCGGCCCCTCCTCAACCTTCCTCTCCGACACCAAGGTCGCGGACGCAACCGCTCGCGCCAAGCTGACCGAAGTGCGGGGCAAGACCGACGAAGCCTTGGCCGCCGTCAGTCAGGCTGTCTCCGCCTCCGGCCTCAACGATGCCGCTATGACCCAGGCACTGACGAAAGTGACGAGCCAACTGGCCAGCATCCGCCGCGATGTGGATGCGGAAATCGGCAAGCCGCGGGAGGCGCGCGGATCGCTGATCGTCGATTATTTCCCACGCATGTTCGCGCTGCTGGACGACCTCAACATCGTGCTCAATGCGCTGGAAGCCGCGACCGTGCTGGCTGACCCCTCGGTCGCCGCCGTCAATACCATCGCCCGCATGGCCGCCGATATGCGCGAGAGCGCGGGCCAGCAGGCCGCCACTCTTGGCGGGGCCATGGGGGCCGGACGCCCGCTCAATCAAGGCGAGAACGACCGTATCGAACAACTGCGGGGCCGCGTCGATGTGTTGCGTGAGCGCATCCACCACGGCGTCGCCCAGGTGGGATCGCCCGCCGCCCTGCTGAATGCCGAGAAGACCACCGCCGACGCCTATTTCGGGCGGGGCAGCGCGCTCGTCGACCGCCATATCCAGGCGTCGCGCGCAGGCAAACCCTACGACCAGCCCGCCGGCGAGATGATCGCCGCCATCGTGCCGGAACTGCAGAGCATCCTGGGTCTGCGCAATGCCGCCCTGACGGAAAGCCAGAAGCGCGCTTACGACGCCCGCTCCTCTGCCACCCTGATCGTCGGCCTGACCGTGCTGCTGGTCGCCATCACCGCCATCGCGCTGATTGTGATTGTGGTGATGCTGCGCCGTCAGGTCGTGCATCCGCTGGCCACCCTGACCGATACCGTCAGCCATCTGGCCGATGGCGACCGCGAGCAGACGGTGCCCTTCATCGAACGCGGGAACGAAATCGGCCGCATGGCCAAGGCTATCGAAAACCTGCGCCTGACCGCCATCGAAGCCGATGCCCTGACCTCCGCCCGCACGGCAGAACAGGCGCAGAAGCTGGCGCGCCAGCAGAAGGTCGACGACTTCATCCATCGGTTCGAGGAACAGTCCGCAGGCGTGCTGCAGGATATGACCGGCGCCGCCGGGCAGATGCAGGCCACCGCCCGCCAGATGAGCCGCACGGCCGAGCGCACCAACAGTCAGGCAACCAGCGTCGCCGCCTCTTCCGAACAGGCATCCGCCAATGTACAGACGGTGGCGGCGGCGTCCGAAGAACTCAGTTCCTCGATCAGCGAAATCAGCCGTCAGGTGCAGGAAAGTGCGGTCATCGCCCAGCGCGCGACCACCGAAGCCGACCGCACCGTGCAGCAGGTTCGTCTGCTGGATCAGGCCGCCCAGCGCATCGGCGAAGCGGTAACCCTCATCAACGGCATCGCCGCCCAGACCAATCTGCTGGCCCTGAATGCCACCATCGAGGCTGCCCGTGCCGGTGAAGCGGGCAAAGGCTTTGCGGTGGTTGCCTCCGAGGTCAAGAACCTCGCGACCCAGACCGCCAAGGCAACCGAGGAGATCGCCGCCCAGGTCTCCGGCGTGCAGGGCGAGACCAGCCAAGTTGCCGCCTCCATTGAAGAGATCGGCCGCACCATCACCCGCATGAACGATATCGCCACCACGGTCGCCGCCGCCGTCGAAGAACAGGGCGCGGCCACCCAGGAGATCGCGCGTAACGTTCAGCAAGCCGCCATCGGCACCCAGCAGGTGTCGGAGAATATCATCGATGTCACCAAGGGCGCCTCGGAGACCGGCGAGGCTGCCCAGCAAGTCCTCGGCGCCTCCGAAAGCTTGGCGCGCCAGGGGGATCAGCTCAAGAACGCCATCGAAGGCTTCCTCGGCGATATCCGCGCGGCATAAGGGGTTGCGCTATTTCTGCTGCGCGGCGGCCAGGGCGCGATAGTCTTCGCACGGCAGGCCGCCGATGCCCCAATTGTCCATATCGACCTCGTCGATCACGACAATGGTCGTCTTGGGATTCTTATTGAGGGTTTTGACCAGCAGATCGGTGACGCCCTTGATCAGCTCGGCCTTCTGCTCGGGGGTGACGGGGCCGCTGCGTTCGCGCGTGACCTTGATATTGACGTAAGGCATCGACCGGTTCCTTCGAGGCAAGAGGCGTTTCAGACGCCCTCTTGTCCCGCGCCATCCCGAAACGGCAAAACGAGTTTTTGGTCGCACTAAGTGCAATTTACTCACTTAAGATGCTCTGCGGTAAAGCCGCCTAAACGGCTCATCAAATCGACAAATCCGACGACCTGCCGTAGGCTCGGGGCCGCACTCATAAAAATCGAGGAGACCATCGATGCCCTACGTCAATATCAAGGTCACGCGCGAACGCAGCGGCCCCGTCACCCCCGAGCAGAAGGCCGAACTGATCAAGGGCGTCACCGATCTGCTGAAGAACGTCCTGAACAAGAACCCCGCCACCACGGTCGTGGTGATCGATGAGGTCGAGATGGACAATTGGGGCATCGGCGGCCTGCCTGCCGAGGAATACCGCGCCTTCGTGGCCTCCCAGAAGAAGTGAGCGCCATGCATCACACCGGAAGCTGTCATTGCGGCGCCGTGAAATTCGAGGTCGACACCACGATCGACCGGCTGCTGGAATGCAATTGCTCGATCTGTCGCCGCAAGGGGCATCTGCTGGCCTTCGCTCCGGCCTCTGCCTTCACTCTGCTACAGGGAGAGGAAGCGCTCAGCGACTATCAATTCAACAAGAAGGTCATCCACCACCGCTTCTGCAAGACCTGCGGCGTCGGCACGTTCGGTCAGGCCAAGGCGCCGAACGGGCAGGAGATGGTGGCCATCAACGTGCGTTGCCTCGATAATTTCGACGTCAAGGCCCTGCCGGTCGATCAATATGACGGCGCCAGCCTCTAAAAGAACCGCCGCAGACCGGCCCGCAGCCGCTCCAGCGGGCTATCGGTGAAGGGCGCCGTTCGCAGAATACGGCGGTGCTCCACTGCCTGACTCTCCGCCCAGCGGGCATTCAGCAGCGCCAGCAGTGCCACCTGCTTGGCAAACATCTGCCGACGGCTATCCTGGCCAGCGATCCTGTTCGTCAGTTCGAACCGAACTGCGAGCATGAAGGTGATGCTGCAGAACAGCAGGTAGAGCACTTGGTCGGCGTCGCCGCTCTTACGCCTGCGTTCCTGCCCGCGCTCGCTGATGATGAAATGAAACAGCCCGTCGCCACCCTCAATAAAGGGAGTGGCATCCCCCTCCGGCCGATCGAAGGTCACCGGCGGACAGCGGGTGAAATCCAGCGTCTCGCCCGCCGCGTTGCGACCATGCCAGCTTGGATCGATGTGCTGGTCCAAGATCTCCAGCAGGCGCGCAACCTCCTGCTGAAACTCGGTCAGTGACTGAATATCCGGCTGGCCTATGGTTCTTCCTTAGATCAGCTGCGGCCCACCGCCCCTGACCCCCAGACTATCATCGGGGTTCCGTAGGGGGCAGGCCTCCATCGACAAGCAACCGCAACCGATGCAATCGCCCAATTGATCACGCAGGGCCGTCAGCTTGGCAATCCGCTCGTCCAGATCGGCACGCCAGCCGTCGGACAGCAGGCGCCAATCCTCCGCCGTCAGGGGCCGGTCGGCGGGCAGCAGATCCAGCGCCCGCTTGATATCCGCCAGGGGAATGCCGGTGCGCTGGCCAACCTTGATCACCGCCACCCGCCGCAGCACCCCACGCCGGTAGCGTCGCTGGTTGCCCGCGCTGCGGAACGAGCGGATCAGGCCCTTGGCCTCATAGAAATGCAACGTCGAGACCGCAACGCCACTGCGCGCCGCAACCTCACCCACCATCAGCAGATCCTGAGCGGCTTTTGCCATGGCTTTAATTTCGCTGTTGACCTCAAGTTAACTTGAGGTCGTAGCGTCGGATCCGTCAACCCCATGAACCGGAGTCCCAGCCATGAATCCCGCCCCCGTTTTCCGTATCAATAAATTCGCCGTCCCAACGCAAAGCCGGGGAGAATTCCTGGATTTCATCGTAGAGACCCAAGCCGTGATCAGCGCCCAACCGGGTTTCGTGCGGGCGTCGATGATGGAGCAATATCCCGGACCGGGCATTTTTAACTTCGTCGCCCTGCTGGAATTTTCCGGCCCCGAGGCGGTCGACCCGATCATCGCCGCCATCGCGGACTACGACCGCGCTCAAGGCATCGACCGCCCAGCCGTCATGGCAGGGTTGGGGGTCAAGGTCGATATGGGAAACTACCGGGCGCTGGAATTGACCTGAGGTCGGACAATGCTGAGAATGGAGGAGGGGATGGGATTCGAACCCACGATACGATTTCTCGTATACACACTTTCCAGGCGTGCGCCTTCAACCACTCGGCCACCCCTCCTTCGTCGGAAGGCCGACACCATACCGAAATCGGGGCCGGTTGCAAGAGGAGCGTGCAGCTTCTGATACGGAAAAATCTCGGCGCGTCCCTACTTTCCCGCGTCAGCCAGTGCTGATAGAAATCGGCCCCATACCGCTTCGCTTTCTGGCAGATCAAAGGTTCGGGTTTCCATGCGGGTTTTTGTCGGACCGATCGAGGTTGCCGGATACTATCGGTCGATCACCGAAGCCCTGAGACTTTCAGGGCTCGATGCCCGTCTCACCCTGTTTCGCAAGAGCCCCTTCGCCTATGCCGGGCAGGAGGAACCAGGCGACCTGATCCCCCGCCTGCTGAGCTGGGGCCGCACCCCGACCCGTAATGCCCTCGCCTTCCTGGCAAAGACCGCCGTCAAGCTGCTGGATCGGCCCTTGCGCTGGCTTTATCTGCCCATCGCCGCCGCCCGTTATGACGCCTTCCTGTTCGGCTTTTCGCAGTCGATCACCAATGACGCGCTTGGGCTCGATCTATGGCTGTTAAAAAAGCTGGGCAAGCGGCTGGTCTTTGTCTTCAACGGCTCGGATACGCGGCCGCCCTGGATGATCGGGATGCCCAGCGCGCCCGAAACCGCGAAGGAGATTGCCCGCTACCCCCGCCGGACACTGCGCAAGCGGCGGCGTCTGAGGGTCATCGAGCGTTATGCCGATGCCATCCTTTGCAATCCTTTGACCGCGCAGCTCCATAAGGCCCCGATCGTCAATCACTACGCCATCGGCGCCCCCTTCGCCCCGCCCCGCGACCGGATCATTCCGGACAGCGCTGCACGGGCACAGGCATCGGGCGAGGTGATCGCCCTGCACAGCCCCTCCCGCCCCCTGATCAAGGGCACGCCGCTGATCGAGCGCGCGGTGGCGGAACTGCGCGACGAAGGCATCGACCTGCGCCTCGTCAAGATCACCGGCAAGCCGCATAGCGAGGTGCTGGACGCCCTCTGCGCGTGCGACTTCGTGATCGATCAAGCCTATTCCGACACGCCGCTGGCCGGATTTGCCACGGAGGCCGCGGCCTTCGGTAAGATCGCGGTCGTCAGCGGCTATGAGCTTGAGGAGTGCGTTGCGGCCATTCCGCCGGAGATGCGCCCGCCATCCGCCATCTGCACGCCGGAGACTTTGAAGGACGCCATCCGGCTCCTTGCAACCGATGCGCAGGAGCGCAACCGCCTCAATAGCGCGGCCCAGCAGTTCATCGCCCAGAAATGGAGCCTGCGGGAGATCGGCGGCCGGATGCGACGCCTTCTGGAAGGCGACATTCCGCCTGCCTGGATCCTCGACCCGATGCAGCTGCCCTATCGTTGGGGGGCCGGTATCGACCGGGCGGCGCTGACCGAGAGAACCCGGCGGATCGTCGCGGCCCATGGCCTTGCCGCGCTGGGTCTGGATGATAAGCCTGCCCTGCAGCAGCGTTTCGCCACGCTGGTGGCCGAGGAAAACTGAGTAGGCGCGTTATCGCGCCTCGTATCGCCGCACGAAATCATCCATCAAGGCCTTGCGACGGGCGTCGTCGATATCGGCCTGGGCCAGTTCCTTGGCGATATAATCGGGCGTGACTTCGCGAATGGTACGCGCGGGCGAACCGCCGACGATCTCGAAACCCTTGGTGTCGGAGGTGACGGTCGACATCGGCAGCACCACGGTGCAGTCGCCCATCGTCACGCCGGAATAGACGACGCTGGGCCCGCCGATGAAACAGCCGGACCCGATCTGCGTCTTCTTGCGCCGGATCAGCGGCGATCCCGAGGCATTCTCCATCAGCACATTGGTCAGCATGCTGGTGTGCGACCAGATACAGACGTTCAGGCCAATGCTGGTGTGCGAGCCGATGCTGAGCCCACCGGAGGCATCCAGTTTTGCATTCTCGCCAATCCAGACATATTCCCCACATTCCAGATTCTCGGGGCTATAGATCTTGGCGTTCTCGCGCATGCGGCAGCCTTCGGGAAGGCCATGCATCTCCGCCCGCTCGTCGTCGCTCATCAGAAAGCTCATGAAATATTTTATGAGGTCGGTTCTGAGCGACAGGCTTCTGGCGGAATTCTTGAACATGGCCGTCCCTTGCCCTTAGAGCGAGGCTTTGATGAAGTCGGCCGTGCGCCGGATGCCTTCTTCAAGGCTTACCTGAGCTTCAAAGCCCAGCATGTCCTTGGCTTTGCCGATGGAGGGAACCCGTAGTTCGACGTCGGCGTAGTCCTTGCGGATAAAGGTAATCTCGGATTTCGACCCCAAGACGCGGATCACGGTATTGGCGAGGCCATAGATCGTCTCGACACTGCGGGCGTTCCCGATATTGAAGGATTCGCCAATCGCCTGGGGCAGCGTGAGGGCGGCCAACGCCCCATCGACCATATCGTCGACATAACACCAAGCGCGGATCTGCGTGCCGTTGCCGTGAATCTCGATCGTCTCATTCCGCAGAGCCCGCTGAATGAAGGTGCGCAAAGCCCCTTCGCCCACCTGACCGGGGCCATAGACATTGAACGGCCGGACCACGGATGTGCCCAACCCCATCTGCTTGTGGTAGGCAATCGCCAGATGTTCTTCCGCCAGCTTGCTGACGGCATAGGTCCAGCGGGCTTCGCCGACCGCACCAATCACAGTGCGATCAGTTTCCGTCGCGCCCATCGCATGTTGACCGAAGACTTCACTGGTCGAGAAACATAGGACACGCTTTGCGCGCCCCGTCTGGGCCGCCGCCTCCAGGACGTTTGCCGAGCCGACCATATTGACGCGCATCGTATTCACCGGCTTGCGCCCCACCGTGTCGATCCCGGCAACACCGGCGGCATGCACGATATAATCCGCCGAGCCGACCACTTTCGTGACCGCCGCCTCATCCAGCACGTCGCCCTGGACGACCGTCAGTCTGGGGTGACCGGCGACCGGCGAATCCTTCAGGGCATTGCGGCTCATATTGTCAAAGACGATGACATCATTCTCATCCACCAGCCGCTGCGCAATGGTGCTGCCTATGAAACCGGCACCGCCGGTGATGAGGATGGTCTGATTCTTGAGCATGTCTTATCCAATATCCTTCAGCGCCGCGATCACACGGCTATAGTCGTCATCACTCATGCGGGTATGCAGCGGCAGCGCCATGCTGTTGGCAGCAGCGGCCTGGGCACCCGGGAGATCCTCGGGACGATACCCGAAGCGGTCCGCATAGTAACCCAGCATATGCACGGCCTGGGTTCCCGGCCGGGTCTGGATGCCCTGCGCCGCCAGCAGATCCATGATGCCGTCACGCCCGACCGGCGTCAGCGAGGGGTCCACCGACACCACATAGGCCTGCCAGGCATGGCGCCCGCCCTGGGGTTCGGACGGCAGCGTCAGCCAGTTGATCCCGGCCAGCCCTTCGGCATAGCGCCGGGCGCCCGCCGCGCGGGTGTCGATGAAGCGGTTCAGCTTTCCCAGCTGCACCAGCCCGACCGCCGCCTGGATATCCGTCATGCGGTAGTTATAACCGAGGTCGTCGACCGGCGGCATATAGTGCGGCGGCTGCTTCCCGGCTGCGGGATTGAGACCATGGTTGCGCAGAATGGCGACCTTGCTTGCCAGTGCATCGTCATTGGTCGTGACCATGCCGCCTTCGCCGGTCGTGATCGACTTGCGGGGATGGAAGGAAAAAGCCGCGACATCGCCAAGGCCACCGGGCGATTGCCCCTGCACCTGCCCGCCAGCAGCGCAGGCGGCATCTTCGACGATCCGGACGTCCGGCGGCAGGACCGCGCGCAGCGCCATGACGTCTACACACAGACCGAACAGATGCACCGGCACCACCGCCTTGGTGCGCGGAGTCAGGCGCTTCAGGAATTCCTCGGGCGTCGTCAGGAAGCTGACCGGATCCACATCGGCCAGGATCGGCGTTGCCCCGCAATAGAGCACGGCATTCGCCGTCGCGACCCAGGTGAAGGACGGCACAATGACCTCATCCCCCGGTCCGATCCCAAGGGCCAGTAAGGCCAGATGCAGGGCGGTCGTGCAGGAAGTCGTCGCCAACGCATGGGACACCCCGTGCTCCTGGGCAAAGGCCTTCTCGAACGCCAGGGTCTTGGGTCCCTGGACGACCCATCCGGAAAACAGCGGCTCGCGAACGGCCTGCCATTCCTCTTCCCCCAGTTCCGGGACGGCGAGCGGGATAAGTGTCTGGCTCATGACAGTCCGATACTCCGTGGCGGCGCGGCGGGCGAAGGGGTATCAGGTACGATGGGCTTCGGCAAGACGGACCGCGACCAGCGCCCGGCATTTGACGTAGCGGGATCTGCCGCTAATATGCGGCCTCAGCGCTACAGCATTTCCCAAAACATCGAGTCCGAATGCTTCGTCATCTTCTTACCTGGATTGGCATGATTCTGCTGATCACCGCACTGTTCTTCCTGTTGCGCGATGCCTTCCAGTCGATCCATCAGCAGCATGTGCATTTTTCGAGCCTGCGCGACGTCTGGCTGCAGATGCATTCTGCGTCGCTGGAACAGACGCTCGGCGCCATGACCCGCTCGGGCAAGCCGGTGTTAACTGGCATTCTGAACTTCCTGCTGGCTGTTCCCGCCTGTGCCGTGGCCACGCTGTTCGGCGGCTTGTGCTGGATCCTGTCGGCCTCTCTGCCCCGCCGGGTCTGATAGGCCCACCAGTTCAAATAAAAAAGGGCGCCTAGGGCGCCCTTTTTTCTGTCTTTCACGCGCCCCTGACGGGGCCGCTCAAACGCCGCGCGGGCTTAAATAAAAAGGGACGCCAGAGGCGCCCCTTTTTCTTACTTATCGCCGCTGGTCTTGAGCGCTGCGAGGAACGCCGACTGCGGGATTTCGACCTTGCCGAACTGCCGCATCCGCTTCTTGCCTTCCTTCTGCTTGTCCAGCAGCTTGCGCTTGCGGCTGATATCGCCGCCATAGCACTTGGCCAGCACGTCCTTGCGCATCGCGCGCACGCTTTCGCGGGCGATGATGCGGCCACCCAGGGCAGCCTGCACCGCGATCTGGAACAGCTGGGGCGGGATCAGTTCCTTCAGCTTCACGCACAGCGCGCGGCCGCGGGTTTCGGCCTGGCTGCGGTGAACGATGGTGGAAAGCGCGTCGACCGGCTCGCTGTTCACCAGGATCGCCATCTTCACGAGGTCGCCTTCCTCGTAGGTGTCCGGCTGATAATCGAAGCTGGCATAACCACGGCTGACCGACTTCAGGCGGTCATAGAAGTCGAAGACCACTTCGTTCAGCGGCAGGCGATAGGAGATCATCGCGCGGTTGCCGACATAGGTCAGATCGGTCTGGATGCCGCGGCGTTCCTGGCAGAGGGCCAGCACCGCGCCCAGATACTCGTCCGGCACCAGCACCGTCGCCTTGATCCAGGGCTCTTCGATATGGTCGATCTTCACCGGATCCGGCATATCGGCCGGATTATGCATCTCCATCACTTCACCATTGGTGAGGTGGATCTTGTAGATGACCGACGGCGCGGTCGTCACGAGATCGAGGTCGAATTCGCGCTCCAGGCGTTCCTGGATGATTTCGAGATGCAGCAGGCCCAGGAAGCCGCAGCGGAAACCAAAGCCCAGCGCGGCCGAGGTTTCGGTTTCAAACTGGAAGGACGCATCGTTTAGGCGCAGCTTCTGCAGGCTTTCGCGCAGGTTCTCGAATTCCGCGGCATCGGCCGGGAAGAGACCGCAGAACACCACCGGCACCGACGGCTTGAAGCCGGTCAGCGCTTCGGTCGCGGGGCGCTTTTCTTCAGTGATCGTGTCACCGACGGCGCAATCCGCCACCGCCTTGATACCGGCGGTGATGAAGCCGATTTCACCCGGCCCCATCTCCGGAATATTCACGGCCTTGGGCGTGAAGACACCGACGCGGTCGACCTGATAGAGCGCGTGGTTGGACATGAATTTGACCTTGGCGCCCTGCTTCAGCACGCCTTCCTTGACGCGGACCAGCAGCACGACGCCCAGGTAGGGATCGTACCAGCTGTCGACCAGCAGGGCTTTGAGCGGGGCCGTGGCATCGCCGGTCGGCGCGGGCAGCTTTTGCGCGATCGCTTCCAGCACGCCTTCGATATTCAGGCCGGTCTTGGCCGAAATCTCGACCGCTTCGGAGGCATCGAGGCCGATGACATCTTCGATCTGGGTCTTCACGCGCTCGCAATCGGCGGCGGGCAGATCGACCTTGTTCAGGATCGGCACGATTTCGTGGTTGGCATCCAGCGCCTGATAGACGTTGGCCAGCGTCTGTGCCTCGACGCCCTGGGAGGCATCGACGACCAGCAGCGAGCCTTCGCAGGCAGCCAGCGAGCGCGAGACTTCATAGGCGAAGTCGACGTGGCCCGGCGTGTCCATCAGGTTGAAGGTATAGGTCTTGCCGTCCTTGGCCTTATACAGCAGACGGACCGTCTGCGCCTTGATCGTGATGCCGCGTTCGCGCTCGATATCCATGTTATCGAGCACCTGCTCCTTCATCTCGCGCGCGGTAAGACCGCCGCAGAATTGAATCAGCCGGTCGGCAAGCGTGGACTTGCCGTGGTCGATATGGGCGACGATGGAGAAGTTACGGATCAGCGAAAGGTCAGTCATGGGGCATTCTAGCTGGTAAGACGCGCCGCACCATAGGGCGAGGCGTCCTTTGAAGCAAGGTGCGGTTCTCCCTTCACCGTCATCCCCCGCTTCATGCGGGGGATCTCCTCCGGGGCCTGTCCAATTGGAAACAGCACCGTGCGGAAACGCACCCGGAGAAGATCCCGGTGTCAAGCACCGGGATGACGACCTTTTCTTGCGGTCTTGAGACTCAAGCCACCTGGATCTGCCGCTCCAGATGGGCCGTCAGATCGGCGGGCAGTTTCAGCTTATGGGCCAGGGCGTCGAGATAGGCGCGCTCCACCGCCTCATCCGGGTCGATGGCAAGGCGCGAGGCCAGCCAAAGCTCCGCCGCCTGTTCCGGCCCCTGCGCCATGCGGGCAATGTCATCCAGGCTCGGCGGCTTGCCCAGGGCATCGAAGACAAAGGCCTTGTCTTCGGCATCCAGGCCCATCTTGCTCGCCTGATCGAAGATCGCGCGCTGCTCGTCGCTGCCGATATGGCCGTCGGCATTCGCAGCCCCGATCATCGCCAGCACCAGCGACAGTTCGAACGGTCGCCCGCCCGCATCCTGATTGCCGTTGGGCAGGAACTTCGATCCGACGGGCGGTGCATCGGAAGGGATCGCGGCCGGGGCTTCATTGGCCTTCTTGCCTGCCTGCCAATTCTCGTAAGCGCGATAGGCCAACGCACCCAAAGCGGCCGCACCGCCGTAGCCGACGACGCCACCCGCCATCTTGCGCACCTTCTTGGAGCCGAGCAGCAGACCCAGCATGCCACCGGCGGCAAGGCCGCCGCCCATACCGCCCATACCGGATTTCCCGAGGGCGTCCTTGGCCTTGGCCATCATGTCACCGGCCTTGCCGCCTGCGCCCTGGCCGAGAAATTGGTCGAGAAGCCGCTTCGGATCCATCAGTCCCTCCTGGTTATGGAGGCCTGAACATGGGGATGGATAACGGCGTTTTTCAGGGGGAACGCCTCCCAAACGAAAAAGGGCCGGAGGTTTCCCTCCGGCCCTTCGTATCCCAAGCCACGGGGTGGCTTATTTCTTCGGCAGGTCGCCCGACACGCCTTCGACGTACCAGTCCATCGACAGCATTTCTGCGTCGGTGGCGGTCTTGCCGGCAGCGATACGTTCCTTGCCGTCCTTATCCTTCAGCGGGCCGGTGAAGGAATGGATCTTGCCTTCGATCAGACCCTTCTTCACGGCTTCGGCCGCATCGACGACTTCCTTCGGCATCACCGGGTTATACGGCCCGATTTCGACCATGCCGGTATCGAGGCCACCCCAGATGTCGCCCGACTTCCAGGTACCATCGAGCACCGCCTTGGTGCGTTCGACATAATACTTGTCCCAATTGTCGATGATCGAGGTCAGGTGAGCCTTGCCACCGAACTTCGCCATGTCCGATGCCTGACCGAAGGCATAGACGCCGCGCTTTTCGGCTTCCTGAATCGCGGCCGGGCTGTCGGTGTGCTGGGTGATGATGTCGGCACCCTGGTCGATCAGCGCCTTGGCAGCAGCGGCTTCCTTGCCCGGATCATACCAGGAATTGACGTAGATGACCTTCACCTGGGCGTCGGGACGTTCCTTGCGGAGCGCGATGGTGAAGGCATTGATGCCCGAGACGACTTCGGGGATGGGAACCGAGGCCACATAGCCGACGATGCCCGACTTGGTCATCTTGCCCGCAATGGTGCCGATGACGGTGCGGCCCTCGTGGAAGCGGGCGGCGTAGGTCGCGACGTTGGCGGCGCGCTTGAAGCCGGTCGCATGCTCGAAGAAGACCTTCGGATTGCGCTGCGCCACCTTCAGGGTCGGCTCCATGAAGCCGAAGGAGGTGGTGAAGATCAGGTTGTTGCCCTTGGACACCAGCTGCTGAATGACGCGCTCGGCGTCGGCGCCTTCCGGCACGCTTTCGACATAGGTGGTCTCGACCTTGCCCGGGAAGGCCTTCTCGATGGCCAGACGACCCACGTCATGGCGATAGGACCAGCCATGATCGCCGATCGGACCAACGTAAATGAAGCCGATCTTGGTCTTATCCTGCGCCACTGCTGGCGCTGCCGAAGCCAGCGCCAGGGCTGCTGCGCCCAGCACCACGGATTTGAATAGAGTTTTCACCGCTCCCCACTCCTTTTAAGTTCGTCAGACGTGATTATCGATCAGGATAGAATATCTTGCCGATGCTGGCAGGCGCATTGAGCTTGATCCGCGATTCATCGCGCGAAATCAGCACCAGCACCAGCACGGTGGCAAGATAAGGCAGCATCGCCAGCACCTGGGAGGGGATCGCCACCCCCAGGCCCTGAAGATGAAGCTGTGCAATCGTGATGCCGCCGAAGAGATAGGCCCCCAGCAGCACCCGCGCCGGGCGCCAGGTGGCGAAAACCACCAGCGCAAGCGCGATCCAGCCGCGCCCGGCCGACATATTCTCCGCCCACATCGGGGTATAGGACAGCGAGAGAAACGCTCCCGCCAGACCCGAGCAGGCGCCGCCATAAAGCACCGCCGCCAGCCGCACCTTACGCACGCCATAGCCGACCGCATGGGCCGCTTCCGGGTTCTCGCCAATCGCCCGCAGCACAAGGCCCGCGCGGCTCTTGTAGAGCAGCCAATGGGTGAAGACGACCAGAGCCAGCGACAGGATCACCAGACCATCGACGCCCAGGATACGCGGCATTCCCTCGATGGGATGGCCGACAAATTCCTTGCCCGCCAGCGCCGACAGGCCGACCCCGGCGAGGGTGAGCGCCAGCCCTGTCGCCACCTGATTGGCCAGCAGCCCCAGCGTCAGCAGCGCGAATAGCGTCGCCATCGCCATGCCACCCAGGGCGCCAGCGAGGGTCCCGACAAAATAGCTGCCGGTGGTCGAGGCTACGGCAAAGGCAGTCACGGCGCCGACCAGCATCATGCCTTCGACGCCCAGGTTCAGGACGCCCGATTTCTCGGTCACCAGTTCGCCCGTCGCGGCCAGCAGCAGGGGCGTTGCGGCCATGGCGACAGAGATCAGGATGGAAAGGGTCAGGTCCATCAGGCAGCCTTCCCCTTGGCAAAGACGAGGCGCGGGCGATAGCGCAGCAGCACGTCCGTCCCCAGCAGGAAGAACAGCAGCATGCCCTGGAAGACGCTGGCCGCCGCCAGGGGCAGGCGCATGGTCACCTGCACATTCTCACCCCCCAGATAGGAAAGCGCGAGCAGCAGGGCCGCCAGCAGGATGCCGATGGGATTGAGGCGCCCCAGGAAGGCGACGATGATCGCGGTGAAACCGTAACCCGGCGAGACCGACGGCATCAGCTGCCCGATGGGCCCCGACACCTCGATCATGCCCGCCAGACCCGCCAGCGCGCCGGACACCAGCAGACAGAACCAGATGATCTTCTTGGCGGAGAAACCGGCAAAGCTGGCCGCCGCCGGGGCAAGGCCGATCACCTTGACCTGATAGCCGATGAAGGCACGGGACAGCAGGACCGTGGCCGCTGCCACCACCAGCAGGGCGGCGAGTGCACCCAGATGCAGGCGCGATCCTTCGACCAGCACCGGCAGCAGGGAGTCGGCACCGAACATGCGGCTCTGCGGGAAGTTATAGCCTTGCGGGTCGCGCCAGGGACCCTGCACCAGCAGGGCGAGCCACAGCTGCGCGACATAGGTCATCATCAGGCTGACCAGGATCTCGTTGGCATGGAAGCGGGTACGCAGGAAGGCCGGGATCGCGGCATAGGCCGCGCCCCCTGCAAGACCAGCCATCAGCATCAACGGCAGGGTCCACCAGCCCTCATCGCCCCAGAAAGCCAGGGCGACGCCGCCCGCGCAGATCGCGCCGACCGTGAGCTGCCCCTCGGCCCCGATGTTCCAGACCCCGGCGCGGAAGCCGATGGACAGACCGACCGCGATCAGGGCCAGCGGGGTTGCTTTGACGCCCAGTTCGGTCAGGCCATATTCGGTCGAGATCGGATCGATGAAGAAGCCATGCAGCGCCTGCCAGGGATTGAAGCCTAAGATCGCGAACAGGATCGCGCCTGCTACAACGGTCAGGAAAATCGCCAGGATCGGCGTGCCATAGATCGCCCAGGCGGGTGTCGACTGGCGGGGAATAAGATCAAGCCGCATCACTATCCCCGGCAAAATTACCGCCCATCATCAGGCCCACACGTTCCACACTCAACTCGCTCAAGGGCAGGGCTTCGGACAGGCGGCCATGATAAAGCACAGCCATCTTGTCACTGAGCGCAAACAGCTCATCCAGATCGGTCGAAATCACGACGAGGGAGGTTCCCTTGCGCGCCAGATCCAGCAGCGCCTGATGGATCTGCGCCGCCGCGCCCGCATCCACGCCCCAGGTCGGATTGGCGCAGATCAGCACCTTGGGCGTCCGCCCGATCTCGCGCCCCATGATGAATTTCTGCAGATTGCCACCCGACAGGCGGCGGGCCAGGGCGGCTGGGCCGGTGGCTGCGACCCGGAAAGCCCGGATAACCTTTTCAGCGGCGCTGGTCGCCTCGGCGGGCTTGATCATGCCCTTCTGCACCAGCGCACCATCCTGCCAGCCCGACAGCAGCATATTGTCCGCAAGGCTCATATCCGGCACGGCACTGCGGCCCAGACGCTCCTCGGGTACATAGGCAAGGCCCAGCCTGCGCCGCTCGGCCACATCCAACTGCCCCATGAACTGCCCATCGAAGCGGATGGTATCGGGCTCGACCAGACGCTCGCCCCCCAAGGCCGACAGCAGCTCGCCTTGCCCCGATCCGGCCAAGCCTGCGATGCCCAGAATCTCGCCCGGTCGCACCTGGAAATCGATGCGCTGCAGATCGACGCCGAAGGGCTGATCGGCGGGCAGGGTCATGGTGCTGACTTTGAGACGGAAATCCCGCCCCTGGATCTTGTGGCTGCGGTCTGGTGGGGTCAGCAAGCCGCCGATCATCATTTCCGCCAATTGCTTGGCCGAAACCTCGCGCGGGTTCGCGGTGCCGACCACCTTGCCGCCGCGCAGGATGGTCGCGCGTTCGCACAAAGCCCGGATCTCGTCGAGCTTATGGCTGATATAGAGGATGGTGCAGCCCTCGGACGCCAGCTTGCGCAGGGTCTCGAACAGGGTGTCGGCTTCCTGTGGGGTCAGAACCGAGGTAGGCTCGTCCATGATCAGCAGGCGCGGTTCCTGCAGCAGGCAGCGCACGATCTCCACCCGCTGCCGCTCCCCGGTCGAGAGCGCATGCACCGGGCGGTGGGGATCGAGTGCAAGGCCATAGCGGGCCGCGACCTCGGAAATGCGGGCAGGCAGTTCCTTGCCGCCCTGATCGGCGGGCAGGGCCAGGGCGATATTCTCGGCGACGGTCAGCGTCTCGAACAGCGAGAAATGCTGGAACACCATGCCGATCCCGGCGGCGCGGGCAGCGGCAGGACCATCGAAGGCAACGGCCTCGCCTTCCCATTCGACCGTTCCGGCATCGGCCGCCAGCAGGCCATAGACGATCTTGACCAGCGTCGACTTACCGGCGCCGTTTTCGCCCAGCAGCGCATGGATCTCGCCCGGCAGCAGCGACAGGGAGACGTCGTCGTTCGCCCGTGTGCCGGGGAATTGTTTGGTAATGCCGGACAGGCGCAGGCGCGGTGCGTCCGTTCCCTGGTCACTCATCTCCCCGCCGCCTCCCCTGCCTTATTTTTGTCCAGTCGGTCAAAGTTTACGCTGGCATGAGGCGGGCGGGTCTGCAATGCGAAACCCGCCTTACCAGCGGAAGACGGACGCGACATACGTCGGCGTCGCCTGTTCCTCTTTGGCCAATTGCGAAAGCCGTGCCAGATCGGGCAGATGCCCCGGCTTGGCCCCCAGTTCGTTGGCATGCACACCGCCCGCGATCAGCAAACTGTCGCAACCCGCGCGGTTGGCGCCCTTGATATCGGTCTTGAGGCCATCGCCGATGGCGAGCACGCGCTTGGGGTCGGAGAGGCCCAGATCCTTGAAGCAGGTCTGATAGACGCCCGGGTGCGGCTTGCCGTGATAGCGGACCTTGCCGCCGCCCTTTTCGTACCAGTCGGCCAGCAGCCCGGCGCAAACCTCGACCTTGCCGCGCGTCACGATGGTGATGTCGGGATTGGCGCAGACCATCGGCAGGCCCTTGGCCAGCGCAGGCTCCAGCACCGGTAGCGCGGTTTCCAGGGTCTCGCCCAGCTCGACGCCGGTATTGATGACATAATCCGCCTCGCGGACATCCATGACGCGGGTGCCGGGCACCCCGTGCAGGATGTTCACATCGCGCGGCAGGCCCAGCAGGAAATACTTCTGCCCCAGGCTCTTATAGAAATCGTCGGGACGAGTGCGCAGATGGGTGCGCGTATCCTCGCCCGAGGTCAGCAGATGATTATAATCATCATCGGCAAAGCCCATTTCGCGCATGCGGATCTGCACATCGGCCGAGGGGCGCGGGGCGTTGGAAAGCAGCACCACGTGCTTGCCCGCCGCCTTCAACGCCAGCAGCGCCGCCCGGCTGTCGGGATAGGGCGAGGCGCCGTCATGCAGCACACCCCAAAGGTCGATGATGAAACCGTCATAGGCGTCGGCGATTTCCGCGACACCCGCAATCGTGCGAATCATGGGTCAGTTACCGGTAAAGGATCTCGGACTTGCTCTCGGCGGGACGGGATGCCCCAAACAGCGCGCCTTGTCCATAGTCGACTGCAAAATCGAGCAGATCGACAAGTTCATTATCCGCCACAACGCCCGAGACCATGATGTCGATGGCTCCGGTATCGAGCTTGCGCTTCAAGGCACGCGGATCTGAGATCTTGCCGTGTTTGGCCAGCAGCATATGCGCCGGGATCTTCACGGTGCGGAAACCCTTGTTCGACAGATCGCTGACAAAGAGGTCGAGGTTGGACACCTTATCCAGCACAAAGCGGAAGCCGAGACCGCCCAGAGCCGTCACATCGGCATCGGTGCGAGCGTCGAAATGGAAAACGTCCTGCTGTCCGATGGAGAAAGAGAGCAGGCCGGCCAGATCGCGATTTTCCTGCATAAACCCTAAGAAGTCGGCGAAGAAGGCGCGGTCACGCAGGGTTTCGCCCGCGATCGGGCAGATATAGCCGATGGTCGCCTTCTGGCGGCGCATGCGGCGCACGAACTGGACCGAGCGCACCAGCAGCATATTGTTGATGGTTGCGGCCAAGCCCGCGCGCTCCGCCACCGCGGCATAGGTTTCCGGCGGCACGGACAGGCCTTCGGCGGTACGCACCGTCGCCTGACATTCCCAGACGGCAAGACGGCGCGAGGGCAGCGACACGATAGGCTGTAGCGACAGCTCCATCCGCTCCTCGGCCAGGGCCTCGCGCACCACGTCGAGGATCACCTCCTCGTCGCTGCGGGTGTCGGCGTAATCCATCGGCTCACCTTCGGGCTCGGGCGCGAAGGCATTGGAGAGCGGCGGCAGCCCGGCAGGCATCTGGGTACCCGAAGCAGGACCGATGGGCGCGATGCCCGATCCGCCAGCTGCGGCCGGACGGGCGGCTGCCGGTGCAGCAGCAGAGCGCGCGGGGCCGGTGCCGATCTGATTGACCAGCGTCTTCAGCATCCGCATCTCGGCGACAACGGTCTCGATCTCCGCAGCATCGCCGCCGGCAGCGCTGGCGGCGCGCTGGCCATCCCGCAGTGCACGGACTTCCTCACGCAGTAGCGACATCTGCTCCAGCAGGGCGCGGAAGCGGGTACGGGTCTGATTGGCCTGACTGCGGCGGGTGATGATCTCCTGCACCAGGAAGCCACTGATCAGGATGATCACCCCCAGCAGGATGCCCAAGGTATTGGCATCGAGCACCGGCCCATCGCCCAGGACCGACGGCGCGGCAAACATCACGACAAACGCAACTGCCGCATAAGCGATGGGGGCGATGAAACCGAGCATGCGTCAGAACCAATCCGGGAAGATATGCAGGCCTGTCGCCTCATCCAGCGGAAGCGGGGCGATGCGGGTGACGGCGCTCAAGGGCAGGTCGCCATAGAGATGGGGGAAAAGAATAGCGCCGCGTGAGGCGGACCCTTCCCATTTGATATCGGCGGCCAGCGGTTCGGCATTCACTTCCACGAGCAGCAGATCGGCTTCGCCCGCGCGGTGTTTCGCCGCACTCTGCTTGATGGCGGCAGAGGTCGAGAAATGCAGGAACCCGTCGCGGCGATCCTCGGGCGATCCCCGATAGACGCCCGCAGCCTCGGCTGCCTGCCATTCCTTAGCCCGTGCAAGATGATAGATCAGGGTTTCGCTCATGCTCGGCACCATAACGATCCACGCCCTTAAACGAAAGGGTTGCAATCGAAGTTCCACCCCAACCGCAGCCAAAGCGGCTTGCTCCGCCGCGCAGGGCCAGCTATAAGCCGCTTAGTCCTTGGGGAGTAGCCGCCGCCATTTTTGGTGGGTTCGCGTCAACACACTTGGCCTTGTTTCAAAAGGCTATGGCGCGATCGGGCCAGACATGGGTGCAAACCCTGTCCAGCAACTGGCGAGACCAACGGTACAGCAGATGACAGCCCGAGCCGGGCGGCCATTTTGCAGTTCCGTTCGTCTTGAGTTCAGTCGCCCGGCTCGCGTTTGGTTATGGACAGTTTCCTTCTTTCTACCGCCGCTTCGACCGCTGCCGTCGCTATTGCCGAAATTGGCGATAAGACCCAGCTGTTCGCCTTGATTCTGGCGTGCCGGTACAATCGACCCTGGCCAGTGGCCTGGGGTATTTTGATTGCGACGATTGCCAATCATCTGCTTGCCGGGGCTGTCGGCGCCTTGGTCGCCACCCGTATTCCCTATGATTATCTGCAATGGGGCGTCGGCCTGTCCTTCATCGTCATTGCCGCCTGGACCCTCATCCCCGACAAGGTGGACGATGACGACCAGAAAGATCGCCGCTTCGGCCCGTTCCTCGCCAGCCTGATCGGCTTCTTCATGCTGGAGATGGGCGACAAGACCCAGATCGCCACCGTGATGCTGGCCGCCGACCTCAAACCCTTTGCCGCCGTGATGATCGGATCGATCTTCGGCATGATGCTTGTCAATCTGCCCATCGTCTTCGCAGGCCGTGCCATGAGCGCGAAAATCCCACTGCACGTCACCCGCAAGCTGGCGGCGGCTCTGTTTGTGGTGCTGGGCGTGCTGGCGCTGCCGATCTGGCGTTCATAAATGATCGGTCATCCCAGGACTTGATCCTGGGATCTTGTGTAGCCGCACCGCGTAGAGAGTCTTTAAAGCGTCTCGACGCGGTCTGGCCACGGGAGATCCCCGGATCAAGTCCGGGGATGACGTGCTTTATTCTCTGAGGCATTGCCCCAAAAGAAAACCCCGCTGCCGGGACGCTGGCAGGCGGGGTTAAGGCTCGGAAGGGTTCGAGCAGGACACCGCATGTGCCGCTCGAGTTCTTCGATAATGAGAATGGATCGCATTTGCAAGCGACAAAATGCATCGCTGCTTAAAAACTTTGCGTAAGGGGAGGTATGCCTCCACGCAGCCTCGTCATCCCCCGACTTGTTCGGGGGATCTCCTCCGGGAGTGTGTCCAAGAGAGGTCGAGCCAGTGTGGAGGCACCCCCGGAGGAGATGCCCCGGATAAACCGGGGCATGACGGTTTTGGTTTGAAAAAGAGCCTCAGAAATCCGAGCACCGTCCGCCGCGTTCCCAATCGCCATAGCGGGTGGGTTCGGGACCTTTGGGGCCACCGTATTCGACTTCCTTCTTCTCCGGGGCGGGAGCCGGGGCAGCCTCGGCCGCCTTGGGGGCGTGGCTGGTGAAGGTGCGGGGCTTGGCTTCAGGTTTTTGCGTGCTCATCGGAGGTCCTATTCTTGACCGAATTGGATGGTTTCTTACATAGGGTCTAACAGGCATACTATCCAAGAGGAGAGCATCTAGAAGCCATGCACACTCGCACATTTCTGTTGATGGCCGCCCTGGTCGCCCTGTTTGCGGCGGTCGGCTATCTGATCGGTGGGTCCGGGGGCATGATGATCGCTCTGGCTGTCGCCGGTGCGATGAACCTCATGGCCTATTGGAACTCCGACAAGCTTGTTCTGTCGATGTATCGCGCCCAGCCGGTCGAGCGTGCGCAGTCGCCGGAATTCTACGACATGGTCGCCGGGCTGGCGCAGCGCGCGCAGATCCCGATGCCCAAGCTCTATGTGATTCAGGAAGCTCAGCCGAACGCCTTTGCCACTGGCCGCAACCCGGACAATGCCGCCGTCGCGGTGACTGAAGGCATCATGCGCGTCCTGACCAAGGACGAGCTGGCGGGCGTCGTCGCCCATGAATTGGCGCATATCAAGAACCGCGACACCCTGATGATGACCATCACCGCCACCTTGGCCGGTGCCATCGGCATGCTGGGTAATCTGATGATGTTCACGGGGCTTGGCGGCAGCCGGGACGAGAATGGCAATTCCAATCCGCTGGGATTAATCGGTGGCTTGGCGATGATGATCCTTGCCCCGCTGGCCGCGACCATGGTTCAGATGGCGATCAGCCGGACGCGGGAATATGAAGCGGACCGTGTCGGCGCCGAGATCTGCGGTAATCCGCGCTCGCTGGCATCCGCTCTGGAGAAGATCGAGGCTTATGCCCAGGGGACCCTTAACGTGACGGCCGAACATAATCCGGCGACCGCCCATATGTTCATCTCCAACCCGCTGTCGGGCCGGGGAGCGGACAATCTTTTCTCGACCCATCCAGCGACCCGCAACCGCGTGGCGCGCCTGATGGAGATGATGCGCGACGGTTTTACCCGCACAGCGGTTCCTTCCGGTTATAGTCGCCCGGTTTCCAAATCCAACGGACCGTGGGGATGAGCGACAGTTCCAGTACCAGCCGACCGCTTCAAAGCAACGAAGGTGGCGCACGCGGGATCGATGCCCGCGTCGTCGCCCACGAGCTTCTGAGCCAGATTCTGCGCCGCCGCCAGGCACTGGACGATGCCCTCGCCCAGCACCCCGGCCTCAATACGCTGGAGCCGCGCGACCGCGGCTTTGCCCGCGCCATGGTCACCGCCTGCCTGCGACAGCTGGGCATCATCGATGCCGTGCTGAGTCTGTGCCTGCGTGAACCACTGAAGCCGCGCGATGCCGCCGGGCATGATCTGCTGCGCCTGGGCGCCGTTCAGCTGCTGGTGCTGGGCACGCCTGCCCATGCCGCCGTCAGCCGCACCGTTGCGCTGGCCGAACAGGTCGGTGTTCCGCACCTTAAAGCCCTCATCAATGCGGTGCTGCGCCGAATCGCCGAACAGGGCGAGCTGATGCGCCTGCGCATCGATGCCGAGCGCAAGGCCTTGCCCGACTGGCTCTGGGCTTCGTGGTCCCGGACCTATGGCGAGGATACCGTCCGCGCCATCGTCAAGGCGCTGATGAATGAACCGCCGCTCGATATCTCCCTGCGTGACCCGTCGCGGGCCGAGGAACTGTGCGGCGATCTGGGGGGGCTTATGTTGCCGACCGGCAGCGTGCGCCTGGCCCGTGCGGGTCTTGTGACCGATCTGCCCGGCTATAGCGATGGCAGCTGGTGGGTGCAGGACGCCGCAGCGTCCCTGCCCGTGCGTCTGATGGGCGACCTGAAGGACAAGCGCGTCGCCGATCTCTGTGCCGCCCCTGGCGGCAAGACGCTGCAGCTGGCCGCCGCCGGGGCCAAGGTCACCGCGCTCGACCGGTCGGCCCCGCGCCTGGGCCGCCTGTCGGAAAACCTCGCCCGCACCGGCCTTCATGCCGAGGTGGTGGCCGGGGATGCCGCCTCCTGGAACCCGCCCACGCCCTATGATGCCGTGCTGCTGGATGCGCCCTGCTCCGCCACCGGCACCGCGCGCCGTCATCCCGATGTGCTGTGGCTGAAGTCGCCGGGCGATATCGACAAGCTGACCGTCGCCCAGGACCGGCTGCTGGCTTCTGCCGCCGAGATGCTGGTACCGGGCGGGATGCTGCTCTATTGCACCTGTTCACTCGAAGCGGCCGAAGGGCCGGAGCGGATTGCCGCTTTCCTGGCCAGGGATAGCCGCTTCACGACCGAGGCGATTTCCCCGGACGAGGTCGGTGGACTGGCCGACGCCATCTCTCCCGAAGGCTGGCTGCGCACGCTTCCCCACCATTGGGGAGACCTGGGCGGACTCGACGGATTTTTTGCTGCGCGCTTGCGGCGCGCGGCCTGACTAGGGTTTAACTCTCCTCCATGCAACAGAACATCCGTATCGCCCCCTCGATCCTCTCCGCCGATTTCGCCAAGCTGGGCGAAGAGATCCGGGCGCTCGACGCTGCAGGCGCCGACTATATCCATGTCGATGTGATGGACGGTCATTTCGTCCCTAACATCACCATCGGCCCGGCCGTGGTGAAGGCGCTGCGTCCCCATACCCAGAAGCCGTTCGACGTGCATCTGATGATCGGTCCGGTTGATCCCTATATCCAGGGTTTCGCCGAAGCTGGCGCCGATATCATCAGCTTCCATCCCGAGGCAGGCGCCCATCCGCACCGCACCGTTCAGTTGATCAAAAGCTTCGGCAAGAAGGCCGGTATCGTCCTTAATCCGGCAACCCCGGTCGAAGCGGTCGATTATCTGCTCGAAGACCTCGATCTTATTCTGGTGATGAGCGTCAATCCGGGCTTCGGCGGCCAGAGTTTCATCGATAGCCAGCTGCGCAAGATCGAGATTTTGCGCAAGCGCATCGATGCCACTGGCAAGACCATCGATTTGGAAGTCGACGGCGGCATCAACCTCAAGACCGCGCCGCTGGCAATCTCCGCCGGCGCCGATCTGCTGGTCGCCGGGACGGCTACCTTCACCGGCGGTCCTGCCGTCTATGGGTCGAACATGGATGCGCTGCGGGGTAATCGGGCGGCGTGACGGGTTCCTGGCGCAATCGGGCGGGCAAAGCGCTCGCGGTCCTCAAGGCCCAGACGCCCTGGTACTGGGCGAAGCTCAAGCGCGAGCCACCCGACCGGCTGCTCTATCTGCCCTCCGAACCCTGGGTCGGCGATCCCGATCTGGGGCAGCGGATCACGCGCGGCGAATTCACCTTCGTCCGCCAGACTTTTCCGGCTGGGCCTGAGATCTGGCATCCGCTCGGCGCCTCGCAAAGCTGGCTCGACTGGCTGCATGGTTTCGGCTGGCTCGCCGATCTGAAAGCCTTTGGCGGCGATGCCGCCCGGGATCGCGCCCGCGATATGGTCGGCCTGTGGCTGGCCGATCTTGGCGATCATTGGGACGGGCAATCCTGGCGGGCCGATGTCACCGGCCGCCGCGTCGCCGCTCTGCTGGTGCATATCGAATGGCTGCTGGCCCCCGGCGGCGATGCCCTGCGCGCGCCGCTCTATCGCAGTCTTGCCATGCAGACCCGCCATCTTTCTGAGGCGGTCAGCCATGCCCCCGCTGGCCTTGGCCGTCTGGAGGCTATCCGTGGCCTTGCCTATGGCGTCGTCTGCGTGCCGCTGGACGAGAAAGAGGCCACCCGCGCCCGTAGCCTCGTCGAAAGCCAGCTCGACAGCACCCTGAGTGCCGATATCCGCACCGACGGCGGCCATAGCGACCGTAGCCCGTCGCGCCAGCTGGCGGCCCTGCGGATGCTGATCGATCTGCGCAATATCCTGCGTGCCGGTGGTGGTGCCGTTCCGGACAGTCTGGTGCTGGCCATCGACCGTATGGCGCCGATGGTCCGCTTCTTCAAACATGGCGATGGCGGGCTGGCGCTCTTCAACGACAGCAACGAGGAAGACCCCGTCGAGGTCCGCCGGATTCTCGATTCCTCGGAAACCTCCAGCAAGCCACCCAACAGCGCGACGCAATCGGGTTTCCAGCGGGCGATGCGCGGCAAGACCGTGCTGATCTGCGATACCGGCGTTCCAAACATTGCCAACTCCGCCGCCCATGCCGGGACCCTGTCGTTCGAGCTGAGCTATGAGCGCGACCGGCTGATCGTCAATTGCGGAGCCCATGTGCCGGACGGTTCGGACTGGCGGCGTGCCCAACGCGGCACGGCGGCCCATTCGACCCTGACCATCGCCGACCGCCCCTCGACCGAGATCATCGACGGCAATCGCCTGGGCAAAGGCGTGACCCATGTGGGAGTCAGCCGCGAGGAAAGCGAAGACGGCGTCTGGCTGGAGATGACCCACGACGGTTATGTCGTGCCTTTCGCCCTGGAGCATCGCCGCCGCCTATATCTGGCGGGAACCGGCGAGGATCTGCGCGGCGAGGATGTGCTGGCGCCGGTCGGGCTGGAGCGCAAAGGCGCAGCGGCTGAGCCGCAGAAATTCTGTATCCGCCTGCATCTACACCCCCGCGTTCAGGCTGTGCTGATCCGCGACGGCGCGGCCGTGCTGCTGAAGACATCCGGCGGCGCAGGCTGGCGGTTCCGGGCATCGGGGGCCGAGCTCGGCTTGTCGGATTCGATCTATCTGGGCAAGCGGGGCGAACTGCGCCGCTCGCAACAGATCACCATGACCGGGACCACGACGCCGGATAAATCCACGTCCGTCAAATGGGCGCTCCAACGCGAGGCCCTAAAGCCTTAATGGGGCGTTCGTCCGGCGGCGATCTGCGTCGTTGCTTCCCGTGCTCGGTGCTCACGTACAGTCGTACGTTCCGCGCCTGCGCTCGAAAACGCCTAGCAGCTCACTCACCGGCCTTCACGCTTGAGACGGCGGTGCGACGCGGTTCGGCCACGCGAGATCCCGCATCAAGTGCGGGATGGCGGCTGCCTCTTACTCGGCTTTAGAAGTGAAGGCCGGTGGATGAGCTGCTAGGCGCTGGCGAGCGCAGGCGCGGAGCGTACGACTGTACGTGAGCACCGAGCACCGTCGGCAACGCGCAGATCGCCACCGGACGAGCGCCGTCAGGGCCTTATTGGCTTTACCTGAAACAGCTGCGACGGTCCGGCGGAGAACCAGCCATTCTGCACCGTGACCGGGATCGACAGCGACGGCAGGCCCGTCTCCTGATCCTTCTTCGCCAAGGCCAGCAGCAGCAGCTTGGACAGTTTAGCGTCGCGTTCCTCGATCAGGCCCGCTTCGGTCAGCCGCTCGATGGCTTCGGGGAAGCCGATAGCCGTCAGGGTTCCGGCAGCTTGCGGGCGCATCTGGCGATCCAGTGCCAGGGTCGCATTGCCCAGCAGCTTCACGGTGCCGCTGGCCGCGCGCAGCTCATGCATCTCGATCGTCCCGCCCTCGTCCCGCCAGGCAGGCAGCACAACAGCGGGCGGACCCGGCGGCAGGGCGCCCATGACGGTCGCGCGGATGCCGACGCTCAGGGGCTTGGCCAGGATCGGATCGGCATCGGGGGCCAGCAGATTGACCAGATCGAATTCCAGATCCAACGACGGGCGCAGATGGTCAGTCGATTGTTTGGGGTGGCGCACGATATCGAGCGCAAGCCGGTCTGCCCGCATATCGGACCCTTTGCCCGTCGCCGTCAGCGCCGCATTATCGAGCACCAGCGACAGCTTGAACCCCCCGCTCCGTTCGCTGACCGTCACCTGACCACCCCCGGCCAATGCGCCCTGCCACAGGCCGCCATTGGGCCAGCGCGCTTCGAGCGCGGTGCGGGCCGGAAGCTCCAGGCGCACCGCGAAGGGATCGAACAGCGACCAGACGACATCGGCGCTTTCGGCATCTGCCGCAAGGCCCACCAGCCCCACGATAGAGCGATTGGGATCGGTCGGGATCAGCAGGCGCGGCGTCTTGAGGTGCAGGCGGACCGCAAAGGGGAAGCCGCCCGTATCGATATCGCCATGGGCGATCTGCCAGCCGTCCGCGCGCCGGGCTTCGGTCCAATCGGCAAAGCCATCGCGCACTTTTCCGTCCGCAATGATCCACAATAGCCACAAGACGCCGGTCAGAAGAATAAAGACGGCGAGAGCAATCGTACCTGGGCGGCGCAGGATCGGCGCTAACTGAGACATCACCTTTGCCATAACTGTTCTTGAAGATATCGGCAAGGGGGACCCGCGCATCCGCCATGCAGTCAAAGCATGAGCGTTGCCCGTACACTCATGCAAACTCGGGCCCATGAACATTGTGACCCGCGCCGCGCCGCTCCTATTTGTCGCACTCTGGCATACCGGCTTCATCGGTGGGCGCCTCGGTCTGCCCCATGCCGAGCCGCTGACCCTGCTGCTCTATCGCTTCATCGCCGCCAGCGCGATCCTGAGTCTGGCCGCCTTTTTTGTACGGGCGCCCTGGCCCAAGGGCTGGCAGGCGGTGCATCTGGGCCTATCGGGCCTGCTGCTGCATGGGGTGTATCTGGGCGGGATCTTCTACGGCATCTCGGTCGGGGTATCCGCGGGCGTCACCTCGCTGATCGCCAGCCTGCAGCCGTTGCTGACTGCCGTGCTGGCCGGGCCGCTGCTGGGCGAGAAGGTCGGCGGACGCCAGTGGCTGGGTCTGGTCCTGGGTCTGGTCGGCGTTTCCTGCGTGCTGTTCGAGAAGCTGACCAGCGCCCATCTGCCGCTCGGCGGGCTTGCGGCCTGTTTCATGGGCCTCATCGCCATCACCTATGGCACGCTGCATCAGAAGAAATACGGCGGCACGGGCGATCTGCGCACCATGACCGCCTGGCAGTATCTGGTCTGCGTCGCCTTTTATCTGCCCGTGGTGCCGCTGCTGGAAAATTTCCATGTGGAATGGACCGGCGAGTTCATCTTCGCCTTCACCTGGCTGACGCTTGTGCTGTCGGTCGGCACCATCGCGCTCTATTTCTGGCTGATCCGCCGGGGCAGCGCGGCGGGGGTTGCGAGCCTGATGTATCTGGTGCCGCCGCTGACCGCGATCACTGCCTATTTCCTCTTTGACGAACGCTTGGGCATACTGGCGCTGATCGGCATCGCCATTGCCGCGACCGGCGTTGCCATTGTGAACGCGAAACCCGCCAAACCTAGGACGGCATGAACGACAGCGACTATTGGGTTTTTGGCTATGGGTCGCTGATCTGGGACCCCGGTTTTCCGTATCTCGAGAAACGGACCGGCATCCTGCGCGGCTACCACCGCCGTTTCTGCCTCTATTCCCACCGCTATCGCGGCACCAAGGAGAAGCCCGGCCTCGTCCTGGGGCTGGACCGCGGCGGCGCCTGCCGGGGCGTGGTCTTCCGGGTAGCCGCTGCCGAGGTTCCGGCGGTCAAGGAGTATCTCTGGGACCGCGAGATGCTGAACAGCGCCTATATCGCCAAGATGCTGCGGATCGTGACGCCCGACGGGCCGGTGCTGGCCCAGAGCTTCGTGATCAATACCCAGAACGAGCAATATGCCGGTCGCCTGACCCATGACGCCGCCGCCCGCCTGATCGCCACCAGCTGCGGCGAGCGCGGCCAGAACTGCACCTACCTCTATAACACCGTCGACCATCTGGCCGAGCTGGGCATCCATGACCATGGGCTGGAGGCGCTCGCCAATCTGGTGCGCAGGTTGACGACACTGCATGGCGAAGGCCTCGATAGGCCGGAGCATCCGGTGTTCGCAGGCGACGGGATTTAGGGTCGCTCGGCCGGAGGGTCGCCCAAGAAGGACGTCACCCCGGGACTTGATCCCGGGGTCTCCTCCGGGCGCGTTTCCACGTCATCTCGGCAGGATTGGACAATCTCCCGGAGGAGATCCCGTGGTCGAGCCACGGGATGACGAAAAAATTTAACCTCTACCGCGATACGGCGGCACACCTTGGTCAGGTATCCACACGCCTTTCGGCGTTTCCCCAGTCGCGTAGAACACATCGATTGGAATCCCGCCGCGCGGATACCAATAGCCGCCGATGCGCAGCCATACCGGCTCCAGCACATCCACCAGGCGGCGGGCGATATTCACCGTGCAATCCTCGTGGAAAGCGCCGTGATTGCGGAAGGAACCGAGGAACAACTTCAGCGACTTCGACTCGACCAGCCATTTGCCCGGCACATAGTCGATCATCAGATGCGCGAAATCCGGCTGCCCGGTCATGGGGCAGAGCGAGGTGAATTCAGGCGCCGTGAAGCGCACGCAGTAGGGCACATCCTGGCTGTTCGCCACCCGCTCCAGCACTGCTTCTTCGGGCGATTGCGGCAGGTCGGTCTTGGTGCCCAGCTGGGTCAGGACGGCGTATTTATCGGTGCTGCTCATAGCGGCGGGATATCCCCTTCGGCCTGTTGCCGGTGGAAGTCGGCGGCGAAAGCATCCAGGCGATCTTCCTCGATGGCCCGGCGCAGATCGGCCGTCAGTTCCTGATAATAATGGATGTTGTGCCAGGTCAGCAGGATCGCCCCCAGCATCTCCTCGGCCTTGAAAAGGTGATGCAGATAGCCACGCTGATACTGGGTACAGGTCGGGCAGGCGCAATCGACGTCCAGCGGCCGCGTATCTTCGGCATGGCGAGCATTGCGCACATTGATGGTGCCTCGGCGGGTGAAGGCCTGGGCGGTGCGGCCGGAGCGGGTCGGCAAAACGCAGTCGAACATATCGATGCCGCGCTGAACCGCGCCGACGATATCGGACGGCTTGCCCACCCCCATCAGGTAACGCGGCTTCTCCTGCGGCATGCGCGGCATGGTGAAGTCCAGGACCTTGAACATCATTTCCTGCCCCTCACCGACCGCGAGGCCGCCGACGGCATAGCCTTCGAAATCAAGCTCGGTCAGGGCATCGATGGAGCGGTAGCGCAGATCGGGATAGACCGAGCCCTGGACGATACCGAACTGGCCATAGCCCGTGCGCGCCTGGAAGGCATCGCGCGAGCGCTTGGCCCAGCGCATCGACAGCTCCATGGAGGTCTTCGCCAACTCCTCCGTCGCCGGATAAGGCGTGCATTCGTCGAACGCCATCGTGATCGTGGCATCCAGCAGATGCTGAATCTCGGTCGAGCGTTCCGGCGTCAGCTTCCACTGCTTGCCGTCGATATGGCTGCGGAAGGTCACCCCTTCCTCGCTCATCTTGCGCAGATCGGTCAGCGACATGACCTGATAGCCGCCGCTGTCGGTCAGGATCGGGCCGGACCAGTTCATGAATTTATGCAGGCCGCCCAGGGCCGCCACCCGCTCAGCGCCGGGGCGCAGCATCAGGTGATAGGTATTGCCGAGGATGATGGAGGCGCCGGTCGCTTTGACGCTTTCCGGCAGCATGCCCTTGACCGTTCCCGCCGTGCCGACCGGCATGAAGACCGGGGTTTCCACCACGCCATGGGCGGTATGCAGGCGCCCCCGCCGCCCGTTGCCGGACTTGGCGAGAACTTCGTAACGAAACTCGGTCATTGGGCAGCAGGCTCCAGAAGGCTGGCATCGCCGTAGGAGAAGAAGCGATAGCCATGGGCAATAGCGTGGGCATAGGCCGCCTGCATGCGATCCAGCCCCATCAGGGCGGACACCAGCATGAAGAGGGTTGAGCGCGGCAGATGGAAGTTCGTGATCAGCGCATCGATGCCCTTGAAGCGGTATCCCGGCGTGATGAAGATCCGCGTCTCATCGTCAAAAGCATGGAACCGGCGGTTCTCATCGGCCGCGCTCTCCAGCACCCGCAGGGCCGTGGTGCCGCAGGCGATGATGCGACGGCCAGCTTTGCGGGCTTCGTTCAGGCGTTCGGCGACCTCCGGGGTGATCTCACCGGTTTCGGCGTGCATCTTATGCTCGTCGGTTTCCTCGACCTTTACCGGCTGAAAGGTGCCAGCGCCCACATGCAACGTCACCGTCTCGCGCGCCACGCCCTTAGACATTAGTTTTTCTAATAACTGTTCGGTGAAATGCAGGCCCGCTGTCGGCGCAGCCACTGCACCATCCTTGGCAGCGAACACCGTCTGATAGTCACCCTTGTCTTGATCGTCCTGGGCGCGGCGGATATAGGGCGGCAGAGGCATCTCGCCATAACGCTCCAACGCATCCCGGAAAGCGGCACCTTCGACGTTGAAGCGCAGGATGATCTCGCCGGACTCGCGCTTCTCGATTACTTCGGCCGACAGATCATGAGAAAAACTAATTATCTGTCCCGGCTTCAGGCGCTTGCCGGGCTTTGCGAAGGCTGACCAGCAGCCATTGGCGAGGCGCTGATGTAGCAGCGCCTCCACCTTGACCTCGCCGCGCTCGCCCCGCAGGCGGGCCGGGATCACGCGGGTATCGTTGAAGACCAGCAGGTCGTCGGGACGCAGCAGGTCCGGCAGGTCGCCGACCACCCTGTCGATCAGGGCGGACGGCGTCACATGCAGCAGGCGTGCGGCTTCTCGCGGCACCATCGGCCGTTCGGCAATCCGGTCGGGCGGAAGGTCGAAATCGAAAAGCTCGACACGCATGGCTGATTACTTCGCGAACTGGGTGCCGTGCGCCCGCCACAGGGCAAGGCGGAAGGGCGCCAGCATGACCAGCGCCATCACCAGCTTCACCGCGAAGTCACCCAGCGCCAGGGTGGTCCAAGGAACATCGGTGCCCGCGAAAGCGACCGAGAAGAAGATCCCGGTATCGACGGCCGACGCGATAGCACCAGCGATGAAAGGCGCCTGCCACCAAGCCTGGGTCCGCAGGCGATTGAAGATGGTGACATCCAGCAGCTGGGCAGCCAGGAAGGCAGCACCCGAGGCAATCGCAATCCGCAGGGTGGTCAGCTCCAGGAACGAGAAAGCGACCGAGACCGCAACGCCGGTGGCAAAACCGGCATAGACGACGCGGCGGGCCTTTTCGGGGCCGAAGAAGCGGTTGATCAGGTCGGTGACCAGGAAACTGACGGGATAGCTGATCGCACCCCAGGTCAGGAACTCGCCCAGGGCGCCGCTGGTGACCGGAAACTGCACGAGGTAATTGGAAGCGACGACGATGACAATCATCGCCAGGACGGCAAGCGACAAGGCGCGCGTCTGGGGCATTTCATATCTCCATCCGGTCGAACATACCGGCGATGTTGCGGGCGGACGGCTGATGCCGAAGCCCGATCAAGGGAAGGCTTTACGCCGAGACCATCGGCGGCGCAAGCATCGTGGTTGCATGGCCGCTTGCATCCTCGGTCGCCCAGGACTGCGACTGGAACTTCAGCAGCAGCGCCACCCAGGTCTTCTCCTCGGGCAGGCAGGCCAGCAGACCACCGTCCTGCCAGCAGCCGTTCTGCGCCAGGAACTCGGCGCTATTGCCCTGGTTCATATGGATATCATGCATCCCGCGCGAGGGGATGAAGCCGAACTGCCGGTCACGGCGCAGGGGCCACGGCCCCCAGGGCTCGCCATAGATCGCCAGGAACGCGCCCCGGTCGCGCGCCACCCGCGACATCAGGCGCATCAGCAGATCGTTGAGATCATTATCCGGCCCTTCGACGAAATCCGGCAGCGGCTTGAAGTCGGCAGGCTGGCAGATCCCGGCCCGGATATAGTCGAGCGCGATCCCGCCCGGTCGCCGTGCCACGAGATGCAGCCCCGGCGGCATGGCCCACAGGCGCTCGGTCAGCGGATGGTCGAAGGGCTCGATCAGAGCGACCTCCAGTTCCGATGGCCAGAGGGCGGAGCGGATATTGACCGACGCCCGGTGCGATTGGCGCCCGGAGGAAACGCGGATCTGAAAATGGGGAGTTTTTCCCTGCCCCCGGCGCCACTCGACCGGCCGCCCCTTGAGCATCGCGTACTGCTTCAGCATGGCCGCGATCCTAGAGCGGCTTTACGCACAAAAAAAGGCCCCGCGAGCACAGGGCCTGCGGGGCTTTAAGGTCGGAAGGGTTCGAGCAGGACACCACAGTCACGCTCGATGTCGTTTGTAAGTGATAATCATTCTCATCGTCAAGGGGGAAAGAGTTGAGCGCCGGTGGAATTTTTTCGACTCATGAGTCAGATGGATGGATCGTAGGCAAATGATCGATCTGACTCATGGGTTGAGCCTCCTCGTCGCCATCCTCGGACTTGATCCGAGGATCCATAGGGTGGCCGACTTTGATGCTGCGGATCACGGTGTCGATGTCTTAGGGAGATTGGGGGAGATCGGCTCCCGGAGGAGATCCCCCGACCAAGTCGGGGGATGACGGCGTTTTTTTTTGGGGGGGCGGAAAAATCGCCCAACGCGGTTCGGCCACACGAGATCCTCGGGTCGAGCCCGAGGATGACGAGGTCTTTCTTAATAGGCTTTAGAAGCGAAGGCCGGAGGGATCAGATGCTAGGCGCTGGTGAGCGCAGGCGCGGAGCGTACGACTGTACGTGAGCACCGAGCACCACCAGCAACGACGCAGATGGCCCCTCCGGGCGAGCGAGGCTTAGTGTTCGCCTTTTTCGGCGAAGGTAACGACTAGGTTTATGGCCGCAGGCGGCAGGTCCGACAGTTCGACGCGGAACCCACCGGCAGCACCACCTTCCAGCGGGCCGACCTGGGGGGCGAAGACCCATTCCTTCAGGGCCTGGGGACGATCCTTGGCGGAGACGATGGCTTTCAAGGCCGGAACCGCTTTCATCTCGGGCGTGGTGTTAATCAGCGTACCTTCAATCACCAGCACCCGCGCATCATCCCGGCGCTGCGAGGTCACGTCGCGCAGATCGAAGCCTTCGCCGGCAACACCCAGGGGAATACGCAAAGTCTCGTAGGCCACAACCGCCTGGGGCCAGGCTTGGACGACCTGCAGACGGCCGAGATAAAGGCCGGTCAGGCCGCCGACCAGAACCAACAGCAGCAGCGCCCAACCGAGGCCGGAGCTTTTGGCGGGCGCAGGCGGCGGGCCGCGACGGCGGGGACGACGATCCTCGCGCGCTTCCTTCAGGGCAAAGACATCGCCATCGCCACTATAGGCGCCAGGGGCGGCCGATGACATCTCGACCATCTCCTCCCCAACGCCATCGTGACGCCAGGTGTGGGCGCAACGCGAACAGCGTACGGATCGGCCGCGCGTGCCAATCTCGGCTTCCGCGACGATGTATCGGGTCTCACAGGCGGGACAGCTGACAATCATCTTTAGTTCGGCCACATTTAGATGAATTCCCTTATACGGCCAAGCAGGGCTTGGCGGCAAGTTAAGAGCTTGCCTGACAATTAGTTGAAAGATGTAGCACTTTCGGCCACGGTCGAGACATCGACCATAGGTTTTTGTGGCTGAGACGGCGGGACAGGCGACTACAATGGTGCGATTCGATGCGGTTGGCGTGCGATATGGGAAAGGGCAGGAGGTCCTGCGGGACGTCTCTTTCCATCTGCCACCGGGCTCTTTTCATTTTCTGACCGGGGCGTCGGGCGCCGGTAAATCCACCCTGATGCGCCTGATGTATCTCGCCCAGCGCCCCACACGCGGCGTCGTCAGCCTGTTCGGGCGCGATGTGCAGTCGCTGGAGCGGCACGAGATGCCTGCCTTCCGCCGCCGCATCGGCGTCGTGTTCCAGGAATTCCGCCTGCTAGACCACCTGACCGCCCTGGAGAATGTCGCCCTGCCCCTGCAGGTCGCGGGCTATGACATCGCCGAAGTCGGCAACCATGTGACCGAACTTTTGAGCTGGGTCGGCCTCAAAGACCATCTGAATGCCAAGCCGTCGACCCTGTCGGGCGGTCAGCAGCAGCGTGTCTCCATTGCCCGCGCGGTGATCGGGCGGCCCGACCTGCTGCTCGCCGACGAACCCACGGGTAACGTCGACGACAAGATCGCCGTGCGCCTGATGCATCTGTTCGAGGAACTGCACAAGATCGGCACCACGGTGGTGATCGCGACCCATAGCGAGGCGCTGATCCGCGAATTTCCGCACCCCGTCCTGCATCTTGACCGGGGCGAGCTGACCCTGCGCCAACCCGGCGAGGTCTGGGCGTGAAGTTCCTGCATGAAAAGCTGGCCGTCGGCGTCGCCCTGCCTCTGCGGGCTGACGAAGGGGGCCGCCTGCTGCCCGCCATCGTCGCCGTTATGATCTTCCTGGCCATGCTGGCCGCTGCTGCTGCTTTGGCTATCAGTGGCGCCGCCAATCATTGGGACCGCACGATCTCTGGATCAGCCACTGTCCAGGTCCTCCCAGCACCGGACAGCGCGTCCCCTGCCGCCCTCGAACAACGTTTGAACGCCGCCCTCGCGGCCCTGAAGGCCACACCCGGCGTGCTGTCTGCCGACGCCATTCCTGAAGATATCTCGCGTGAAATGCTCACCCCATGGCTGGGTGAAATCGTCGCCAGCGGCGCCCTTCCCATACCCCGGCTCATCGATATGGATTTCACCCCGGGCAAGCTCGACCTAGAAGCCCTGCGCGCTAAGCTGATGGTGATTCCAGGGGTAAGTCTCGACATCCATACCCAATGGCTGCCGGGCCTGCGCCAATCCGCATTCTGGGCATCACTCGCCAGCCTCGGGCTGGTGTTGACAGTAGGCGCCGCCTCGGTTCTGGCCGTGGTCTTCGCCACCCGCTCCACCCTGCGCGTGCAGCAGGATGTAATCGAGGTGCTGCATATGATCGGCGCCCGCGACAGCTATATAGCGGGCGGTCTTGCCCGGCAGGCCCTGAAGCGCGCCCTGATCGGCGGGGCTATCGGCGGGGCCCTGGCCCTGCTGGGGCTCATCGGGCTCGCCTTCTTTGCGACCCCGGATATCGCCCTGCTGGCTGCCGTCCGCCTGTCTATTTTCGACTGGATCATCGTCGCCCTGATCCCCTTGGTCGGGGCTATTCTGGCCGCCGTCACCGCCCGCATCACCGCGATGCGCGTGCTGGCCCGGATGGTCTGATGCGTTACAAGCTGATCCTGCTGGACCGTGATGGCGTTCTGAATGTGGACCGGGCCGATTCCGTCCGCACGCCAGAGCAACTGATCATGATCCCCGGCGCCGCCGCTGCCGTTGCCCGCCTGAACAGGGCCGGGCTTCGGACGACGCTCTGCACCAACCAGTCGATCCTGGGGCGCGGCTGGGTAACCCAGGCGGTCTTCGATACGATCCATGACAAGCTGATCGCGGCGCTGGCGGCCGAAGGCGCCCGGCTGGATCATATTCTCGTGGCCCCCGATGCCCCTGACGCAGCAACCCCGCGCCGCAAACCCGGTCCGGGCATGCTGCAGGAGGCTCTGAATCTCCATGGCCTCTGGCCGGACGAGGCGGTGATGATTGGTGACAGCATGGTCGATGCCCAGGCCGCCAAGGCCGCTGGTGTGCCTTTCATTCTGGTCCGCACCGGCAAAGGCAGCAAAACCGAGTTGGATTTGCCGCCATCCGAGCGGCTTTTTGTCGCCGACGATTTACCTTCCGCAGTGGACGCGCTATTCACGGCGGCATGAAACGTCTGCCCCTCTATCGCCGGACCCGCGCGCGCCGATGGCCTTTCCGCCTGATCGCCCTCGCGCTCGTCGGCTATTTCGCGGGGCTGGTCTGGTTTGCAGCGACCCTGGCGACCGAGGAAACGGCGGATCGCCGCACCACCGACGCCATCGTGGTGCTGACCGGTGGCTCGCTGCGGGTGCAGGCGGGTTTTCAGCTACTGGAGGCTGGGCTTGCCCGCCAGCTGCTGGTTTCCGGCGTCAATCGCGAGGTCGAGCGTAACGAGCTGCTGGCCTTTGCTCCCTTGCGCAAGGATCTGATGACCTGCTGCGTCACGCTGGGCTATGCGGCGGGCGATACCATCGGCAATGCCAGCGAAACGGCGGCCTGGGCCATGGCCCATGATGTCCATTCCCTGCGGCTCGTCACTGCCAACTACCATATGCCGCGTGCGATCCTGGAGCTGAAACGCTCGCTGCCCGACGCCGATATTCTGCCCTACCCGGTCTTTCCGGCCGCCTTCGATCTGCGCCGCCCGACGTTAGCCGCGACGGCGTTGCTGTTTTCCGAATATAACAAGCTGCTGGGTGCCTGGGGGCGCCATCTTCTGGCCAGCGGCATGGAGTTGCTTTCTTGATCTACGTCCGCTCGTTGGCTTTCAACATCGCCTTCCTGGTGTGGTTCATCTGCTGCACCGTCGGCGGGTTGCCGCTGCTGTTCACCAACCGCGAAAATCTGTTCCCGCTGGCCCGGGTCTGGATCAATGGCACGAGCTTCCTTTTGCGGGTGATCGTCGGCCTGAAATACGAAGTGCGCGGCATCGAGAACCTGCCCGAGGGCGCCTGCATCGTCGCCTCCAAGCATCAGTCGGCCTGGGACACGCTGATTTTCATGCCGCTGCTGAAACGCCCGGTTTTCATCCACAAGAAGGAACTGCTCTGGTTCCCGATGCTGGGGTTCTACCTGTGGCGCGGCGGGATGATCGCGGTCGACCGGTCGGCGGGCAAGCGCGCCATCATCCATATCGGCCGCGCGGCAAAGCCGCTGCTGGCCGTCGGGCGGCGCGTCATCATCTTCCCGCAAGGCACCCGCACCCCACCCGGCGAAATCCGCCCCTATCGGTCCGGCGTACAGTCGATTGCAGCCGCGACCAACGTGCCGGTTGTGCCGGTAGCGCTGAACTCCGGCCTTTACTGGGGCCGCAACGCCTTCACCAAGCGCCCCGGCACCATCCTGCTGGAATTCCTGCCGCCCCTGATGCCGCCCCATAAAGACCGAGCGGCTTTCATGGAAGCGCTGGAAGGGGCGATCGAGCCCGCCACCCAGCGCCTGGAAGCCGAAGGCCGCGCGAGAGACGGGGTTTAAACCTCGGCATTCAGAAGAGTATGCCCCGACAGATAACGACCGGCACTTCTGCTAGGGATGAATTTTTCCCTTTAAAGTAGCGCCGATCTCTTCCCTACGATCTTTGATCTCAGTAAGGTCTCTCTCGCTAAGCACGTGAGGCCTGAATGCCCTTTTTCGTTTTGTCGCTGCTCGTCCAGGTCGCTTGTGTCGTGCATATCATGCGCACGGGTCGCGAGCGTTTCTGGATCTATGTCGTCGTTCTGCTGCCGATGGCCGGAACCGCGGCCTATCTGGTCGCGGAAGTCCTACCGGGAATGATCGGCGCCCGCACGTCTCAGAAGATGATTCAGAATGCGGGCCGGGCGATAAACCCGACGCGGGATCTGCGACGCTGCGAGCAGGCGCTCGACATGGCCGACACGATCAGCAACCGGCAGCAACTAGCCGAACAATATATGATCCATGGGCGCCCTGCGGATGCCGAACAGCTTTATGCGCGCTCCTTAGTCGGCATGCATGCCGATGATCCGACATTGCTGCTCGGGCTGGCGCAGGCGCGGCATGAGCAGGGAAACTTCGACGGCGCTCTCGAGTGTTTCGACCATATGGCGGGTGGCCTCGAGAGCTTATCCCCTGAAGCGACTTTGTTTTACGCACGTTGCCTGGAAGGAGCGAGGCGCACCACGGATGCGATCTCGGTGTATGAGCGCATCGCGGATGCCTATAGCGGTGAAGAAGCACGCTGCCGCTACGCCATGCTGCTCTACGGACAGGGGCGTGTCGCCGAATCGATGGCCCTGTTTCAGGAAATCCTGAAGCGGGCCGACCGCGCCAAACGAGGCTATCGTCAGGACCAGAAGGCCTGGATCGACATAGCTCGTCAGGCCATGGCCGCCGCCCGCTAACTTAGGATCGTTAAGGACCGCTGGTCGCCACCAGCTGTTCAACGGCGCCAAGCTGCTGACGGGCGCGGGGTTCAATCTGTCCAGCGGCTGCCCGCAGAGCAGGCGTATCGCCGCTCTGGGCATAACCGCTATGAAGCGCCCAGGCTTCGCGTTGGACGCGCAGCTGGGCTGACAGATATTTCTTGTCGAAAGACGGGCCGGGCGGCTCCACCTGCAAGCCCTGAAGCAAAGCCGCCGGACGCGGATCAAGGGCGGTTGCCACCACAATATTTGGGTCGGCATTGCGGGCGGCGGAGACCAGGATCTGCGAATCCGTCCCCTGGGTGCCGATCATCTGCTGGGCCAGATCGCGCACTCTGGGGTTCATCGATTTCTGTAGGGCTAGCTGGCTGGCCTGGATTTCGAACATATCGGCCTGGGAGGCCATATGGACATAGTCGGAGGCACGGACAGCCAGGGAGGTCGGCCCGACATCGGGGATGGCGCTGCCGGTTTCGACAGCGGGCGCGCTGGTCGTGGGTGCCGAAGCGCTGGAGGCGGCATTGGGGTCCTGACAGGCCGCAACCGACAGCGCGGCTACGGCGACGAAAGCGGGAACGAGCTTGGACATCGGCATCTCCCCTGGAAGATATCTGCCTAGGGGAACGCAATAGCGGGGCCGGAGTTCCCGGAAGGGGTTTTACGGGGGCCCACCGCGCGTCGCGCTACTTGAGGCCACTATTGATACTGTCATCCCGGGCTTGACCCGGGATCCGGCCGCATGCAGTTGCAGACTGAAGCCGCCAGAGACTGTCCATCCAAACGGCCGGATCCCGGCTCGGAGGCCGGGATGACAACGGAGAGGGGAGGCCAGTTCCCCCAAGCGGCCATTGAGGCCGCGGCCAAGGTCACGGAGTGACCGCCCGGCGAGGGCACATCAGTCTATCTTGTCGTTCGGATAGGCACCGTAGAATTCGGACTTCAGCAGCCAGCCGCGACGGCCACCCACATCGATGCGGCACCAGTCGGTCTGGCATTCGTTGATCTCGCCCACCACGCCGGGCTCAAGCCGCGCGATCGGAGGGGATTCCATTTCCGGCTTGCGCCGCAGAACCCGGACCTGCTTGGTGATCAGCGCCATCCGGCGACCCTGCACCATAGTCTGATGAACCCAGCTTTCGGCGCCTTCCGCATCACGGATCTTCCGCCAGGTATCGAATTCAGCCACGATCTCCACCGGCATGCGGGCGCGGCGATAGACCCAGTCGATGGGATATTGTGCGCCGGGGCCAAGCCGGGCATTCACTTCGTCCGACCGCAGGGATACGAAACGGGGAATCGGCAGCTTTTCCTGCGCTTGCGCAAAAGCCGGGGCAACAGGAGCAGCGGCCAGACAGGCCAGCATCGTCAGAATTGAAAGTCTCTTCATTGCCTCAACGCACAATCCTGAGCTGATCAATTCCTAACAGAAGGACGCATTTGCGCCCCACTCCGATGGAATTAAACATTGACCGGATGAAATCAAATTTCTTTCATCCATGGGACAGAAAGTAAGGCAGGCCCCCATGACCCGCAAGAAACCATTGGTTGTTGTTACGCGCAAGCTTCCCGATGTCATCGAAACCCGGATGATGGAGCTGTTCGATACTCGGCTGAACGCCGATGATCAGCCGCGCAGCGCCGAAGAACTTCTGGCGGCGGTTCAGACCGCAGATGTGCTGGTGCCGACCGTCACGGACCGGATTGATGAAGCGCTGATCAAGGCTGCGGGCGAGAACCTGAAGCTCATCGCCAGCTTCGGTGCGGGTGTCGATCACATCGACCTGAAAGCCGCCAAAGCCAAGGGCATCACGGTCACCAACACACCGGGCGTGTTGGCCGAAGATACCGCCGACATGACGATGGCGCTGATCCTGGCCGTCTGCCGCCGCATCAATGAAGGCGAGCAGACCTTGCGGGAAGGCGAATGGCAGGGCTGGGCCCCGACCTGGATGCTGGGGCGGCGCCTCTATGGCAAGCGCATCGGCATCATCGGCATGGGCCGCATCGGCACCGCCCTTGCCCGCCGCGCCCGCGCCTTCGGCCTGTCGGTCCACTACCATAACCGCAACCGGGTGGGGCCGGAGCTTGAGGCGGAGCTGGAGGCAACCTACTGGGAAAGCCTCGATCAGATGCTGGCGCGCATGGATATCGTCTCCATCAACTGCCCCCACACGCCCGCGACCTTCCATATCCTGTCGGCCCGGCGCCTGAAGCTGCTGCAGAAGCATGCCGTCATCGTGAATACCGCGCGCGGCGAGTTGATCGATGAAAAGACTCTGGCCGACCTGCTGATTGCCGGAGACATCGGCGGCGCGGGCCTCGACGTCTACGAACGCGAACCCCAGCTGGCGCCCAAGCTGCTGCGCGCCAAGAACACGGTGCTGCTGCCCCATATGGCATCCGCCACGCTGGAGGGCCGCATCGACATGGGCGAGCGCGTGATCATCAACATCAAGACTTTTGCGGACGGTCATAAGCCGCCGGACAGGGTCCTCGGAGAGTTACTTTAGTTTGACCTCGTCATCCCAGGGCTTGACCCTGGGATCTTGTGTGGCCACACCGCGTCGAGATAGCGGCGGAAGGAGATCCCCGGATCAAGTCCGGGGATGACGCACCCTATTGAGAGATCAGGGCACACCCTTCGTGGTCGAGTACTCGAAGTGGAAAATCTCGCCCGGACGAGCCACGGCATGCGCACCATGCGCTGCGGAAGCGGCTTCCGCAAAGCCCGACAGGATGAGCTTCAGCTTGCCTTCGTAGGTCGCGATATCGCCAATCGCGAAGATGCCTTCAACCGAGGTCTGGCAACGGGCGGGCGTGATCGCGATGTGGTTATGGTCGAGGTTGAGGCCCCAGTCGGCAATCGGACCCAGGGTCATCGACAGGCCGAAGAAGGGCAGCAGCACATCGGCGGGCAGTGTGCGCTTCTCGCCTTCCAGGGTTTCGACGATAACGCCGGACAGCTTGCCGTTTTCGCCTTCCAGGCCGCCCAGCTGATAGGGGATCACCAACTCGATCTTGCCCGCCTTGGCCAGTTCGTCGAGCTTGGCGGCGCTTTCGGGCGCGGCGCGGAACTTCGGGCGACGGTGCACCACCTGAACCGAGGCAGCGACGTCGGACAGCGACAGGGCCCAGTCGACGGCGCTATCGCCGCCGCCCGCGATCACCACGCGCTTGCCGCGGAAATCCTCGCGCTTCTTGACGTAATATTGCACGCCGCCGGTCGCCTCATAGGCTTCCAGACCCTGGATCGGCGGACGGTTCGGGCCGAAGGCGCCACAACCTGCCGCGACGATGACGGCGAAGGCATCGATGACAGTGCCCTTGTCGGTGGTGACGCGCCATTTGTCGCCCACCTTCTCCAACCCCATCACCTGCTGGTTGAGGTGATATTCCGGCTGGAAAGGCGCCGCCTGCTTTTCGAGATTGGCGATCAGATCGGCGGCGTCGATGCTGGGAAACCCAGGAATGTCATAGATCGGCTTTTCGGGATAAAGCGCCGTGCACTGCCCACCGACGGCATCGAGGCTGTCCACCACATGGGTCTTCAGGCGCAGCATGCCGCATTCGAAGATCGCAAAAAGCCCGACAGGTCCCGCGCCAATGATGACGACATCGGTGGAAAGAGGCGTGCTCATGCGGTTGGTATCCCTTGGGTAATCGCGCGAATCCCTCGCACCATAAGGCCCGCGCGCGGCAAATCAACCCCACAGACGGAAGGGCCTCTGCAGAGCGTGCAGTGTTGCCAAGATGTTCGCGCTCTTGCGGGACGGCATCGAAGCGGGCTAGGCTGGAGGCGCTATGAAAGTGACCCTGACCAATCCCACCACCATCGAGGTCCAGGCCGAAAGCCTGACCGCCACCACCGCCATCGCCGCTGCCCTGGCCGAGATCGCACAGAAAGGCGATGTCATCGCCCTGCGCGGTGACCTGGGTGCCGGGAAGACCGCCTTTGCGCGGGCTTTCATCCAGGCGCGCACCGGCCTGCCGGTGGAGGTGCCGAGCCCGACCTTCACGCTGGTGCAGACCTACGAACTGCGCAACGGCGCCATCTGGCACTTCGACCTCTATCGCCTGAAATCGGCGAGCGACGTCTATGAGCTTGGCCTCGACGAAGCCCTGGGCGGCATCACCCTGATCGAATGGCCCGAACGCCTGGAACAGGCGATGCCCCGCAATCCGCTGAATGTCACCCTTGCCCCCGGTAAGACCGCCGAATCGCGTCAGGTGATCATCACCGGCGGTCAAGCGTGGGAACAGCGGCTGGTCATGCTGCAAATCAGCCTCGCCCGCAGCTAAAGCGTTGGGCGGCGTCTTCACCATCCCGGCCGGGACGCCGTTTGTCGATTCTCTGGCGGAGGGGTTGGCGCTGATCTCCGGCGCCGATCCCCTGGCCCTTGCCCGCATTTCTGTTCTGCTGCCGAACCGGCGTGCGGCCCTGTCGCTGCGGGAGGCGTTCTTGCGCCGCAGCGACGGTGCGGCTGTCCTGCTGCCCCGCCTGTCCCCCATCGGCGATATCGATGCGGACGAGCTGGATCTGACGCTGCCCGGCGGTCTGGATCTGCCGCCCGCGCTAGATGGGTTGCGGCGGCAGATGTTGCTGGCGGGCCTGTTGGCGCCGACCGACTTCGCCCCCAGCGCCGTTCAGGCGGCCGATCTGGCAGGTGATCTGGCCGGGCTGATCGATCAGGTGGGAACCGAGCGGGTGGATTTCGCCCGCCTGAAAGACCTCGCCCCCGACCGCTATGCCGAACATTGGCAGATGACCCTGCGGTTCCTGGAGGTCCTGACCCAGCATTGGCCGCAGATCCTGGAAAGCCAAGGGGCGAGCAATCCGGCGGAGCGGCGCGAGGCACTGGTCCGCATGCTGATCGGCAGCTGGCAGGCGAGCCCGCCCGATCATCCCGTCGTCATAGCCGGGTCCATCGGCACGATCCCGGTGACGGCCGACCTGATCGCCGCCGTCGCGCAACTGCCATCCGGCTATGTGGTACTGCCCGGCCTGGATCGCGATATTCCGCCCGCCGAATGGGACGAGCTGATCCCGACCCACCCGCAATACGGCCTGAAACAGATCCTGAGCCGCCTGGGTCTCACCCCCCAGGAGATCCGCGACTGGCCGGGTACGGAGCACCGACCCAGCCCGCGTGCGCGCCTGCTGTCACTCGCCATGGCACCGGACCCAGCTCGTGGCAGCGACGTGGGCACAGTGGAAGCCGTGTCCGGCCTCTGGCGCCTGGATTGCCCCACGCCCCACAGCGAGGCGGCAGCCATTGCTCTGGCCCTGCGCGAGGTGCTGGAGATCCCCGGCAAACGCGCCGCCCTGGTCACCCCCGACCGGCATCTGGCCCGCCGGGTTGCGGTTGAGCTGCGCCGCGCAGGGGTGGAGGTCGATGATTCGGCTGGCCAGCCGCTGGCCACCAGCGTGCCGGGTATCTTCCTGCGGCTGGTGGTCGAGGCGGTGCAGGAGGATCTGGCGCCAGCGCCCCTGCTGGCCCTGCTGAAACATCCGCTGACCGGCCTGGGCTGGGACCCGGCCAAGGCGCGATCCGAAGTGCGCCATCTGGAGCGCCGCCTGCTGCGTGGCCAGCGGCCACCCGGTGGCATCGCGGGCCTGCGCGCGGCCTGCGCCCTGCTGCCCGAAGCGGATCGCGAGCGTCCGTTGCCGCTGATCGCGAAGCTGGAACAGGCGCTGGCCGAACTGACACCCTTGATCGGTACCGATAAGGTGCCGCTGGGCGATCTGGCGGCAGCTCATATCCGCGCAGCCGAAGCCTTGGCCGCCAGCGACAGCGAACCGGGCGCCCATCACCTCTGGGCGGGGCAGGCCGGGGCGGCGGCGGCGGACTTCCTGGCCGAGCTGTTGGAAACCGGCAGCGCCTGGGGCCAGGGCGTGCGGGGCGAGGATTACCCGGCGCTGTTCGGCGGGCTGCTGGCGGCGCGCGCCGTGCGCTCCAGCTTCGGGACCCATCCACGCTTGGCAATCTGGGGGCCGATCGAATCGCGGTTGCAGCAGGTGGACCGGCTGGTGCTGGGCGGCCTCAACGAAGGTTCCTGGCCCGCCGAACCCGCCGACGACCCTTGGATGAGCCGCCCGATGCGCCGGGATTTCGGCCTGCCGCCGCTGGAGCTGCGTATCGGCCAGTCGGCCCATGATTTCGCCCAGGCTTTTGCCGCGCCGGAGGTCATCCTGACCCGCGCTGCCCGCGCCGATGGCACCCCGACCGTGCCGTCGCGCTGGCTGCAACGCCTCGACGTCACCCTGACCGCGCTGGGCGCCCCGCCCCTGCCCGCCGGTCCATGGCTCGATTACGTCCGTGCGCTCGATGCGCCGCCCGCCTATCGCGCAGCACCGATGCCCCGGCCCTGCCCGCCGCTCGATAAGCGCCCGCGCAAACTCTCGGTCACCCGCATCGAGACCCTGCGCCGCGACCCCTACGCGCTCTATGCCTCCCATATTCTGAAGCTGCGGGTGCTCGATCCGCTCGACAAGCCTGTGGATCCGGCCGAACGCGGGACCATCATCCATGGGGCGCTGGAGACATTCGTCCAGGCCTATCCGGCTGACCTACCCAAGGATGCCTATGAGAAGCTGCTGGCTGAAGGGCGCAAGGCGTTCGGCGCCCTGCTGAACGATCCGGCCATCGAGCGGTTCTGGTGGCCGAAGTTCGAACAGCTGGCCGATTGGCTGATCGCACAGGAAACCGAACGCCGCCCCCTGTTGGCCGAAATCGGAACCGAAGTGCAGGGCGCCATGGTCTTAAGCGGCTTTGCCGGGGGCGATTTCATCCTGGAAGGCCGCGCCGACCGGGTGGAGCGCCACGGCATCGGTAGCCTCTCCGTCATCGACTATAAAACCGGCCAGCCGCCCGCGCCCAAGCTGATCCAGCAGGGCTATGCGCCGCAATTACCCTTGCTGGGGGCCATCGGACAGGCGGGTGGGTTCAAAGGCTTCGGCGCCGCGCCCATCGCGACCTTGGAATTCTGGTATCTGGGCGCCAAACCGAAGATCCAGCCCGTGGCGGAGGCTCGCAAGGCCGCCGATGCGACCTATACCAAGCAGGTGATCGATGATGCCGTTATCGGCCTGCGCAACCTGATCGCCCATTTCGATACCTCGACCGCCGTCTATCTGCCGCGCGTGAAACCCGGCAAATACGGTGGCGACTATGACCATCTGGCACGAACCCGCGAATGGGGCGGTGCGGGGGACGGCTCATGACCGGACATTCGCAAGCCTCTGCCCTGCAACGGCGCGCGACGCGGCCGGATCGCTCGGTCTGGGTTGCCGCCTCCGCCGGGACCGGCAAGACCAAGGTTCTGACCGACCGCGTGCTGGCGCTGCTGCTGGCGGGGTCGCCGCCCGAACGGCTGCTGTGCCTGACCTTCACCAAGGCGGCCGCCGCCGAAATGCAGAACCGCATCATGAAGCGCCTGGGCGACTGGGCGACGCTGGATGACGCGCGGCTGGCGGCAACGCTGGAGGAACTGACCGATACCGAGCCGACACCCGGCCTCCTGATCACCGCGCGGCGCCTGTTCGGCCGGGTGCTGGAGGCGCCGGGACGCCTGAAGATCCAGACCATCCATTCCTTCTGCCAGTCACTGCTGGGCCGTTTCCCGCTGGAAGCCCGCCTGCCGCCCGGCTTTACCGCGATGGACGAACCCACGGCGGACGGGCTGCTGGTAGAGGCGCGCAACGCCATCCTGGCCCGCGCCCGCGATATCGATCCGCTGTTGGCGCTCGATCTGGCGCTGGTGGCCGAGCGGGCGGGCGAGGAAGGGCTGCTGGACCTGATGCGCGCCCTGACGTCGGAGCGCGAACAACTGGCCCGCCGCCTCAAACACCATGGCGGCAGCGATGCCTTGATCGAGGCACTGGCCCGGCGGCTTTCGGTCGATCCAGACATGACGCCCCACCGCCTGAGGGAAGAGTTCCTGGCCAGGCTGCTGGCGGATGAGGGCACGCTGCGCAGGACGGCAGAGGCTTTTGCCAAAGGCACCAAGACCGATATCGCCAAATCCGACACGCTTTATGGCTTGCTAGAGGCACGCGATGCGGAGCGGCTGGACGGCTACCTCGGGATCTTCCTGACGGCCGAGGGCGAGATCCGCAAGACGCTGGCGACCAAGGCGGTGTGCGAGGCCAATCCCTGGTTGCCGCCGTTCCTCGATACCTCCGCTGAAGCGGCTCTGCGGTTCCGGGCCAGCGAGGCGGCCCTAGGCACCTTCCAGGCCAGCGCTGCGCTGATCCGCCTGGGCCTATCGGTGCTGGCGGAATATGAGGCACTGAAGCGTCAGCGCGCCTGGCTGGATTACGACGATCTGATCCTGAAGACGCTGGACCTGCTGCGGGCCGGGACCTCCTGGGTCATGTTCAAGCTGGACGGCGGCCTGGATCACATCCTGATCGACGAGGCCCAGGACACGAACCCCGAACAATGGGAAGTGGTCCGCCTGCTGGCCGAGGAATTCTTCGCAGGCTTTGGTGCCTCCGAAGAAGTGCTGCGCACCCTGTTCGTGGTGGGCGATGCCAAACAGTCCATCTTCAGCTTCCAGCGCGCCGACCCGGTGAAATTCGGCGAGATGCGCCGTTTCTTCGCAAACCGCATCGACGAGGCGCGCCAGACGTTTGAACAGATCGACCTGCTGCATTCCTTCCGCTCGACCGAAGCGATCCTCAAGGCCGTCGACCTGATCTGCAACGGTCCCGCCGCCGATGGGGTGCTGGATGGCGGGGTCGCGGTACAGCATCTTGTCTCGCGCATCGGCCAGGGCGGGCTGGTGGAGGTCTGGCCCCTCACTGTGAAGGCCGACCCGGAAGAAGAGGAGCCCTGGCGCCTGCCGACCGAAACCGCAGCCGATGTGGTGCCGCTGCGCCGGGTGGCGCAATTGATCGCCAGGACGATCCGCCGCTGGCTCGATAGCGGGGAGCGGCTGGCTTCCCAGGACCGGCCGGTAAAGGCAGGCGACGTGCTGATTCTGGTGCGCCGTCGCGGGACCTTTATGGCCGAAATGGTGCGCGCGCTCAAAGGCGCCGATGTCCCCGTCGCCGGCGCCGACCGCATGGTGCTGACCGAACAGCTGGCCGTCATGGATCTGCTGGCGCTCGCCCGGTTCCTCCTGCTGCCCCAGGACGACCTGTCGCTCGCCTGCCTGCTGAAAAGCCCGCTGATCGGCCTGTCCGAAGATCAACTCTATGCGGCAGCCATCGACCGGGTGGGTGACCTTTGGGGGTCTTTGCAGGCCCGCAAGGACAGCGATCCAGGTTTGGGCGCTGCGGTTGATCGCCTGAAGGAATGGCTGCGCCGCGCCGATCTGCAACGCCCCTATGAATTCTATGCTCAGGTGCTGGGCCTGGAAGGCGGGCGGCAGGCTTTGCTGGCGCGCCTGGGCGAAGAAGCCGCCGACCCCATCGATGAGTTCCTGAACCAATGCTTGGCGTTTGAGCAGGCCCATACCCCTTCGCTCCAGGGCTTCCTCTATTGGCTCGACAGCTCGATGCAGGAGATCAAGCGCGAGATGGAGGCGGGCGGGCGCGACGAAGTGCGGATCATGACCGTGCATGGCGCCAAGGGCTTGCAGGCGCCCATCGTCTTCATGCCCGACACCACCGATATGGGCCGCCTGCGCGAGGTGCTGTTCTGGCCCGAGGCGCCCGAGGAACCTTGGGGACCTTTGTGGGTGGCGGGCAAATCGAGCGCCGATCCGGTGTCGCTGGACGTGCGCGAGCTGGAAAAACAAAGCCAGGACCGCGAATACCGCCGCCTGCTCTATGTCGCCCTGACCAGGGCTGAGGACCGGCTCTATGTCCTGGGGTGGCAGAATACCAAGGAACTGCCCGCGGGCTGCTGGTACGACCTGATCCTCCAGGGCCTGCTGACCGACGCGACCGCTTTCGAGCCTGATTTCACGTCCCAGGGGTTCCCCGACTGGCCGGGACAAGGCTGGCGTCTGACCACAGCGCAGAGCGCCCCGCCCAAGCGGTCGATGGCTGCCGAAGCGACTCAGGCCGCAGCGTCCCTGCCCGATTGGGTCCGTCGTCCACCGCCGGTCGAACCCACGCCCTCGCGCCCGCTCGCCCCCTCCAAGCTGGATGAAGATCCGCCCGCCCGCTCGCCACTGGCCGGGGAGATGACGGGCTATAAACGCGGCCGCCTCGTCCATCGGCTGCTGCAGACGCTACCGGACCTGGCGCCGGAGCGCCGGGCCGACGCCGCCCGTCGTTTCCTCTCCCGCCCGTTGCATACTCTGGGCGAAGCGGATGTGGCGGCCTTGAGCCAGGAAGTGATGGCTGTGCTGGAGGATGCCGCCTTCGCTCCGATCTTCGCCCCCGGTAGCCGGGCGGAAGTTCCGCTCGCAGGTGTGCTGGGCAGCCTGGTCATCGCGGGTCAGGTCGACCGGCTGGCGGTGACGGAGCGCGAAGTGCTGATCGTCGATTTCAAGACCAACCGCCCGCCCCCGCGCGACCCGTCGCTGGTCGGGCAGAGCTATATCAAACAGATGGCCGTCTATCGTGGTCTGCTGGCGCGGCTTTATCCCGGCCTGCCAGTGCGCTGCGCCCTGCTCTGGACCGATGGGCCCTTCCTTATGGAACTGCCGGAGGATCGGCTGGAGGCGGCTTTGAGGGAAATTACGGGATAAGGCGCCACCCCCTTCATCAGTCGTCACCCCGGGACTTGATCCCGGGGTCTCCTCCGGGGACGTTTCGAACAAACAAAAACCTTGTCATCCCGGACTTGATCCGGGATCCGGCCGAAGGCAATTGCATACCTCTGACGCTATAGACGGGCCATGCTGGCGGCCGGATCCCGGCTCGGAGGCCGGGATGACAGCAAGAGTAAGGACAAGCTCCCGGAGGAGATCCCGGGATCAAGTCCCGGGATGACGACAGAGAGAAACAAAAAACCCCGGGATCACTCCCGGGGTTTTTCAGTTACGCCGTAACCGGCTTTTTCATCACAATCCGCCAGATGATCGGGCCGACCAGCGCCAGCACAGACAGCACCAGCAAGGTCGCCGACAGGGGACTGGCGAGGAAGACCGCCGGATCGCCCTGGTTGATCGACAGCGCGCGGCGGAAGTGGATTTCCGCCAGCGGGCCGAGGATCAGGCCGATGATGACCGGCGCGACCGGGAAGTCGAACCGCTGCATCACGAAGCCAACCAGTCCCAGCATCCACAGCAGGATCAGATCGAACACCGACCCCGAGGCCGCGTAACAGCCGATGGTCGCGAAGACCAGAATACCGGCATAGAGCCAGGGGCGCGGGATCGACAGCAACCGGACCCAGACACCCACCATCGGCAGGTTCAGCACCAGCAGCATGACGTTGGCGACATAGAGGCTGGCGATCAGCGACCAGACCAGGTCGGCATTGGTCAGGAACAGGGTCGGACCCGGCTGCAGACCGAACTGCTGGAACGCCGCCAGGATGATGGCAGCGGTCGAGGAGGTCGGCAGGCCCAGGGTCAGCAGCGGCACCAGCACACCGGCGGCAGCGGCATTATTGGCCGCTTCCGGTCCGGCGACGCCTTCGATGGCGCCATGGCCAAATTCTTCCGGGTTCTTGGAGAGCTTCTTTTCGGTGGCATAGGACAGGAAGGTCGGGATTTCCGCCCCGCCCGCCGGAAGCGCGCCGATGGGGAAACCGAACAAGGTGCCGCGCAGCCAGGGCTTCCACGAGCGCTTCCAGTCGTCTTTGCTCATCCAGAGCGAGCCGCGCACGGTCTCGATGGTCTCATTCACCGCCCGGTGACGGGCCGCCATGAACAGGGTCTCGCCCACCGCGAACAGGCCGACGGCCACGATCACGATATCGATGCCGTCCTGCATGGCCGGAAAGCCGAAGGTGATGCGCGCCTGACCCGATAGCTCATCAATGCCCGTCGACCCCAGGATCCAGCCGAACATCAGCGCCACCACACCCTTGAGGACCGAAGACCCCAGCATCGAAGTAACGGTGGTGAAGGCCAGGATCATCAGCGCGAAATAATCTTCCGGACCGAAAGTGACGGCGATATCGGCAACCCAGGTAGCGACAAACGTCAGCGCGATCGTCGCGATGGTCCCCGCGACAAAGCTGCCGATGGCGGCGGTCGCCAGCGCAGGACCGCCGCGCCCGGCCTTGGCCATCTTGTTGCCTTCGAGCGCCGAGATCATCGACGAGCTTTCGCCCGGCGTATTCAGCAGGATCGAGGTGGTCGAGCCGCCATACATGCCGCCGTAGTAAATGCCCGCGAACATGATCAGCGATCCGGTCGGATCATTGAGCTTGTAGGTGACGGGCAACAGCAGCGCGCAGGTCAGGGCCGGGCCGATACCGGGCAACACGCCGACGGCGGTGCCCAGGGTGACGCCGATCAGTGCATAGAGAAGGTTTGTCCCGCTCACCGCAAGGGCGAGACCGTCCAGCAGAAGACCGAAAGTTTCCATTGTTTTAGAGGATCCCCTCGAGCGGTCCGGCAGGCAGCACCAGACCAAGCAGCTGGGTGAAGGCGAAGAAGGTCACGATGGTCAGCACCAGCGCCGCGATGATGTCGGCCAGGATCCGGCGGCTGCCGAACGCGCGGGCGGTCAGCACGAAACAGAAGGAAGCAGCGGGGATGAAGCCCGCAGGCACGATGGTCAGGGCCATGCCAACCATGCCGACCGACACCAGGACCAGCGAATCCCAGGCCGTCTTCTTGCGGATCTCGACTTCGAAATCCTCCTCATTACGCAGCTGACCCCGCCAGCCGGTAAAGGCGATCAGACCGCCGCCCAGGCCCAGCAGGACGATCAGCACCATCGGGACATTCCGGGGACCGATGTAGTCATAGGTGGACGTCGCGGTGACGCCGATCACCTGCGTCAGGCACAAAAGGGCCAGGACAACGATCCCGACCCCCAAGCCGACACCGCCCCAATCAGGGGCGGTGTCGTTGCCGTGAGCTTGGCTCACTACTGCACCAGACCGATGGTCTTGAGCACGTCAGTGATCCGCTCGTTTTCCGACTTGATGTAGGCGGTGAATTCCGGACCAGCCATATAGGCATCCATCCAGTCGCGCTGCTTCAGGGTGTCCTGCCAGCCCTGCGACTTGACCATCGTGGCAACAGCCTTGTCGATTTCGGCCTTCTGGGCGTCGGTAAGGCCCGGAGGTGCCATGACCGCACGCCAGTTAGCGAGATCGACGTTATAGCCGCCTTCGATGATGGTCGGGACGTCCGGCGCGATGTCGATACGCTTGGGCGAGGAAACCGCCAGCGCGCGCATCTTGCCCGACTTCACATGGGGCAGGAACTCGCCGATACCCGAGACACCGGCCGCAACCTTGGCGCCCAGGATCGCGGCAACGGCTTCACCACCGCCCGAGAAGGGAACGTAGTTCATCTTGGTGACGTCCGCACCGGCGGCCTTGCCGACCAGACCAACGAGAATATGGTCGGTACCGCCAGCCGAACCGCCTGCGAAGGCAACTTTGCCCGGATCGGCCTTCATGGCGTTCATCAGCTCGGCCAGTGTCTTGTAGGGCGAGGAGGCCGGAACGACGATGATTTCATATTCGGCGGTCAGACGGGCAATCGGAGTCACGTCGGCAAGCGTCACCGGCGACTTGTTGGTCAGCAGCGCGCCAACCATGACGAGGCCGTTGACCATCAGCTGGCTGCCATCGCCCTTGGAGCTGTTGACGAGCTGAGCGATACCCACAGCACCGCCGGCACCGGTGACATTCGTGACCTGGGCGTTCTTCGCGGCACCCGAAGCGACAAGCGCGGTCTGCATGGCGCGCGCGGTCTGATCCCAACCACCGCCCGGAGCAGCCGGAGCCATGATCTTGACCTGGTCGAGCGCCATGGCGGCGGTCGCACCCGTCAGGGTCGCAACGCCGACGGCAAGCGCCGCCAGGCCCCGCACGGCGCGGCGCGTGAACATTTGGTTCATGAGAGTTCCTCCAGTGATGCAGGGCGGTTTTTCGCCAGCGGTTATTAGGCTGACAGGATGGCAAAAGCCTCCCCCCCTGTCACCCCCGGAATGGCGAAACGTTGCACCATAGGGCTCGGGCGGTATCAGACGGCGTAAATGCCACTTGCCACTGATATCGACTCTCAATATCGTTCGCAAAATTTTAAAAGGCCTCACCCCCGATGACATCGCCAACGAACTTTTCCGTTAAGGATGAGATCGCCCTTTACTGGGATAGCCGCGCTGAAGGGTTCGATGCTTCCTGGGGACATGGGATCCACACGGAAGACGAACGCCAGGCCTGGCTGGATCTCTTCACCCGCCATATCGGCCCTTTGCAGGGCAAACGCATCCTGGAACTCGGATCAGGTACCGGCATCATCTCCTCGCTTCTGGCTGGCGCCGGGGCAGAGGTGACGGGCGTAGACCTGGGCGAAAAGATGCTGGCGAAAGCCCGCGCCAAGGCAGCCGACAAAGGCCTGCCGATCCAGTTCATCTATGGCGATGCCGAAGATCCGATGGTGCCGCAGGGCGGATTCGATGCGGTCGTGAACCGCCATCTGGTCTGGACGCTGCCGAACCCTTCCCAGGCGCTGACGTCCTGGCGCCGCTTGCTGAAACCCGGCGGGCGTCTGCTGATCATCGACGGCGAATGGACGGACAGACGCCTGCTCTGGCGTATCCGGACAAAACTGGCCGAGAAACTGGCTGCCCGCATGGGTCAGCCTCCCCGACCCAATATCGCCGATGCCGGCAGTCCCTACGCCCAGATTTCGGCGCACCTCCCCTTCCGGGGGGAAGGCGCGCCTGCCGAGGCGGTGATGGGGCTGGTGGCCGAGGCTGGATTTGCCGACGTCAGCAGGGACGCGATGGCGGCAATCGTGCGGGCGCAGCGCAAGGCGGCAGATCTGCCGCAGTGGCTGCGCTCCTTCAACCAGCGGCGCTATGCCGTCGCTGCCGTCAACCCTGCGAAAGAGTGAGAGAAGAGCATGCTCCCGTCGCTTCGTAATGGGCTTCTGGCCCTTACAGCCGCCATCAGCTTTGCGCTGCCCGCGGCCGCCCAGATCACCGTGACCGACATGGCCGGTCGCACCGTGACCCTGCAGAAGCCTGCAGAACGCATCATCCTGGGCGAAGGCCGTCAGATTCACGTGCTAGGCACGCTCGACACCGAAGACCCGTTCAAGCGGGTCATCGGCTGGCGCGACGATTTCAAGATCAATGATAACACCAGCTATCGCGTCTATGCCCAGAAGTGGCCGCAGATCGAAAAGCTGCCGCTGTTCGGTAATCCGACCACCGGCGGTTTCTCGATGGAACAGGCCATCGCCCTGAAGCCGGACCTCATTCTGATGAACTTCGAGTTCTTCAAGGGCGCCCGCGACACCGGCCTGCTGGCCGCCGTTGAACAGGCAGGCATCCCGATGGTCTTCATCGACTATCGCGAAAACACCCTCAAGAACACGATCCCCTCGACCCGCGTCCTGGGTAAGCTGATCGGCAAGGAAGCCCGCGCCGAAGAACTGGTCGCCTTCTATGAGCGCGAAACCAAGAAGGTCACCGACAAGCTGGCCGGTTTCAGCGGCACCAAGCCGACCGTCTTCATCCATCGCGCTGCCGGTATCGCCGAGGAGTGCTGCTGGACGTTCGGTCCGGGCAACCTGGGTGAGATGATCGGTCTTGCCGGTGGTGAGAATATCTCCGTCGGCAAGGTGCCGGGCCATACGGGCGTGATCAGCCTGGAACAGGTCATCACCTCCAACCCGGACGTCTATATCGCAACCGGCGCCGACTGGTCGCTGTCGAACCCCAAGAACTTCGCGGTTCCCATGGGTCCGGGCGCCGACCCCAAGCTGGCCCTGGATCGCCTGAAAGGCCTGATCAATAGCTCTGGTTTCGACCAGACCAAGGCGTCCAAAACCGGCAAGGCCTTCGCGCTCTGGCATCCGTTCTATAACTCGCCGCACAATTTCATCGCGCTGCAGGTCTTCGCCAAGTGGTTCCATCCGGACCTGTTCAAGGATCTGGACCCGGAAGCAACCTTCAAGGAATTCCACGCGAAGTTCCTGCCGATCCCCTACCAGCCCGGTTACTGGTTCGCGCTGAGCGACGCGAAATGACCGGCCGCTCCCCAGGGCTTATCGGGTCAATGCCCGCCCCGGCTTCGGCTGCTCCGGGGAGCGTTGCCTACCGGCAGGCGACGCGCAAGAAAGTCGGCATCCTTGCAGGCTTTACCGCGCTGCTCCTGCTGTCGCTGGCGATTGACGTCGCCAGCGGCCCCGCCGGCTATTCGGTGTGGGAGGTTCTCAAAACCCTCTTCGCACCTGATAGCGTTCCGGTCGGGCAGAAGATCATCGTCTGGACCCTGCGCTTCCCCGTCGCCCTGATGGCCATCGTCACGGGTGCCGCCCTGGCGATTGCGGGCGCACAGATGCAGACCATCCTGAATAATCCACTGGCGAGCCCCTTCACACTGGGCCTGTCGGCCGCTGCCGGGTTCGGCGCGGCGCTCGCCATCGTCTTCGGCATCGCGATCATCCCCTTTGCGGGCATCCTGATCGTCCCGATCAACGCCTTCGTCTTCGCCATGCTCACGGCGTTGCTAATCTTCGGTGTCAGCCGCATGCGTGGCGGCGGGGTCGAAACGGTCGTGCTGCTGGGCATCGCCCTGGTCTTCACCTTCAATGCCGCCCTGGGTCTGCTGCAGTATCTCGCCAGCGAACAGGCGCTGCAGGAGGTTGTCTTCTGGACGCTCGGCAGCCTTGCCAAGGCCACCTGGACCAAGGTCGGCATCACCGCAGCCGTGGTGGTGCTGGTCATCCCCTATTTCGTGAAAAATGCCTGGGCCCTGACCGCCCTGCGCCTGGGCGAAGATCGCGCGGCAGCCATGGGCATCGATGTCACCCGCCTGCGCCTGCTGGTGCTGATGGCCGCCTCGCTGCTGGCTGCGGTCCCGGTCGCCTTCGTCGGCACCATCGGTTTCGTCGGCCTCGTCGGCCCCCATGTGGCGCGCCTGTTGGTTGGCGAGGATCAGCGTTTCTTCCTGCCGCTGTCGGCCTTGGCCGGGGCGCTGCTACTGTCGCTGACCTCTATCATCTCCAAATCCATCGTGCCGGGTGTGCTGATTCCGATCGGCATCATCACCGCGCTGGTCGGCGTGCCCTTCTTCCTGGCGCTCATCCTCACCAACCGTTCGGGGAACTGGAAATGAAGCTCGAGATTCTTGGCCTCAGCTCCCATTACGGCCGCCGCACGGTGCTGAACGGCGTGCAGGTCCCGGCGATAACGCCGGGCTCCGTCACCGCCCTGCTCGGCCCCAATGCCGCCGGTAAATCGACCCTGCTGCGCTCGATCCTCGGGCTTCAGGCCAGCAAGGGCACCATGACCCTCGACGGCGCCGATCTGCGCAAGCTCTCGCGCCGGGATCGATCTGCCAAGATCGGCTATCTCCCCCAGGACGTCGGCGCCCGCTGCGCGCTCACCGCTATTGAAGTGGTGCTCCTGGCCCTAAAGCAGGGGACCGGCTGGGCCGTCGACGAACAGGATCTCGCCGCCGCCCATTCCGTGATGGACGATCTGGGCATCCGTGCGCTGTCCGAACGGCCTTTGCATGAGCTTTCAGGTGGTCAGCGTCAATTGGTGGCGGTTGCGCAATCCCTGGTGCGCCGCCCGCAGATCCTGCTGCTGGACGAACCGACCAGCGCCCTCGATCTGCACCATCAGCTCGATCTGCTGGGCCTCGTCCAGCGACTGGCGCGCCGCGACGGGCTCACCGCCATGATCGCCCTGCACGACCTTAATCTGGCCGCGCGCTTTGCGGACCGGATCATCGTGCTCCATGGCGGCAAGATCGCTGCCGACGGCACACCGGCCGAGGTTCTGACGCCGAAGGTGATCGCCGATGTCTGGCGGGTTCAGGCCCGGATCGAGTCCGACCGCGACGGCACGCCGATGGTAGTGCCGGAGGGGGCGTTGGCGGCGGCCTGATGTGCGAGGCGCTCGTAACTGCCATGCATAGCGCAACCGCTTGACGTCAGGGGCGCCTCGTTCCTACATAGGATGCAGATGAACCGGCCAGCCCGCTAGATATAGGGGGTCCGCCTCCAAAAGGAACCATAAGATGGCAACCAAAGCCGTTTCCGATACCAGCTTCGAAGCCGATGTCCTGAAGGCAGAAGGCCCCGTTCTCGTGGACTTCTGGGCCGAATGGTGCGGCCCCTGCAAGATGATCGCCCCGGCACTTGAAGAACTGTCGGACGAGCTTGCCGGCAAGGTCACCATCGCCAAGCTGAACATCGACGACAATCCCTCGGCCCCCGCCAAATACGGCGTGCGCGGCATCCCGACCATGCTGCTGTTCAAGGGCGGCCAGGTCGTCGCCCAGAAGGTCGGCGCCATGCCCAAGGGCATGCTGGCCAGCTGGCTGAACGGGGCATTGTAGTTGCTTAAAGGGGTCTATCGGCCCTTGGCCTACTTGAGCCCCCTTTAAGGTAAGAAAAAACGCCGGATCATCTGATCCGGCGTTTTTGTTTGCTCTCTTTTCGTCGTCATCCCGCACTTGATGCGGGATCCCTCTCAGGCTGAACCGCCCCGGATATGCCCCGCATCAAGTGCGGGGCGACGAGGTATTTTTACTTCCGGAACTTGTTGTGGCAGTTGGCGCAGGAACCGGCCACGGCACCAAAAGCTGCCTTCAGCGCTGCCGGGTCCTTGGCGGCAGAGGCATCGGCCACCTTCTGGGCGGCATCGGTAAAGACCTTGTTCGCGGCCTCGAACCCAGCCCAATCACTCCAGACTTCCGGCTTCGACGCGGTGTCGCCGCTTTCCGAGCCCTTGGGGAACAGGGTGATGAACTTCTGACCATCGTCCAACAGCGTCTTGGCATGCGCCGCCGCAGCGGCCGGGTCCGAGCCGTCGTCGACGATCTTCTTGATCGCGCCCAGGCTGGAGCGATTGGCCTTCATCAGTTCCTTACGCTGGGCGATCACATCGCCTTGCGCCAGCGCCGTGCCGGTACCGGCCAGCAGGCCAACGGCGATCAAGGCCGCTGCAATCTTCTGTCCCATCGTAGCCATCTCGAACCCTCTTTCCTGTTCGCGGGAGCGCAGTTTTTCGCGCCTTCACCCGTAACAATGGCTGTAACGATGTCCTATTCCAAGCCTCTAGTGCTTAGTAAATACCATTAATTTTTTAATTTCACGGGTTCGCGAACAATAACAACCACGAAGATTATTGATATTAGTTCTCAATTGCAGAAATGACCGTAGCGGGGTCTTGGCGGGCCATCGCCACCTCGGCCGCCGCCCAATGGCGCACGGCTTCGGGCAGTTCGGGGCTCAGTTCCGTCACGCCGATTTCCGCCAGGACCACCGCTGTCGGCAGCGGGCCGCCGGGGGCGACGAAGCAGCCGCGCACATAGGCGATCATCGCCACGCCCTTCGGGGTGACGATCTGCTGTTCCATATAGAAGAACCGCTCGTCCCAGCCCAGGATGCGGGTCGTCAGGGTGAAGCGCTGACAGACCTTCAGCGAACGGCGAAAACGCACCATCACCCCTGCCACCACGGGCAGCCAGCGGCGCCTGAAGAAATGCCGCCAGAGGCCACTGCGCTGCATGAGATCGACCCGCCCCAGGTCCAGCAGACTGAGGTAGCGGCCGTTGTTCACATGCAGATTGATATCGAGGTCATTGGGGAAGGTCAGCAGCCCCAACTCGGCGGGCTCCAGGAACCCCACGTGACGCCTGCGCCAGGAGGTGCAGAGAACCCAGATCGCGCGGAAGAGGAGGTTCATGGGACACGATCCCCCACTAAACTCGTCATCCCGGTGCTCGACACCGGGATCTCCTCCGGGAGCCTGCCCAAGGAATCCTCGATCAGAATGGAAAAGCCCCCGGAGGAGATCCCGGGATCAAGTCCCGGGATGACAGTGTTGTGGGGGGCAAGCATCCCTAAAACGCTGCCTCTTCCATCTCCATCAGGCTTTTGCCGCCTGCCATGATCTGGATGAACAGCGAGCCATGTTCGGGCAGAACCCGCGCCATGAAGAAGCGGGCCGTGGAGAGTTTGGCGCCATAGAAAGCGGGATCCTCGCCCTGCTTCTCCAGCGCGATCTTCGCCATGCGGCACCAGAGGAAGCCGAAGACCACCAGACCGAACATGCGGGCATAATCTGTCGCCGCCGCCCCGGCTTCTTCGGGCTTCGCGAGGCCCTTCTGCGCGATGACCGCCGTCGCCTGCTGCAGTTTCCCCAATGCCTTGGCAAAGGGCAGGACGAACTCGACCATCAACGGATCGCTCTGATGCGCCTCGATAAACGCCACCGCCGGATGGAAGAAGCGACGGAGGAGACGACCATAGTCCTGGCCCATCTTGCGCCCCACCAGATCCAGCGCCTGGATGCCGTTGGTGCCTTCATAGATTTGAGTGATGCGGGCATCGCGCACCAGCTGTTCGACGCCATATTCGTGGATATAGCCATGGCCGCCATGGATCTGCACGGCGAGGTTCGCCGCCTCGAACCCATGGTCGGTGAGATAGCCTTTCACGATGGGCGTCAGCAGCGCGACGAGGTCATCCGCCTCCTGACGCTTCTCCGCATCCGGGTCCTTCTGGGCGACATCCAGCAGCATGCCGACCCAATAGGCAAGCGCCCGGGCCGCCTCGTTCACCGAGCGCATCTTCAGCAACATGCGGCGCACGTCCGGGTGCACGATGATCGGATCGGCGCTTTCCCGCCCCTGCTTGGCCTTATCGAGCGACTTGCCCTGGCGTCGGTCCTTGGCATAGGCAACGGCGGTCTGATAGGCCGTTTCCGCCAGCCCCAGCCCCTGCATGCCGACCCCTAGGCGCGCGGCATTCATCATGGTGAACATGCATTTGAGGCCCTTGTGCGCCTCGCCCACCAGCCAACCCGTGGCGCCGTCGAAATTCATGACGCAGGTAGAGGACGCCTTAATCCCCATCTTATGTTCGATGGAGGCGCAGACAGCGCCATTGCGCGGCCCTACCGTGCCGTCCTTGACCAGGAACTTCGGCACCAGAAACAGCGAGATCCCCCGCACCCCGGCGGGCGCATCGGGCAGGCGAGCCAGCACCAGATGCAGGATATTGTCGGTCAGGTCATGTTCGCCAGCCGAGATGAAGATCTTGGTGCCGGTAATAGCGTAGGAACCATCGTCGTTCGGTTCCGCCTTGGTCCGCAGCAGGCCCAGGTCGGTGCCGCAATGGGGTTCGGTCAAGCACATGGTGCCCGCCCATTCGCCGCTGACCAGCTTGGGCAGATACGTCGCCTTCAGATCGTCGGTGCCATGCTGATAGAGCGCGTTATAGGCGCCGGTCGACAGGCCGGGATACATGCCGAAGGAGAGGTTCGTGGCGCAGATCATCTCCTCCACCACGAACTGGAGCAGATGCGGCATCCCCTGACCGCCATAGGCCGGGTCGCCGGACAGCGCGGTCCAGCCTGCTTCGGTGAACTTCGCATAGGCTTCCTTGAAGCCTTTTGGCGTGCGCACGACGCCGTTTTCGAACTGGCAGCCTTCGGCATCGCCGCTCAGGTTCAGCGGCAGCAGCTCGTTCTGACAGAATTTTGCAGCCTCGCTTAAGACCGCCTCGAACAGATCCGGCGTCGCTTCGGCAAAACCCGGCAGGCGGCTAAGACTCTCGGCGCCCAGCAGCTCGTCCAGGACAAACTTCATGTCGCGCAGGGGGGCGTTATAGGTGACCATTTTCTCTCTCCCCCTAATTCCGCAGCGGCTTGCCGGTCGACAGCATGTGTTCCATGCGGGCCAGCGTCTGCGGGGTCTTCGCCAACTGCATGAAGGCCGTGCGCTCCAACGTCAGCAGATCGTCTTCGCTCAGGATTTCCGTCACGTCGGTATCGCCGCCCGACAACACCGTCGACAGCTTCTTGGAGACGGTTTCGTCATGGGGCGTCGCCTTACCCTGTTGGCGGAAGCCATCGACAGCCATATCCATCGCAACTTTCGCCGTCGGTCCCGGCAATCGGAATTCCGGCGGCGCGGGTGGTGTGTAGTTTTTAGCCATCTCTAAAACCGCGGCCTTGGCATCGGCCAGCAGCCGGTCCCGGTTCATCGTGATACCGTCGGATGCCCTGAGATAGCCAAGCTCCTTCGCCAGGGCTGCCGACCTGGATACCTGGGCGGTCGAAATGGTTTCGAAGACCTTGGCAATCGGCGGCATCGGCCCCTGGGGTCGACGCTTCTCGGCGAACTGCCGGGCCAGCAATTCCTTGCACCCACCCCAGCCAGGGATGATGCCGACACCGACTTCGACCAGGCCGATATAGCTTTCGGCATGGGCCTGGACATGGTCGCAATGCAGCAGGATCTCGCAACCGCCACCCAGCGCCATATTGGCGGGTGCGCCGACCACCGGGAAAGGCGCATATTTCAGCGCCTTATAGGCCGCCTGCCCCCCTGCCACCAATTCCTCGATAGCGGGCCAGAGAGCGATATTGGCGGCAAAGAGTGCCAGCCCCAGATTGGCGCCGACAGTGAAATTGCTGCCCTCGTTATAGACGACGAGGCCCTTCAGACCCTTCATCTGCACGAAGGCCACCGTCTCGCCCAGCAGCTTCAGAACATCGCCATCCAGGCTGTTCATCTTGGCCGTAAATTCGAAACAGACGACCCCGTCCCCGATATCCCAGAGCGCGGCCGACCCATTCTTCAGCAGCGGTTTGCCCGCCCGCTTGACATCGGCCAGCAGCAGCACGCCATCCTTGCGGACCACCGGCTTGTAGGAGCCGTCAAGCGCCAGGGCATGCAACGTGCCGCCGTCGACCTTATAGAAGCCGCCGGACGCTTGTTTCAGGATCGCGGGAGCCTTGTCGCCCAACTGTTCGGCCAGCCAATCGGCGCCCAATTGGTCGATTAGCTCGAACGGCCCGTAGGTCCAGTTGTAGCCAAGGCGCATCGCCTCATCGACCGCAGTGATATCATCGGATATCTCCGGCACCAGGGAGGCGACGTAACCCAGCGTCTGCACCAGCACGCGCTTGACATATTCGCCCTCGGTCGACGCATCGGTTGCCAGGACCTTGAGGCTGCGCCCCGCCCGCTCAATGGCTTCCAGCTTCACCTTGCCCGCCGGATGGTAGTCACCGGCCTTGAGGTCAATGGCCAGCTTCTGCCGCTTCTCGTTCAGGCGATAGAAACCGCCCTTGCCTTTGCGCCCAGTGAAGCCTTCCGCGATCATCTTCTGGAACAGCGGCGGGGTGCGGCTGATACGCAGGAAATCGTCCCCCTTGGGTAGGGTCATCGCCATCGATTTGGCGATCAGCGGCATGAGGTCCAGGCCAACCAGATCGATCAGCCCGAACACGCCGGTCTTGGGGATCCCCATCGGCTTGGAGGCCAGGGCATCGGCCGCTTCGACACTCAAGCCCAGATCCATCGCCTCGTTAACGGCCGCCTGGATCCAATAGGTGCCGATCCGATTGGCGATGAAGCCCGGTGTGTCCTTGCAACGCACCACACCCTTGCCGAGCTTGTAATCGGCAAAAGCATCGATCTCCGCCACCGCATCAGCACGGGTCTTCGGCCCTGCCACCAGCTCCAGCAGGCGCAGGTAACGCGGCGGATTGAAGAAATGGGTTATCAGAAAGTCGCGCTGAAAACCCTCGCTGCGTCCCGCCGTCAGGATCGCCAGCGGCATGGTGGAGGTATTGGAGGAGACGATGGAGCCTGGCTTGCGCACGCCCTCCAGCTTTTCGTAGAGCGTCTTTTTGATATCGAGATTTTCGACCACCGCTTCGATGATCCAATCGCACTCGGCGATCTGGGCCAGATCATCCTCAAGGTTACCCGGCGTCACCAGCTTGGCGGCGGCAGACGACATGAAGGGCGCCGGATCGGCTTTCAGCATCCGGTCGATGGCACCGCGCGCAATCGCCGAGCGGTCGGGGCCATCCTTCACGATATCGAGCAGCAGAACGGGAACCCCGGCATTGGCCACATGGGCGGCAATGCCGCTACCCATCACGCCCGAGCCGATGACGCAGACTTTGGAAATCGCCATCCTGAGGCCCTCCGCTTAGACGGCTTCGAGGATGGTGGCGATGCCCTGGCCGCCGCCGATGCATTGGGTGGCGAGCGCATATTTCTTGCCTTCGCGCTTCAAAAGCTGCGCCGCCTTGCCGGTGATGCGCGCGCCCGTTGCCCCCAACGGATGGCCCAGGGCAATGGCGCCACCATCGATGTTTACTTTATCCACACTGAACCCAAGATCCTTCATGCAGGCGATGGCCTGGGCCGCGAAAGCCTCGTTCAGTTCGATGATATCGATGTCCTTGGCTTCAAGCCCGGCACGCTTCAACGCCTTCTTGGCCGCGACCACAGGGCCGATCCCCATCACTTCCGGACGGCAGCCGCCGACGGCGATGGATTTGATCCGCGCCAGGATCGGCAGATTATGCTTCTTCGCATATTCCTCGGTCGCGACCAGCACCGCCGATGCGCCATCGGTCAAGGGCGAGGATGTACCCGCCGTCACCTGACCTGCCGCATCGAAGACGGGCTTCAGCCCCGCCAGCCCTTCGGCCGTCGTCTCCGGGCGGATGCAACCGTCTTCCTCGACCTTGCCTGCCTTGGTGTCGATGGGGATGATCTCGTCCTTGAATTTGCCCGATGCGCGCGCGGCAGCCGCGCGCCTGTGGCTTTCGGCGGCAAAGACCTCCTGCTCCTGGCGGGTCAGCTTGTATTCGTTCGCAACATTCTCGGCCGTGATGCCCATCGGCATATAGGCGCCTGCCATTTTGGCTGCCAAAGCCGGGTTCGGCATCGGGTTGAAGCCCATCATCGGCACCCGGGTCATGCTTTCGACGCCCGCGCAGATGAAGACCTCGCCCGCGCCCATCTGGATCGCGCCCGCCGCATCATGGATCGCCTGCATGGAGGAGCCGCAGAAGCGGTTCACCGTCGCCCCCGCCACCGACAGCGGCAGGTCGGACAGGAAGCCGATCAGGCGCGCGACATTGAAGCCTTGCTCCCCTTCCGGGAAAGCACAGCCCAGGATCAGATCCTCGATATCCGCTGGATTGACGCCAGTCTTGGCGATGAGGCCACGCACCACCGCCGCCGCCAGATCGTCCGGTCGCACCTTGGTCAGAGCGCCCTTATTGGCGAAATGAAAGGGGGAGCGAACATAACCAGCGATGACAACTGACTTCATGGTGCAGCTTCCTCTTATATGCGTTGGCCTACCGGGCTTCGCCCTGCTTGAGGCCGACTCTTCAGTTTGGCCTACCGGGCTGCGCCCTGCTTGAGGCCGACTCTTCAGTTTGGCCTACCGGGCTGCGCCCTGCTTGAGGCCGACTCTTCAGTTTGGCCTACCGGGCTGCGCCCTGCTTGAGGCCGACTCTTCAGTTTGGCCTACCGGGCTTCGCCCTGCTTGAGGCCGACTCTTCAGTTTGGCCTACCGGGCTTCGCCCTGCTTGAGGCCGATGTTAATTCAGATCTTTTGTGCCCTTCGCCTTTAGGCTGGCGACCACATCCCGTTCCAACTGCCGCAGTTCATCGAGAGTGGCACGCAGATCGTCGAGCTGGGTTTCAAGCGCCCCAATCCGCGCCCGCCCCTTCTTCAAGGCGGCCTTCAATTGCGTCACCTGACTGCCGTCGACGTCATAGAGATCCAGCAGTTCCTTGATATCCGAAAGGCTGAAGCCAAGACGCTTGCCCCGCAGAATCAAGCGCAGCCGCCCATGATCGCGCGTCGTATAGACTCGCGTGACACCAAGACGCGTCGGCGACAGCAGCTGCTGGTCCTCGTAAAACCGAATGGCGCGCGGCGAAATCCCGTATTCAGCCGCAAGATCACCGATTGCATAGAGCTTTTGACCCGTCGGATCGCCGTGGCTCATGGCGCGGCCTCCCTAGCCCCGAATTCCACGGGACATTTCCAGAGTATGCGAGTTACTTAACGCCGTCAATATTGAAGATTACGGCGTTAAGTGCGAGTTTATTACCCGAGTTTCGCCTTCTCGCGTTCCTCCGCCACCAATTCCTTCTTGGAGAGCTTGCCGATCATCGTCTTGGGCAGGCTGGTGCGGAACTCGATATGTTTGGGCATCTCGATGGGCGAGAGCTTGTCTTTCAGGAAATTGATCAGCGCTTCGGCCGCAACATCCTGGCCGGACTTGCAGACGACGAAGGCCTTCACGGTTTCGCCGCGATATTTGTCTTGGATGCCGATAACGGTCACTTCTGCGACCGCCGGATGCTGATAGATCGCCTCTTCCACTGTACGCGGATAGACGTTGTAGCCGCCGCAGATGATCAGATCCTTGATCCGGTCGACCAGACAGACATAGCCATCGCTGTCGAGATAGCCGATATCGCCCGTCCGCAGATACCCGTCGACCATGACCGCCGCCGTCTCTTCCGGTCGCCGCCAGTAACCCAGCATGACCTGGGGACCTTTGACGCACAGCTCGCCGCGCTCGCCGTCCGGCATTTCCTCGGTCGGGTTGGCGGGATTGCGGATCGAGAAATAGGTCTGCGGCAACGGCAGGCCGATAGCGCCCGCCTTTTCCGTGCCGCTCAAGGGATTGGCAAAACAGACCGGCGAGGCTTCGGTCAGACCATAGCCTTCGATCAGGGAGCAACCCGTCACATCTTCGAACTGCTTCTTCACTTCCACCGGCAACGGCGCGCCGCCCGAGATGCAGATCCGGATCGAACGCAGATCGTATTTCTGCAGATCCTTGTGGTTCGCCAGCGCGGCATAGATCGTCGGCACGCCCGGCAGCAGCGTCGGGCGTTTCTCGTGGATCGTCTTCATCGCCTGCTCCAGATCGAAGCGCGGCAGCATGATGATTTCCGACCCGGCCAGCAGCGACTTATTCATGACCACGGTCATGGCAAAGACATGGAAGAAAGGCAGCAGGCCCAGCATCTTCTCCAGCCCCGGCCGCGTCATCGGACACCAGCGTAAGGACTGCACGGCATTGGCATAGAGGTTGGCGTGGCTCAACATCGCCCCCTTGGGCGTGCCGGTGGTGCCGCCGGTATATTGCAGCACGGCAATATCGCGTTCGGGATCCACCTGGATCGGCGTCGGCTTGCTGGCATTCACGATGAGATCGCGGAACCACAGATTATGGCTATCGGCCGGAATATGCGCCCGGTCGGCCCGGCGGATCAGCGGGAACAGGAAATTCTTCGGGAAAGGCAGGATATCCGCCATCGGGCAGACGATGACCTGGCTCAAAATCCCCGACGCCAGGAACGGCTGAAGCTTGGGGTAGAGCGCGTGCAGATCCAGCGTGACCATGATCTTGGTCTCGCTATCCACGATCTGCTTTTCGATTTCGCGCTCGACATAGAGCGGGTTGAAATTGACGACGGTGCCGCCCGCCTTCAGGACCCCATAGTAGAAGAAGATGAAATAGGGGCAGTTGGGCAGGAACAGCCCGACCTTGGTCCCTTTGCCGACGCCCTGGCGCTGCAAGCCTGCAGCCACCCGATCGACGATCGCGCCAACTTCGGCATAGGTGTATTTCTTGCCCAGAAAATCGATGCAAGGACGCGCGCCATAGGTCGCGACGGATTCATCAAGCAGTTGATAGAGCGGCGCCACCGGTACCGGCGTGTCGAAATCGACATCGCGCGGATAATAGCTACGCCAGACCTCATGTCCCGAGGCCTCATGCCCCGTTTTTTCGGATGCACTCATATATGTTTCCTCCCCCTTCCCACCGGTGCCGGCGGGGTGCCCGTCGCTTCGACGTGGCGGCTTTCAGCCAAGTGAACAGTGTAATCCTTTTTACGTCAACCGATTTACGGAACCGTTAAATCGTGTCAGCGTAGACCATAGGTGAAGGTCGCGCCAGACGACCCATCTTGAGGAAACATCATCAGGAGTGCGCCGTCATGAACGCGATATCTCCCTCCATTATCTTGGAAGTCGATGCTGGGGTGGCAACCATCACCCTCAATCGCCCGGAAGTCCTCAACGCCCTGGACGAAGGCATGCTCACGGCTCTACAGGCCACCATCGAACCGCTGGGCCGCAACCGGGCCGTCAAGGTCGTCGTGCTGCGCGGCGCGGGCGATGCCTTCATGGCCGGTGGCGACATCAATCTCTTCAATAAATGCATGAAGCTGCCGCCCGGCGAGCGCTATTCCCATTTCTCCGCCGCTGCTGCCCGGGTTGCCGCCATCACGCTGAGCCTGCGCCAGTTGCCGCAGCCGGTCATCGCCTCGGTCCATGGCGCCTGCGCTGGCTATGGTTTCTCGCTGGTACTGGCCTGCGACCTGGCGATTGCCGCCGAAAACACCGTCTTCACCATGGCCTATTGCCAGTTGGGCGTGTCGCCCGATGGCGGCGGCACCTGGTTCTTGCCCCGAGTTGTCGGCATGAAGCGGGCGTTCGAGATCGCAACCCTGTCGGAGAAGTTCGATGCGCGGGAGGCCGAGCGCAAAGGCCTGCTCAACCGCATCGTGCCGCCCGACGGCCTGCGGGAGGCGACCGACAGCCTCGCCCGGCGGCTTGCCACCGGGCCAGCGACCGCGCTGGCCCGCACCAAGGCGCTGCTGAATGCCGCCTTCGGCGCCACCCTCGACCAGCATCTGACGCGCGAGGGCGATGCCTTTGCCGAATGCAGCCTGACCCATGATTTCCGCGAGGGGGTCGACGCCTTCCTGAATAAACGCCGCCCCGTTTTTACCGGAGAATGAGCATTTGAGCCTGAAGGACAAGACACTGCTGATCACCGGGGCATCGCGCGGCATTGGCCGTGCGATTGCTCTGCGGGCCGCGCGGGACGGTGCCAGTATCGCCATCGTCGGCAAGACGGTGGAGCCGCAGCCCAAGCTGGTCGGCACCATCCATGATGCGGCCGACGAGGTGATCGCTGCCGGTGGCAAGGCAATCGCGCTGGCAGGCGATATCCGGGACGAGGAGCAGGTCCGCTGGGTCGTCGCCCAGACCGTCGAGCAGTTCGGCGGCATCGACATCCTGGTGAATAACGCCAGCGCGATCAGCCTGACCGGCACGCTGGACACGCCGATGAAGAAGTTCGACCTGATGCATCAGGTCAATCAGCGCGGCACCTTCATCACGTCGCAAGCCTGCCTGCCGCATCTGCTGCAATCGGGCAATCCGCAGATCCTGACCCTTTGCCCGCCACCCAGCCTGGATGCCCGCTGGTTCGGCCCGCACCTCGCCTATACGCTGGCCAAGATGGGCATGAGCTTCGTAACCATGGGACTGGCGGAGGAATTCCGGGGCCGGGTCAGCGTCAACGGCCTCTGGCCCCGCACCCTGATCGCCACCGCCGCCCTGACCCAGATCGAAGGCGGCGTGCGCCCCGAACATTGCCGCTCACCCGAGATCGTCGCCGATGCCGCCCACGCGATCCTGACCCGGCCGAACCCAGGCAGCGGCCGCTTCTTCATCGACGAGGAAGCCCTGCGGGAAGCGGGAATAAACGACCTCGACCGTTATTCCCTGGTTCCCGAAGGGCAGTTGCAGACGGATCTGTTTTTGTAGGGCACGCAACTCCCCGCCACACGAAGGTGGAGCTTATTCAGAGCTGGAAACGAGGGGATAACGGATCATGAGGTCGGCCCTGACCGCTTTACCGTCCAATACGGCTGACACTTCGAGATCGAGATGATCGACTTCGGGCGTGCCGTCCCTCACCGTTTTCAGGCTGAAAACTCGCAGCAGATCCAGATCACTCTTTTCCAAAGATAAAGTTGCAATGGAGCCTTCTATCAACAGGCATGAAACATCAGCGCGCTTGAGTATCGTCTTCTGCCGACCATTATTTGCGAGCAGCGTCATAGAGGAAATCAGGTCGCCATCCAAAAGACAGAGCCCAAGCGAGAATTTGGTCAACCCCTGGCTATGCAGAACAAATTTCAGCGCCGGGATACTTTGTTGAATCTGAACATCGGCAATTTCCGTCAGAACCCAGGTCATGTCCTGTTCCTATTTTGTATCCTAAAGTGACCTGAGAAACGCCACCAGCGCCTCACGATCCACCTTCGGCAGAGACTTGAAAGCCTCCCGCGCCGTTTCCGCCTCGCCGCCGTGCCAGAGGATTGCCTCTTCGGGCCCACGGGCGCGGCCGTCGTGGAGCAGTTCCTCGTGCCCGTTCACGGCCTTGATCAGGCCTAGGCCCCAGAGCGGCGCGGTGCGCCATTCCCGTCCATCGGCCAGGAAATCCGGGCGATTATCCGCCAGTCCTTCGCCCATATCGTGCAGCAGCAGATCGGTGAAGGGGTGGAAAGTCTGGTGCGCCACCTCCGGCGCCTCATGCGCGCCTGCCGTCCAGGTTGGACGGTGGCAGGCAGCGCAGCCGCTCTGGCCGAACAGGAGCTCGCCGCGTTTGACCGCCGGATCCTCGGCATTGCGCTGGACCGGCACGGCCAGGGTCTGGGTATAAAGGGTCAGCTTGCGCCGGAACTCGTCCGAGACCTCCGGCGTCCCGCCATTCGGCGCCTTTCGGCAGGCCTTCTGGACCTCATTGCAGCCGGTTTCCGGGAACAGGCTGGTGGTCAGCCCCATGTCGCCGTTGAAGGCGGCGGCATTCTGCTGATGGAGATTGGGCTGGTTGGCTTTCCAGCCGAAGCGGCCAAGGGCGGGTTTTCCCGCCGCGAAATCCCACGGCTCATTCACCCGGCCGCTGATGCCGTCGCCATCCTTATCGTCGGGATCGGCAGTGGCGCGGATCTCGGCTTCCGGAATGGCTTCCAACAGGCCAAGGCCGATCACCTGCGGCGCGACACGCGGACTGAACAGGATATCGGCGCCCAGCGGACCAAAGGCCATATTCGCGAATTTGAACTCGGGCTTGCGCAGCCCATAGGTCGTGCCGTCGGGATAGGAGCCTTTGACCTCAACCCAGCGGATCAGCGCGCGCCCTTCGGCAGGGACGCCCGGAATGGCCCGGTCCTGCAACTGATCGCCATAGGCCGGATGCGGCTTCGGCCCGCCATGGGCATCGATGCCGGGCACCGAGAGCCGGACCAGCATCGACAGCATTTCGCCGCCCGATTCGGTCGGGCTGCGGCCGCGCCCGTCGCGGGTATGGCAACCGGAACAGGAGACGCGGTTGAAGGTCGGCCCCAGCCCGTCGAAGGTCACGGTCGAGGCGGGGGCAATCACCCAGTTGGTGTTGAAGAGGCGGTTGCCGAAAAAGAAATCGCGCTGACGCGCGGCGCCCTGGTTGGCGGCATTGAGGGTGAAGGCCTTCGACCCCAGGATGGCGCGGCTGGTGTCGCCGCCCAGCTTTGGACTGATCTCGTCCGCAGCCGCAGGGCCGGCCCAGAGAATGAGGGCCGCCGCCAGGGGTCGAAGGCGCATTCCTTACTCCGTCGGGATGACGACCAGCACCCCAAGCTTGGCACCGGCGTCGGCAAAACCATCCGCCAGTTCCTTCAGGGAAGTCGCCAGCGCTTCGGCGTTCTTACGCTCGGCGCTGTCCTTTGCGCTAGCCAAAACACTGTCGAAGGGCTGCGGCAGAGCGTCCGCATGGGCTTCGACCTTGTTCAGCAGGCCCGAGATCTTGAGGGCCAGGGCGGCATCCTGCGAGGCCAGCAGGGCGTCAAGACCGGGGCGATCCTTGCCCTGGCTGTCGCCGAACCAGACATTCCGCATGCCGCGGATGTCATAGATGAAGTCGTTGCGGGTAGTGTCGGAGAAGCAGGAGTGCTCGTCTTCCTGATCGCCGCTATCCAGCGCGACCTGGAGGCGTTCCGACATCAGCTCGTGCCCTGCAAGGCTGGCAAGACCGGCAAAGACGCGGCCCAGGGCTTCGCGCTGATCGAGCGCCTGGAAGGTCTTGGCGTAATTGTCCTTGCCCGGCGCCCAGGCATCGACCAGACCGGCCAGGTTGCCAACCAGCTGATCGGTCACGGTCTTCAGGTACAGGCGGCGGCGGTCGTTGTTGCCCTTGCCCGCCGCATAGTCGGAGGCCGGGCGGTTGCCCGGACCGGTGGCCGAGAAATCCTGGCCCCAGAGCAGGAATTCGATGGCGTGCCAGCCTGTAGTAACGTCGGCTTCGTCATCGACCTGATCGTTCTCCAGGATCACATCAGCCGTGATCTTGATCTTCGGGTTATTGACCAGACCCGCCTTGGCGTTGCCCTTCACATAATCGATGAAGGCTTCGTTCAGCGGCCAGGCATTGATGTGACCTTCCGGACCTTCTTCGCCCTTGGCATCGATATCGATCGGGCCGTCATAGAAACGGAACGCCTCGGTCTGCAGATAGGGGATGCGGGCATTGACCCAGGCATTGCGCGCGGCGGCCAGATTGGCGGCAGACGGGTTTCCGAGGAAGGCCGTGACCGCCTTCTGCAGCTTCACCGCACCCTCATGGCTGGCCTTGTAGCTGTCATAGACCAGCTCGGCATAGCCCGCGACCTGGGGCTTGCCGTCGTACTGGAAGGCATTGGCGTCGGTCGAATTCAGCTTGAAGCTGGTCGGCATCGCGCCGCCGCCTTCCGAACCGCCCTCGCCCCCTTCACCGGCAGGCGAAGCTGCATAGGCAAGGCTACCGAGGCCAAGCGAGAGGTCGTTGGTCGGCGTGACATTGAGATCAGCGCCCATCAGCGCCACGGCGCCCAGCCCAACCCAGAGTTTGGTCTTCATCGACATCGGTAGACTCCCTGATTACCAGCGTGGCGCCTCGGACAAAGGGTCGGAGGGCGGCTAAAACGGCGCGATGCTACTGCGAACCATTCTCGACTGCAATGGTCACTGTAGTAGCGTCGCGTGACTTGCGGTCGCACGTCTGCTCGGTTCATGCTGGCGCCCGCCTTTGGACCTGGAGCCACGCGTCATGATTCTCTGCATCGCCGATATGCTGACCCCCGCCGAGGCGGCGGATCTGAGCCGCAAGTTCGATGGTCTCGAAATGGGCGACGGCAAGTTGACCGCCGGCTGGCTGGCGCGGGATGTGAAGAAGAACCGCCAGGCCTTCTCCGGCCCGGCTGCCGAAGCGGTGCAGCAGGTCATCATGGCGGCCCTGCGGCGTCATCCGCTGGTGCAGTTGGCAGCGCGGCCGAAGGTGATCCGCGCGCCCCTGCTGTCAGCCTATGGCATTTCCGAAGAATATGGCGCCCATGTCGACGATGCGCTGATGGGCTCGCCCCCCACCCGCAGCGATCTCTCCTGCACGGTCTTCCTGAGCGCGCCGGAGGACTATGACGGCGGCGAACTGGTGATCGAGACGGCAGGCGGCGAGCAGGCGATCAAGCTGCCCTTGGGCGCTGCTGTCGTCTATCCCTCCACCACCCTTCACCGGGTGAATGCCGTGACGCGCGGCACCCGCAAGGTCGCGGTGACCTGGATGCAGAGCATCATCCGCGATGGCGAGATCCGCGAAATGCTGTTCGACCTGGACCGCGCCCGGCGCTCCCTGCATGAACGCATCGGCCGTAGCCCCGAAGGCGACCTGCTGGCCAAGGTCTCCGCCAACCTGCTGCGGCGGCATGCGGAGGTTTGAGGTTTAGGCTAAAAAACACGGTCGTCATCCCGGGACTTGATCCCGGGATCTCCTCCGGGAGCACTTTCAGACATTTTCCCGCCATGGTAGAAATCCTCCATGGCCGCATGGGTCTACATCGTCACGAATAAGCGAGACGGCACACTGTATATCGGCGTGACCAGTGATCTTCCGCGCCGCGTCTGGGAACACCGGGAAGGGGTCGTCGACAGTTTCACCAAGCGGTACCGCCTCAAACAACTCGTCTGGTTCGAGACGCACGACGAGATCACCCAAGCAATCCGACGCGAGAAAACCCTGAAGGAATGGCCGCGCGCTTGGAAAGTCGACCTGATCGAGAAAACAAATCCCGAATGGGCAGATCTTTATGAGCAACTCGCCTAAAACGGTAACCGCTCCCGGAGGAGATCCCGGGATCAAGTCCCGGGATGACGAGTTTCTTTTAGACTTCCTCAGTAGCGAAACCCCGGTCTGCGCCCGCAGCGGTTTCCAAGCGCGCGCGCATCTGGTAGAGCCTTCAGTCGGCCTATCGGGCATTGCCCTGCATGAGGCCGATCCGCCTTTAATCCTGCGCGTTAGAAGAAGCATGTCCGAAAGCCCTAATACCGGTTCGCTTATCCTGAAGCTGCACTGCCCCGATCAGGTCGGTATCGTTGCCGCCGTCTCCGGCTATCTGGCGGATGCAGGGTATAATATCCGTCGCTCCTATCAGTTCGAGGACGACGAGACCAAGACCTTCTTCATGCGCACGACCGTGGATCCGCAGGCCAATTCCGCGATCCGCCCGACGCTGGAGGCCGGTTTCGCCGCCATTGCCGAACGCTTCAAGATGACCTGGGGCCTGCATGATCCGACGCGCAAGATGCGGATGCTGCCGCTGGTCTCCAAGTTCGGCCATTGCCTGAACGACCTGCTGTACCGCTGGCGCTCGGGCCTGCTGCCGATCGATATCCCCGCTGTCGTCTCGAACCACCGCGAGTTCGAGGAGCTGGCGAAGTGGCACGGGCTGCCCTTCCATTACCTGCCCGTCGACAAGACGAACAAGGCAGCCCAGGAAGCCGCCCTGATCGAGTTGATGGATCAATATAAGATCGATCTCGTCGTGCTCGCCCGCTACATGCAGGTGCTGTCGCCGGATCTGTGCGAGCGCCTGCGCGGCCGCTGCATCAATATCCATCACTCGTTCCTGCCCAGCTTCAAGGGCGCCCAGCCCTACAGCCAGGCCTTCAATCGCGGCGTGAAGCTGATCGGCGCCACCGCCCATTACGTGACCCCCGACCTCGACGAAGGCCAGATCATCGAGCAGGCGGTGGAACGGGTCGATCATACCTTCACGGTGGATCAGCTGGCGGCCCTGGGCCGCGACATCGAATCGGTCGTGCTGGCGCGCGCGGTTCAGTTCCATGCCGAACACCGCGTCACGATCAATGGTCACAAGACCGTCGTCTTCTGGTAAGCACAGAGCCTAAACGGCCTCAAGCAGGGCAAAGCCTGACAGGCCAACTTGGAGAGTTTTTAACGATGAGCCGCGATTACAAGGACAGTGTTTTCCTGCCCCAGACCGACTTCCCGATGCGTGCGGGCCTGCCCGTGGCGGAGCCGAAGATTCTGGAGCGGTGGGAGAAGATTGACCTCTATCGCCTCAATCGCCAGGACGGCAAGGGCCGCGAAAAGTTCGTGCTGCACGATGGTCCGCCCTACGCCAACGGCGACATCCACATCGGTCACGCGGTCAACAAGATCCTGAAGGACGTCATCGTCAAGGCGCAGCGCATGCTGGGCAAGGACGCCGCCTATGTGCCGGGCTGGGACTGCCACGGTCTTCCCATCGAATGGAAGATCGAGGAGCAGTATCGCGCCAAGGGCAAGGACAAGAATGCCGTGCCGCCGGTGGAATTCCGCCAGGAATGCCGCGCCTTTGCCGAAGGCTGGATCGATATTCAGCGCACGCAGTTCAAGCGTCTGGGCGTAACCGGCGACTGGGCCGATCCCTATAAGACGATGAACTTCGGCTCCGAAGCCCAGATCTTCCGCGAACTGACCAAGTTCCTGATGTCGGGCAGCCTCTATCAGGGCTTCCGCCCGGTGCTCTGGTCCGTCGTCGAACAGACGGCGCTGGCCGATGCCGAGGTCGAATATCACGACCATACCTCGACCCAGATCCATGTGCGCTTCAAGGTGCAGGGCGGCGTGTTCGACGGGGCGTCGGCCCTGATCTGGACCACCACCCCCTGGACCATGCCGGGCAACCGGGCCATCTGCTATAATCCGGAACTCGCCTATGTGGTTCTGGAAGTCGGCGCGGTCGAAGACGGCAGCCTGGCACAGGTCGGCGAAAAGCTGATCGTTGCCGAAGCCCTGGTCGAAGCGGTCGCCAAAGCCGCCAAGATCTCCGCCCATACCATCACCAGCAGCTTTGCCGGTGCGGCCCTGGAAGGCGTCATCGCCGCCCATCCCCTGCGCGGCCAGGGCTATGACTATGACGTGCCGCTGCTGCCGGGCGACCATGTGACCGCCGATGCCGGTACCGGCCTTGTCCATACCGCGCCGGGCCATGGCGAGGACGATTTCGATATCGGCCAGAAGTTCAATCTGGAACTCCCGCGCACCGTGGCGGGCGACGGCACCTATTATCCGTCGGTCCCGCTGTTCGCCGGGATGCATGTCTATAAGGTCGCCGATGCGATGTGCGAGACCCTGGATAAGGCGGGCGGTCTGCTTGCCAAATCCAAGCTGGTGCACTCCTACCCGCACTCCTGGCGCTCCAAGGCCCCGCTGATCTATCGGGCGACCCCGCAGTGGTTCATCTCCATGGAGCATGGGGATCTGCGCAAGAAGGCGCTACAGGCCATCGCCGATACCCGCTGGGTGCCCGAAGCCGGTGAGAACCGCATCCGCTCGATGATCGAAAGCCGCCCGGACTGGTGCGTGTCGCGCCAGCGTTCCTGGGGCACCCCGCTTGCGATCTTCGTCAATAAGGCGACCGGCGAACCCCTGCGCGACGACACCGTCAACGACCGTATCGCCGAAGCTTTCGAAGCCGAAGGCGGCGATGCCTGGTTCTCCAGCCCGCCCGAACGGTTCCTGGGAAATCAGTATAAGGCCGAAGATTTCGAGCAGATCATGGATGTGGTCGAGGTCTGGTTCGACAGCGGCTCCACCCATTCCTTTGTGCTGGAGAAGCGCGAGGATCAGCATTGGCCCGCCGACCTCTATCTCGAAGGCTCGGACCAGCATCGCGGCTGGTTCCATACCTCCCTGCTGGAAAGCGCCGGGACCCGTGGCGTTGCGCCCTATAAGGCCGTGCTGACCCATGGTTTCGCGCTCGACGAACAGGGCCGCAAGATGTCCAAGTCGCTGGGCAATGTGGTCAGCCCGCTGAAGGTGGCGGACGAATATGGCATCGATATCCTGCGCCTCTGGGTCGTGTCGTCGGACTATTCCGAGGACGTGCGCATCGGGCCGGAGATCCTGAAGTATCAGGCCGATCACTATCGCCGCCTGCGCAATACGCTTCGCTATCTGTTGGGCGCTGTGCAGGGCTTCGACGTCAAGTCGGAGAAGCTGCCGTTCGACGAGATGCCGGAGCTGGAACGTTGGGTGCTGGCCGAACTGGTCGAACTCGATAGCCTGGTCCGCAACAGCATCCAGGCCTATGACTTCCACGGCCTCTATTCGGCGATCCATAATTTCTGCGCCAATGAGCTGTCGGCCTTCTATTTCGATATCCGTAAGGACTCGCTCTATTGCGACGATCCGGCCGAGCCGCGCCGCCGTGCCGCCCGTACCGTCATGGCGATCCTGCTGGATTGCCTGACCAAGTGGCTGGCCCCGGTCCTGTCCTTCACCGCAGAAGAAGCCTGGGGCTATGCGCCGGGCGCCACGGGTGACGAGACGGATTCGGTCCACCGCCAGCTCTTCCCGGAAATCCCGGACGAATGGCGCGACGGCGATCTGCTGGCCAAGTGGGAAGTCATCCGCGGCGCCCGTCGCCGCGTGACCAGCCGTCTGGAAGTCGCCCGCAGCGCCAAGGAAATCGGCTCCTCCACCCAGGCTGCGCCGATGGTCTATGCCTCGCGGGCCGTGTTCGACATTCTGGAGACGGTGAATTTCGCGGAAGTCTGCATCACCTCCAACGTCGGACTGGTGCCGCTGGAAGCCTTGAGCCAGGAGAAAGTTGCCGTTCTCTCGGCCGAGAATGAGGGTTCGGGGGACTTCCACGCCGTGTTGGAAAATTCCTCGGGCGAGATGGTGACCGTGTCGGGCGCCGACGTGCTGGTCGAATTCGCCAAGACCGAATATGCCCGCTGCGAGCGCTGCCGCAATCACTACAAGGAAGTCGGCACCATCGCCCGTAACCCGGATCTCTGCTTCCGCTGCGACGCGGTCATCGGGGGCTGAAAATGGTGCGTCGTCCGCTCGCGCACGGCCTGGGATGGGCTGTGCTGATCATCCTGCTCGACCAGGTGTCGAAGTACTACATGATGGGGCGGCTGGGCGTGTTTCAGCCGAGCGACCCCTTCGCCCAGGAATATGTGCTGCCGTTCCTCAACTGGTCGGTGGTCTGGAACCGAGGCGTTTCCTTCGGGATGCTGGCCGCCGACGGCTGGACAGGGGCTTACCTGCTGTCGGCCATGTCGGTCGCCGTCTCCATCGCGTTGGTGTTCTGGCTGCGCAAGGCCGAACGGACGATTGTGGTCGCCGGGATCGCCATGGTCATCGGCGGGGCCATCGGGAACATCTTTGACCGGATGCGCTTCGGCGCGGTCTTCGATTTCATCGATTTCCACTTTGCCGGTTGGCATCCGTTCGTCTTCAATGTCGCCGATGCGGGCATCAGCCTGGGCGTCATCGCCCTGCTGATCGACGGGCTGTTCCCCAAAAAATCCGACTCATGAGTTGAATAGATCAATCGTCGGCGATTGATCTATCTGACTGATCGGTAGCTTATTCCACTGCCTGCCTAAGCGCGGCCGAAATCGCCAGCGGGGCCAGCGGGGCGGCAAAGGCCAAGATCGCACCCAGGATCAGCAGATGCGGCCGGGCGCCCAGCCCCATGGCCGCGCCTTCAATGGCGCCAACGCCAAAGATCAGCACCGGCAACAGCAGCGGCAGCACCAGCAGCGGCAACAGCGCCGCGCCCCGGCGGGCGCCCAGGGTCAGGGCCGCGCCGATACCGCCGATACAGCTCAGGACCGGGGTGCCGAGCAGCATCGACAGCAGCATGGTCCCCAAGGCGTCGGGCGGCAGGTTGAGCAACAGGGCCACCAAGGGCGCCAGGATCAGCAGCGGCAGACCGGTCGTCAGCCAATGGGCCAGCAGCTTGGCCGCCGCCAGCAGGGCAAGTGGCGTCGGCGAAAGGGCGAGCTGCTCCAGCGAGCCATCTTCGTAATCGCTCAGGAACAACCGGTCGAGGGTCAGCAGGCTCGCCAGCAGCGCGGTCACCCACACGATGCCAGACGCGATCCGCGCCAGCAGATTGGGCTCAGGCCCCACCCCCAGCGGGAACAGGGTCGCCGCCAGCAGGAAAAAGACCAGCGCGGGCATGAGATCGCCCAATTGCCGGGCGGTCAGGCGCAGTTCGCGCATCAGCAGAACCTTGAAGCCGCTCATTCCGCCCTCTCCGGCAGAAAGTCGGCCGGTCGCAGCCGCAGGCTATCGGCCAGGCCCAGGTCATGATGGGTTGCAGCAACCAGCAGCCCGCCTTGGGCCAGATGTTCGCCCGCCAATTCGGCAAACAGAGCTGTTCCAGCATCATCGAGGGCTGTGGTCGGTTCGTCCAACAGCCACAGCGGCGCGGCGCGGACCAGCAGGCGGGCCAGCGACAGGCGGCGGCGCTGACCGGAGGAAAGGATACGCCCCGGCTTGTCCAGCAGCGCTCCCAGACCCACGCGACCGCCCGCTGCCTCGACATCGATGCCGGGCAAACCCAACGCACGATGGAACGCCAGATGCTCACGCACCGTCAGCGTCGGCTTGATACCATCCGAAAACCCCAGCCAATTGAGGCGAGCGGCATGATCCTCGCGATCGTCTATCGGCGCCCCATTCCAGGAGAGCTGCCCCAACTGCGGCGGCGTCAGACCCGCCAGAACCCGCAGCAGGCTGGACTTCCCCGACCCGTTCGGTCCGGTCAGCAGCAAGGCCTGACCGGGGGCGATCTCGAAAGCAAGGTCACGGAACAGCAGGCGCCCACCGCGCACCACGGCAAGGCCGCTGCCGCTGAAGGAAGCGGCATTGATCATGGGCGCCAAGGTGGCGGATCGCGGGATTAGGGGCAAGCGGCTTGATAGAAAGGATTCGTCGGGAAACCTGTCCATATGGACCTCGTCATCCCGCACTTGATGCGGGATCCCGCTCAAGCGGGGCCGCCTCGGATAGACCCCGCATCGAGTGCGGGGTGACGACTTCTTTGGGGACCCTGACCCCTACGCCGGTTGCGGCTGTCCGGCGTCGGGTTCGGCCGGGCGCTCTGCCGCAGGCTTCTTGGCCTCGAACGCCTTCTGCAACATACCCAGGGCGATTTCGCGCTCGCCCATGATCGTTTCGTCCGCGCCACGGGACTGGAGATATTCGATCTCCGCATCCGTATGGGCGCGCGCGACGATCCGCAGATCCGGATTGGCCTTGCGGGCCTGCTCCACGATCTGCCCCGCTTCAAAGCTGTTGGGGATCGCGACGAACAGCCAGTTGGCGGCGGGGATATTCAGCGTCGCCATGACCTCGGGCTTGGCGGCATTCTCAGTCACGACCTCGATGCCTTTTTCGTTCAGCTCGGTAATGCGGGCGGGAACATCCTCGACCACCAGGAACGGCTTGCCCGCTTCGGCGAGGCCATTGCAGACCACGCTACCAACGCGGCCATAACCCACGACCACCGCATGTTCGGTCAGGCTGGTCGGCTGCAGGGCCGGGACTTCCTCGACCGGTTCGGCTGTAGCAGAAGCGGCAGGCTGGGCGCGGCGTGCCTCCCACCAGGGCAGCAGTTTATCAGCGCCATAGAAAACCAGCGGATTGGCGAGGATCGAGAGAATGGCACCCGCCAGGATCAGATCGCGACCCTCGGGCGGCAACAGCCCCAGGCCGACACCAAGCGCCGCCAGGATGAAGGAGAATTCACCGATCTGCGCAAGGCTGGCAGAAATTGTGAAGGCGGTGCGCAACGGATGGCGGAACAGCAGCACGATGCCCAGCGCCGCCAGCATTTTGCCGACCACGATGATCAGCAGCACGCCCAGAACCGGCAGCGGGCTTTTCACCAGGATCGCCGGATCGACCAGCATACCGACCGAGACGAAGAACAGCACCGCGAAGGCATCGCGCAGGGGCAAAGTCTCTTCCGCAGCGCGATGGCTGAGCGGCGATTCGCTCAAGACCATGCCCGCGAAGAAGGCGCCCAGTGCAAAGGAAACCCCGAACAGGACCGCCGCGCCATAGGCGACGCCCAGCGCAATCGCCAGCACCGACAGACGGAACAACTCACGCGATCCGGTGTGGGCAATGTAATGCAGCACCCAGGGGATCACGCGCCGCCCGACAATCAGCATCAGGGCCACAAAAGCAGCGACCTTGCCGAGCGTGGTGCCGAGGGTCATCAGGATTTCCTGCGATCCGGGGCTGCCCGCCTCGTCCCCCTTGAGCAAGCCAGCCAGCGGCGGCAGCAAAACGAGGGCCAGGACCATCGCCAGATCTTCGACGATCAACCAGCCGACGGCGATCCGGCCCCGTTCGGTATCGACGATCCGGCGTTCCTGCAATGCACGCAGCAGCACGACCGTACTGGCAACGGACAGCGCCAGACCAAAAACCAGACCGGCCCCCAGATTCCAGCCCATGAAGAGGGCCATGCCGACACCCAGCCCTGTCGCCACCGCCATCTGCACGATGGCCCCTGGTATCGCGATGGCTTTTACCGCCAGCAGGTCTTTGAGCGAAAAATGCAGACCGACACCGAACATCAGCAGAATGACGCCGATTTCGGCCAGTTCCGGCGCCAGATTCTGATCGGCGACAAAACCCGGCGTGAAGGGACCGACCAACACACCCGCCAGAAGATATCCCACCAGTTGCGATATCTTGAACCGCTGCGCCAACGCCCCGAAGATGAAGGCCAGACCGAGGCCGACGACGATTGTGGCAATCAGGGGCGTATGGTGAGGCATCGGATAAATCGGTCCTTTCGAGTAAGAAGGGCTGGTCGAGATCAGAGGCGCTGGCTGCCTCGACATCCTAACGATTGGATGAGACGAAGCGATGAAATATTACCGTGTTGTAATGTTTTTCTGCTAACCGCCTCATCCTAGATAGGGTGCTGTCCCGCTCACGCAACAGAGTAATCCTGACCATAAGGTCGAATTTTCCGCGTGCCTTGCGTCCTTACTATTGCGATAGTGGCGCGATCCCGAAGGACGAGGGTACACTCGACGCGGGGCTTGGGGCATTTCACGAAGGGAGTTACACCCGTGACCGTCAAGACAACTGCGGCTCTCGCCGCCGGTTTAGTTGCTGGCCTGCTGTCGGGCAGCGCGCTGGCTCAGGAATTTGTGCCTGCTGTCGTTTTCGACATGGGCGGCAAGTTCGATAAGAGCTTCAATGAAGCGGCCTACAATGGTGCCGAGCGTTTCAAGAAAGAAACCGGCATTCAGTACCGCGAATTCGAAGTGACCAACGAAAGCCAGCGTGAGCAGGCCCTGCGCAACCTGGCGCGCCGCAACGTCGGCATCATCGTGTCGGTCGGCTTCACCCAGCAGTCGGCCGTCCAGGCCGTAGCGCCGGAATTCAAGGATCTGAAGTTCACCATCATCGACGCCGTTGTCGATGCGCCGAACGTCAATTCGATCCTGTTCAAGGAAGAAGAAGGCTCGTTCCTGGTCGGCGTCGCCGCTGCCCTGTCGTCGAAGACCGACAAGGTCGGCTTCATCGGCGGCATGGACATCCCCCTGATCCGCGCCTTCGGCTGCGGCTATGCCCAGGGTGCGAAGTACGTGAAGCAGAACGTCGAATATATCGGCAACATGACCGGCACCACCCCGGCTGCCTGGCGCGATCCTGCCAAGGGCGGTGAATTGGCCCAGTCGCAGTTCGACCGTGGCGTCGACGTGATCTTCGCAGCCGCTGGCGGCACCGGCGACGGCGTTATCCGCGCTGCCAAGGACAAGAGCAAGTTTGCCATCGGCGTCGACAGCAACCAGAACCATGTTGCGCCCGGCACCGTGCTGACCTCGATGGTCAAGCGCGTCGATCTGGCTGTCTACAATTCCTTCAAGTCGGCCCAGGACAAGTCCTGGAAGTCGGGCACCCAGGTTCTGGGCCTGAAGGAAGAAGGCGTCGGTTACGCGCTGGACGACAACAACAAGTCGGTCTTCACCGACGCGATCAAAGCCAAGGTTGAAGCGGCAAAGGCCGACATCATCGGCGGCAAGATCAACGTCGTCGATTATCGCAAGACCAACAGCTGCCCGGTTTCGTAACCGGTCGGCTCTGGTTCTTTTGAAGTCTTGACCCTCTAAGGACGCGCCGCAACGGATGACCGCGCCAGCGATCGAGCTTGTCGGTATCAACAAGCGTTTCGGCCCCGTTCAGGCCAACCGTGACATCAACCTCACGGTGGCCAAGGGGTCGATCCACGGCATTATCGGCGAAAATGGCGCCGGTAAATCCACTCTGATGAGCATCCTCTACGGCTTCTATCAGGCCGATAGCGGGCTTATCCGGGTGAATGGCCATGAGGTCAAGATCAAGACTTCGGAAGATGCCATTGCCTTGGGTATCGGAATGGTCCACCAGCACTTCATGCTGGTGGACCCTTTCACCGTGCTCGAGAATGTCATTCTGGGTGTGGAGGGGAATGCACGGCTTTCCCCCGTTCTGACGCCCGCCCGTGACGCCCTGCTGAAACTATCCCGCGACTATGGGCTTGCCACCGATCCCGACGCCGTCGTCCAGGATCTGCCGGTCGGCGCCCAGCAGCGGGTCGAGATTCTAAAGGCCCTGTATCGCGGTGCCGAGGTGCTGATCCTCGACGAGCCGACGGGCGTGCTGACGCCGCAGGAAGCCGACGATCTGTTCCGTATCCTTCGCGCGCTAAAGGCCGAAGGCAAAACGATCATCATCATCACCCACAAGCTGCGCGAGATCATGGAGGTGACCGATGCCGTCACCGTCATGCGCGGCGGCACCGTCGTGGGCGAAGTGAAGACGGCACAAACCTCGAAAGAGGAACTGGCCGAACTGATGGTCGGCCGCAAGATCAATATGACCGTCCCCAAGGCCGACCGTCAGGCGGGCGAGGTGGTGCTGAAGGTCGAAGGCCTGACCTATATCGACAGCCGCAACTGCGCCCTACTGGAAGATGCGACGTTCGAAGTGCGCGCGGGCGAGATCGTCGGCGTCGCAGGCGTGTCGGGCAACGGCCAGTCCGAACTGCTCGAAGTGCTGGCGGGCCTGCGGGCTCCCACGCGCGGAAAAATCTGGCTGAATGGGGTGGAACTGACCGGCGGCGGCCCGTCCGAGGCGGCGCACCGCCGAACGCTCGGCATGGCCCATGTGCCCGAAGACCGCTCCACCACCGGCCTTGTGAAGCCCTTCACCGCGCAGGAAAGCGCGATTCTCGGCTACCACGACGACAAGGATATCCAGCGCGGCCCGCTCTATGATCCCGCTAAGATCACCGAGCGCTGCGAGCGCTTCATGGCGGAGTTCGACGTCCGTCCGCCCAATCCGTATCTGCGGTCCAGCCTGTTTTCCGGCGGCAATCAGCAGAAGATCGTACTAGCGCGTGAGATCGACCGCGATCCGGCGCTGCTGCTGATCGGCCAGCCCACACGCGGCGTCGATATCGGCGCCATCGAATTCATCCACCGCCGCCTTGTGCAGTTGCGCGATGCGGGCAAGGCCCTGCTGCTGGTCTCGGTGGAACTTGAGGAGATCCTTGCCTTGTCCGACCGCATCCTGGTCATGGCCGCAGGCCGCGTCACGGGTCAGGTGCCGCGTATCGAGGCAACCGAACGCAAGCTCGGCCTCATGATGGCGGGCGAGACCACAGTATGATGGGACTTTTCAAGAAGGCGAACGGGCTTCCGGCCTGGGTCGACCTCGGGCTTATTCCCGCCCTCAATCTGCTGGCCGCCCTGGTGATTTCGGGCGTGGTCATCGCCCTGATCGGGGAAGATCCGTTCGAGGCGATGGGCATTCTGGTCAATGGTGCCGTCGGTTATCCCGAGGCAATCGGCTATACGCTCTATTATACGACGAACTTCATCTTCACCGGCCTTGCGGTCGCCATCGCCTTCCACGCCGGTCTGTTCAATATCGGCGCCGAGGGTCAGGCCTATTTCGCAGGCTTGGGCGTCACGCTGGTGTGCCTTGCCATGGGCGGGGTGCCGTTCATCCTGGTGCTGCCGGTCGCGCTGATCGCCGCCATGGTCTTCGGCGGGGCCTGGGCTTTCCTGCCCGGCTATCTCCAGGCCAAGCGCGGCAGCCATGTGGTCGTCACCACCATCATGTTTAATTTCATCGCCGGCGCCCTGATCCAATGGGTGCTGGTGGACCTGATCCGCGCGCCCGGCCAGCAGGCCCCGGAAAGCCGCCGCTTCGACGAAAGCACCTGGCTGCCGACCATGCAGGAAGCGGGGCGCTGGTTCGGGATCGAGATGGTGAAGTCGCCGCTCAATACCTCCTTCATCATCGCACTGATCATCTCGGGCCTATTCTATCTCTTCGTCTGGCGGACCCGCTGGGGCTACGAGCTGCGGACGGTCGGCCTCAACGAGCGCGCCGCCTCCTATGCCGGTATCCGGGTCGACCGCACGGTCATTCTGGCGATGGTCATGTCGGGCGGCCTTGCAGGCTTCGTCGCGATCAACGATGTGCTGGGCGTGCAGCATAAGCTGCTGGTGAATTTTACCGGCGGCGTCGGTTTCGTCGGCATCGCGGTCGCGCTCATGGGGCGCAATCACCCCATCGGCATCTTCCTGGCGGCCCTGCTGTTCGGCGCGCTCTATCAGGGCGGATCAGACCTGTCGTTCGAGAAGCCCAATATCACCCGCGAAATGGTGGTGGTGATCCAGGGCCTGATCATTCTGTTCTGCGGCGCGTTGGAGAATCTGTTCCGCCGCCCGATCGAACGGCTCTTTGGCGGAAAGGCGGGCTGACATGGATATTCTGCTAAGCCTGCTCGACAGCACCATTCGTGTCGCGACCCCGCTGCTGCTGGCGGCGCTGGCGGGCATGTTCTCCGAACGCTCCGGCGTGATCGACATCGGCCTTGAGGGCAAGATGCTGGCCGCCGCCTTTGCCGCCGCCGCCGTTGCCGCAATTACGGGTAGCGCGCCGCTAGGACTGCTGGCGGCCCTGGGTGTCGGGTTCCTGCTCTCGATGATGCATGGCGTTGCCTCAGTCACCTATAACGGCAATCAGACGGTCAGCGGCATGGCGATCAATATCGCCGCCTCCGGCCTGACCGCCATCCTGGCCAATGCCTGGTTCCAGCAGGGCGGACGCACACCGTTCCTGGAGGGCGATGCCCGCTTCACGCCGATCACCCTGCCGTTTGCGGAGGCGACAAAGGGCGTGCCGGTGCTGGAGATCTATTACGAGATCATCAGCGGCCATAATATCCTGGTCTATGTCACGGCGATCCTGCTGCCGACCATCGTCTGGATCGTCTATCGCACCCGCTTTGGCCTGCGCCTGCGGGCGGTGGGCGAGAATCCCCATGCGGTCGATACCGCCGGGATCTCGGTCGCCAAGCTGCGCTATCAGGCGCTGGCCATCAACGGTCTGCTGTGCGGTATCGCGGGCAGCTACCTTTCGACGGCGCAGAACAACAGCTTCCTGCAGGATATGACCGCCGGTAAGGGCTTCCTGGCACTGGCGGCGCTGGTGTTCGGCAAATGGCGCCCCTATCCGACGCTGATCGCCTGCCTGCTGTTCGCCTTCACCGATGCGGCCCAGGTGCGCCTGCAGGGCGTTAATATCTTCGGCATCGGCCAGATCCCGGTGCAGTTCATCCAGGCTATTCCCTATATCCTGACCGTTCTGCTGCTGGCAGGTTTCGTCGGCCGGGCAGTTGCGCCCAAGGCCATCGGCATTCCTTACGTGAAGTCGCGATAGATGTTTGAACTGACCCCCGAGATGACCAAGCGCCTGGTAAAGGCAGCGATGACCGCGCGTGGCAATGCCTACGCACCCTATTCGCGCTACAACGTCGGCGCCGCGCTGCTGGGCGAGGATGACGTCATCTATCCGGGTGCCAATGTCGAAAACGCGGCCTATCCGCAGGGTGCCTGCGCCGAAACCTCGGCTATCAGCCACATGGTGCTGGCGGGTCCCCGCCGCTACAAGGCCGCCGCTGTGATCGGATCCGGCCCGGATTTTTGCACGCCCTGCGGCGGTTGCCGTCAGCGCCTCTTTGAATTCGGCGATGCCTCCACCCCGATCATCCTGTGCAAGGCCGATGGCAGCCATGTCGTCCAGACCCTGGGTGAGTTGCTGCCGATGGCTTTTGGACCGTCCGAGCTGCCCGATAATATGAAGCCGATCCTGGAAGCGTACCAAGCCCGGCGCCCCGATGTCCGACAGGCTTGAGACAGCCTTCTGGCTCAAGGCCCACATCAAGATGTGGAACGACCGCGGCATCCAGATGCTTGTGGTCAAGCGCGGCGAACCGACGGCGGGCGCTGTTCTGGTGAAGATCAACCGGGGGCCCGCCATCGGCGTTACCGTCCTGTCCCAGACCCGCACGCCCGAAGGCAAACCCGCCTGGATGCGCGGCACGGGCGAGGAGCCGGTCACGGAAGCCGATGCCGATGCCTATATCGCCCGGCAGTTGAAATACGATCCCGACCTATGGGTCGTCGAAATCGAAGATGAAGCGGGACGTCACCCGTTCGAGGAGCCTGTGTTATGAGCGACGTTCTTTCAGCCATCCAAGCCATCCAGGCCCGCGCACCCGGCTTCACGCCAAAGGTCGGCATTATCCTGGGCTCGGGCCTCGGCGGGCTGGCCGATCAGGTGCAGGATGCGATCGCGATCCCTTATTCCGAGATTCCGGGCTTTCCGATCTCCTCGGTCCATGGTCACGCCGGGACGTTGGTTCTGGGCAAGCTGTCGGGCACCAATGTCGCCGTCTTCAAGGGCCGGGTGCATTTCTATGAGGGCCATGGCGCGGGTATCATGTCGGTGCCGGTGCGGGCGCTGAAGGCGCTGGGTGCCGAGACGCTGATGGTGACCAATGCCGCAGGCTCGCTGCGCCCGGAGGTCGGCCCCGGCAAGCTGATGCTGATCACCGATCACATCAACATGATCCCCGGCAATCCGCTGATCGGCGCCAATGACGATGCCATCGGCCCGCGCTTCCTGCCCATGGCCGGTGCCTATGAGCCCGACTATTGCGAGCGGATGCGTTCGACCGCCAAGAAGCTGTCCATCGAACTGGCGGAAGGCACCTATATCGCCGTTCCCGGCCCGATGTTCGAAACGCCTGCCGAAATCCGCATGTTCGCCAAATGGGGCGCGGATGCCGTCGGCATGTCCACCGTGCCGGAAGTCATTCTGGCCCGTCACTGTGGCCTGAAAGTAGCAGCGGTCTCAGCCATTACGAATCTGGGCGAAGGGCTGAGCGACTTTCCCTTGAGCCATGACCAGACCTTGCAGTATGCCGGTGTGGCGGCACGCGACCTCGGCCGCCTGGTGCTCGCTTTCCTGGAAGGGATCTAAGACCATGAACATTCCGGAGATCGCAGCGCGGGCCCTGCCGCTGCTGGACCTGACGTCGCTGAATGATGGCGATACCGAGGAAACGATCAACGAGCTGGCCCGCAAGGCAGTGACGCCCGCGGGCCATGTGGCGGCCGTCTGCATCTGGCAGCGGTTTGTCGCCTATGCCAATCCGATCCTGGACCAGCGCCTGGGCCTCGCCACCGTGGTGAATTTCCCCAGCGGATCCGAAGACCGCAAGGTGATCGAAAGCGACATCAAGGCAGCGATTGCCAATGGCGCGGACGAGATCGATCTGGTTTTCCCCTACCAGCAGTTCCTGGCCGGGAAGCGCACCTATGCCCGCGATATCGTGGCCGCCGCCCGTCAGAGCTGCGCCCATGGCGTGCTGCTGAAAGTGATCCTGGAGACGGGCGAACTGCAGACCACGGCTGCCATCCGCGAAGCCTCGGAAGCCGCCATCCTGTCGGGGGCCGATTTCCTGAAAACCTCGACCGGCAAGACCAAGGTCGGCGCGACACTGGCCGCTGCCCGCACCATGCTGGAAGTCATCCACGACATGGACCCGGAAGTGGGCTTCAAGGCGTCGGGCGGTGTGCGCACGGCGGGTGACGCCGGGGCCTATCTGGCGCTGGCCGACGAGATCATGGGCGAAGGCTGGGCAAGCCCGGAAACCTTCCGCTTCGGCGCCTCGGGCCTGCTGGACGACCTGCTGCGGACGCTCGGGCATGCACCGGCGGTGCCGGGTGCAGCGTCGGGGTATTAGAGTTTCTCGTCTCGTCGTCATCCCGGGACTGGAGCCCGGGATCTCCAGCTTTTCTCGCTTTGTCGTCATCCCCCGACTTGATCGGGGGATCTCCTCCGGGAGCTTGTCCAATTCCGCCGAGACACCCTGGAAACTCCCACGGAGGGGATCCCGGTGTCGAGCACCGGGATGACGACGGGAAATGATGACGATCCGTTTTAATTCCTCCTCTGGGAGCTTTCCATGACCTATCTGCCGCAAGAACTGATCCGTAAGAAGCGTGACGGCGGGGCATTGACGCCCGATGAGCTGCGCTTCCTGGTGAAGGGCCTGACCGATGGCAGCCTTGCCGACGAGCAGGTCGGCGCTTTCGCCATGGCGGTCTATTTCCAGGGCATGGCGATGCCCGAACGGATCGCCTTTACCGCCGCCATGCGCGACAGCGGCGACGTGCTGAACTGGCAGCAGTTCGACCTGGATGCCCCCGTGGTCGACAAACATTCGACCGGCGGTGTCGGCGACAAGGTGAGCCTGATGCTGGCCCCCATCGTGGCTGCCTGCGGCGGCGCGGTGCCGATGATCTCCGGTCGCGGCCTCGGCCATACCGGCGGCACGCTCGATAAGTTCGACAGCATCCCCGGCTATAACACCGCCCCCTCGCCCGACCTGTTCGTCAAGGTCACCAAGGAAGTCGGCTGCGCGATCATCGGCCAGACGGCCAAGATGGCCCCCGCCGACAAGCGCCTCTATGGCATCCGCGATGTGACGGCAACGGTGGAATCGATCCCGCTCATCACCGCTTCCATCCTCTCCAAGAAGCTGGCCGCAGGGCTCGACGCCCTCGTGATGGATGTGAAGTTCGGTTCCGGCTCCTTCATGGGTCCGCTGGATCGTTCGCGCGAGCTGGCCGACAGCATCGTCAAGGTCGCGACCGGCGCGGGCGTGCCGACGCGCGCCCTGCTGACCGACATGAACGAAGTGCTGGGCTGGACGGCAGGCAATGCGGTCGAAATGCGCGAGGCGGTCGAATATCTGACTGGCACCAAGCGTGAGAAGCGCCTGCATGAAGTCACCAAGGCCCTGGCAGTCGCCATGTTGCGGGTCACCAGCCTGTTCGACAGCGATGAAGCCGCCGCCCAGGCCGTCGAAGACAGTCTTTCGTCCGGAAAGGCGACGGAGAAGTTTGCCCAGATGGTCACCGCCCTGGGCGGACCTGCCGACTTTGTCCAGAATTACGACAAGCACCTGGGCAAGGCCCCCATCGTCAAAGCCATCACGGCATCGAAGACCGGATTCGTCTCCGCCATCGATACCCGTGCCGTTGGGCTGGCCGTGGTGGCCATGGGCGGCGGGCGCACCCGGTCGGCCGATGCCATCGACCATGCGGTCGGCCTGACCGATATCGCGGGTCTGGGGGCCGAGGTCGGCCCGAACCGGCCACTCGCCATCGTCCATGCCCGCGACGAGGCTCAGGTGCAACGCGTCCAGATGATGCTGGATGCCGCCTTCACCGTCGGCGCCGCCGCACCCGCCCCCGGCCCGGTAGTGGCCGAGGTGCTGGGGGCTTAGCGATCATCCCGTGGCTTGACCACGGGATCTCCTGCGGGACCCTGTCCCCACTCTCGCTGTCATCCCGGCCTCCGAGCCGGGATGACAAGGTTTTTGTTTGTTCGAAACGCCCCCGGAGGAGGCCCCGGGATCAAGTCCCGGGGTGACGGACTATTGAAAATTACGCCGCCCTTAACGTCGCGATAAAGCTATCCAAACTCGTTCTCAACTCCCCCGAAATGCTGGTCAGGCTTTCAGCCGCGACCAGCACCTGATCGGCAGCCGAGCCAGTATCGCCAGCTGCAGCGTTCACCGCATCGGCGCCATCGTTCACCGAAGTCATACGGGCCTCGACCTGCCGCAGGTTTTCCGTGATGCGCGTCGTCGCTGCCTGTTGCTGGGCCAGGGCCGCCGCGGTCCGGGTAACGATCTCGTTGATCGAAGAGATGCGTCGACCAACCGCTTCGATAGCGGGAATAGCGGCGGCAAAGGCGGTCTGGATCGTCGAAATCTGCTGATCGATATCCTCTGTCGCGCGCCCGGTCTGCCCGGCGAGATTCTTTACCTCACCAGCCACCACCGCGAATCCCCGCCCCGCCTCACCCGCCCGTGCCGCCTCGATGGTGGCATTCAGGGCCAGCAGATTGGTCTGGGCGGCAATGGTTCGGATCAGATCCGTCACCTTGTCGATCTGGCCCGCCGCTTCCGACAGTTCGGTCATCGCGGTCTGGGTCGCGTCGGATTGGGACACCGCTTCCTCCGCCACCTTCAGAGACTCCCCCGCATGCCGATTGACCTCGTCGATGGCCGAGGCCAATTCTTCGGCCGCACGGGTCATGCCACTGACAGCCGACAATGCATCCTGGGCAGCTGTTCCCATATGGGCCGAGCGCGCGCTGGTGGCGACGGCATTGTCCGACATCCGTCGGGCGCTGCCCTGCATGCTGGCAGAGGCATCATTAAGGGCGGTCAGGACGGAATCGGTGGTCGCCCCGATATCATGGATCGCGTCCTCCAGTGCCTGATGGCGTTGTTCGCGGGCACGCCGCTCGCTTTCCTGATAGGCGGCCAGGAAACTCTCCTCCCCATCCCCCTCGCGATAAAAACGGGCCACGAGGGAAATCAGCGGCCCCTGGGACACCGACGTATCCGCCGCCACTCCACGGATCAGGGGAAATAGCGAACGTCGCCGTTGTTCGGCGGCGATCAGTTGACGGCGGCAGATCCAGATGTAGAGACGCTGACCAAGGCCAGGCTGAAAATCGGGAACCCCAAGATCCCCCTGCAGGAGTTTGCGCGCATCGGTCAGCGCCGTTTCACAGAGGCGCGTCAGATCCTCCGCAAAGCGATCCTCCGCCACCTTGAGGGCGTCGATCCTCTGGCTGGTGAGATCGAACCAGTCCGTCCCCTGGATCCCCTGCAGATCGCCGGTCAGTCCTCCCTGACGTGCGACCTCCCTCATCGCTTCGATGCGCTCAATCGGCCCGTTGGACAACAGCTTGTCGAGCTGCTCGACCTGCCCATCGGTAGCAAAACGTCTGACCTCGGCCAGAGTACGATCCTGTGCCTGCACCAAGTATAGCAGGCGACGATGCTGGCTGGGTTCGAACCGACCGGCAGAGAAGGCAGCAGCCCCCATAGCACGCTCCTGCCCCGCGAACTCTTTGCCCTGCATCAGATTATAATAGGCCAGCAGCACATGAGACATCGCGCGGTCGGTCCGGATATCCGTCGCCGCCTGCACGACGGTCAAGAGAGTGGCGATAACGTCGCTGTAGGCAGACGTCGATTCGGCAGGCGTGATTGCACGCTGCTTCACCTTGCCGCGCCATTCGTCCAGACGATGCAGACCTTTCACTGCCAAGGAAACAGCAGAGACCAGTACTGATCCGAACTCCAGACGGTCTATGCCCCGGAAGGATACCAAAAGGGTTTGGCGCAGCTCGGTGCATTTGCGCGTTTGCTGTGCAAGCCTTTCAGCAGTTTGAGTATTCGCAGCTTTCAGGAAAAGGTTAGATGTTCCCCGTTCCCGTTGCAGTTCATGGATCAACTGGCTGATGGCCGTAACCGTCTGGGAAACCGCCACAAACCGTTCCAGATGAACAATTTTTTCAAAACGGAGACCTAGAAGATAACGGATACTCGCCCGTTCTCTGGCACCGAAGAACTTGAATTTTACCGGCATGGCGCATCCCTCGCGCGGAAATGATTTTCAGTATTTTTAGCAAAACCTATGCCCGTCGGACCCTATAAAGATGCACAGGTAAAGTATATTTATATCATCTTGTCATTTATTACAAAATGTTATGCGTGATTTAATTTATATTTATACAAGCGTAATATCCGCAGACCTCATCAACTATAGATTACACAGACAGACTCCCCACAATCATCGGGCTTGCAAGCCCGCCGGGGGGCGCCCATCCTGCGTTTCAGCCAGGGAGACAGGGATATGGGGCTTTCAAAATACGCCACGCTTATTGGCCTGCTGCTGGCCGCCAATCCGCTGACGACAGGTGCCGAGGCACAGGGTAATTCATCGAAGGCTCCACCGACCGCGATCACGGCCAAAGGGTTGAACTGGTATGCAGTTCTCCTGGCGGGCAGCGATGAGCATCCCGTCTTCGACCGTTTCGTGACCGACTTCCAGAAGACCCTTAAGGATGGGGGCGTCAGCGCCACAGCCTATAAGGCCGAAGGGGCACCGGTCGAGGGGCAGCCGGGAGGCAGCTTCAATCCCCGGAACCTGCTGGCAAAAGCCCCGTCGGGTGAGCAGAGCGCTTGCCTGCTCTATGTCACCTCCCACGGCAACCCGGAGGGGTTTGTCGAATATGTCAAAGACCCTCGCAACCTTGGGATTCTGACGGCAGGCGATCTGGCGGTCATGGCGGATCAGGTCTGTGGCGAGCGACCGGCCGCCATCGTGATCTCCGCCTGCTTCGGCGCTTCCATGGTGACGCAGAGCCTGCGCAAGCCCAACCGCGTGATCCTGGCCGCCGCCCGGCCCGACCGCTCCTCCTTCGGCTGTTCGTTCGAAGAAACCTATAATTATTTCGACGGCTGCATCCTGCAGAACTGGAGCGATTCCGCCACTTGGACGGTCCTGTTCGACCGCGCCAAGGAATGCATCTCGCGCCGGGAAGGACCACGCCGGGACGCCTCTGAACCGCAGATCTTCGTCGGGAGCGCCGCCAAGAACCTACCCGTTCCCCATCCATGAGACTTGCCGCGCTTCTGCTGCTGTTCCTGCTGCCCGGGCTGTCCGTGCGGGCGGAAGTGTTTGTGCTGGCCTTGAGCTGGCAGCCACAGTTCTGCGAAACGGCCGGACGCAGGAAGCCGGAATGCGCGGTCCAGCGCGGGCAGTATTTTGCCCAGAACCTGGTGCTGCACGGCCTCTGGCCGCAGGCTGGGGATTATTGCGGGATCCCGGAGGAACAGAGACGCGACGACAAGGCCCGGCGCTGGGAAAACCTGCCCGCGCTGGATCCTCAACTGGTCGATAGTCTGAAGGATGTGATGCCGGGCAGCCGCTCGTATCTGGAGCGGCACGAGTGGGTGAAACACGGCAGTTGCTCCGGCCTCGACGCCGCCAACTACTACCGGAATGCGGCGGATCTGGTGCGGCAGGTGAACCGTCTGAACCTGCGCCAATTGATCGCCGAGCATGCAGGCGGTAAAATCAGTTACGCCGACCTATGCCGCACCCTGATCGCGGACTTCGGCGCCACGGCCTCCCATGCCATCAGCCTGAAGCTCACCAAGAGCGGTGATCTTGAGGAAATCCGCATCCGGCTTGCCCGCACCGACCGGCTGGAGCTGGCGCCTGGACGACGGGACAGCCTGAAGTGCGCGGATCAGCGCGACCGGGTCATCGGGATCGATGCGGCGAACTAGAAGGGCTTTTGTGTTCGCCTACCGGGCTTTGCCCTACTTGAGGCATCAACTCCCCGCCTGGGCCGCCGCGATGCGGTCAATGGCTTCACGGGCGTCTGTCAGCAGCACCTCCATCGCCTGGGTCGCCGCGGCCGGGTCGCGGGATAGGATGGCGTCCAGCACATCCCGGTGCAGGATCAGGCTTTCCTTCGGCTTCCTCGCATGGCGGGCCGAATAGTCGAAACTGGTGATCAGCGCCGTTTCGATCAGCGTACCAAGCGCCCCCACCAGTTCATTCCCGGTCGCGCTCAGCATCGCCTGATGGAAGCGCAGATCCGCCGCCGACCAATCCTGATGGGTCTGGGAGGCATCCATGGCGCGATAGGCCTCGACCAGTTCCACCGCCTGTTCGGGGCGATGGTTGCGGGCCGCCAGCCCGGCCGCTGCCGGTTCGATCATGTCGCGCATCTCGATCAGCTTGCGGGAAAAGACCGTGAGGTCGCTGGTCTGGATGGTCCATTCCAGAACGTCGGGATCCAGCATGTTCCAGTCGCCACGCGGACGGACCTTGGTGCCGATCTTGGGGCGGCTGACGATCAGCCCCTTGGCGGTCAGGACCTTGATCGCTTCGCGCAGGGCCGTGCGGCTGACATCAAGCTCGGTCGACAGCTCCTCCTCGTTCGGCAGCAGACTACCCTCGGGATAGCTGCCACCGATGATCCGGCGGCCGAGATCATGCGCCACCTGCCCGTGAAGGCTGCGTTTGGAATAGGTACGGCGGGCGGCTGTCTGCGTCATCGGCCTCGGATTCTCCAACGATCACTCTATTCATCATACAATAATCTGATAAAGTCCTGAAGCGCACTTAAACGATAAGTCCGATGGGGACAATGAGATTGATCGGCATCGACTGGGGAACCAGCTCCTTTCGCGCCTTCCGCTTTGCTGAAGACGGCAGCCTTCTTGCGACTCACAGTGCCGCGCGCGGCATTCTGACGGTCGAGGGCGGCAAGTTCGCCGAGGCACTGCAGGGAGAGATCGGCAGTTGGCTCGATGGGTCGCCGCTGTTGCTGTCCGGCATGATCGGCAGCCGTCAGGGCTGGATCGAAGCGCCCTATTGCCCTGCCCCTGCCGGTGCCGATGAAATCGCCGCCGCTTGCATCGATCTGCCGGGCTTCAGCGGCCATATCGTCCCCGGCGTGTCCACCGTCCGCCCCGATGTCATGCGGGGCGAGGAGACACAGATTCTGGGAACCGGCATTCAGGATGGGCTGATCTGCACCCCCGGCACCCATTCGAAATGGGTCAGGGTCGTAGGGGGTCGGATCGTCGATTTCGCGACCCATATGACCGGCGAGCTTTATGCCGTGTTGCGCCAGCATTCGATCCTGGGGCGTCTGATGGAAGGCGATGGCGAGGATGAGGGCGCTTTCCTGGCCGGTGTCGCTACCGCCAAGGCCGACCCGGCCCTGGGCCGCACGCTCTTTACCGCCCGCAGCTACGGTCTATTTGAGAAAGTTCCGGCGAGCGGCCTTGCGAGCTATCTGTCGGGCCTGCTGATCGGGACCGAGATCGCCAGCGAACCGGGAGACGGTCCGGTCTATCTGATCGCGACTCCGGCCCTGACAAAACGCTATCAGGCAGGATTGAGCGTCTTCGGGCGCACTGCGCAATCCATCGACGGGGCGGATGCCGCCGCCAAGGGCCTGTGGGCCATCGGACAAAGACTGTACGGGAGAGAAGGGTGAGTTTGCTGGAGAAAATGGGAGCGCTGCCGCTGGTGGCGATCCTGCGCGGCGTCAAGCCGGGCGAGGTGGAAGACATCACGGCGATGCTGACCGTGTCCGGCTTCCGCGCGATCGAGGTGCCGTTGAACAGCCCCGATCCGTTCGACAGCATTGCGCGCCTGGTGAAGCGTTTCGGCGATAAATGCCTGATCGGCGCAGGCACGGTGACCACGGTGGAGCAGGTCAATGAGTTGGCCGCCACCGGCGCGACCTTGATGGTCAGCCCCCATACGGATGTCGACGTGATCCGCGCCGCCAAGGCCAAGGGGCTCTACGCCCTGCCCGGCTTCTTCACCCCCAGCGAAGCCTTCGCCGCGATCAAGGCGGGCGCGGACGGGTTGAAGCTGTTCCCGGCCGAAGCAGCCTCGCCTGCCGTACTGAAGGGCATGATGGCGGTCATTCCGAAACATATCCCTGTCTTCCCGGTCGGCGGCATCACGCCGGACCGCATGAAGGACTATCGCGCAGCGGGCGCCGCCGGTTTCGGCCTGGGTGGCGCGCTCTATCAGCCTGGACAATTTGCAGAAATGGTCGCGATGAAGGCCCATGCCTTCGCGACCGCCTGGACGGAGAAATAAGATGACCCGCACAAAAGATCAGCTCCGTAGCCGCGAATGGTTCGCCAATTCCGAAGATCCGGGCATGACCGCGCTCTATCTGGAGCGCTATCTGAACTATGGCCTCACCCGTGAGGAACTGCAGTCCGGCAAGCCGATCATCGGCATCGCCCAGACCGGCAGCGACCTGTCGCCCTGCAACCGCCACCATATCGAGCTTGCCGCCCGCGTCCGCGACGGCATCCGCGAAATGGGCGGTATCCCGCTGGAGTTCCCGGTTCACCCGATCCAGGAAACCGGCCGCCGCCCCACCGCAGCCCTCGACCGTAACCTCGCCTATCTGGGGCTGGTCGAAGTACTGCACGGCTATCCGCTGGATGGCGTCGTGCTGACCACCGGCTGCGACAAGACCACACCGGCCTGCCTGATGGCCGCCGCGACTGCCAATATCCCCGCCATCGTGCTGTCGGGCGGTCCGATGCTGGACGGTCATTGGCGCGGCAAGCTTGCCGGCTCCGGCATGGTGATCTGGGACAGCCGTCGACAGCTTGCCGCCGGCGAGATCAACGAGGAAGAGTTCCTGGAGGCCGCCGCCTCCTCCGCCCCGTCGGTCGGTCACTGCAATACCATGGGCACCGCCCTCTCGATGAATTCGGTGGCCGAAGCCCTGGGCATGTCGCTGCCGCGCTGCGCCTCCATCCCCGCGCCCTATCGCGAGCGCGCCCAGATGGCCTATCTCACCGGCAAGCGCATCGTCGATATGGTCTGGGAAGATCTCACCCCGTCGAAGATCATGACCAAGGCTGCCTTCGAAAACGCCATCGCGGTCGCCGCCGCCTGTGGCGCTTCCACCAACTGCCCGCCGCATCTGATCGCCATTGCGCGCCATGCAGGCGTCGATCTGACCCTGGAAGACTGGCAGCGCGTCGGCCATCCCATCCCGCTGCTGGTGAACTGCCAGCCCGCTGGCCATTATCTGGGCGAAGGTTTCCATCGGGCCGGCGGCATCCCCGCCGTCATGAAGGAACTCTTAAGCGCCGGGAAGCTCCATGGCACCACCGTCACCGTCACCGGCAAGACGACGGCCGATTTCCTGGCCGATGTGGAGATCGAAGACACCGACGTCATCCGCCCCTACGACAAGCCGATGATGCTGGAGGCGGGCTTCATCGTGCTGTCGGGCAATATCTTCGATAGCGCCGTGATGAAGACCAGCGTGATCGGACCGGATTTCCGCAAGCGCTACCTCTCCACCCCCGGCGATCTCGATGCTTTCGTTGCGCGCGCCATCGTGTTCGATGGGCCGGAGGATTATCACAAGCGGATCAATGATCCCGCCCTGAACATCGACGAACATTGCATCCTGGTGATCCGCGGCGCAGGCCCGGTCGGCTATCCGGGCTCGGCGGAAGTCGTCAACATGCAGCCGCCCGATCATCTGATCAAACGCGGCATCACCGCCCTGCCGACCCTGGGCGACGGACGCCAGAGCGGCACCTCGGCCAGCCCCTCGATCCTCAATGTTTCCCCGGAAAGCGCCGTCGGCGGCGGTCTTGCCCTGCTGAAGACCGGCGACAAGATCCGCGTCGACCTCAATACCCGCAAAGTCGATGTGCAGTTGTCCGAGGCTGAACTGGCGGAGCGTCGCAAGAACCCGGCGTCGTCATATCCGGCCCATCAGACGCCCTGGCAGCAGATCCATCGCGAAACGGTGGGGCAACTGTCGACCGGCGGCTGCATGGAGATGGCCACCGCCTATCAGCATGTGGTCGCCAACGGCACGCCCCGGCATTCGCATTAACTTTGTGTCGGCCTATCGCTTCGCTGCTTGAGGAAGCTTTTGTGTCGGCCTATCGCTTCGCTGCTTGAGGAAGCTTTTGTGTCGGCCTATCGCTTCGCTGCTTGAGGAAGCTTTTGTGTCGGCCTATCGCTTCGCTGCTTGAGGCCAGTTAAAAAAAACCTCGTCACCCCGGGACTTGATCCCGGGGTCTCCTCCGGGGGCGTTTCCTTCAGAAGACTCGTCATCCTCGGGCTTGACCCGAGGATCCAGGATGGTTGCCGAACTCCAGCTCTACGCGGGCAGCTTAAAGATGGATCCTCGGGTCAAGCCCGAGGATGACGAGGTTCAGGGGGACAAGCTCCCGGAGGAGATCCCGGTGTCGAGCACCGGGATGACGACAAAAACGGAAAGGCTTGGAGATCCCGCGGTCGAGCCACGGGAGGACGTCCGTTTCCCCACTACATATTCTCAAACGTTTCAGGCAAAGCGGCGGATCTTGGGAAACCGGGTCCGCCGCTTTACGTTTGCGTAAAGCCGGATTCCGCGCAAAAAAAAGGCCGCACACGAAGCGCGGCCCGAGTTTAGGGAGGAAACGTCCGCGGAAGCGGACCATCATCGAAGCGATGATGCAATGCAATATATGAAACTCGACTACAGATGCGCAATAGGAATCGTTCTGCGAAACGCGCATAGCCAGCATGCGAACCTTGCCAGTCACGCAAAGCTCAATCGCTATCCCCCTTATATACCTCAAATTTTTGGGAATTTCCCTGGGAGTACTGCTGAAGCTTTACGCAGTTCGCTTACAAAGGTGGCGCTTTCAGTTTGTTTCGTAAATATGTCATACCGTTACATATGAGACGAAACAGGGGCATTTTTGGAGCGCCGCTAACTGCTGCAATGCAAAATGACGGCAACTACGCCCGAAGATGACGCACGGGGAAGAATCTGCGCAACAATCCGTCTTTCGGACCAGCGATCAAGGAAACAAGGTAGGCGCCACCCGCCGCAAGGATGATCGCGGGGCCAGATTGCAGATCATAGTGGAACGACAGCACAAGTCCGAGATACCCCGACACCGTGGCCAGCAACACGCTGGTCAGGGCCAACCCCATAATCGATCGTGCCCAGAATTTCGCCGCCGCCGCTGGCAACATCATCAGGCCGACCGCCATCAAGGTTCCCAGCGCCTGAAAACCGGCCACCAGATTCATCACGACCAGCACTAGGAAGATGCTGTGATAGATCGCGCCCTGACTGCCGATGGCTTTCAAGAAGCCAGGATCGAAACATTCGACGAGCAGCGGGCGATAGATCACCGCCAGGGCCAGCAGCGTCACGCTGGCAATCCCCGCAACCAGCAGCAAGGCCGCATCATCGACTGCCAGCACAGTCCCGAACAGCACATGGATCAGGTCGACGTTCGATCCCCGGGAGGAGACGATCATCACCCCGACCGCCAGCGAGATGAGGTAGAAGGCCGCGAAACTCGCATCCTCGCGCTGGCCGGTCACCCGCGTGACGAACCCGGCGGTCAGCGCCACCAGGATGCCTGCAACGAAGCCGCCCAGGCCCATAGCCCAGAGCGACAGCCCCGCGAACAGAAAACCAACCGCCGCCCCCGGCAGAACCGCGTGGCTCATGGCGTCGCCAACAAGGCTCATCCGGCGCAGGATCAGTAGGGTTCCAACAGGACCGCAGCCCAAGGCCAGCGCCACGCAAGCGATGAGCGCGCGGCGCATGAAGGCGAAATCCAGGAAAGGATCGATCAAAATCTCGGCGAACATGGCGATTTGTTACACCATAACAGATCGACTGGCGAGCCAAGCTTATGGAATATCTGCCCCGCAGATAAGAAACGGCCGGAGAGAAAAAGCGATGATCGAAACCGAGCGACTGATCCTACGCTCTCCCAGCACGGCAGATGCCGCGGCATTGCTGGATTATGCCGCACGCAACAAAGCCCACCTCGCCCCCTGGGAACCATCCCGGAGCGATGCCTATTACACCCTTGCCCATTGGCAACGGCTGCTGGCCGATCAGGAGGCCGAGATTACGCGCGGCACCGCTACGCGCTTCCTAATCTTCCAGCATCAGGCGCCGGACCGGGTTATCGGCACCGTGAATTTCTCGCAAATCTTCCGCGGCCCCTTCCTCGCCTGTTATCTCGGCTATGGACTGGATGGCGAGGCTGAGGGCAAAGGGCTGATGTTCGAAGGTGTGCAGGCGGGCATCACCCATATGTTTGAGACGGTCGGCCTTCACCGCATCATGGCGAACTATGTTCCGACCAACGAGCGCAGCGGCCGCCTGCTGCGGCGCCTGGGCTTCGCGGTCGAGGGATATGCCCGCGACTATCTTTATATCAATGGGGCGTGGCGGGATCACATCATGACCGCGCTGAACAACCCGCAGCCCGTGATGCCTGCTTGAAGGTCAAACGCGTCAGGAAGCCGAGCTCGGCGCAAGCCAGATATAGGAGGATCTGAGCATTTTTTGCTCAACGGAGACCATGCTGTTGACCAAGCGTCGTCAAAAAAAGAAGGCCCCGCCGTAGCGGGGCCTTCCATCTAGCTCACACGATGAAGGGTGGGATCAACCACCGATTTCGTCGTTCTTACCGTTAGAGAACTTCCACCAAGTATACTTCGATGCCTTCAGGTCGCCCTTGGCGTCGAAGGACAGTTCACCGATAACGGTCTGGAAGGTGTTGCCACGCAGTGCCTTGGCAACATCCTCTGCTTTGGTCGACTTGGCGATTTCAGCGGCCTTGGCCCAGACTTCGACACCAGCATACGAAAGCAAGGTGTAGCCTTCCGGGTCGTAATTAGCAGCACGGAACTTGTCCACCACTGCCTTAGCCGTCGGGTACTTACGAGCGTCACCAGCCTGGGTGTAGATCGTGCCTTCGCCGGCAGGACCGGTGATGCTCCAATACTCAACCGTATCGATGCCGTCGCCCGACATGAACTGGGCCTTCATCCCCTGGTCGCGCATCTGGCGGACCAGCAGACCGGCTTCGTTGTGCAGACCGCCGAAATAGACGACTTCGACATTGGCCGCCTTCATCTTCGAGACGAGAGCCGAGAAATCCTTGTCGCCGACGGTGACGCCTTCGTAGATGGCTTCAGTCACACCCTTGCCGTTCAGCGCCTTCTTGGTCTCATCGGCCAGGCCCTTGCCATAGGTGGTCTTGTCATGGATGACAGCGACCGGCTTGCCCTTGAACTTGTCGGCGATGTAGCCGCCGGCAACGGTGCCCTGCTGATCGTCACGACCGCAAACGCGGAAGACGTTGCTGAACTTGGCACCACGATCAGTCAGGACCGGATTGGTCGAGGCCGGAGTGATCTGCAGGATGCCTTCTTCGGCATAGACTTCAGAGGCCGGGATCGAGACCGACGAATTGAAGTGACCGAGGACAAACGGCACCTTCTTGGTCGCGAGCTGGTTGGCAACCGAGACACCCTGACGGGGATCGGAAGCATCGTCGCCCAGTTCGATCTTCAGCTTCTTCCCGAGAAGGCCGCCCTTGGCATTGAGATCATCAATAGCCATCTGAGCGCCACGCTTCAACTGCTCGCCGAACGCTGCGTTCGGGCCAGTGAAGGGGCCGGCAACGCCAATAGCAATGTCCTGCGCCAGCGCAACACCAGAGCTGACCGAGACGGCCAGCGCAACGGCGGCGCCGAAGGCAAACTTCTTCATTCCCCAAACTCCCTTTTGGTTGCGACGCCGCAGTCTGCTCCTGAAGCCTTATTATATAGGGCACCCCTGCGACGACTGGCCGTATCGTGCATGAGCGAAACGGGAAAGTCCATGACCCACAATCACCGTTTTTTCACGCCGCTTCTTCCCGCGTAACGCGTAATCGTTTTTCCGCACTGGACGCTTGGTCGACACACCGGCAAGGTGCGCAGCTTCCAAGGCTGTTTTTCCTTTTCGAGGCTTAAGTTCCCATGTCCATCGACCAGGCTGTCCGCGATCAATATGAGGCACTCCCCTACCCGTCCCGCGATCCCAAGGACGAGAAACGGCGCCTGATCATCGGCAGCCCCAGCCATCTCGATGAGATCACGCATCACATCTTCTCGGGCAAGCTCCCCAACCGGCCGATGCGTTTCCTGGTGGCAGGCGGGGGCACCGGCGATGCACTGGTCATGCTGGCCCAGCACCTGAGAGATGCCGGACGGGAAGCAGACACCATCGTCTATCTCGATCAATCGACCGCCTCGCGGAAGATCGCCGAAGCCCGCATCGCGGCGCGCGGCCTGAAAGTGGACTTCATAACCGGCTCGCTGCTGGATGTTGCGACCCTAGCGCCCGGCCCCTTCGACTATATCGATTGCTGCGGTGTGCTCCATCATCTGGACAGTCCCGAGGAGGGACTTGCGGCCCTGGTGTCGGTCCTTGCCCCCGACGGCGGCATGGGCCTGATGGTCTATGGCGCCCTAGGACGGCGCGGTGTCTATGATCTGCAAGCGATTCTGCGGCAGGTCGCCAGTGACGGCAGCCCGCAGAGGCGCGTCGCCCTGACCCGCAAGATCCTCGCCGGGCTGCCGCCGACAAACTGGCTGCGCCTCAATCACCAGGTCCGCGGCCATGTCAGCGGGGACGCCGCCGAGGTCTTCGACCTGCTGCTCCATGCCCGCGACCGGCCTTATACCGTCGGCGAGATTCTGACATGGCTCGACGGCAGTGAGTTGCGGCTGCTCGATTGGGCCGAGCCCGCCCGCTATGATCCCGCGTCTTATATTTCCGATACGGAAGCACGCAACCAGTTCGCCGCCCTCCCCAAAGAATCGCGCTGGGCCATGGCGGAGCTTCTGTCGGGCGGCCCGGCGGCGCACGTCTTTTACGTCGCCCGCAAAGGCAATCCCGTCACCTCGCCCGCCGCCGATGATCTGGACGCAATTCCGGTCCTGCCCAAAATGAGCGGCACGGAAATCGTGAGAGCCGCCAATGCCCGTCTGGTGCTGGAAGCAAACGACGGCGTTCAGACGCTGAAACGCCCCCTGCCGGTCCAATCTCCCCATATTCTGCCCCGTATCGACGGGAAGACCAGCTGGCGCGAGATTTTCGCCGCCATGGATCGCAAGGGGTCCGACGAGAGCCAGCAGAAGAATATTGTCGAAACCCTGGTGCGGGCCCTCGGCGGCATCAATCTGCTGCTGTTGCGCAAAGCTTAGGAGGCCAGACGCCAAAAAACAAAAACGCCGAGATCGGGGAGGATCTCGGCGTTTTATCGAACGGGCAAGCTTGCCGGGGAGGGAGACGGCAAGTTGATCCTTCAAAGCGGCACAACCGGGCCTGGATACCTGGGAGAAAAGCACCAGGCCGGTTGGCTTACCAGCAGAGGCCCCGGGGAGGGGGCCCAGCCAGTTAGGCGCGCCAGAAGGGCTTGTCCATTTCGAGAGCAGCGTCAGCGCGGGTCACGCCGATGTCGGCCAGAAGGCGTTCATCCAGCGAGGCCAGAGCGCGGCGTTCGAGAGCGCGCTGCATCCAGACACCGGCCACTTGGGCCAGCGCTGCCAGCGTGAAACGCGGCGCTGCATAGGCAACAGTGGTGGTCATCGAGCGGGCCATAGTCAGTAACTCCTAGATAAGTGCCGCAGTCAGCGGCCGGGTTTCGCTTACCGCCCCGTGGCGGGTCGCGTTGTTTTGCTACACAGACACTACGCCGCCGCCGACCCATTGTGCAGCGCAACGATGACAGCGGAGATGCGCGCGCGCCGCATGGGATGCCTGATATGCAGGCAGCGCATCTTTAATAATCAGAGGCTTATCTGGCGAAGCTGACACAAATTCGGCGCAATTCGGCCATTTTCCAGCGGCCGACGAAGGGTGCGCCGCACGCACAGAAAACACTCATGCCGCTACATAAACAGACAGAAAATTACCGGGGTCGCGGCAGTATGGCTGTAATGGGGGTTCAACAGACGATGTAGCGAGCGCGTGGGCGCGCGTAACTGCATAAAGCATGCCGCGTCCATGGAAGTGTCATGGAGCGGACAGACGAAAGGTGTGGGGGTTTTAGTTGGATAATCCGTGCGACGCGGCTCGGCCACACGAGATCCCGCATCAAGTGCGGGATGACGAGGTTCTATTAGAAATGACGAGGTCTTGTTTGTTGTGTTTTAGGCTTTAGAAGCGAAGGCCGGAGGTATGAGATGCTAGGCGCCTAGCCGCACAGGAGCGGAGCGTACTTTACGTACGTGAGCATCCGAGCAGCGTAGCAACGACGCAGATCATACCTCCGGGCGAGCGTCACGACTCGTTGATGGCGCTGGCTTCGGTATCTTCACTGGGCGGATTGCGCAGCACGACCCCTTGCAGACGGCGGCCGTCCGCTTCGGTGACTTCGAACTGGAAGCCGCTGTCAGGATGGGTCAGTACAGCCCCCACAGTCGGCACCTCGCCTGCAAGCGAGAAGATCAGACCGCCGACGGTATCCACCTGCTCGCGCTCCTCATCGGTCAGAAAGGTGCCTATGTGGGCCTCCAGATCTTCGAGCGGCATTCGCGAATCGAGAACCAGGCGACCGGCTTCGTCGCGAGCAACGATGGGAGCGGCCTCTTCCTCGTCATGTTCGTCTTCGATATCGCCGACGATTTCCTCCATCAGATCCTCGATGGAGACCAGCCCGTCAATGCCACCATATTCATCGACCACAAGGCCGAGATGGCAACGCTTCAGGCGCATTTGGGCCAACATGTCGAGCACGGTGGTGCTGGGCGGGACGAACAGGGTCTTGCGGATCAATTTTTCGATCGGCACAGCCTCGCCACGCCGGGACGCCGCAAACACATCCTTGATATGGACCATGCCAATGACATCGTCCAGCGTCTCGCGATAGACCGGCAGGCGGGAATGACCAGCTTCGAGCAGAACATCGATCAGTTCTTCGAAGGGAAGCGATACTTCCACGGCAATGATATCGGACCGGGTCACCATGACGTCGGCGACGGTGGAGCCCTTCAGATCAAGGATATTGCGCAGCAGCTCGCGCTCGCTGGCTTCCATCGGAGTGGCGTTCTCGTCGCCATCCCCTTCCTCGATCAATTCCTCAATGGTTTCGCGCACGGACTGATCCGCGCTGCGCAGGCCCATCAAGGCCAAAAAGCGATTCATCAAGCGGCCGGAGCGTGGCGTTGCATTGCGCTCCGGCCCGCGACTAGACGCAGGTCCGTCATTCATGGCCGTTCAACTGTTCCTCTGGATGAATATAGGGATTGGCGATCCCGAAACCGGCCAGGATGACCGCTTCCGTCGCTTCCATATCTTCTGCCTCATCCTCGTCTTCATGGTCATATCCCAGCAGATGCAGGGTACCATGGACGACAAGATGCGTAATGTGATGTGCAATTTGCTTCTGCTGCTCAACCGCTTCCCGGCACACCGTTTCATAGGCAAGCGCGATATCGCCGATCTGCGGCGGCGGCATATCGGGTGACAGCGGCGCGTCCAGCGGATCGTCGCTGGGAAAAGAAAGCACGTTGGTCGGCTTGTCCTTGCCCCGCCAGTCGCGGTTCAGAATCCGCACGGCAGCATCATCGGTCAGCAGCACGGAAACGGATGCAGCAGCAAGATCCGGCGCCGTTTTGGCAAGTGCTGCCCGGATCGCGCGGTCGACGAGGCCGGTCGCGTCGGGAACATCGTCCCAGCGACCGGCCTCGATGCTTATGTCTATGTCGAGGCTCAACCGCCACGCTCCTCGGGTCGTCCCGGCATAGCGAGACGCTGTTCGTCCTTGGCGTTGTAGGCCTTGACGATGCGGGTCACCATCGGGTGGCGCACGATGTCCTGTTCATTAAAGCGCACAAAGGAGATCTCCTTCACGCCTTCCAGCACCTCGATGGCGTCTTTCAGACCTGAACGCGCGCCCAGCGGCAAGTCGATCTGCGAGAGATCGCCCGTAATCGCCATGCGGCTGCCTTCACCCATACGGGTCAGGAACATCTTCATCTGGGTCGGCGTTGTGTTCTGCGCTTCGTCCAGGATGATGAAGGAATTGGCCAGCGTGCGGCCACGCATGAAGGCCAGCGGTGCCACTTCGATCTCGCCCGACTCAAGACGCTTTTCCACCTGATCGGCGGGCATCATGTCGTAGAGCGCGTCATAGAGCGGGCGCAGGTAGGGGTCGACCTTGTCCTTCATGTCGCCGGGCAGAAAGCCGAGGCGTTCGCCCGCCTCAACCGCCGGGCGCGACAGAATGAGGCGTGTCACTCGCCCTTCGAGCAGCAGCGATACGGCCTTGGCAACGGCCAGATAGGTCTTGCCGGTACCGGCGGGGCCGATGCCGAACACAAGTTCGTAATCGCGCAGGGCCTGGAAATAGGTCCGCTGGGTCGGCGACCGCGGCTCGATGGTCTTGCGCCGAGTGCGCAGAATCTCGCCTTCGCCGCCACCGCCGCTGCCTTCAGCCGGCGGCGCTTCTGCCATCCGAACCGCCGCGTCGACTTCGCCCATATCGATGGTCCGGCCGCGCTTGGCACGCCCATAAAGGGCCATGAGCGCATCCTTGGCGATCTGCGCAGGCCCCAAGGCCCCGGAAATTGCCACCATATTACCGCGCGGAACGATGGCGATTTCGAGCAACTGCTCGATGCGCGCGAGATTCCGGTCGTGTTCACCAAAGAGCAACGGCAACAGCGCGTTGTCCTCGAAGGTCACGTAAAGCGGTTCGACTTGGGTTTTGACGGTGGTTTCGGTCACGCAGTCACCCTCGGCTGTGGCGATGAAAGGGACGATGCTTCGGCAGACTCATCATAAAAACTGCCGGTGAGCGAATAGGCATGTTCGCGGTCGATCCGCACCATCCGGATCGATCCGACCAGATCCAGGCCACCCTGCACATGGACAGGCTGCAGATAGGGCGAGCGGCCCATCATCTGACCGTCATGTTTGCCCGGACGCTCGAACAGCACGGGCAGAACCCGGCCCACCGACTCCCGGTTGAAAGCGGCATTCTGGGCGCGCAGCAGATCGTTCAGTTCCGCCAGCCGGGCATCCTTCAGCTCTTCGGGCAGCTGATGATCCGATAGGGACGCAGGCGTCCCCGGACGCGGACTGTATTTAAAGGAGAAAGCCTGCGGGAAGGTGATGTCCCGGACCAACCGCATCGTCGCCGCGAAATCCACGTCGCTTTCACCCGGGAAGCCAACGATGAAATCGGACGAAAGCGCCAGATCGGGACGCACGGCTTTGAGCTTATCGACGATACGGCGGTAATCGTCGCCCGTATGCTGACGGTTCATCATCTGCAGGATCCGGTCGGAACCCGACTGCACCGGCAGATGCAGGAACGGCATCAGTTGCGGCAGCGCGCCATGGGCCGCGATCAGATCGTCGCCCATGTCACGCGGGTGCGAGGTGGTGTAACGGATGCGCTCCAACCCCGGAATATCGGCCAGGGCATAGGAAAGCTTGGCCAGGGTCCAGGTCGATCCGTCCGGCCCCTCGCCATGATAGGCATTGACGTTCTGACCCAGCAGGGTGAGTTCGCGGGCGCCCAAAGCGACAAGGCGACGCGCCTCTTCCAGGATTTTATCGGCCGGGCGGGAGAACTCTGCCCCGCGGGTATAGGGCACGACGCAGAAGGTGCAGAACTTGTCGCAGCCTTCCTGGATCGCCAGGAACGCCGTCACCCCATGGACCGTATCGGGGGCGGGCAGATGGTCGAATTTCGATTCGATGGGGAATTCGGTATCGAGGATGCCGAGGCCCGGCTGCGCCTTCCAGCCAACCTTAGCGACGGCAGCGCCACGCTCGGCACGCGCCACCATTTCGGGCAGGCGGTGATAGGTCTGCGGCCCCAGCACGATATCGACGAAGGGTGCACGCGCCATGATCTCGGCGCCTTCGGCCTGGGCAACACAGCCCGCGACAGCCAGGATGACCTTGCCGTCCTTCTCTTCCTTGATATCGCGCAGGCGGCCCAGCTCGGAGAAAGTCTTCTCCGACGCCCTCTCACGGATATGGCAGGTATTGACGATCACCATATCCGCTTCTTCCGGGCTTGCTGCCGGAGCATATCCAAGCGGCGCCAGGACATCCGCCATGCGTGCGGAGTCATAGACATTCATCTGGCAGCCGTAGGTGCGGATAAAAAGTTTTTTGGGCATAGTCCCCGGTGATCCTGACACAACTTCGATAATACGCGACTTCACGCCGCGACGGTAGGGTTTGCGCGTTCAGTCTTCCGCGCGCACCGACGCCTCGACCCGGCCGGAGTTGGCCGCCGCCACCCCCTCGGACACCAGCTTGTGGCAATGGGCGGCGAGTGCCTTGCGGCCGCCCTTGCCAAAATCGGCCAGCGCGACCGGCGGGTGGAAGACCAAGGTCACCTCGGCATTTCCCATCCCGGCCACCTTCAACAGATGGGGCGCGAGCTCCATATCGCCATACCACGCATAAAAAGGCCGCAAGGCCCGGCCGAGCGGTATGCCGTTGAGGCGCGTATAGGCGATGGAAACCGGCTGGATCGTCATCGGCGGTTCGGTCGGGATCTCGGCCACGCTGAAAAGCGCGCTCTTGAAGGGCAGTACCCGATTGCCGTCATCGCTGGTCCCTTCCGGGAACAACACCAGATTGTCACCGGCCTTCAGGCGGTCGGCGATATCATTGCGCTGGGTATCGGTCGAGTTGCGTTTGCGATCGACAAAAACCGTCCGCTGCAGCTTTGCCAGCCAACCAAACAGCGGCCAGGAGGCCACCTCGGTCTTGGCGACAAAGCTGACTTCCAGGAAAGCGGACAGCACGATGATGTCGAGGTAGCTGGCGTGATTGGAGATGAAGAGCGTCGGATGCGAAGTGGACGGCTCGCCCACCAGCTTCACCTTGAAGCCAAACAGCCGCAGGCAGCAGCGATGATACCAGACCGGGAAACGCGCCTTGGCCCGCCCGTCGAGATACAGGAGCACAACTTGCACCGGCATCAGAGCAAAGGTGAAGATCAGATAGAGCGCCAACCTGACCACGGCTGTCAGCCGGGATCCCAAACCTTCCACGTCAGTTAGCTCCCCGATCCGTCGGATACATGGGTTTCACGGGTCGTTCGCGAGTAGTGCTGGAAATATTTGTCCGTCACCAGATCGGTCTGGACGATGATGAAGACGTCGACGGTATTGAACTGCTCGTCGATCACCGCGCCTTCACCGATGAAACCACCCAGACGCAGATAACCCTTTACCAGGGGCGGCAATTCGCCCAGGGCCTTGCGCGGATCGATTTCCTCCTTCGCCATCAGGTTCATCGATACATAGCGCTCGGGCAGAGCCTTGACCGCAATGGCTTCGGGGGCCGGATGGAAGTGATGCAGATAGGAGAGCGCGAGCGCGTGCTCTTTTGGATCGGTGCCCGGCAGACTGGCGCAGCCGAACATCAGAACGATGTCGTGCTTGAAGACATAGGCCGCGATGCCACGCCACAGCAACTGCATGGTCGGACGGTTGCGGTAGCGCACATCGACGCACGACCGGCCCAGTTCCAGCAGATTGCCCTTGAGCGCCAGCAGATTGCCGATGTCGTACTCGTCCTTGGAGTAGAAACCGCCGCGGGCATCGGCGGCAGGCCGACGGATCAGGCGATAGGTGCCGACAATCGACTCCGGTCCGCTGCCAAGGCTATTGTCGACCACCAGCAGATGGTCGCAAACCGCGTCGAAATGGTCGACATCGCGCTTGCTGGCCGCCGTCTCCGGATCGGCCCTGGCATCCATCTCCTCATAGAAGATGCGATAGCGCAGTTCCTGCGCGGCCACGATTTCCGCATCGTTGGCCGCCAAGCGCACTTCGATGTTGCCGACGATCAGATCGCCAGCAAGCGGCCCCTTGTCAGGGACGTGCATGGATGACATCAGCGGGCTTTGCCCCGCTTGGCGTTCTGATCACGGTCCAGCGGCACACCATAGAGTTCGAGCCGGTGATCGATCAGGCGATAGCCCAATTCCTCGGCGATCTTATGCTGCAACGCCTCGATCTCACGATTCGAGAACTCGATGACCTTGCCGGTATCGATATCGATCAGATGATCGTGATGCTCTTCGGGAACTTCCTCGTAGCGCGCGCGGCCATCGCCGAAATCATGCTTCTCGAGGATATTCGCCTCTTCGAAGAGGCGGACCGTGCGATAGACGGTCGCGATGCTGATCCGACTGTCGATCTCCGTCGCCCGGCGATAGAGGAGTTCGACGTCCGGATGATCGGTCGCGTCAGAGAGAACGCGCGCGATCACGCGGCGCTGCTCGGTCATCTTAAGGCCCCGGTCAAAGCAAAGACGCTCCAGACGGGACATGCTGGTTTCGTTGGTCACGATTGCAGGTCCTCCCATTCGGAAGAGTTATACCGAATGGGAGGGAACGCTACAAAGCCGATAATGGCGAAGAGCGATGAAGCTTTTAAGCAAAGCCCCTCGACCAAAGCCGTTAGGCGGCCTGTGCACCACGGCGCGGCTTGGTGCCGAGGCCGATTTGCTTAGCCAGCTTGGAGCGCTGATCAGCGTAGTTCGGCGCGACCATCGGATAATCGGCCGGCAGACCCCAACGCTCGCGATACTGTTCCGGCGTCATATTGAAGGCAGTCTTCAGATGCCGCTTCAGCATCTTCAACTTCTTACCGTCTTCAAGACAAACGATGTAATCCGGCGTAACCGACTTCTTGACGGGCACGGCGGGTTCCGGACGCTCAACTGCCACAGCAACGGGAGCGGTCCCGACGCCAGTCAAAGCAGAGTGAACTTGCTGTATCAGACTCGGCAACTCGCTCAGTGGCAGACTATTTTTGGAAAGATAAGCGGCCACGATCTGAGTGGTCATTGCGGAAAGATCGGAGGTTACAGCGTTATCAGTCATTTTGGTAAGTACCTTGGAAGCCACAAACACCACTTATATAGTCATGAAGACTGAGCATGGCAATCATCGTATGAGTATTTTTAACAAGAAAAATTATTTCCCAGAAATTTAAGCATATCTTGAATTCTTATCGAATCGTTAACAACATCAAAACCAAAGCGCTTTCGCCCTGTTTGTCCTGCACGAAAACTGTGACGCAATCTGTCGTTATCAGATTTTTGCATTGCTCATATTTTCATTTACTCAAAAAACCGGAATCGATTTTTTGAAAATAGAATGAAACGGAATGAATATTAGATGTCAGATTCGCCCGATAAACCATTTTACCTAAAGTATTAACACCGATCTCCCGTCAAATTTGACTACAATAACTTCATGGCATAGGCATAATTAAAGAAACGAGAGCTTGACCGGTCAGAAACACTCCGGAAACCTAATATATTAACCACGTCTATATTTAAGATATTCATAACGGAATATTCGCATGCCAAGATCAAGGCTGTCACGGAAATATCACCGCGGATCGGCCGGAATTAAAAGCTCCTCAAATACCTTCCGCAATGCTTGCCCATGGGCTGCAAAAGAATAAAAGCGCAATGCCGTTTCCTGGGTACGACCGGCGTAACGCGCCAGCTCTCCACGATCTTCATGCAACCGTCGGAAGGCTGCAGCCAGAGCGTCCGGGCGCGGCGGCACGATCAGACCGGCCCCCGCCGCCTCGATATCCTCGGCAACGCCGACAGTCGGGGAAAGTAGAACCGGCGTACCAGCCGCCAAAGCTTCTGCGGCAACCAGACCAAAACACTCAAAGACCGACGGCATGGCAATAATATCGACAGACCGGAAGAAGCTCTCCCGATCGCTGGCCTGGACAAATCCCGCCCAGCGCACCCGGTCCGTAACCCGGCGACGGTCGGCCCGTTCCTTCAGTTCTTCCTCGATTCCGCCGGCCCCAGCTATCACCAGCTGGACGCCCGGCGACATGTCTAGGGCATCGATCAGCAGTCCGATATTCTTCTTTGGATGCAGGCGGCCAATATATCCCACAGTCAAAGGCGACCATTCGGGATCAGGGCCGACAAGACGCTTTATCAACTCATGCGAGACTTCATCGAAGACGGGATGCCGGACAACAACGGCCTTCGGATTGTCCGACAGCAGACTTTCGCGGCGCTCCAGATCGGACGATAGAATAATGCGATCGAGGTTGCGCAGGTAATAGCCGCGCAGGGCCTTCTTGGCATATCCGAGCAGTTTGGAGCTGGCGTTGCCCATATCGAAGCGAGTCAGCCCTTCATGCGGCATCGCGACGATGGGGCGACCCACTTTCTTGGCCGCCCGAATTGCCTGGATCGTCGATAGCACCCACATCGAATGGGCGACGATGAGGTCATAATCCCCTACATTGGCCCGCAGCCAGCGCCCGAGATCGTGGGACACACCCCAGCGCACAGCCCGACTGCCTTCAGCAAAAGGAAAGCGGTGAATGCCTACATCGGCGCGGGCGAGATCGGCCACAAAACCACCGATCAGATCCTCGGTCCCCGGCTGCATCGGGAAAGCGATATCGCACTGGATGCCGACACGGCGGGCAGCAAGACAAACCGAAACAGCGGCTGAAGCAGTCCCGCCGGTGCGCGGATCGAGACCGCTGGAAACGAAAAGAACTTTCATGGCGCCCTTTCTGGGCCTCCCATATTGGGGTTTATGGTGTTTTGCTAACCCGTCCAACGGTATATAACCCGCCAAATGTCGAAAGTCCCGCCTCCCCATGTTCCGCCGACACGGCAGCTTGCCACCGCGCATCTGATGAAGCGGCTGCTGCGCACCTATGTGCGCCCCTATTGGGGCCGCTTCGCGGCGGCGATCTTCATGATGCTGATCGGGGCAGGAGCGACGGCTGCCCTGGCGAAGCTTATTCAGCCGGTTCTCGATGAAGTCTTCGTGCAGCGCAACGCCACCCTGCTTTACCCCATCGGCATTGCGGTCTTCGTCACCTTTGTAGCAAAAGCGCTTTCGGCTTATGGCGAAGCGGTGCTGATCAATACGACTGGCCAAAAGATCATCGGAGATATTCAGAAAGAGCTATTCCGCCATCTCATGAAAGCGGATCTGGCTTTTTTTCAGGCCCATCCGACCGGCACCTTGATCGCGCGCTTTACAACGGACATCGCATTGCTGCGCTATGCAGTGGCCTCGTCTCTGACCGGATTTGGCAAGGATATCCTGAGCCTGATTTTCCTGATCGGGGTCATGGTGCACCAGGACCCCTGGCTGTCGCTGATCGCTCTTGTGGTCTTCCCCAGCGCCTTCTATCCGATTGGCCGCCTGGCCCGGCGAATGCGCAAAGTTTCCGGCAATACCCAGGCCGAAACGGGCCAGTTCATGACTATGCTGGAGCAGGTCTTTCAGGGCGTACGACACGTCAAAGCCTATGCCATGGAAGAGTATGAGGCCCAGCGTGCCGATAAGCTGATCGACAGGTTGCGGTCGCTGATCGCGCGCGCCGGGCGGGTGCGGTCGATTGCGTCGCCGATTATGGAGATGATGGGTGGCCTCGCCATCGTGACCGTCATCGTCTATGGCGGTGCTCAGGTCGTGGAGGGCACTCGAACTCCTGGCAGTTTCTTCTCTTTCATCACCGCCGTACTCCTGGCCTATGAACCCGCCAAGCGCCTCGCCAATCTCAATGTCATCCTGCAGGAAGGCATGGCGGCGGCGGACCGTGTTTTTGCCCTGCTGGACGAACAGGCGCGCATCACTTCCCATCCAGGTGCGTCCGAATTGCGCGTGTCGGCAGGCGAGATCCGCTTCCAGGATGTGACCTTCCAATATGCGACCCAGCCCCGACCGGCGCTGGCCGATTTCTCGTTGACCATCGCCCCCGGCAGTAAAGTTGCCCTGGTAGGCGCCAGCGGTTCGGGTAAGACGACGGCGCTTAATCTGATCCCGCGCTTCTTCGACGTCGCCAGCGGCACCATCACCATCGACGGCCAAGACATCCGCACCGTCGCCATAGACTCCCTGCGGGCCAACATCGGACTGGTCAGCCAGGAAGTCAGCCTCTTCGACGATACCGTGCGGGCCAACATCGCCTATGGCCGTCCCTCCGCGTCGCTGGAAGAGATCATCTTGGCAGCCAAGCGGGCCGCAGCACATGAGTTCATCGAACGGCTGCCCCAGGGCTATGACACGCCGGTCGGAGAGATGGGCGACAAGCTTTCAGGCGGCCAGCGCCAGCGCATCGCCATCGCCCGTGCGATGCTGAAGAATGCGCCGATCCTGCTGTTGGACGAAGCGACCAGCGCGCTCGACACCGAATCCGAACGGCTGGTGCAGTCGGCCTTGAGCGATCTGATGCGCGGCCGCACCACTCTGGTGATCGCCCATCGCCTTTCGACCATCATGGACGCCGATCTGATCTATGTGCTGCAGGATGGGCAGGTGGCCGAACAGGGGACCCACGCCAGCCTGATGGCCCAGGGCGGACTTTACGCCCGCCTGCAGAAGGCTGAGGCCCAGGCTACATGAGGGCGCCCGCCTTCTGGCAAACCAGGGGATGGCAGTCCGACCTGCTGGAGCCATTCGGGCTGCTGGTATCCGCCCTCGCCCGCCGACGCCACCGCCATGCCACGGCTTTCGATCCAGGCGTACCGGTGATCTGTATTGGCAACCTGACAGTCGGCGGCCAGGGCAAGACCCCGGTGGTCCTGGATCTGGCTAAGCGGCTGACAAATGCAGGCCGCCGCCCCGCGATCTTGTCGCGCGGCTACAAAGGCTGCCTCAGCGGCGTTCGGGTCGATCCGGCGCAGCATTCCAATACCGATGTCGGCGACGAGCCCCTGCTGCTGGCCGAGATCGCCCCGACCTATGTCGATCCTGACCGTGCCGCCAGCGCCCGCCTGGCCGTGGCCGACTGTGCCGATTGTCTGCTGATGGATGATGGCTTTCAGAATCCGGGACTGAAGAAGCATCTGTCTTTCGTCGTGGTCGATGGCGGCAGCGGTTTTGGCAACGGGCTGGTGATACCCGCCGGTCCCTTGCGCGAAAACCCTCGCGACGGTCTGGCACGGGCGGACGCCGTCATCCTAATCGGCGAAGACAGGTTGGGGCTTTTGAGCCGCCTTGAGGCCGTACGGCCAGTGCTGCGGGCGCGCCTTGTCCCCCGCCCCATCGATCTGTCGGGCCCCATTGTTGCTTTCGCCGGGATCGGCAGGCCGGGGAAATTCTTCGACAGCCTGCGGTCGATGACAGCCAATATGGTCGACACCATTCCCTTCGACGATCATCACCCCTATGACGACGCAGACTGGCGGAAGCTTCAGGCCCTTGCCAAGACCCATGGAGCCAGGCTGGTGACCACAGCCAAGGACTATGTGAGGCTGCGGGCCGACTGGAAATCCGAGGTCGCGGTCCTGACGGTGGATCTTGACTGGAGCCATCCGGATTCCCTGATGTCCCTGCTGGAACGCGTCCTATGAAACGCCTGCGACATCTGATTGAAGCGGGCGTCGTCCTCGTCCTGCTGGGCATCTTCAAGATGCTGACGCTGGATGCCGCTTCAGCCTTCGGGGGCTGGATCGCACGCAAGGTGGGGCCGCTGACCTCCGCCGATCGTATCGCCCGGCGCAATCTTGCCCGCTTCATGCCCGAGATGGGGGCGGCCGAACGCAATGCGACCATCAGGGATCTCTGGGATAATCTGGGCCGGACATTTGGGGAATATCCCCATCTGGCCCAGATTGCAGCGGAACGGGTGGAGGTTACCGGCACCGATATCGTCGCCCGCCTGCGCGAAGACGGGATGACCGGCATCTGCTTTTCCGGGCATCTGGCGAATTGGGAGCTTCTGCCCATCGTCGCGGCCCAGCAGGGGGTCGAACTGACCGGCGTCTACCGCCGCCCCAATAACCCGTTTGTCGACCGCATCGTTCTCAAGTTGCGGGAACCGGCGGGCGGGCGTCTTGTGCCCAAGGGCAGTGAGGGCGCGCGGGAGATCCTGAAGGCGATGCTGGCAGGCCAGCATCTGGGTCTGCTGATCGACCAGAAGATGAATGACGGCATGGCCGTGCCCTTCTTCGGCACCGACGCCATGACCGCACCCGCCGCCGCACAGTTGGCCTTGCGCTTCAAATGCCCGCTGGTGCCGGTTCACCCGGTTCGCCTGCAAGGAGCGAACTTCCGCCTCGACGTTCTGGAACCCCTCGTGCTACCCGCCAGTGGCAACAAGAACGCCGATAGTCTGGCCCTGATGAGCGAGATCAATCGCCTGCTCGAAGCCTGGATCCGCGAGAATCCCGCCCAATGGCTGTGGATCCATAACCGCTGGCCAAAATCCAAGATCTGAGAATCAGTCGCAAATACCCCTTGCATAATTTGGCGAAGAGTCGCAATTTAGATTTATTCTAAATTGGAGCGACGCTGATGGCACGCGATCTGATCAAAACCGGCACCTTCGCCGCCCTGCATTTCGCAGTCGGCTTCACCGTCACCTATCTTCTGACCGGATCCGTGATGATCGCCACCGGCGTGGCACTGATCGAACCGGCCGTGAATACGGTGGTTTTCTTCTTCCATGAGCGCATCTGGCAGCGCCTCGGCGCGTCCAAAGCAGCAACCGCCTAGCGGCCGTTCAGGGCGTCATTCACCTGCTGGGGCGAAAGACCCGTGCGCCCAGCAATGGCTGCCACATAACGCTGCCGGATGGCCAGAGCGGACTGGCGTCGGGAAGCGTCGAGATTGAGCATCCCCTGCTGCTCGTCCTTTGTCATCGGCATGCCGCGCTCGCGCTCGATGACAGGCTTCAAGTCTATGGCCGCTGCCTCGGCAAACTGATTGAGTGGCGGCAGCAGCTCGATCACCCGACCGCGATAGACATGGGTCAGCGCCGCCGTCCGGTCGGCATAATCCGAATGCACGATCCGAAGCTCTGATGTCTCGGCACGTCCCGCATCAATCACCGCCTTACGCTCCACATCCGAAAACGCCCGCCCTAGCATCGCCTGCATCCGGGCCAGTGCATCCGCGCGCGGTGGCGCCCCCGGAGCAGGCGGCGGGGCCGCAGCAGGAGGAGGAGCCACGACAACGGGCGTCGGCGGGGGGACAGGAGCGGGAGCAGGGAAAGCAACCGGTGGCGGCGGCGGGCTCAGAATCTGACCCGTCGGCGCGGTCCCACGGGCCTGTCCGGGAGTGGAGGCTGGCGGCGTTTGAGTGGGTGGCGTTTGGGCCGCGGTGGGCGAGGCGGCTTCCGTCACCGGATCCGGCAGCGGCATCGCCTGATTGAGATCAAGCGCTCCGGCGGAGAACGGTAGACCCAGCGCGAGTGCCAGCCCGACCGTCTGATACCGCGATTTCCAACATCTGCTTGCCAAGGAGCGCATGCTAGACCCGATGATAGGGGTGGCCGCTAAGGATGGTTTCCGCCCGGTAGAGCTGTTCCGCGATCAAAACCCTGACGAGCATATGTGGCCAAGTCAGGGCGCCGAGAGACAAAAGAAAATCGGCCCGCTGCCGGACCGCATCATCCAACCCATCCGCCCCACCGATACAGAAGACAAGGTCCTGCACGCCGCTGTCCTGCCATTTGCCGATGCGGGCGGCGAACGCGGGGCTGTCCAGGCTTTTGCCCTTCTCGTCCAAAGCAATCAGCGTGGCGCCCGTAGGAATGGCGTCAAGAATAAGCCGCCCCTCGCGCAGTTTCAGATCAGGCGGGGGCGGCTTTTTCTTGTCTTCGACCTCGATCAGCGCCAGACGCGGGCTGAGGCGTCCGGCATACTCGTCGAACAGCGCCTTGACCGAGGCATCACGGCATTTACCGACCGCGATCAATGTCCGGCGCATGGGAGTTACTTACGCTTCGCGCGCTCTTCGCTCTCGACGCGGGCCAGCATGGCGCGATCCTCATCGTCGAGATCGTCATCGGCAGTCTCGATCGGGCCTTCGCTATCGTCCAGCATATCGTCGTCGAACGCGCCCGACTCTTCGATGGCGGTCCGCAGTTCGGGCGGCAGATCGATGCCCCACATCTTTTCGAGATTGTAGAAGCTACGCACTTCCGGGCGGAAGACATGGACGATGATGTCCTTGGCGTCGATCAGCACCCAGTCGGCCGTCTGCATGCCTTCGAGGGTGATGCCCTGGGCGCCAGCTTCCTTCAGCTTGAAGGCCAGCTTTTCAGCCATGGAGGCCACCTGGCGCGACGAGCGGCCGGAGGCGATCAACATATAGTCGGCGATGCTGCTCTTGCCGATCAGCGGGATCGTGACGATGCCTTCGCCCTTGTCGTCCTCCAACGATTGGCGGGCAACGTCGAGCATATGCTCAACAGAAGGGGTAACGGGGTCGGTCATCAAATATCCTCGATCACTTATGCAAGAGAGAGCGGCCGGTGGCCCGCAGGTGACTCGCCGAGGCCGGATGCCGTCGGATGGGGAGAAAAACCCAACCGGGGAGTTTGGTTCCGACCAGACTGCGAGCTGCTTGCGCTGGCAAGCGATAGCGCCACAACCGCCGGGCCGCAACAGCGACCCGCGCATCGGCAGAATAAGGCTCGCGCGCAAGAACCGCAATCGGCACGCACGCAGCTATGCTATGCCATCGCTGCCATCTGTGAAATCCCGCCAGATTATCGGCCCCCATCAGCCAGCAGAAATCGATCTTTGGATACTGGCGGACCAGCTTTTCCAAAGTATCGGCGGTGTAGCGGGTGCCCAGGCGGACCTCGATATCGGTCACTTTCAGACGCGGATGCAGGGCGATCTCGCGCGCATAGGCTACCCGTTCGGCCAGCGGCGCCATGCCCTTGACCTGTTTCAGGGGGTTCTGCGGGCTGACCAGCCACCAGATCTCGTCCAGATCCAGACGCTTCAGCGCCTCCAGACTGATATGCCGATGCCCGTCATGGGCCGGATTGAACGAGCCGCCGAGCAGGCCGATGCGCCGTTTACGCTTCATCGAACCGTCATGGCATGAAGCGGAGAGCGCGGCAAGGTAGCGCAGCAGGAAAACCGGATGCAGACGCGTCTTGTTTTTGCCACTTATGCGGGTCACAAGAGCGCTATCCGCTTCTGCCCCGCTTGAGGTTTCCATGGGCCGCATCTCGTCGATACTCGCGCTCATGATCGCTCTGATGGCACCGGCTGTGACGTTGGCGAGGGTCGAAACTCCGGTCGGAAAAATTCTGCTGCACCTGGATCGCAGAATGGGAGAGTTACCCAGCTATGATCCGGCGGAACGCTATATCACCTCAAAAGACGTCTATGCGTCGCGGAAGTTGGTCGAGCAGGCAGCGATCAAGATCGCGATTCTGTTGGAGAATGACGGCGATCCCAGCCGGCATCTCGTCATCGAAAAGAACTTCAATCTGCTGCGCTATGCCGTGATGTTCGGGCTGTCCGATGTCGTCGAGCTTCTACTGCGATATCCCCAGGTGCGCGTCACGGTCAATGAAGCCCTGCCCGATTCCCCTCATCTCTGGACCTGGGCCACCTTCGCTGCCGGTCAATCCAGCCGGGTCTGCGGCGATCCCCATTTCGATGCCTACTTCGAGAAATGGCAGGGCTACTTCGGCATCGCTCCCGATGATTCGCCCTATAAGGCTATCCGGCAAATGCTGGAGCAGGCAGGGGCTATCCCTCAGCCGGAAGAAGCCAGAGCCCTTTGGCTCAACCGCTGCAACCCCGCCGCCGCTTCTTGGGATCTATCTGGCCTAGAAAAGATGGGCCCCAAAGAATATATCCCCGGCGCCCGCGACCGTGTGGCCAATGCCCCGGATATTCTGGACGCCATCCTGGCCGAGATCCAATCCCAGATGACGCCGCAAGGCCTGCCCAAGCCGAGGTACTGAACAATGCGCTGGCTCCGACTTCTTCTCCTGGTTTGGCCACTGGCTGCAGTCGCGGCGGACCGACCGCCGACCGCTGATATGCTGGAGGTTCTTAGACCGCTCGAAAAGCAGCTGAAGGGGCTTGCTGAGCAATATGGCAACCGGGGTATTCCGCCCTACTCCACCGCATTTATTGAGACATCCCGGACAGCGGTGCGGGATGCTGCCATCGATTTTCGCAAGTATCTCGAAGATCCCAAAAACCGCGCAACCCTGCGGGATCAGTCGGCGGAAGCCGACCCTCTGACCGTCGCCATCTTGATGGGGTTTCCCGATTTTGTGGAAGCCTTGCTCGCCTATCCCAAGTTCCGAGCCGATGTGAACAAACCTAACCGGCATCTCGAGACGCCCTGGATCGTCGCCATCCTGCTACCGGCCCAGGCCTGGATGGTCTGCGGCGACGGCCATATGATGGGCGGCACCCTGGCGTTTTTCGGCTACCTCGGCTTCGACGCTGAGAGATCTCCCTATCGCAAGGTGCGCCGCCTGCTCGAAGAGGCCGGAGCGACCCCTCAGCCGGAACAGGCGCGCGATGCTTGGCTTAGGAACTGCGACCCCAGCCAATTCAACGGAACCTACGGCCCTCGCGAAAGCAGCCCCGGTGTGCGCCAGCGGGTGGCCGATGCGCCCGATATCCAAGCCGCCATCCTGGCCGAACTGGAAACCCTCGCCCGCTCGCACGGATGGATCCGGCCTTAGGCTTGGCCAGAGCTCTTGGGGCAGCGTATCCTCATTCCGATCCCAATCCTGCAGGTGCGTTCGTCATGGGTTTCCGCCACCTCTTCGGCTTTCTGATCGGCTTTGTATGCTCTCCAGCGTTTGCCCAGGGGGCGTTTGACGATCTGGGGAGGCTGGGGGCAGTCTTCGATGACCGGGCGATCATGGCGATGCAGACGATTTATGTGGGTGAACTGAACCTGAGCGAGGAGGAACGGTCGCCCATCCGGGCCGCACTCAAGACGAATGCAGCCGCGATCAAGAATTTTCTAGATAACCCCGCCAACAAGGACGAGCGGGGGCAGAATGCCAGCAATCTTCTCTACGCCATGGTCATGCTGGGGTTTGATGAGATCGTCGCCGTTCTCCTCGCCTATCCGGAGGTAAAGGCCAGCCTCAACGGCCCGACCGCCAACGGCATCAGCCTCTGGGCCACCGCCAGCCTTGCCCTGCCTCACAGTGGCGCCTTCTGTGGCAATGAGGCGCTGCACGACAAGATAAACCGCTTCGTCGGGGCCTATCACGGCACCAAGCCCGACGCGTCCCCCTTCCCGAAGATCCGCCGCATGCTGGAGGCCGCCGGAGCCACACCACAGGTCGAGGAAGCGAACGCAGTCTGGGCCAATAGTTGCACCGATTATATGACCAACGAGAAGCTGAGCGCCGCCCGGGACCGCATCGGCAAGGCAGCCGATATTCTGCCTGCGATCCTGAAGGAAATGGAGCGGCACGGCGGGTAACTGACCGGGGTGTCTTTCGGCCTTTGATACGCCACTATTGGGAGAGTATCGTCGCCGGACATCCACCGGAAAGACAGATACCGCCATGCGTTTTGGTCTTGTTGCAGCCTTTGTCGTTACCCTCCTTGCGCCCCCCGCTTTCTCCAAAGCTTTCGGCGAACTTGGCCCCTTCGCCAAGCTGATTGACGACCGCCCCTTATCGGAAGCGGAGCGAAATTATCGCGGCGAAGCAAATCTGACCGAGGAGCAGCGCACGAAGATCCGGGCCACGCTGAAAGACGGCGCCGTCAAGGTGAGGGCTTTCCTGGACGACCCCGCCAATAAGGCCGATCTCGCCAAGAACGCCAACAATATGGTCTATGCCATGTCCGTGATGGGGCTGGAGGAAATCGTCGAGGTGCTTCTAGCCTATCCCGAGGTGCAGGCAAGCCTCAACAACCCAACAATCCACGGCCCCTCAATCTGGACGATGGCCAGCCTCGCCTTTCCCCATAGCAGCAAACTCTGCGGGAACAAGCAGGCACAATCGGCGAGCATAGAGGTTCTAGGCGCCTATTTCGGTACCGACCCCGCCAATTCTCCTTTCCCCAGGATCCGTCAGAAGCTGGAAGCGGCAGGCGCAGCCCCGAAACCCCAGGAAGCCAGTACTATCTGGTCCCGGCTCTGTGCGAGTGATCCGTTTTATAATATCACCGACGAAACCGCCCACGCCGCCCGCCTTCGCATCGCCGACGCCCCGGATGTGCTGCCCGCGATCCTGGCGGAGATGGAAACCTATCGAAAACTTGGGCATCCCGCGCCATGAAGCGACTTCTTACGGGCGCCATTCTGGCGCTGCTCACTCTCCCGGCTTTGGCCCAGCAGCCCGCCGACAAAAGGTCGCTGAAAACCCTGTTCGAGGATAAAGGCTCCTTCGAACGCCTAATGAGCAAAGCCATCAACGCGGGGAACTGGGAGAGCACCTCCGGTGAGGCGGTCGCGATAATCACTGGGTTCGCCGACAAGACAGCAGCCTATCTCGACGAGACCGGCAGAATTTCGGAAATCACCGAGATCAAGTCGGGAGATATTGGATCCCCCCTTACGAATGCTATTTCCATGGGACTCATTGAAGTCCTGGAGGTCTATCTGCGCTACCCCGAGGTGCGGGCAAAAATCAATGAACCCCTGGATCTCTTTCCCCTAGGGGGGCGCCCACGCATGAAGGTACACGCCTGGGCACTGGCTGCCGCAGCGCCGGCGCAAGGAGCATCCTTCTGTGGAGGAGAGTTCGCAACCCTGGTTTTTGGTTACGGCAGCATCGCGCCTTATCTGGAAGCTCGCCCCGGGGAAACGCCCTATCGTCGAGTGTTAACCGCCCTTGAGGCTGCGGGGGCTACCCCTCAAGCGGAAGAAGCGCGCGCGGTCTGGCGATTTGTCTGCGGGCCCGACAATCGACCAGATGATGGTAAATGGCAGGACAACACAAAACGGCTGAATTACGCGGCTGCCATCGTCCCGGGTTCGCGCGAACGAGTGCTTAAGGCGCCACAGATGCTAGATGCCATCGAGATGGAACTTCGCACCCTGCAGACCCTCAGAACCGAGGGGAAAGTGCCGTTTCTGGTGTTTCCGAATATCTACGAGGACTGACTATCCCCGAACCGTTCCGTCGCCCGTCAGCACATATTTGTGGCTGGTCAGATGCTGGGCGCCCACCGGGCCACGCGCGTGCAGCTTGCCGGTGGAGATGCCGATCTCGGCACCGAACCCGAACTCGCCGCCATCGGCAAACTGGGTCGAGGCATTGACGACGACGATGGCACTATCGACCTTGGCCGTAAAGGCGGCGGCGGCCGCCTTATCCTCGGTCAGGATCGCGTCGGTGTGGTGCGAGCCGTAGAGATTCACATGCGCGATGGCAGCATCGACCCCATCGACCACCTTGGCCGAGACGATCTTGTCGAGATACTCCGTCCCCCAATCCGCCTCATCCGCCGGGCGGATGCGGGTATCGAGCGCCTGCAGGGTGGCATCAGCGCGCACCTCGCACCCCGCATCCAGCAGGTCGCGCAGGATCAGCAGCGCGTGTGAGCCGACGGCGGCGCGGTCGAACAGCAGGCTTTCGGTCGCTCCGCAGACGCCGGTGCGGCGCAGTTTGGCATTCAGGATCACCGCGCGAGCCTTCGCCAGATCGGCGCTGGATTGGACGTAGGTGTGGCAGTTGCCGTCCAGATGCTTGATCACCGGAATGCGGCTTTCGGCGGACACGCGGGCGATCAAGCCCTTGCCGCCACGCGGAATGATGACGTCGATATCATCGACCATGCCCAGCATGATGCCGACAGCGGCGCGGTCGGTCGTCGGCAGGGACTGGATCGCATCCTCCGGCAGGCCCGCTGAAGCGAGTCCCCGGCGCAGGGCAGCCAGCAGGGCGCCCGATGAATGGAAGCTTTCCGACCCGCCGCGCAGCACGGCGGCATTGCCGGATTTGACGCAGAGCGCGCCCGCATCCGCCGTTACATTGGGGCGGCTTTCATAGATGATTCCGATGACGCCCAGCGGCACCCGGACCTTCTGGAACGTCAGTCCGTTCGGACGCTCCCAGCTTTCCATCACCTCGCCCAGCGGGTCCGGCATGGCAGCGATCTCGTCCAGGCTGGCGGCAATGGCCTCGATCCGCTTGGCATCCAGCACCAGCCGGTCGCGCATGGCGGCGCCGAGGTCGCCGGCGGCAGCCAGATCCTTGGCATTGGCAGCCAGGATCGCATCGGCATCCTTGCGGATTTCGGCGGCCATCGCGGCAATAGCCACGCGACGCTGATCGGGCGTGGAAGCAATCAGTTCCTGGCTGGCCGCGCGCGCGCGTTGGCCGAGAGCCGCCATCTGCTTGTTCAGATCATCCTGCAGCTGCGCGCTCATGCCGTCTTCTCCGCCTCGACGGAGGCCTGGGCCTCCATCACCAGATCGTCGCGATGGATCATCTCGTCCCGGCCGCGATAGCCGAGCAGCGCCTCGATCTCGCTGGTCTTGCGACCCGCCAAGCGCTTGGCGTCTTCCGCGTTGTAACAGACGAGGCCACGGGCCAGCGCCCGCCCTTCCGGGCCAACCACCAGCACCAGGTCGCCGCGCTCGAACCGGCCATCGACCTGTTTGACACCGGCGGGCAGCAGGCTCTTGCCCTGGGTAAGCGCCGTTGCGGCACCGGCATCGACGGTCAAGGTGCCTACAGGCTTCACGGAAGCCGCGATCCAGCGCTTGCGGGCCGTCAGCGGTTCGGCATTTTCCGGCAGGAACCAGGTACAGCGGCCACCGGCCAGCAGGGATTTCAGCGGATGATCGACCTTGCCCGACGCAATCACCATCCGGCATCCGGCCGAGAGCGCGACGCGCCCGGCTTCGAGCTTCGTGACCATCCCGCCCGAGGAATATCCCGGCGGCGCTTCACCCGCCATCGACAGGATTTCCGGCGTCAGGCCGCGCACTTCGGGCAGATGCCGGGCGTCCGGGTCCTTGCGCGGATCGGCGGTATAAAGGCCATCGATATCGGACAGCAGCACCAGGGTGTCCGCCGAAATCATCTGCGCGACGCGGGCCGCCAGACGGTCGTTGTCGCCAAAGCGGATCTCGGAGGTCGCGATGGTGTCATTCTCGTTGATGACCGGGATCGCCCCCAGGGCCAGCAGGGCATTCATGGTGGCGCGGCCATTGAGGTGACGGCGGCGCGCCTCGGTATCCTCCAGTGTCAGCAGAACCTGGGCGACCGTAAAGCCATGGCGGGCCAAAGCTTCCTGATAGGCATGGGCCAGCCGGATCTGACCTGTCGCGGCGGCTGCCTGCTTTTCCTCAAGCCGCAGCGGGCGCCCCAGCAACCCCAGCGAACCACGTCCCAAGGCGATCGAACCGGAGGTGACGATCACCACCTCGATCCCCAGCCCCCGCAGATGGGCGACGTCTTCGGCCAGCGCCTCCAGCCACGGTCGCCGCAACTCGCCGGTAGAGGTATCGACCAGCAGGGCCGACCCGATCTTGACGACGAGGCGATGGGCGGTGGTAAGGCGTTCGCTCATGGGAGTTCCGGTGGTTAGGGCTGGTAAGGCTTTGCTTCCCGCGCGGCTTCTTCTTCCTCGCGCTTTTCGCCATCGATGATGCCGAACAGGCGACGGCACATATCGGCCGTACCCGTCGCGGTGGCGCCGGAAATCGCGAAAATCTGCTTCAGCGGCAGGCCCGAGGCCTCGGCCAGGGCTTCGCGCTTCTCCTGGATCTCGTCCTCGGTCAGCGCATCGATCTTATTCAGCGCCAGCAGTTCGGCTTTCTCGTCCAGGCCACCGCCATATTCGGCAAGCTCGCCACGGATGATGTGATAGGCCTCGACCACATCTTCCTGCGTGCCGTCGATCAGGTGCAGGATGACGCGGCAACGCTCCACATGGCCCAGGAACCGGTGGCCGAGGCCCGCCCCTTCCGACGCGCCTTCGATCAGGCCCGGAATGTCAGCCAGCACAAATTCCTGATCATCGACCGCGACCACGCCCAGCTGGGGCTTCAGGGTCGTGAAGGGATAATCGGCGATCTTCGGCTTGGCGGCGGAGACGGCCGCCAGGAACGTGCTCTTACCCGCATTCGGCATGCCGACGAGGCCCGCGTCCGCGATGAGTTTCAGGCGCAGCCAGATCCACATCTCGCCACCCGGATAGCCGGGGGTCGAATGGCGGGGCGAGCGGTTGGTCGAGCTTTTGTAATGGGCATTGCCCATGCCGCCGTCACCGCCGCGCAGCAGCAGGACACGCTGGCCGGGTTCGGTCAGATCGTGGAGAACCTCTTCGTTCTCCTCGTCCATGATCTGGGTTCCGACCGGAACCTTCAGCGTCACATCCTTACCACCCAGACCGCTGCGCAGGCGGCCCGACCCCGGAATGCCGTTCTGGGCCTTGAAATGCTGCTGATAGCGATAATCGATCAGGGTGTTCAGGTTCGCAACCGTCTCCACCCACACATCGCCGCCGCGCCCACCGTTACCGCCATCCGGGCCGCCATATTCGATGAATTTCTCGCGCCGGAACGAGATACAGCCGCCGCCGCCGTGGCCGCTGCTCACATAGATCTTGCACTGGTCGAGGAACTTCATAGCGAGGTAGTCCGGAAAGAGAGGGCCGAAACGGCCGAGATAGAAAATCAGCAAAAGCGAAAGGGGGATGGTTTCCCATCCCCCTTCGAACCTCTGTCACGTTCCCGGCCTTAGATCAGGCTAGGGGACGTGCCTGACGGTCGGGACTTAGGCCGCGACCGGCGGGAGCACGTGCACCGTGGTGCCAAGACGGCTCTTGTGGAAGGTCACGGTGCCATCGATCAGCGAGAAGATGGTGTGATCCTTGCCGAGACCGACATTCTTGCCCGGCTTGAACTTCGTGCCGCGCTGGCGGACGATGATGTTACCGGCAATGGCGATCTCGCCACCGAACTTCTTCACGCCGAGACGACGACCAGCGGAATCGCGACCGTTGCGCGAAGAGCCGCCTGCTTTCTTATGTGCCATGGGTCAAACCCTCCTAATCAGTCGACGCTTACGCGGCCGGCAGTGCGGTAATCTTCAGGACGGTGAGGTCCTGGCGATGACCGTTCTTGCGGCGCGAGTTCTGGCGGCGACGCTTCTTGAAGATGATGATCTTCGGACCGCGGGTCTGTTCGACCACTTCAGCCTTGACGACCTTGCCGGCAACGGCGGCGCCCATGCTGACCGACGGACCTTCGCCAATCATCAGCACCTTGTCGAGCGAAACTGCGGCGCCGACGTCGGCATCGATCTTCTCAACGGTGATGACGTCGTTCTGGGCAACGCGATACTGCTTGCCGCCGGTCTGGATGACTGCGTACATGATGATTTCTCTGGCTCAAAATTCTACGACCCGGCTGGAGAGCACCCCCAACCGAAGGAAGCGGCACTATACGCATTCAGAGACGCACGTCAAACGCTTTTGCTGACTCATTCTTCAAGGATTTAGGAATCATCCCTCTTGCATAGGATGAGTCTTTCCAATATGTTCCGCGCCCAACGCCGAATACGGCGTTCTGCTCGACAAAGAGCCCGGCGGATGGGTGGCAGAGTGGTCGATTGCACCGCACTCGAAATGCGGCATACCCTCACGGGTATCGGGGGTTCAAATCCCTCCTCATCCGCCAATTCTCTCTAGAATATCAAGGTTCCTGCGGCCCTCAGCCGTGCCGAAGGCACGGCCGGACAACCCGAGTCCACTTCGGGAGTCCACATGCATATCTTCACAAGGGCTTCTGTTAAAGCCGTGTACAGGTTCCGACGCGGCGTAAATAGAAGCGAACCCCTGGATCCGCGGCCTGACGCCACGACCAGGCGGGTCGCAACAGATCGCGAAGACATCGCTTCATCAACAAGCATTGATTATCAGCCGCCCAGCTTCGGTTGCGAAAACATTTTAACTTGCTCGCATAACGTCAAAGCGGCACTCTCACGCCAAAGCTTATAATAGAGAGCCGATGTGACCGGACCCCAAGCCAAACAACCATCAAATAACGATCAAAAACCACCACTGCAACGTAGTCTGGTGGTCAGATTTTGGGCACAGATATTTGATTGGCTATCTTGGTTCTCTTTATCGGGTCTGCTCAAGATTGCCGGAATGACACGTTTCGGATGTAAATTTGTTGCTTGGCGCAATAAGAAACTGGACATCTATCAGTTCATCGAACTCTACGTCATGCTACACGCGGGCGCGGCTTTTGCTGCCATGCTTCTCATGGGTTGGGGGCTTGATCGCTATCTGACAGAGAATCCGAACCGCACGATCGTCGGGCAACCCTACTGGGTATGGGCCGTGGCGATCTACGCCATCGCCCGAATCTTTGAGGTCACAGTCGCCCAGATCAACATGCTGCTGTTTGCCGAATATCTTCATCCGCACAAAGAGCATGAGAGAAAGGTCAAGGCCCAGAAGAAGGGTGAGTCCTATGAGACCAAGCCATATGCAGTGCGAGGGTTTCGGCGGACCGTCATTCTGCTCTTACACAACTATTTCGAAGTGATCTGCTGGTTCAGCGTAATCTACGCATTCCTTCTGAGATCCGGCATGCTGGAGATGGCAGACAAGCAGTTGACGCTTGGCGTTCTCACGATTTTCCGCCAGAGCCTGCTGCTGATGTTCACGCTCAACACCGATGCTTATAAGGTGGTGAATGAAGTCGCGGTCTTCGCGCTTTCCTGCCACGGACTGGTGGGGCTGCTCATGACTCTGATGGTCATGGCCCGCTTTCTCAGCCTTCTACCCACACCCGAAACGCTCGATGAATTCGAGAATGGCGCCAGCCCGAAGGCGCAAGCGTATAGCGGCAAAACCACCATCACGCAGACGCTGGAAGACCCAACACGCGATAACGAGAAGCAATCAGGCTGACATAAAACAGCCAACCCGCATTCAGAGCGCCAGCGTGCGCTCGAAAAACGCGATCAGCTGTTCGTGATGCTCATTCTCGGCGGCGCTGCCAGGGATATGGTCCTGCCCTTCGTAATAATGCACATCCGGCATGCGTCCATAGCGCATCAGCCGGTCGGCAAGGCGACGTGTCATATCTACCGACCAGACCCGGTCCGCCGTCCCGTGACTTAGGAATAGCGGGCCGTCATACCGCTCGATCTCGATAGGCGTCGTCGGCAGCAGATCATCCGAGTTCCCCCGCCAGGACCAGGCCCGGCGGCCGGGGTCCCAGGTCTGCCAACCCGGATCGCCGGAATCGCGATACTGCCACGCGTCGAAGGCGCCGCAGATGACATCGGGCGGACTATGGGCCGCCAACGCATCCGGCAGACCTGCAATACCGTCGCGTACCATGAGGCTGGTCAGCAGCAGCGCATGTTCGGCCCCGCGCGACACGCCATAGAAACCAATTTTCTTACTGACGAACGGAAATGCGCGCAGGGCCGCCATTGGAATAGCCGAAGGGAAAGGCAAGAAAACCATGGGCCGCCAGAATGACCGCGTTCCGATGGCTCCACCCCGACAAGGCCCCTTCGGAGCCATGGAAGATCATCACCGCCGGAAACGGCCCCTCGCCGGGTGGACCGTAAGTGGTTCCCCAATCGGGTAGCAAACGGCGGACGATCTGAAGGGAGGTCATTTTTTGCGCTCGCTTCTCGGCAACTCGTGCGGGGCAGAGTCTCTGCGGCCGATCAACTCGCGCTGATATTTCGCCAGATCGGGGAATACCGATCCGGTGGCGAGATTAGGCTCCAGCTCCGTCAGTCGGGCTTCCGCCTCGGAAAAGCGCTCCGTCCGGCGCAATAGCTCAGCCGCCATAAGGCCCATGCCGACCTTCTGTCCGACCTCTTTCTCTGCCTGAATATCATCGGTCAGGCGCGCCAGCAGCAGATCGGCATAGCGCCGGTAGACCGCAGGTTCTTCCGAAGCCTCCCAACTCGCCTAAACAAAGAGCCATGTCACCTGCTGTCGAGGCAGCCCAGCACGCTCGGCCAGATGAGCCGCACGGAAATAGGGTTTCTCGCCCTGCAGCGCCCGATAGTCGTCAGAGAAGACGTATGGCCGCAGTCGCTCCAGTTCTTCAGGCGCGATCGTCTGATTGTAAAAAACAAAGCCGTTAGTCGGACAAACCGCCAGAGGCCAGGGCGTCGTCATCGCACCGAAGGGCCGGAAATCCAGCATCATCCCGAAGCTTGACCCGGACATCTGCAAGGTCGCGGTAAATTTCACGCCATCATAGGGACAGGTCATTTCGACGGTGCCGATCGTCGAAGCCCGGAGCGGCGAGGAGCCCAGCAAGGCGCTCGCCAAACCAAGCCCCAACACGGTCATCTTACGCAAGTTCACGCTATCGCTCCTATCGCCAACCGAGACCTTGGCCACAAGAGACCCATGCGGTGGCATAAATTAGGCAGAATGCAACTTGCCCCCGACCATCGCTTACCTTTGACCTCACCCTACCCCTCGAACGCCTTCTGCAAGGCGGCGATGTCGAGTTTGACCATGCCCATCATCGCCTGCATGGCGCGGGCGGCTTTGGCGGTGTCCTTGTCGGCCAGCATCTGGAGCATGACGCGCGGCACGACCTGCCAATGCACGCCGAAGCGGTCCTTGAGCCACCCGCATTCGAGTGGCTGCCCACCCTCCAGAAGCGTGTTCCAGAGAGTGTCGACCTCCGCCTGATCGTCGCATTCGATCATGAAGGAGACCGCGAAATTATGTTCCTGGACCATGCCGCCGTTCAGGGCGGTGAAGCGCTGGCCCGCGATATTGAAATCGACCATCAGGACTGCCCCGGCAGAGCCGCCGGGATTATCCATCACGCTCCTTTGAATATGGGTGATGCCGGATCCGGGCAGGATCGAGGTGTAGAAGCGGGCGGCTTCCTCGGCATTATCCTTGAACCAAAGGCAGGGAGTGACTTTCGACATGATTTTTCCTCCTGAAGAGTCTGTTTGCTCTCCCAAGGACGCTGGCCCCCGAGACGTTCCTACACAGAGGCGAAAATTTTTGGCTAGAGTGGCGTCCCGCCCTCCCACCCTGCGAGTTGCCATGCTGCGCTTTGCCGTCCTCGCCCTTGCTCTCATGCCCCTTGCCGCCGAGCCGCAACAGGCCCGCAGCTTCAAGGATTGGAGCGTGCTCTGTGCCGAGGCCGGGCATTGCACCGTCTTTGGCTTCGGGCCGGATACCGCGGACACATCCGCCTATGTCCGCATCGAGCGCGGCATCGGGGCCGATGCGAAACCGCAGGCATGGATTGTCCTGAACGAGGCGAGCGATAAGGACCGTCAGGTCAGCCTCACTCTGGACGGCACGCCCTCGCCCGCCCTCCCAGGCACGCCCCAGCGACTGCCCAAGGACGAACGGCGAATCCGCCTGTCTTTCAACGACACGCTGATTGCCGCCCTGCGCAAGGGCAGCCTGATCGAGGCGCAGATCGCGGGTGCGGACAAAGCCCCGATCTCCCTGGCAGGGGCCGTCGCGGCGCTGATCTGGATGGACGATTATCAGGGCCGCGTCGGCACGCCTGCGGCCCTGATCGCCAAGACCGGCAAGAACACGCCTTTTCGCGAACCGATCCCTAAGCTGCTGCGCAAACCCGCCCCAGTCACCCCGCTGGCCGAACAGCCACCGGTGCCGCCCGCGCTGATGCAGGCGGTAAGCGACGAATGCTCGCTTGAAAACCCCGCCGAGCAGGCCCAGCCCGAGGCGGTACGCCTCACCGACACCAAGATCCTCTGGTCCGCCGTCTGCAACATCGCGGCCTATAATATCGACTCGATCTTCTTCATCGAGGAAGCGGGCAGCCTGAAACCGGCGGTCTTCGCGTCGCCCAAGCTGGATGCACCGGGCACCGAGGAAACCAACAGCCTGACCCTGGCCGAAGTGGAGCCCCAAGGGCGTACCGTCTCCTCCTTCGCGCGTGGCCGTGGCTTTGGCGACTGCGGGGTTTCGGGCGACTGGATCTGGGATGGGGTGGAGTTCCGCCTGACCGCCTATCATTTCATGCCGGAATGCAAAGGCGTCCAGTTCGAGGATTGGCCCGACCTGCTGGCGAAATAAGGCTTTTCGTTCGCCTACCGCGCTTTACGTTACTTGAGGCACGCCTTAAGCAATTTACTTTCGCTCAAGTGCCGGAAGAGCGGATTTTCATATCCGCTTTCCATGCGTTAACAGCATTAATCGAACCCGTTTTTTGCAATGGTTAAGGTCGCGCGCCCGGCCTAAGAACGTCAGCCTGTTTTACCTAATGATCAGGCTTCCCAAGAATGACCGCCATCACTGCCGACCGCGCCTTGACCCGAGGCGACGCAAAAACCCTTGCCCTCGCCTCCCTGGGCGGGGCGCTCGAGTTCTATGACTTCATCATTTACGTCTTCTTCGCGGTGGTGATCGGCAAGCTGTTCTTTCCGCCCGACATGCCGGTCTGGCTGCAGCTGTTGCAGACTTACGGCATCTTCGCCGCCGGTTATCTGGCGCGTCCGCTGGGCGGCATTATCATGGCGCATTTCGGCGACAAGACCGGCCGCAAGCGCATGTTCACCCTGTCGATCTTCATGATGGCGGTGCCGACCCTTCTGATCGGCGCCATGCCGACCTATGCGACCATCGGCTATGCCGCCCCGATCCTGCTGCTGATCATGCGCCTGTTCCAGGGCGCGGCCATCGGGGGCGAGGCGCCGGGCGCCTGGGTCTTTGTCGCCGAACATGTCAGCGACAAGCGGGTGGGTCTTGCCTGCGGCCTGCTGACGGGCGGCCTGACCGGCGGCATCCTGCTGGGATCGCTAATGGCCACCGCGATCAACGCGATCTATACGCCCGAGGAAATCGCCGGTTTCGCCTGGCGCATTCCCTTCCTGATCGGCGGTGTCTTCGGTTTTGTCGCCATGTATCTGCGCCGCTGGCTGCATGAGACTCCAGTGTTCGAAGCCCTGCGCGCCCGCAAGGCCCTAGCCGCCGACATGCCGGTCAAGCAGGTGCTGCGCGATCACAAGCCGGGCGTCGTCATCTCAATGCTGGTGACCTGGATGCTGACCGCCGCCGTGGTGGTCGTGATCCTCTCCACCCCCGCCCTGATGCAGCAGATCCACAAGGTTCCGGCCCTCACCACCCTGATCGGCAGTGTCGCGGCCACTTTGGGCATCACCGTCGCAGCCATTCTGGTGGGCATGCTGCTGGATCGGTTCGGCGCGCTCAAAGTGACGCTGGCAGGCGCCCCGCTGCTGATCCTGACGACCTATGGTCTCTATATCGGCACGGCGACCCATCCGGAGAATCTGATCACGCTCTATGCCCTGGCCGGGACCGCCGCCGGGATCATCACCGTGGTGCCTTACGTCATGGTGCGCAGCTTCCCCGGCACCGTGCGTTTCACCGGGGTTTCCTTCTCCTACAATGTCGCCTATGCGATCTTCGGCGGCCTCACCCCGGTTGCGGTCAGCGCGCTGGTGAAGTTCAACAACCTGGGCCCCGCCCATTATGTTGCCTTCAGCACAGTGATCGGGCTATCCGCCGTCGTCTGGTTCGCAAACCAGAAAAAGAATTAAACGAACAGATCCCGACGCATCACGATGGCATCGTCATGGGTGCCATCGGGATTGTCGTAGTAGTTCTTGCGACGTCCGACCGGCACAAAGCCGAAGCCCTGGTAAAGAGCGCGGGCGGCCTGATTGGTCTCCGCCACTTCCAGGAACAGCATCTCCGCCCCCTGGCCTGCCATCCGTCGCGTTACGGCCGACAGCAGGGCGCGGCCGATGCCGGTGCCACGCGCCGACGGCAGCACACCGATGGAGAGAATCTCTCCCTCCCCCACCGTCAGCCGGGCAATCACGAAGCCCACCGGATCGGGGTTGGTGGCGATGAAGGCGAAGCTGCCGTTGCCATCCAGCAGACCAACCATCGTCTCAACCGTCCAGGCTTCGGCAAAGCTGGCGCCGTGCAAGGCCGCCAGCACCTCGACATGCGCAATCCCGGCAGGCTGAAGCACCGGCCCCGCAGTCATCGCACCAACCGTTTCAATCGCCCGCCAAAAGCCGGAACAGCTGCATCGGGGGGACGGATATAGACCGGAGCCGCGGCTGGCAGCGCTTCGGGCGCGTGCAGGGCCGCCAGTGCCAACATGGCAACCGACACGGCAGACGGCGGGCCGCTGGGTGCAAGCTCCACCCCCGGCAGTGTCAGGGCATCGATATGGTCAGCAACCGCATCGCCGGTGACATAGAGCCCATCCCCCGCCAGCCCTTCGACAAAACCGCGCAGATCTTCCGGCGGCAAGGCGACGGCCTCCCCCAGGGAGGTCGCATCGGCATCGAACGCCTGGACAAACAGGTCGGCGCGGCGCGAATCGATCAGTACCAGGATCGGACGCCCCGCCGCCTGTTCGCGGGCGCCATAGGCCACTGCCGCCGCGCTGCCGATGCCGATCACCGGCAGGCCTGCCGCAAGCCCGACGCCCCGCGCCGCCGCCAGACCGACACGGATGCCGGTGAAGCTGCCGGGGCCGACGCTGGACGCCACGGCCCCCAGATCGCGGGCGGCAAGATCGGCAGCGTTCAAGGTTTCGGCGATCATCGCAACGATGCGTTCGGCATGGCCGCGCATCATGATCTCGTCCATCCGGGCGCGTACCACGCCATCGGGCATTACAATCGCCGTGGAAAGCGCGCCACCGCTGCTCTCGACAGCCAGCAGCGGCCTTGCGATAGCCTTGGAGCGCTCTGACGTGGTAGGTGTCATTTCTTCTTTCACATAAGCCCCAAGCCGGAAACATGCCGCTTATACAGATTACCGAAGCCGATCATAATGTCGTTCTCGATCTGCGTTATGCCACGAGCGATAACCTGACCGGCAAGCCGGTTTATCGTCATCCTGTATGTTATCTGCATCCTATCGCGGAACGGTATCTCCGTAAGGCTGTCGATCTTGCCAAGCCGCACGGGTTGCGCCTCAAGATCTTCGACGCCTATCGGCCGCCCGAAGCGCAGTGGATCTTCTGGAACCACACGCCCGACCCGATCTTCCTGGCCGATCCCCGCAAGGGCAGCCCCCATTCGCGCGGTGCCGCCATCGATCTGACCCTTATCGACAGGGATGGGACCGAGCTGGACATGGGCACCGGCTTCGATGCCTTCACCGACCTTTCGCACCACGGCCGCACCGATGTTTCGGTGGAAGCGCAGAAGAACCGCTTCCTGCTGCTAGGCATCATGAGCGCCGCCGGATTCGATTTTTATTCGATGGAATGGTGGCATTACCAGCTGTTCAACGCCCGGCAATATCCTCTTATCAGTGATACCGCTTTGCCACTGCGGATCATGGAATAGGGGCTGCGGCTGTTAGCCCTCTGGACTTTCCTTGAAACCTGCCGCATCTGATTACGGCGGAAGGGAATAAAAGAGGTACAAATGCTGGCGAGATTGCGGCAATGGATCGGGATAGGGGTACTGGCAGGCTGTCTGCTGTCCCCGGCGGTTGCCTTTGCTCAGCAGGCGGACAGCTTGCTGCCGCGGGCCGTCATTCTGACCTACGGCCGCTTCAATGACGATAGCGCGGCCTCCTCGATCTCGACCGAACTGTTCGAGGCCCACCTGGCCGAACTGTCGGCCGGTGGCTATCAGGTCTGGCCTCTGTCGCGTCTTGTTGCCGCCATCACCGATGCTAAGCCGATTCCCGAAAAGACGGTCGTCCTGACCATCGATGAGCCCCACGTCAGCGCCTTCACGGTCGCATGGCCACTGCTGCGGCAATATGGGTTTCCTGCGACCCTGTTCCTGGCGACCGACACCGTGGACCGTGCCAGCGGGGAAACCTTAAGCTGGTCCCAGATCCGCACCATGGCCAATAACGGGATCGAGATCGGCAATCAGACCGCCTCTCATCCCCATCTGATCAATCAGGACCGCGCTTATATCATCGGCCAGATCGCCCGGGCGAACGACCGTATCAAGGCCGAAACCGGGACCACGCCGACGATGCTTGCCTATCCTTACGGCGAATATTCCGACGCGGTGCGGGACTATGCCAAGGGTCAGGGCATGCGCGGCGCCGTCGGCCAGCAATCCGGGGTCGCCCATGCGCGCTCGGATGTCTTCACTCTGCCGCGTTTTGCCATGAACGATACGCTCGGTTCGCAGGAACGTTTCCGCCTTGCCGTCCAGGCCCTGCCGTTGCTGGTGGGCGATGTGACGCCAGGCGACATGCGGCTTGGCGAAAATCCGCCGTCGGTCGGCTTTACCGTCGATCCCATGATGGGCGATCTGTCCGGGCTTTCCTGTTTCCTCTCCGGTGTCGGCCGTATCAACGCCCAATCGCTGGGCGAACGCCGGATCGAGCTGCGCTTCGACGATGCCCTGCCTGCCGGCCGCTCCCGCCTTAACTGCACCCTGCCCGCCAGCGAGGGACGCTGGCGCTGGTTCGGCATGATGCTGGTCGCGAATTAGGCTATGGGGCGGTTGTGGCTGTTATATTGGCTCTCGGCCCTGGGGTTATTTTACATCGGCTTCAAGCATCAGCCGTTTAGCCAGGGCGAGCTTGATCGGGAGCGGACCTATTACTCCCATTCCTTTTTGAAAACCCCAAGTCGTTATCCGGTAGGCATCATCGAGACCGCTGACGAGATCTGCCCCACCTACGAATATTCCTCCCAGCGAGGCGCCACGATCGAGATGCGGGCCGTCGCCCGCGAGATTCAGAGGCGTTCCTTCTATGAAGGGGACTTGGTGCGGACCGGAACGCTCTATGAACTCTTCCATTCCTCCGATCTGATCGGCACCGATGGGGAGTGCCGGCTGAAATGAAGGTGCTGCTGTTTCTGGCACACTGTGTTCGCACCACCGTCGCCATAGCCTTCCTGCTCGCTGTACATATTTTTGGCGACATCACTGGCTATGCGATAAATGGAGATAAGACTCCCGGCCCATCGAATCAGCAGATCGTCCACGTTAACCACAACGTCGCCCCCTATCCGCTGGATCTGGGCCATCGGCGCCGAGCGCTATCGGCTGACGAACTTTGCTTTTCCCGTATCAGCGCCCAAGCGAAGAGCACGAACCCGGAATTTAACAGGATGATCGGTCGTCTGCATGACGTCTTCGGCCACGATCTGATCGCCGTCACGCGCTCGCCAGGGCTGATCCATGTCAACCCGATGCCAGCCGACCATCCCTGGCTCGCCGGGATGAAAGTGCCTTCCTGCCTGACCCGCAAGGAAGATTATCCCGCGATCATCCGCACGGTGGGGAATTAGTTTCGACGCGGCCTGGCCACACGAGATCCCGCATCAAGTGCGGGATGACAGATGTTGTTTGTTTGCGGGCTTTAGAAGTGAAGGCCGGTGGATGAGCTGCTAGCTGCCGGAACGCGCAAGACCGGAGCGTACTTCCTGTACGCGAGGATCTGAGCACGTCCGACAGCGACGCAGATCGCCGCCGGACGAGCGCCCTTAGTCGACGATGAAGAGGCGCGCGCCGGTTTTGGTGAAAGACCGATGCGGCTCGGCATTATCGGCCACCTGATAGGAGGTTCCGGCCTTCATCTCGAAGGTCCGGCCATCCTCTAGTTCCGTCGTCATCTCCCCGTCGATGACAAACAGCACATGGCCTTTCACGCACCAATGGTCGGCGAAATAGCCCGGCGTATACTCGACCATCCGCACCCGCATCGGTCCGAAATGACGGGTGCGCCAATAGGCCTCGCCGGTCTCCCCCTTATGGACCGTGACGGGCTCGTCCTGCCAGACGACGGTATTGAAGGGGAGATCGGTGATCTGCATCGGTCTTAGACTCTCAAGAGGCCCATGGCGTCATAGGTCTCGGCCAGCACCGGCTTGGCAATGGCAGAGGCCCGATCGGCGCCCTTCTTCAGGATAGCATCGATATCGCCCGGCGCCGCCATCAGGCGGTTCAGTTCGGCCGAGATTGGGGCGATCTTTTCGACACAAAGGTCGGTCAGATCCTTCTTGAAGCCCGACAGCTGCTGCCCGGCATATCGAGCAACGACCTGCTCGCGGGTCATGTCCGAAAGCGCGCCATAGATGCCGACGAGATTGGCGACCTCGTACCGTTCCGCCATCGCCTCGACCGTTTCCGGCATGGGCTCGGGATCGGTCTTGGCCTTGCGGACCTTCAGAGCAATGGTTTCGGCATCGTCGGTCAGATTGATGCGCGAATAATCGCTCTCATCCGACTTGGACATCTTCTTCTGGCCGTCACGCAGCGACATGACGCGGGTTGCGGCGCCGAAGATCTGCGGTTCGGGCAGCGGGAAGACTTCCTTGCCGAACTGACGGGCAAAGGCACCGGCGATATCGCGCGCCAGTTCGATATGCTGCTTCTGATCCTCGCCCACCGGCACGTGGGTGGCCTTATAAAGCAGGATATCGGCCGCCATCAGCACCGGATATGAGTAGAGGCCCAGGCCTGCGTTATCCCGCGCCTTGCCGGCCTTTTCCTTGAACTGGGTCATGCGGTTCAGCCAGCCCAGCGGGGTGATCGTACCCAGCAACCAGGCGAGCATTGCATGCTCCTGCACCCCGGACTGGTGGAAGATGATGTTCTTCACCGGGTCGATGCCGCAGGCGATATAGGTCGCCGCGACTTCGCGGGTCGCGCGCAGCAGCGCCGCCGGATCCTGCGGGACGGTCAGCGCATGCAGATCGACGATGCAGAAGATCGACTCATACTGATGCTGCAGCCCCACCCAATTGCGGATCGCACCCAGATAATTGCCAAGGTGCAGATGATGGGTCGGCTGAATGCCGGAGAAGATGCGGGTCATCGATAAATCCAGGCGCTGACAAAAAGACTAGAGGGGGTGGCTTATACCACCCCCTCCTTTTGCCGTCATCTAACGAGAGCGCCGCAGCAACCTCAAGATATCCTTGAGACTGAAAGCCCCCAGCACCTGACCCAGAATCGCATAGACCAGCCCCCCGCCCGCAACCAGTCCCGCCAGCAACGGGTAGCGCCAGGGCTGACCTGCCGCCAGATGGGGCATCGCGTAAGGCACCACCACCCACAGGGCGCCGCCCATGACAATCGAGACGATCAGCAGGCGCCACAACCGGCCCTGCAACGGTTTGTCCATAACAAGGTGCCCCTGGCGCGACAGGGTCCAGCAGAGCATGGCGACATTCAGCCAGCTCGACAGGCTGGTCGCTAGCGCCACGCCCACATGGGCCAGAAACGGCATCAGCGCCAGATTAAGCACCACATTGGCGACCAGACAGATGATGGCAAAACGCATCGGCGTCTTGGTATCGCCGCGCGCAAAGAAATTGGTCGCCAGCGCCTTGGCCACCACGAAGGCGGGCAGACCAGCCGAGAAAGCCGCCATTGCCCCCGCCGTGCCGATGGCATCGGCGGCTGTGAACAACCCGCGCTGGAACAGCACCACGGTGATAGGCAGAGCCAGAGCGACCAGACCGGCGGCAGCGGGCATGGTCAGGATCAGTGCATATTCCAGCGCCTTATTCTGGCTGGACAGGGCTGCGGCTTTGTCACCGCCCCGGATTTGGCGCGATAGCACCGGCAGCAAGGTCGTCGCCACCGCCGCCCCCACCACGCCCAGCGGCAGCTGCGCCACCCGGTCGGCGTAATAGAGCCAGGAGATGGCACCTGCAGGCAGCAGGGAGGCGATGATCATATCGACCATCACGTTGATATGGGCGACGCCGCCTGCGATCAGCGCCGGACCCAGCGTGCGCAGCATCTCGCGCACCTTGGGTGACAGTCGGGGGCGACGCAGGCCAACCGGCACCCCGGCCCGGCCGCAGGAAATCGCCAGCCAGACGAACTGTGCGATGCCCGAGGCCACCACACCCCAGGCCAGGGCATGACCTTCGGTCTGGGTATATTTCGGCAGGAAGATCATCGCCGCGATCATGCAGAGGTTCAGCAGAACCGGCGTGAAGGCCGCAGCGCCATAGCGCTCGACCGAATTCAGGATCCCGGACTGCAGGGCCGCCAGCGACACCAGCAGCAGATAGGGGAAGGTGATGCGACCGAGGTCGACCGTCAGGCCAAACCGTTCCGGGTCATCGATGAAACCCGGCGCCATGGCGGCGGTCAGCAGGGGCATACCCGCCTCGGCCAGCACCGTAAAGATCAGCAGCGCGCCCAGCAGACAAGCCATGGCCTGTTCGGCAAAGATCAGGGCGGCCCGGCGCCCGTCGGTGGCCAGCAGTCCGGCGAACACCGGCACGAAAGCCGCGTTGAAGGCCCCCTCGCCAAACAGGCGGCGGAAGAAGTTCGGCAGCTTGAAGGCCACGACAAAGGCATCGGCCACCGGCCCCGCGCCCAGGACAGCGGCCATCATCATATCGCGGATGAAGCCGAGCACGCGGCTGAGCAGGGTCAGGCTACCGACGGTCGCGAAGGCGCGGGTGAGACTCATGATGGCCCGGTTCTAGCGGCAATCGGCAGGTCGCACAATCGGCTTTGGCTGCAGCCCTCCGGCCTGATAAGAGGGATTGATGGATGAACCGCTGTTCGATGCCCCCTTCCGTGCAAGTTTTGGCGAGCTCTTACGCTGGCGCCGGGATGTGCGGCACTTCCGAACCGATCCGGTCGCCTTCTCCCTCATCCAGACCTGCCTGGATGCCGCCCAACTGGCACCGTCCGTCGGCAATAGCCAACCCTGGCGCTGGGTTCGCGTTACGCAGGCCCGCGCGGCGGTCCGCCACTCCTTCGAAGCCTGCAATGCCGAGGCGCTGGCCCGGTACGCGGGCGATCAAGCGGCCGACTATGCCCGCCTGAAGCTGGCCGGACTGCGCGAAGCCCCGGAACAATTCGCGGTCTTTACCGATAGCGGGACGGCCCAGGGCCATCACCTCGGGCGCCTCACCATGCCCGAAACCCTGTCCTACTCCACGGTCGGGGCGATCCAGCATTTCTGGCTGACGGCCCGCAGCCTCGGGCTTGGCGTCGGCTGGGTGTCGATCCTGGATCCGGTGACGGTCACCCAAGCGCTCGACGTACCGGATAGCTGGCACCTGACGGCCTACCTCTGTGTCGGTTGGCCCCGAGAACCATCGGACGTGCCTGAGCTGGAACGGCGCGGCTGGCAGGATCGCACGGCGGCAGGCCGGGTTGTTATCGAGCGGTAGCATCCCGCTCCCAAACAAACGCTGTCATCCCGGCCCCTGAGCCGGGATCTTGTGTAGCCAAGCCGCGTCGTCCGATCCTTCCGCCCCTCCATCGTCATCCCGTGGCTTGACCACGGGATCTCCTCCGGGAGCTTGCCCAAGCAGTCTGAGGACATGTGGAAATGCTCTGGAAGGAGATCCCGGGATCAAGTCCCGGGATGACGATTCATGAGGGGGAGACCGAAATCCGCACCCAAAAACAAAAAGGCCCGGAGAAGCTCCGGGCCTTCAGGTAGCGGGGAGGAACCCTTACGACTGGATCGACAGGCGGCTCTTGTTGAGGTCCATCTTGGCCTCATAGGCGCGCTGGCGCTGATCGACGTTATTGACCTGGGCCTGATCCTCTTCTCCGGCTGTCGCATCCAGGCTTTCGAGGGCCGAGAAGGCGAGCATGGTCAGGAGATCGAGGTTCAGCGGACCGGTCGGCAGGCCATCGCTGGCAAGCGCGCCGCCCGAGGCATTCAGGCCGGTCGGGCCGGTGCCATTGGCGGCCAGCAGGCGGGCATTCGCCATGGTCGGGCCGAAAGCGGGGCCCTTGGCGGCGCCCGTCGCACGCGGACCGGCAGCAACGCCATCTTCGAGCGAGGCGAAGGCATCCGACTTGGTTTCGATGGAACGGCTGAACAGCTTATAGACTTCGCCCACCGTGCGCGCACGGCCCGTGGCCTTGTCATAGAAGACATTCTTGTTCGACGCGGCAGCTTCCGGCATCAGGCTGGCGGCCGACTGGCTGCCGTTCTTCTCGATCGCCTGCAGGAAGCGGGTTGCCCCGCCGGCGCCCAGGAAATGCGCGAGATACAGCTCGGTCGAACCGACATCATGGCCGAGCGAGGCTTCGATCTGATTCTTGTTCGACAGGGCGAATTCGGCGCCCAGGACCGCCGCGACCTTCGGGTCCTTGCGCATGTCCATGATGCGCTGCTTCATCGCCGGGTCGGCGACCTTCAAGCTGCCGCGACCGTCGGACTGAATGGCATTGGCTTCAGTGGCAAGACCGTGCTTGGCGCCATGGTCCTTCATGGTGCGAAGCCAGGTCGAATCGATGAACTGATAAAGGCCCGTGGCGCTGCTGGTCCCGGCCTTGGCATCCGTCTGGAAGCTGCTTTCCTGGGCGGCCTGGGCCATCAGGTAGCCGAACTCCACACCCGTCTTGCGGGACGCATGGCGGATGCTCGACAGAACTTCGCCGTCGATTTCATATCCGGCGACCTTCGCGTCCGAAGCGCGCGGAGTCTGGCGAGAAAGAGGGGCCTGGGTCAGAGTCATCGTGCACAAACCTGTTGCTAGTCGAGACACCATAACAAGTTCTCGAACAGGTTTCAGCGGGCATTATTTGCCGCATTCACTAGGAGATTCTTGCCGAGGACTCTTATTCTGTCTTACCGCCGCGCTGCCGCTAACAGAGCAGCCGCGCCAATAAAGGCGCCACCCGTAATACGATTGAGCCATATCCTGCCGCGCAGACCCAGATTGAGCAATCCAACACCGCGCCCCGCTGCCACATACGCCAGCGCCGCGACGACCTCGGTCGCCAGGAACCCGGCCCCCAGCATCAGGAACTGGGGAATATACGCAGCGTCGGGGGTCACGAACTGTGGGAAGACGGCGGTGAAGATCAGGATCGCCTTGGGGTTTCCGGCGGCAATCCAGAACTCGCGCTTGGCCAGCGCCAGCAGACTGTCGCCCTTCCCGCCGCCCGGACCTGACAGGTCCATCGGCGGTGCAAGCCATATCTGGATACCCAGAAACAGGAGATAGAGCACCCCGCCCCATTTGATCACTTGGAACACCAGTTCGGATGTCGCGAGCACGGCGCCAAGACCAACCGCCGTCAGGCCAATCATCAGCAGAAAAGCGACCAGACGCCCTGTGACTGCGATCATCGCCCGCGTCACGCCGAACCGTAGGCCATTGCTCAGGCCCAGCAGATTGTTCGGCCCCGGCGCCATCGACATCAGGAAGGCGGCAGGAAGAAACAGCAACCAGGTCTGCGCACTCATGACTTCTCTTCCAACGTGCAAAATATTTAGGCAGCGCCCTTGCAAGCAGCGCCGACTTGGGCCTCTATGGCGCGATCATGAGCCTAGTGAAGCGTTACTTTGACGTCTATCGCGGATTGCCCGCCGCGATGTGGTGGTTGGCGGGCAGTATGTTCGTCTGGAACTGCGGGCAGACCGGCCTCGCCTTCACCGCCGTGTATCTGGCTCAGAAATATGCGACGTCTGCGACCGACATCGGCATCGTGCTGGGGGCTGCCGGGCTGGGCCGCTTTCTCGCGGCCGTGCCATCTGGCTGGCTGGCGGACCGGGTCGACAACCGTCGCCTGATGATCATCCTGATGGCGATCCAGGCCCTTGCCTTTATCCCGATGGTCTATTTCGCCAGCATTCCGGCCTTAAGCGCGACCGCCTTCGTGATCGGCATGTGCGATCAGGGGCTGCGCCCGCCCGGCATGGCCTGCGCGCTGTTCCTCTGCCCGCCCGAAGACCGCATGCGCGGCTATGGCCTCAATCGCCTTGCCATCAACGCGGGCCTAGGGGCCGGAACCTCGCTGGGCGGGCTGATCTATGCCGGATGGGCCGACGGCATCTTCTGGGTCAATAGCGTCGCCTGTATCGCCGCCACCCTGATGCTGCTGCCCATGCCGAAGGTGGAGCCGCGCGGGATGGATCCGAAAGCAGAAGGTCAGACAAGCTCGCCGTCGGTCTGGCTGGACAAGGACTATATCCTGTTCTGCGCCGTGCTGATCCTTGGCACCACCGTCTTTATGCAGTTCCGCTCCACCCTGGCGACCGATCTTGTCAGCATCCAGGGCGTCTCACCCGCCACCTTCGGCTTCCTGATCGCCTTCAACTGCCTCGCCGTCGCCCTGTTCGAGATGCCGGTCATCGCCGCCATACGCCGCTTTGCTGCCCATAAGGTGACGGCTGTGGGCGTGGTTCTGGTGGGGGTCGCCTATGGCTCGCTGGCGATCTGGGGCGGGCTGCCGGGCGCGATCATCTGGATGATCCTCTGGACCTTAAGCGAGATGGCCCTGCTGCCCGCCAGCATGGGCATTGCCCAGAAGCGGGCGGAAAAGGGCCGCCCAGGGGAAACCATGGCGATCTATTCGCTGGTTTTCTCCATCGCCTCTACCATCGGGCCGCTATTCGGCGGCTATCTTCTAGATCACGCAGGCGGGCAGATCCTGTGGGGCGGATCGTTCTTCCTGTGTCTTGCCTCAGCGCTGGCGGTCCTGAAGATCGGGCGTAAGTTCGGCTAGACGACCGTCGTTCGGCCTTGGGTCGGGCATGCCCGCGATTTCCTTGACCAGCTTCGCCCGCACAGCAGCGGCAAAAGCCTGAAAGTCGCGGGCCGGCTCCATGAAGGCGCCCGGACCGCCGATCACGAAATTGCGATAATACTCGTCGAGCTTCTGATCGAGCTGGCCAAAGGGGTTGGGCCGGTCGTTCAGGATCGGCAGACCGTTGATCACAATGCCAGCTTTAACAGCTTCATCGCGCGCCACCGTCACAGGTGCGCCCGAGTTGTTCGAGCCGTCGCCCGACACATCGATCACCTGACGCATGCCTTCATGCGGGGCGCTGGCAATCAGGCTGGTGCCTTTCTTGATGGCTTCGGAGATCGAGGTATAGCCATAGAAACTGCGGTCGGCTTCCAGGATCCGCCCAGCCGCCATACGAGCACTTTCCTCGTTCTCGATCACCGTCCAATCCAGGATCAGCACCTGCTGATCCGCCCCCGACCATTCGATATAGCTGATGGCAATGGCGCCGATGGACCCGGACTGGATCGCCGCCAGGATCTCCGGATGGGTCAGGGCCTGGGCATACCCTTGGCGCTGAAGCTGGAACTCCTCCGAATCGACCGACCGCGAAATATCGACGGCCAGGACCAGCAGCAGGTCCACCACGCGGGCTGAAGCGGAAGCGATGGGCAATAGACTGGCGAGAAGCGCCAGCAGGAGAGGACGGAATAGCTTTCGTATAAAACGCTGCCAAAGTCGCTGAACGTGGGCCATGTCTACCCCCCGACGCGCTGTCATCTGCCTTTAACATTAACCCGGCTGGGCTTTTCGGCAAGAGGCAGAGATGACAGGCCGCGCCCGATCACCCTCCACCGTGACATCTATGCACGAGGGGTGGGGTTGGTTCCGTAGAGCAGGTAACCGGCCTCAAGTAGCGAAGCGGTAGGCCAACACAAAACGACAAAACGGCCTCGATCCGCCCGATCGAGGCCGCTTGTCTCCAGATACCCTACCCAAAGCGGGGGCGTCGGTTAGGGCATCGGGAACCCTATTCCGCAGCTGCCGCCTTTGCGTTGCCGTGGAACTGTTCGGTTTCGGTCGATCCCGCCATCGCGGTCGTGGAGCTGAGCCCGCCGGAGATCGCCAGCGACACGGCATCGAAATAGCCGGTGCCGACTTCGCGCTGATGACGGGTCGCGGTATAACCCGCGCTTTCGGCTGCGAATTCCGCCGCCTGCAACTCGGAATAAGCCGCCATGCCGCGTTCCTTGTAGCCCTTGGCCAGTTGGAAGGTGTGGAAGTTCATGTTGTGGAAGCTGGCCAGCGTCACGAACTGGAACTTGTAGCCCAGCGCCCCGAGTTCCCGTTGGAACTTGGCGATGGTGGTGTCATCCAGCTTCTTCTTCCAGTTGAAGCTGGGCGAGCAATTGTAGGCCAGCAGCTTGCCGGGGAACTTCTCATGCACTGCCTCGGCAAAGCGGCGCGCTTCGTCCAGGTTCGGCTCGGAGGTTTCCCACCACACGAGATCGGCATAAGGCGCGAACGCCAGACCACGGGCAATCGCATGATCGACACCGACCTTGGCGCCCTGCTTCAACCGGAAGAAGCCTTCCGCCGTGCGCTCGCCGGTCAGGAACGGATGGTCCCGCTCGTCGATATCGCTGGTGATCAGCTGGGCCGAATGGGCATCGGTCCGGGCCACCAGCAGGGTGTCGACGCCGCAGACATCGGCGCCGAGGCGTGCGGCATTCAGGGTGCGGATGAACTGCTGGGTCGGCAGCAGCACCTTGCCGCCCAGATGACCGCATTTCTTCTCGGACGCCAACTGATCCTCGAAATGCACACCGGCAGCGCCCGCCTCGATCATCGATTTCATCAGCTCGAAGGCATTCAGCGGACCGCCGAAACCGGCTTCGGCATCGGCGACGATGGGGGCGAACCAATCGATGCTGTCGTCATCCTCGGCATGATGGATTTCGTCGGCGCGCTTCAAGGTGCGGTTGATGCGCTGCACAACTTCGGGAACCGAGGAGGCGGCATAGAGGCTCTGGTCCGGATACATCTGGCCGTTGTTGTTGGCATCGGCCGCGACCTGCCAGCCGGACAGATAGATCGCCTTCAGGCCTGCTTTGACCATCTGCATCGCCTGATTGCCGGTGAAGGCACCCAGCGAATTGATGTAATCCTCACTGTGAAGGTCACGCCAAAGCCTTGCCGCGCCCCGCTTGGCAAGCGTGTGATCAATCGCGACCGAACCCGCCAGACGCTGCACGTCGGCCACGGTATAGTCGCGCTGGATCCCCCGCCAGCGATTGTCTTTGGCATCGGGCAAGGGGCTGTGCTGGATGGTCATCATGCTTCTCCGCATCGGTTCCTGGTGGCGTCGGCCGGGCTCTTCCATCCCGTTCCTGCGATGAACTTATTGCAGCGCAAAAACCTCCCTTACGGCAATGCAAACTTGAAAATCTGCCAGATAGAGTGCAATGATTTACTGATTTACGAATTGCAAATACCGAACATGTAAGGAATTTACATGGCGCGCGAACAGATCAGACTTGGCGGAAAACTGCGGCGTCTGCGCCAGGAGCAACGTCTTAGTCAGGTGCAGATGGCCGAGCAGCTGGGCATCAGCGCTAGCTACCTCAATCTGCTCGAACACAACCAGCGCGCCGTGACGGTCCCGGTTCTGCTGAAGCTGGCGCAGCGGTTCGGGATCGATCTCGACAGCTTCACGGACGACGATGACGGACGCCTGGAAGCCGAGATGATGGAGGTTTTCGCCGATCCGTTGTTCGACGGGCAGGACATCAAGCCGGCGGACGTCAAGGAACTGATCGGCGCCGCGCCCAGCCTGGGGCGGGCCGTCCTGTCGCTCTATCAGGCCTTTCGCGGCAGCCGCGCCCCCACCGCCGCTGCGGGTGATATGGCGGGCGAAGATGATCCGGTGCCGACCGGCATGCCGTCCGAAGAAGTGACCGACTTCATCCAGGACAAGAAGAACCATTTCCCGGATCTGGAAAGTGCCGCCGAAGCGCTGCGGGCGGAAATCGGCGATGGCGATCTCTGCACCGGCCTGATCCGGGTACTCGCCGAACGCTACGCCGTGGATGTCGCCGTAGTGCCGGAGGCTTCGCTCGACGGGCTGTTGCGCCGATATGATCCGCACAGCCGCCGCTTGCTGCTGTCCGAACGTCTGCCCCGCTCCTCGCGGGTGTTCCAGCTGGCCCATCAGATCGCCCTGATTGGCGAAGCACCCCGGCTGGACCGGCTGGTCGCGGGCGGCAAGTTTACGACGCTGGAGGCCGACCGGCTGGCCCGCATCGCGCTCGCCAGCTATTTCGCCGGGGCGGTCATGATGCCCTACGGCAGTTTCCTCGCCGCCGTGCGCGAAAGCCGCCATGACTTCGATCTGCTCCAGGCCCGGTTCGAGGCCAGTCTGGAGCAGGTCTGCCAGCGCCTGGCGAGCCTGCGGCGTCCCGGCGCCCAGGGGCTGCCGTTTCATTTCGTGCGCATCGATGTCGCGGGCAATGTCTCCAAACGCTTCACCGCATCCGGCCTGTCGATCCCGCGCTTTGGCAGCATCTGCGCCCGTTGGAATCTGCACCGCGCCCTGGCGCAACCGGGGCGCCTCTCGGCCCAGGCCGCGCGCCTACCCGATGGCCAGGGTTTCCTGATGCTGGCAGCCTCCGCCCCCGGTGGTCGCCATGCGCTGGGCCTGGGCGTTCCGCTGGGGTTTGCCAAGGAAGTCCGCGCGGGCGATGGCCTCGATCCGGACGCCGCCAGCGCCATCGGCATCAGTTGTCGCCTGTGTCCGCGCTCCGATTGTGACGACCGTGCGGTGCCGTCCTTGCATCATCCCCTGAAAGTCGATGAAAATAGGCGCGCGCGTTCGACTTACATGGACGCCCGTCCAGAGGATCGATCGTGAAGACCGGTAAAGATATCGCCCATATGATCGCCGTCGCCATCAAGGAGGCGGACAATAGTTATTTCTTCGAGGATTACACCAAACAGGCGAATGCTGTGGTGGCGGCACTTGCCCGGAAAGGACTTGTAATCGTCCCGGTCGACCCGACGGAAGATATGATCAATTTCACCAAAGAAAACCTGCCCTACGGCCGCCAGAAGCCCGAGGACATGCTCAAAAACATCTATAAAACGATGATCGCAGCCGCTAAGGGCAACCTCAAGGTCAAGGCTCCGACGGATAGCTGACCCCCATGTTTCTGGACCGAATCCCTGTCGCCGTCTTCGATTATAGCGGTGCAGCCTGTGTCATCGTTTCGCTGATCTTCCTGGTCCGCAAACACCCGACCTACTGGCATTTTTCGAACCTGAGCCTTGCGCCTTACTTCCTGCTATTCATCGCGACTCAGCAATATATGCTGGCCGGTCTTCAGGTCAGCTATCTGATCTTCGGGCTGCACGGCAGCTTCCTCTGGCTGCTGGAGCATCGCCGGGATGGTCACGCCAAGCCCTTCAACGAGACCTTCTGGTATAATCTCGGCTGGGTCCTGACCCTGGCAATCTTCGCCTATACCGCGTCGCTGACGGAATTTCGAACCCCATGGGACATACTGCAATTTGTCGTCACGTCCCTGTCGCTGATCGCCAACTGGGCAACCACGCGCAAATGGATCTGGAGCTGGTATGTCTGGATCCCGGTCAATCTGTTGCAGGCACTGCTGTTTCAACACCTCGGCCTCTGGATCCAGGTGGGCCTGCAGGTGGTTTTAGCCTCGATGTCCGTCTGGGGACTGGTTGAATGGCGCCGGATAAGATCTTCCGTCACGGCCTGATCGTCGGCAAATTCGCCCCTTTCCATAAGGGACATCAGTATCTGATCGATCGCGCCCTCAAGGACTGCGGGCAATTGACCGTGCTGGTCTACGCGAACCCTGATTTCGGAGCGATGCCCCAGGCTGTTCGTGCTGCTTGGATAAAAGCGCTCTACCCCGACATCACGGTCCTGCAACCACTTGATCCCCCAGTCGATACGGCAGACGACTTCACCCACCGCGACTATGTGCGGCACTATCTTCTCGACAAACGGATCGAGATTGACGCCGTCTTCACCAGCGAAGATTACGGCGATGGTTTCGCCAATCATCTGGGCGTAACTCACCGCTCCGTCGACCGGCAGCGATTGGCGGTTCCGGCGTCGGGGACGCAGATACGCGCAGATGTTCATGCCCACCACCATCTGCTGGACCCTGCTGTCTATCGGCACTTCATTCAGAAGATCGTTCTGATGGGGGCTGAATCGACGGGCAAGTCGACCCTGGCCAAGCATTTGGCCGAAACCTTCCAAACCGTCCATGTTCCCGAATACGGCCGTGAACTCTGGGAACAGAAGAAAGGTCAACTAGAACTGGCGGACTATGTGCAGATCGCCCAGGAACATCAAAGGCGCGAAGACGAGGCACTGAAAGCGGCCCGACGTTTCCTGTTTATCGATACCAATGCCATCACCACACTTGCCCTCAGCTATTACTACAATGGCGGCGCCCTTCCCGAGCTGCATGCGATAGCCCGGAACTGTATCTCGCGCTACCATCGCTGGCTGGTCTGCGCCGATGATATTCCCTTCGAACAGGATGGGTGGCGCGACACCGAAATTCTGCGGACCAAGATGCAGCGGATGATTTTGTACGATCTTACAGAGCGCGGTATCCGCTTCGACTATGTCGAAGGGAGTCTGGCGCAACGAATCGCGACGGTGCGCCGCCTGCTTGACGGCCCCCTCGCCTAGCCCAATCCGCTTTCCCGGATGAGCACCGGCAGCAGCCAATTCCATAGACGGTCCGCCAAGCTTTGGGACGGTGCGTCGATCAGGACGCGTCCCGGCACCGCTATCGCCGCGGCAGTTTCACCCGCAAGATCCAGGCGGATGCGATAGATCCCGTCGCGCACCATCAACCGGCCATCGGCTTGCCGCACCACGGCCAGCGGCCCACCGTTGGTGGCGGCCAGGGCCGGTTCGTCGAGGTAACTCAGCCCGCCACGGTCAACCTCGCTCACCCGCAGCGGCTGGGGGTCCAGTTGACGACCGTCGGGGATAAAGCGGGCCGCGCCTCCTGGAACGATGCGTGGCAGCGCGATTTCCGGAATATAGGCGCGCACCACCGGTTGACCGGCATCCACCAGCAGCGCCAGCGGGGTCTGGGCCGCAACCCAGCGCCCCGGCTGGATATCCTCACCGATAGCGGTGATCTCTCCGGCAAAAGGCGCGGTGAGCCGCAATTGCTGGCGGCGCACCTGTAAGGTCTGGAGTTCAGCCGCGATCCGGGCCCGGTTTTCCTGGAGCTGCGCGCGATTCTGTCCGCGCGGCTCGCCCCCGGCCCTGGCGAGATGCTGATCGAACAGGGCGATCTCTCCCTGCGCCTTTTGGATGGCGCGCTCCAGACCGGGGGAGACAAGCTGCAACAGCAGATCCCCAACGGCGACGGACTGCCCCAGCGAAACATGCACCGCGGCGATCATCGCATTTTCAGCGCTATAGAGCCGGGCCTCGGCGGGGCGCATCATGGCCGGGGCGTCGATGGGGCTGTGCCAGGGGACAAACAGCAGGCCGATTGCTCCGACAAACAGCGCCAATGGCCGCCAGACCGTACCCGCCTGCGCCATCTCCCCTCGGGATCGCCACCAGACAAACAGCTCGTTCCAGATTGGCCGCAGGATGAACCAGCCAACCTCTACTGCCATCAGGAAGAGGCCGAGCAGCTTGAAACTCACATGGTAAACCAGCAGGGCAATGCCGATGAAAAGCCCCGCCCGGTAGATCCAGCAGGCATAGGCATAGAGCGCCAGCAGACGCCGCTGCCCCGGCCCCCAGGCTTCCGGACAGGGCGCCTCCAACCCCAGGAAACAACGGCGCAGATACCAGCGGCCGACGGCGAAACTGCGATCCTGGAGATTGGCGATCCCCAGGGCGTCGCTCAGCAGATAATAGCCGTCGAACCGCATCAGCGGATTGAGATTGACGGCCAGGGTCATGAACCAGCTGGTGGTCGCCAACAGGAACGCCGCACTGCGCGCTGGCCCATCGGGCAGGAAGTTCCAGGCCAGCAACGCCAGGTTGGCCAGCCAGGTTTCCGCGATCAGGCCACCCGCCGCGATGTGTAGGCGGGCAAACCGCGACCGCAGCTTCCAGGCATGGGTCGTATCGGTATAGAGCATCGGCCAGAGCACCATGAAGGCGACGCCGATGCGCGGGACCGGCACCCAATAGCGGCGAGCAATCCAGGCGTGCCCCATCTCGTGGATCGCCTTGGCCACCACCAACGCCCCGCCGTACCAAACCAGCCCAAGCGGGCTGAAGAAATAGAGGAAGGTGTTGGCGAACCCGTCCCATTGCCGGAATGCCAGCAACAGGCCGATCACCCCCAGCAGGAGCGCCATCAACAAGGCGGCAGGCTGGAAGAAGAGACGCGCCGCCGGTTCTGTTGCCCGCAGCAAGCCATCGGGGCGGAACAGCGGGATGCGGAAAAACAGGTAATGATGCAGCGCCTGTTTCCAGGGCGATTGCGCCGCCGCCGCCCGCCGGGCTTGTTCCGCCAGATGACGCCAGCCGCTATCCGGCACCGGTTGCAGCAGACGATTGGCCGCCAGGAACCCCAGCAGGTCCCGAACCCGGTCAGAACTGATCAGGCCATTAGCCACCAGATCGGGGCGTGCCTCGCCCAGCGCCTCGACCATGCCGTCCGGGGTGACGCTCCCGCGCCACAGGGCCAGCATCTCGAAATCCAGCCAGTCGATAGCAAAAAAGCGGTTGGCGAGCGGATCATGCAAGGTCCAGCCCGGCGCGCCGTCGGGGGCAGAGGCTGCGCGATGCAGGACGATATCCTCCCGCAGCGGCGGCAACAGGATGGCCCCCGGCTCCATCCTACCAGCCCACGACGCGGCGCAGCGCACTCAAGGGACGGCGGGTGAGATAGTCGAACAGGCTGACCTTGTCGCCATCGATACGGGAGGTTCCCTTCAGCCCTAGGCGTGGCCGGGGCGCTGCCTCGAACTCCGCCCGCAGCAGATAAGCCGCTCCGCCCCCTTCCGGCAGCGCTTCCGGCTCATACCCAAAACTCGTGACCTTGGCGGGCACACCCCGGGCTGGGTCGATATTCAGAAACAACCGGACCGGTGCCTCCGCCTGATGCCGGATCGCATCATCGACGGCCAGACGGATCCGCAGGCAGGTATCGTCGGGATCGACCACCGCCATCACCCGTTCCCCCACCCGCACGGGTCGGCCAATCCAATCGACAGGATCGCCGAACACCGCAATGCCGGGGCGGGTTGCCTTGACTTCGGCCAGGGCATGGGTCGCCTCGATATAGGCGGTCTCCGCCTCCCGCTCCTGCACCAGGGCCCGCAGCCGGGCCAATTCGATCTTGCTGTCGGCATCATCGAAAGCCCGCTGGCTTGCACGGGCGAGATCGGCGCGGGCAACGCCCAGGCTTTTGCGGGCAATATCCGCCTGTCCCTCCAGCAGCCGCCGATCCAGGCGATAGAGCGCATCCCCCATCGCCACGCTCTGGTTCGGACGCACCAGAATCTCCGCGACAACACCATCGATAGGCGGCGCCGCCACGCTGGGGTGACAGGCGATCACCTCGGCAGGGGCCAAGGCCGTCTGGGTCACGGGAAGGGCGAGCAGACCGACCAGCCCCGCCGCCGCCAGCCCCCATAAAGCCCGCCGTCGCAGGAAGGCTGGCCAATGGCGGGACCGCAGATGCGTCACGCTCTGCCAGGCATGGGCGTAGGCATCGACCAAAGCTGCCAAGACAGCCTGCTCGGCCGGTGAAAACGCCTCGCTGCGGGCAAGCCAGAGGCCGCCGAAGATGTCACCGCGCCGACTGACAAACGGACACCAGAGAGCGAAAGGCACCTCGAGCCCGGCCCATTCGGCACGCGGACCGGGGGGCAGATCATCGGCGGACACCCCCGCCAGCTTGCCCGCTTCCGGCCTTGCGCGGCAGTGCTCCAGAACCTCCGTCAGCCAGCTCAGATAAGGGCCCGCTCTATCGATCTGCACTGCCCCCGAGGCGGCGAACGCCCTCGGTTTTCCAAAGGCTGAGGTGTGCCAGAGGATGGCGTGGCTATAGGGAACAAGGCGCTGGCTTTCATTGACGATCAGAAAGGCGAGCTCCGTCAGCCCTTCAGCCTGTCGCGCCTCGTGCTGGAGGCGCAGCAGTGTGGCGAGATGATCGCCTCCCTTGCTCATGGGCGATTGAAGACGGCAACGCCGCTCATGCCTGCCAGCAGGCCTTCACGCTCCCCAACGATGGTGGCCTTCACCGGCAAGGACTGGCTGACAGGATCGATACGGGCACCGAGATTGGACACGCTGGCCTTATAGCGCCGACCGGTCTCCGCGATGGCAACCGTCAGTTCCGTCCCAAGCTTCAGCCAGCCGGCCCAACCCGATGGCACCAGCAGATCGACCTCCAGCTGGCGGTCATCGATGATCTCCAGCAGCGGGTGGCCGATGGTGGCGCTTTCCGCCAGTTGAGCGCGCCGCTTCACCAGCCGTCCGTCGAAAGGCGCCCGGACCTCGCATTTGGCGGCCATGGCGCGGATGACCTGGACCTCGCCGCGCGCTCTCGCCAGATCCGATTCCGCCAACGCCATCTCAAGCTGGGTGGCAGAGCCGAGCTGATTGAGCTTGCGCCGCGCTTCGAGCACTTTCTCGGCCCCCGACCGCGTCGCATCGGCAGCATTGAGGCGTGCTTGCGGTTCGCTGCAATCCAGGGCGAGCAGCAGATCGCCCTTCTTGAAAGCAGCCCCTTCGGTCAGGGGAAAGGCCACGATCCGCCCAGCCATATCGGCGGACAGGACAGCCTCGCGCACCGGCACGATCCGGGCGGGAATATCCTCGGCCACCGCCGTCCAAACAGGCAGAACGACAAGCAGCAACGCCCCCCAGACATACCTCATGGAGTCTCAGCCACCTCCGGCTTGGGCAGAACTCCGGTATCCCATAGATGCGTGCGCAGCCGGTCGGGCAGAGGCTGGGCGAGACGCTGTTCGATGGCATCCCGCAGGGCGGCCAGATCGTCGGTCGGCACGGAGGCTGGCAGCGGATCGATGCCGACCGAACTCTCGATCTGACTGAGGCTGCGTTGCAGTTCGGCATAGCTGTTGTAAAGCGCCATCTGTGACGACAGGGCCGCCAGTTCCGCGCGCACTTTGGAAAGATCGGTCGCGGTACGGGCTTGAACCGCCTTCCCCGCCTCGGCCAGTGCGCTCTGCTCCAATTCATCCACCAATTGCGCGCGTTCATAATCCTTGCGGGCAATCCGGTGACTCTGGATGGCGAGATTGACCTGGGTCACCACGGCGACGCTCAAAGCCTTGCGCCGGGCGGCATCCACCTCCTCGCGCGACTCGTTCAGGCGCATGGCGCTGGGCAGGGAGGCAAGACGGAACAGATTGAGCGACGCCCTGGCACCGATCTCGTTCCAGCTGTTGTTCAGCAGCAGATTACCGCTTTCGAAATTATGGCTGGCATTCAGGTCCAGACCGGGCAGCAGCGACAGGATCGTCGCATAGCTTTCATTCTGGCCGATGCGTGCCTGATAGCGCTCGCCCACCAGTTCCGGTCGCAGCGTCAGGGCCAGAAGTTCAAGCGCGGGTAAGGCCACCTGCGGGTCATGCCCCTCGGCAAAAGCCGGATCCAGATCGGTCCGCTTCAGGCTGAACAAGGTATTGGGTGGCAGGTTGATCAGGGTCGCGAGCTCGGTCCTGGCCAAGGCGAGCTGTTCGCGCTGCCGCTCCAACCGTCGCAACTGATCCAGCAGTTCGCGCCGGTAGGCCAGCATGTCCTGCGCCGGGGCCAGCTTTTGATCCTGGGCGGATTGCGCGCGCTTCTGCGCATCCTCGACCCGGGCGATCAACTGGGTGACCCGCCCTAGGAAGGCATCGGCCGCCGCTGCCCGCCAATAGGCATAGCGCACGTCCTGCATCAGGTTCTGGACGACTTTCCGCCGCCGCTCCTCGGCGATCAGTACGCGGTCTGCCTGCTGCCGGGCGCGGATGTAGGAGACGCCGAAATCCAGGACGTTCCAGGAAATCCCAACATCCGCCAGAAGACGCTGGCGCTCCCGCGAATAGGTCGCCTCTCCGGCCGTATTCCCCGTCGTGACATTCCGGCTGAAAGAGGCATCGTTGCTGTCACGCGTGGAGTAACCGGCAGATGCCGCCAGCCGGGGCAACAGGTCATAGCTCGCAAAATTGAGCTGCCCCGAAGCGAGGGCGGTCTCCATCAAAGTCAGGCGGCGTTCGACGTTATATTTCAATGCCCGGGCCATCGCGTCGGGCAGGTCGATGTCCCCCGTCAGCGGCTCCTGATCCGTGAAGAGTTCCGCCATATCGGCCGCAGCGCTCGTGCGGATGCTCTCCATCGTCATCGGGTCGGGATCGAGGGAACAGCCCACCAGAAGTAGACCTGCCGCCACCGCCCCCAAACCCCGTACGAAAGCTCGTCCCACTGTCTTTTCCTTCATCATCAGGCAGCCCTGCCCTCACCCAGCAAAGCCGCCAAGGCCTGATCGACAACGGCACCGCGTGCGGCCACCGCTGCCGCCGTCTGGGCCGAGAAGCCACCAACCGACTCAACCGGCATCCAGTCCCCCTGCAAGGCGGCAAGCGCCTGTTCGATTGCGTCGAACTCACCTGCCGCCGCCGGTGGTGTCAGCCCTTCTTCCGCAGGCTCATTCGCCCACCCCGTCAAGCTGCCGCCATTCTCGGCTGCTCGCAGCGTAGCGCTCGCAAAGGGCAGCGCCTTATGTCCGTCGGGAAGATCGTCGATGAAATTGTCAGCCCAGGCGTCTTGAAAGATCCGGGTCAGGGCGGTGTCTAGCGGCTGGGTCGGAAGCTGACCAAAATCGCGCTCAATCTCGCCCAGTCGCAGAGCATCTTCCAGGCTGCGATTAGCCTGCGAGGTGACACCGGAAGCTCCCATCAGCTTTTCGCGATTCATTGAAGCCAGCACAGGGTCGCTGACGGCGGGGGTCGGATCCACCTGCGGCAGTTCTGGCAGACTCTGAACCCATTCAACGGCACCGATATTGATGACCCCATCGATCCGGTTTTGTCCGTTGGCATCCTTGAGAGGAATACCATCCACGCCCGCCACGGCATCCGGATTGCCGACGTCGATACCGATACTATCTGCATAGAGTGCATGGGTTTTGACCTTGCCGCCAAAATCGCCAAGTTCGGTCAGATGGGGGGCAAGGCCGATATAATCGGTGACGGCAGTCACAAGGGCAGGCCCGGTCGTGGAGGCACCGACGCCGCGCTGCAGAATATTGTAGCCCTTGTCGTTGAAGGTCGAGACCGGGTCATCCGGTGCGGCCGTGCTGGACCGCTCCAGACGATAGATCTCGTAGCCGAGGCTGGCATTGGCGATGATGGAATTGCTGATCGTAAAGGACACTGAAGTCCCAGACATGCCGATGGCGCGCCTACTCGAAACCGTGCTGCCAGTCGTATTATTGTAAAGCGTCGAGGAATGGATCTCCGCCGCGCCCGAACTCACCGACAGGACGACGGTAGACCCCGATCCGGACGCATTGCCCGATATCGTGGTACCGCTCAGCAGCATCGTCCCTTTGGAATAGAACTGCGTCAGGACGGTGCCCGTTTCGGAATAATTGCCAACCATCAGACTGTCCCTGATGTCGGCCAGCATACCGCCGTTATAGAGCACGGAGCCGCCGTCGCCGGACTGATTACCGCTGAAAGTCACCGAGTCGACCGTCAGCATGCCCGTCGAATTGCGGTTATAGATCGCACCGCCCATCGATCCGGCTTCGGCAAAACTGCTGACCACCTTATTCTGGGCGAAGGTGCCGAGGTAAACATCGGCATTCCCGATATTATACAGCGCACCGCCCATGGCATCAGAATCGGCATTTGCGCTGGCGGTTTCGGCCCTGTTGCCGGTGAAATTGGTATTGGAAACCGTCAGAGTTCCGCTATTGGAAATAGCGCCACCCGCAGCCACCACCGCGCCTTTCGTATGGCCTGCAACCGCGACATTGCCGGTAAAGCTGCCGCCGCTGAGGGTCAGGGTGCCGTCCGAGCTATTGTAGGCCCCGCCGCCGAAGGCGCCGTTTTCTGTGACCCCGCTGTTGCTGCGAACCCGGTTATCTGCAACTGCGACTCCCCTCAGAACCGCTGTTCCGCTGTTATAAATCCCACCGCCATAGGCCTTGCCGGTCGAAGTTGCCAGCCCGATCAGCACCTGATTCCCCGCAACGGACGAATTGGTGACCTCGAAGCTGCTGCCGGTGTTATGCAGCGCCCCGCCCTGCGCGGTCGCTGCGACATTACTGCTGTCGGCAATGGCTTTATTGCCGGTGAAGCTGCTGTCGCGGATCAGGGCCGTTCCCGCCATGCTGATGGCGCCACCGCGAGCCGTACCCGATGCTTCACCCTCGGCACGAGCCTGATTATTTGTGAAGCTGCTGGCGTTGACCGTCAGTTCACTGCCCGTCGCGCCGTAGATCGCACCGCCCCGGGCGCCGGTATTCCCTGTTGTCGAGCCGGTAATATTGCCTTTGAAGACCGAATTGGTAACCACCATTGTCCCGTCATCGGCTCCGTCGCCATCGCCGGAGTTATGCAACGCCCCACCCTGGGCCGTCGTCGCTCCATCACTACTGGTCGATAGAGCCTTGTTGCCGATGAAGCGGGAGTCCGTGATGACGACCTTGCCTACACCGGCAACCGCACCGCCACGGGCGATCCCTGGTGATGTGCCGGTGACCGTCGCCTCATTATTCGTGAAGACGCTGTCGGTGATCGTCAGGACGCTGCCGGCCGTCCCATAGATCGCCCCACCCCGCGCGCCGGAACTGCCTATGCTGGTGCTGACGCTATTTCCGGTAAAGGTGGAATTGACGACCACCATCGTACCATCCCCAAGGGATGCACCATCCGCCGAGGCATGCAAGGCGCCGCCCTGGGCCGTCGCAGCCCCTTTACTACTGATCGCCAAAGCCTTGTTGCCGACGAAGTGAGAGTCGGTGATCGTAACCTTACCGACACTGCTGACCGCCCCGCCGCGCGCATAGCCGGAGGCCGCTTCGGAGACAATCGCCTGGTTATTGAGGAAGCTGCAGTCGGTAATGGTCAGCATCGTCCCCGACACGCCATAAACCGCACCGCCGCGCGCGCTGTTCGAACCCGACGTGACAATCGAGATATTGTCTTCGAAGACCGATCCGCTCAGCGTCACCGTTCCGGCGTCAATCTTCACAGCGGCACCACCGCCGCCCGACATCCGCCCGCCTTTCAGCTTCACATGATCCAAGGTCGCCTCACCTCCGGAAACCTTGAAGATTCGGACGTCACCCACATCGACCAAGCCATTCTTGTTGGCATCGCCACTGATGGTGACATCGACCGTGCCGTCGTGATCGACATCCCCGTCGATGGTGATCCCATCCACATCGTTCAGGGTCAGCGTGGATTCCACGATCACCGTCTTACCCGCCAGGGATGCGTCGAAAGTTACGACATCCGCCCCCGCCACGGAGGCCGCGAAACCAATCGCCTCCCGAAGTGAAGTCTTGCCGTCATAGGCATTAACCACATCCTCCGTCGTCGTGACGGTCAGGCTGGCGGTTTCAAGTACGGGAGGCAGCGTCGCCTTGTTCGTAAAGCTCGACTCATAAGCGCCGATATCCAGAGCAGTACTCAGAATACGGCCATGGCCAGCGGCATCGTTTGTCGGAACGCCGCCCGCACCCGCCACGGCCCCGGGCGAGCCGGAATTGATGGCAAGGCTGGTGTTCAACAGAGCGTGAGTCTTGATGCCGCCGCCAGTATCGGCCAGCGCAGCAAGTCCAACTTGCGCATCGGTGATCGCCAACCCGCCCGCAGCCATGACGATGTCCGATGTGGCGGTCACGAAGCCACTGCTGTCCTGAACCAGATTAAAACCAAGGCTGGTCAGCGTCCCGCCCGAGACCTTGATATCGACGCCGCTATTGATGCCCAGCAGACTGTTGCCGAGTTGAAGAGTGCCTGAGCTGGTCCGAATCCCCTCTCCGGTATTGAAGGCAATGGTGGAATGGCTGAGCGTCGCGGTTCCGGCATTATGCAGACCCGCGCCCCCCGTTGCGGCCTTATTACCGCTCAAGGTTACCCCGGTCGCAGTCAACGAGCCCGCATTATAGAGTCCGCCGCCCAGCGCGGTGATCGTCGACGCCGTGTCCGTCGCACTGTTTCCCGACAGGGTGGAATTGCTGATCGTCAGATTTCCGGTAGCAGAAACATGGATCGCACCGCCCATCGCTTCTGCACTGCTGTTGCTGGATCCGGCATTCGCGGCGTTGTTCTCGAACGTCGATCCGGTAATCGTCGCCGTCGCCTCGATGTTCAGCGCGCCTCCCAATGCATCGCCCGTTCCAGCAGAACCCGAAGTGAATGCCTGGTTATTCACAAAGCTGCTGTTGGTGATGGTCAGCGTCCCGGCCGCCTGATGGATCGCCCCGCCGCGCGGATTGGTCGAACCTGTCGATGCGGTAGAGACATTGCCATCAAAGATCGAGCCAATGACACTGACCGTCCCCGCGTCGATCTTAATCCCGCCACCGGCGCCTGCGGACACACGACCAGCTTGGATCTTGAGGTGATCGAAGGTGGCGCTACCGCCGGAAACCGTGAAGACACGGACATCCCCTGTGTCGACAGTACCGCTCTTATTCGCGTCGCCACTGATCGTTATGTCGACAGTGCCGTTATTGTCGATGTCTCCATCGATGGTGATCCCGTCGGCATCATTCAGCGTCAGGGTCGAACCTAGGATCAGGGTCTTGCCCATCATTCCAGCATCGAAATCGACAGTATTTGCCCCGGCCAGAGTCGCCGCATAGGCAATCGCTTCGCGCAAAGAGGTCTTACCGTCATACGCGCTCGACACATCATCCGTCGTAGTAACGGTCAGGCTCGCTGTTTCCAGGGTTGGGGATACGAAAGGCGCTGCCGTCGATGCCGATTCGTAGGCGCCGATATCGATGGCCGTGCTCTGGATACGGATATTGCCCCCGGCGTCCTTGGTCGGCACTCCGCCCGAGCCCGCCGTCAAACCGGGAGTTCCCGAATTGATGGCGACACTACCTGTCAACAGCGCATGGGTCTTGGTGGCCCCACCGTTATTGGCCAGCGCTCCAAGCCCGATATCGGCACTGCTCAAGGCCGAGCCGTCGGAGGCCAAGGTGATGTCCTTCGTCGACATCACAAACCCCGAAACCGCTTTCTGGAGGATGTTATAACCGTTGTCGGTAACAGTACCTGCGCTCCTGTTGACCTCTTGCCCAAGCGCACTATTGGCAAAGATATTGTTCGCAATCGTCAGTGTGCCGCTGGAGGCCATGTTGACCGCCCGCGCGGTTCCAGCGAAGGTCGAGCTATTGTTGTGGAACGTCGAATGGCGCACCGTTGCGTTGCCAGTGCCCGAGATTGCCACAGCGACGCTCTGGTTTGAGGTACTGAGCCCAGAGAATGTATCCTGGGTGAGCGTCATGGTACCGGCCGTCTGCGCTATGGCCGCATTAGCGCCGGAGGTTCCGGTGAAGAGGCTGTTCTCTACCGCCAGGGTACCCGCGCCCGTCGGAGCAAAATAGATCGCGGAACCGGCAGAGAAAGCCGCGTTGTTTTCGAATGTCGTATTCTTGACCGTAACGTTGGTCGCTGCCCCGATGATGGCGATGGCGCCACCATTCGATGTCCCGGCCCCGGCAGTCCTCGTCGCCCCATTATTCAGGAAGGTGCAACCATCGAAGGTGACCGTCGGCGAATTACCCGACGAACCGACGACGATAGCGCCGCCAAACGCATTCCCCGCCCCCGTCACATTGATCACATTGTCGCGGAAGGTAGAATTCAGGAAAGTCGCCGTCCCATTATCGATGCGGGCAGCCCCCCCGTTGGTCGCAGATGCTCCAGCGTTGGTCAGGCCCTTTTCAATCGTGATGCCCTTGAAAGTGACGACGGTACCGGCGACGCTATTGCCCACCTGCAGCACACGAACATCGCCTGTGCCATTGCCATCGGTATCACCCGAGATAACAACCGAGACGTCTGCGACGCCGTCATTATTCGCGTCATTGTCGATGGTCACACCAGCGGCATCATTGACGGTCAGGACCGCCGCCAGCCGGATGGTCTGGCCGTTCAATCCGGCGGCAAAAACGATGGTATCAGCACCACCTGCCGCTGCCGCATCCGCCAGCGCCTGACGCAAAGTCCCTGCGCCGGTGCTGGCCATCGAGGTGACGGTATAGGTCGCCAACCGCTCCCCATAGCTCGCCATGCCTTTAGCATTTAAGGCCAGCCTGCTCTCAATGGTTCCGACCTTGGATTCGAGCGCCCAGTCACCACCAACCCCGGTCGCATCGGTGGAGGCTGCCACGTCGGCACCGGTCAGGTCAGCAATCTTGGCGATGAAGGCACGCCCGCCCGTTCCCTGCGCCAGATTGCAGGCAAGCAACTGGATATCACCCTTTGCCGTCATCGCATCACCCCAGGAAGCGATAAACCCGGCCTTGGCGGCGATATTCCCGGCATGAACCACGTCATTACCAAGATTGAGTGTGCCGCTCGATCCATGGCTGAGGATCTGGAGGCTGTCGACCGAATGATCATAATTTGCCAGGATATCGGCGATCTGCGCAGCGCCGTCCCGTTTGCCGCTCAGGTGATAGACGTCCACGGTCTTGGGATCGACGCCCTTCAGCAGCGACTGCCAATCTTTGACCCGCCAGTCGACGATAATGACCGTTTTGTCTTTCTTGGCGGGACTCTCACCGCCAGAGGCTGGCAGCGCATTCTCCCTCGTAATCGGAGCTGGAGCGGCCTTGGACGCCCCAAGAGTCTCCGCGGCCGGGGCATAGGCGCCGAGGGAATGATCGGCCGCGTCGCCGTCACCGCCATTCCGAAGAGCGGTTACGGCGCCCGCACCATCGAACAGGATCCGGGGCTCCAGCACCAGACGGCGCGAAGGCATAAAGGCTTGCGCAGCGCTTTTATGAATGCGTCCCACCATCTTCCTGTCCCCCTGTTCGTTTACCGTGATCGCCGCCTCTTAGTGAGTCAGCGCAGGGTAAAACTCAGTTTGCCCTTCTGTTTGCTGAACAGCCCAGGCATGTCGTCATCCCCATCGGCGCTCAGGGTCTTCTCGTCCACCTTGCCGTCCATCGCCCCGCAGGCCGTCAGACCGAGGCACAGCAGCAGGCAGAGAGGCACCAGTCGCAGCAGCATTCTTTCCCCCATTCTCAGAACTTCAGCCTGAGGCCGCTCATCACGACAAAAATACTGTCCGCGCCATTAACCCCGAGGCCACTCTGTGTCGCGGCATCCATGGCTCCGATGGCGTTTTCCCGGTCGAGATAGGCCGCAATCGCATAGCTGCGCGACCCGTTGTCCGGCAGGCGGTCGATCTGCGGCAGATTGATCTGATAGTGGCGGGCGGCCACAAAGACCTCGGCCCCCCAGTTGCTGACGCGCTGGACCACCGCCGCACCGATCATCTGGGCGCTCTCGCCTTTTTGGCGGTGTTCGTTCTGATAGCCGAAGTCGAGGGCGAAGGAGGTCGGCCCGAACTTGAAGGCATCCATCTGATAGGCAAGCTTGCCGTAGTAATAGATGTCCTTGCGGTCATTCAGGATCCGAAGTTCGTCATCGGTCAGCGACAAAGTCGGCCCGCCGTTCAAGGCGACCCGGCGATACTCGCTCGATCGCTTGCTGATGGCCTGGGTCAGGCTTAATCCGAACGGCATCAGAACCGACACGGAAGCAGTCAGCAGCCGGTCATGGGCCACGGCATTTTCAGGGTCCTCGCTGGCAGCATAGCTGCCCGTGGTCGCACCGATCAGGCCATTGCTGGCGATAGCCCGTTTGGCCGCTTTGGTATTATCGGCAACCCCCAGACCGGCTGCGATCTGATAACCGCCAAAATTCCGGCGGAAACGGGCCCCCAGATCCCAGACACCATTCTCCCCGTACCCGGCCGAAACACCGAAGCCGCCGAGCGACGGGCTGTCGTACCGGATGCGATCAATAATCCCCAGACCGCTCGGATCGTTAAAACTATCGCTGACCGTTGCATGTCTGAAGGGAGCAACAGTGCTGGTGGTTGCAGCCGACCCTGCAAACCGCACCAGTGAGACAGAGCCGTCCATCTGCTGCGCCGAGGAAGCGCCATTGAAACCTAGCCCGCCACCAAGATTGGCAGCCGTCGCCCCCAGCGCCACACGTGTTCCCGACAGATCCATCAGCCCCGTGCCGTAGCTGGCGCTTTCCCCCTGACCGAGCGACACGCGGCCGAAACGGCGGTGGGTGGCATACACATCAGCTTGACGAAGTTGTACGGCGGTCGAATTCGATGTGTCCTCATCGTCAAAGCCGGTCGAATAACCCGCCGTTCCGGTTACCGGACCCGGACCGCTGCTGTTCGAGGGCACGGCCAGTTCCACAAACGCGCCGAACTTCGCATCCTTGTCCGCAATCAGACTTCCCCCGAACCGAAATTTGCTGGGCGTGGCGGCATTGTCCACATGCATCACCCGGCTTGTGTCTCCCGAACCGGCAGACATAACAGCACGGCTAAGTTGGCCCGAGACGTCGAGCTTAAGAGCCCCAGCCCCGACGGATAGCCCCTCTTCGCCCTCGTCATCGCCCCCGATGACACCGGCGTCTTCTTCATCGTCACCCGCCTCTTCATCGTCGCCGGCCTTTGGCTTCGCCGCCTTGATGGAGGCAGCATTAAGCGTGCCGCTCGGCAACTCGCCGCGACGGGCCTGGGCAACAGTGCGCAGGCCTTCGATTTCCTTACGCTGCGCCGACAGCAGGAACTCCAGTTCCTTAACCTGGCGCTCCATCTCCTTGATCTCATCGGCCGTCACCAGAGACGGGGAAAACGCAAGCAGCAGCGCCAGGACGGAGGAGGCACGAAGCGGATTCATAGTTTCACCTTCACGCCGGTAAATAGGACCAGGACAGGGTCGAGGCTGCCGGCCAGCCCATCGCGATAGGGCATATCCATGGCCCCCAGCGCCCGGTCGGAATTGACATAGGAATAGATCGCGTTAGACCGCGAGCCACCGCCAACCAGGGCATCCTCCTTGGGCAGCGAGATGTGGAACATGCGCGCAGAGATGTAGAATTCAGCCCCCCAGTCATCCATGCGCTGCACAGCCCCTACACCATAGGCATAGGCCCGCTCGCCGGTTTGACGGCGCTCGTCATGCAGCGCGGCGTCGATGGCAAAGGAGGTTTTGCCAAAATCGAACCAGGAGGCGCTATAGCCCAGCTTTCCATAGAAGAACTGGTCGTTTCGCTCGTTCAGCATGCGGATTTCGTTGCGGGTCGCTGCGCTGTTATCCAAGCGGGCGAACTCGGTTATTCCCCGTCCATAGACGCCGGTCATGCTGACGCCGAACGGCGCCAGAACCGAGAAGCCCGCATTGAAGAACTGCTGCTGCCGAATCAGATCGCCATTCGTGACAGCGCCATCCAAGTTCCGCTGGGCAGCGCGGGTATTTTCCGAGAAGGCAGCCCCAGCCGCGATCTGATATCGGGCGATTTTGCCCTTATATCGCAAGGCCACGTCATAGCTGGCGTTTTCACCGTAAGAAGCCGACAGCGAGAAGCCCTTGAAGGCCGCAGTGTCATAGCGAATGCGGTCAAGACGTCCCAGACCATCGTAGTGATTGATCATGTCGCCAATGGTCGGCGCCACGCCCTGCGCTTTGGCGGCATCGGTTCCGACCGGATAGAAAGGCGCCTCCCCCCCGAAGGAGAAGCCGCCTCCCACATGCTGGACACCGGCCCAGATGGCTCCGCTCGACCCCGAAAGATCGATTTCGGACACGCCGTCACCCGCCATCGAGCCCTGCCCCACCGACAATTTTCCGTAGGGATCGGCCCGCAGGAAAAGATCGGCCTGACGCAGGCTGATGGCCGAAGAATTAGCCGTCACCTCATCCCCGAAATCCACCGACCCACCGCCATTAGAGGCCAGCGCCAGTTCCATGGCACCGCCGATCTGGACGTTACGCGGGCTGCCGTATTTGGCCGACACATTCAGGCGCGACGGCGAAGCACCGCTGTCGACGTTAGAGAGCTGTTTGCTGCTGCCGGAACGTCCAAATATCAGGGCCCGGTTGATTTGACCGCCGATGGAAACCTCGAGTTTCTCACTTTCCATCAGGCTGGCGTCATCTTCGCCCTCCGTATTGCCGGTCGGAACCTCGGCCGCCAGCAACCCCGTCGGCACGGGGCTATTCAGATCCCGCTTAAGAGCTTGGACTTGCTGATATTGCAGCAGCGCCTGGCGATAGGCCTTATCAAGCCTATGGGCCAGCTTCTCGCGCCGCAGGGGGTCGAATTCGGAAGGCAGCTCGACGCTCGGCATCGCCGGGACGCCGGGCTCTTCCTCATCTTCCTCTTCGTCGTCTTCACCCATGGCAGCCGGATCGTCGCCGTCCTCATCCTCGTCGCCGATGGGGACGGAGACTCGCATCTTGCTGCCCGCTTGTGCCTGTACGGAATCCGGGACCGACAGAAGACCAGCAAGAAGCACAGCCAACGGCAACAGCCACCCGCCCCGGCCAAAAGCCGGAGCGGGTGCAGCGTCGGGTGGCGAGATCAGGCTATTGCCCAACGGCGACCCCTTCACGACGCGGATCCGCGCCACCGACAAGGCCATCCTTCAGAACTTCGATACCCTGCAACCCGCTGTTCAGTTCCCCCACCGTGACCTTATGGCCCCGGCGACGCATCTCGTCGGCAAGCCCGGCAACAGAGGTTTCCGCTTCGAGTTCAAGCCCGACATTCCGGTCGAGATAGTGCGGCAGGTTGATCGCCTGCTGGATATCGAGCTTCCAGTCGAGAACACCGACAATCGTCTGCGCCACATAGCCAATGATGCGCGCGCCTCCCGGCGAACCGACCACGAGGCGCGGCGAGCCATCCTCATTGAAGACGATCGACGGCGACATGGAGGAACGTGGACGCTTGCCCGGCTCGATACGATTGGCGACCGGCTTGCCGTCCACCACATCGTCGGCCGAGAAATCGGTGAGCTGGTTATTGAGGATGAAGCCGCGCGTCATCTGACGCGACCCGAAGACCGCCTCGATGGTCACCGTCATCGAGACCGCGTTACGATCCTTGTCGACGATGGCCACATGGGTGGTCGACGGCAGTTCCGGCGAGGCATCCTTGCCGAACAGCATACCATGCTTTTCCGGCGGCTCGCCCGGCAGTACGGGCTTTTCGCTGCCCTTGTCGAGATTGAGCAGCGCCGCCCGTGACCGCAGATAACTGTCGTCGATCAGGCCCGAAATCGGCGCCTTCACGAAATCCGTATCGCCGACGTAGAAGTCACGGTCGGCATAGGCGATACGCCCGGCCTGCGCCAGAAGATTGATCGCATCGGGCGATGTCGGCTTCAGCGACGGCAGGTCGAAGCGCGACAGGATGCCGAACATCTGCAGCATGTTCACCGACGAGGAGGGCGGCGGCACAGTGCAGATCTTATGGGCACGATAGGGAACGCAGAGCGGATCGCGTTCCTTGGCCTTGTAACCGGCCAAGTCGGCGAGTTCCATGCCGCCAGGATTGCCCTTATGGCCCTTGACCGCCGCAACGATGTCCGCCGCGATCTCCCCCGTATAGAAGGCGTTCGGGCCTTCTTTAGCGATCTTGCGCAGCGTTTCCGCCAACTGCTTGTTGACCAGTTGGGTTCCCACCGGCTTGGGCTGGCCATCGGCGCCATAGAAGATTTCTTTGCCCATGGCATTGCCGGGCAGATATTTCTCGTCCTTGAGCAGATCAAAGAGGCGGGGCGACAGTGGGAAGCCCTTCTCTGCCAGTTCGATTGCCGGTTCGAACAGGGCCGCCCATGGCAGCTTGCCGAACTCGGCATGCACCATCTCGAACATGCGCAACTCGCCTGGCACCCCAACCGAAGCGCCCCCCACGACGGCATCGATGAATTTCTTCTTCTTGTCGCCGTCATAGAAGAGCTTGGTATTCACCCCGGCAGGCGCGGTTTCACGCCCGTCGAAAGCCCGCAACTTCTTCTTGGTATTGTCCCAGACGACCATCAGACCGCCGCCGCCGATGCCCGAGGACTGCGGCTCGACAACATTGAGAGCAAGACCGGTCGCAATTGCGGCATCGATAGCAGACCCGCCCTTCGCCAAGATCATAGCGCCCGCCTGAGCAGCCAGCGGATTAGCCGCAGCAGCCATATAGTCCTTGGTCTTGACCGCTTTCTTGTCGGTCCAGCCCGTCGCCGCTTCGGGCGCGATATTCTCGAAATTGCTGGTCGCCTGGGTCGCTGCGGCTCCAGCGGGCGCTGCCGCCGGCTGCTGCGCCACTACCGGCCAAGCAACAGAAGCCATCAACACAGCACCAAGCAGACCGGTTGCCAGTGCTGGTCGCCGCACCACCGCTGCAAGGCGAATATTCTGCTGGCTCACGTCCATTGCTACCCTCGTCGTTTTCAAGATATCGCGCCATTCGGCACTGCTTTACGTACGGGTAGGTTCCGAATCGGAATGACTTTTTGTCAAAAGCCAATCGGTGCGAAATCCATAACGTAATGGAATGCGAGCGATTGAGATTCGCGAAAACTGCGCTGCTCAAAAATTAGACAGGCATTCATGAAATATATGAATAAAAAGGATATTTTTATTACATTGAAAACCGTGAAAATCATCTCACCCCTCAATACTGAGGAATTTTCAGAGAAATATATATCATATTGGAATGTTTCTTGTAGAAATTTGACTTGCGATTATTTAGATGTAGAAATCATGCATATTAGACATCTAGAAATTCTTCACGCCCTGATGTTGACGGGCACCATTACGTCGGCGGCCCAGTTGCTGAACATATCTCAGCCGACTGCGACGCGACTGCTGCTGCGCGCGGAAGATCTTCTGGGATACAAACTATTTGAGCGGGTCCGCGGGCGATTTGTGCCGACACGGGAAGGGCAAATCCTGCACGCCGAAAGTGAGCCGCTTATCCGGGGGCTCGACGGCCTACGGAAACTTGCGCGTAATCTCGGCTCCACCACTACGGAATGCCTGCATATCGCTGCAGCGCCCGCCATGTGCGCGCAATTGATACCGATGGCAATCACGCGCTTCCGGCGCAAATACCCAAATGTCAGTTTCGAGGTCGAGACTCGGCAATATGCCGATCTGGTGCGTGGCGTCCTGACCCATGAGGCAGATATTGGTATCGGCTTTGACGTCGAGTCCCATGCTGGCCTGGATATGGTCAAAATTGCCCGCGCGCCGTTTTTTGGCGCCTTTCCAGCGAAGGACGCGGCAACATTACCACCCACAGTCTCGCTGGATATTTTTCGCAGCTTCCCAATCGTCGGCTTGCAAGGAAATGACCCTATCGGCGCCGCTTGCGAGAAAGCCCTGAAAGCCGCCGATATCGATCTTGACCCCATCGTCCTGGTGAAAACCAACCAGATCGCGCTCTCGCTGGTCTCCCGGGGAGATTGCGCTGCCATCATCGATCTTTATACAGCAGCGACCCATGACCCCCGGTTGGTGACCGTCCGTCAGATCGAACCGCCGTTTGCAGTAGAAATTCACGGTCTACGTGCCCGCAATCAGCCCGCATCGGTCGTTTCGAGGGATTTCCTCGCGACCGTGAAAATTGTCGAAGCCGAGATTGCCCAGCGCCTTCAACGCCAAGCCGGTCCGATCCATGAGGAGATTCCACCGAAATGATGCAAATCCGCCATCTCGAGGTCTTCCACGCCGTGATGCTGACCGGGACTATCACGGCTGCCGCCGGACTGTTGAAGATTAGCCAACCTGCAGCCACCCGCCTGTTGCTGCGCGCCGAAGATCAGCTTGGTTATCGCTTGTTCGAACGACGGCGTGGGCGTCTTTTTCCAACGATTGAGGGGCGTATCCTGCATGTTGAAAGCGAACGGGTCATCTCTTCGATCGATAATCTGAGGAAGCTTTCAGACAGCCTTGGTGCCGCGCCATCGGGCCGCATCCGCATCGCCGCCGCCCCTGCTCTCTGCATCGATCTGCTGCCCCAGGCGATTGCCCGATTCCGCAAAAAACACCCGAATGTCCATTTCGAGATCGAGACGCGCCAATATGCCGATCTGGTGCGGGTGGCAATGAATCAGGAGGTCGACCTCGCCATAGGTTTCGATGTCCAGGCGAACCCCGGCCTGGACCGGACCACCCTGACCCGCGCTGCATTCTACGGGATATTCCCGCACAGCCTGGGCAAGGATTTGCCGGATGTCGTCAACCTCGATATTTTCGAGCGCTTTCCCCTTATCGGTCTCAAAACCGATAACCCCCTTGGCTCCACCACCGGCATGGCCCTGAAACTCGCGGGCCTGTCGCTGCAGCCCATCGTTGCGGTGAAGACAAATCTGATTGCGCTGGCACTGGTCAGCGATGGCGCCGGTGCGGCGATCATCGATCAATATACTGCCGCATCCCTAGACCCTAGTAAGGTGGTGATCCGCCGCCTCAATCCGGAACTGGGCCTTGATGTCCATGTGATCCGCGCACGCCATCAGGCGACATCTGTTGTCGCGCGTCGCTTCCTGGGTCTGCTGACCCAAACGGAGCAGGAAATCTCCGAAAGCCTGCGATTGCTGCTGGATCCGACGGTCGAGCCAAGCGAGTCCATGCACTAAAGGTATAGAAGACTGCAGCCCCTTACATAGATTGCGATCTGCCCCGCGCTTACGCTGCGATCTGGACGAGAGATCGGGAGTGGAAGCATGAGATACGCCAACTTGGCTGCGGGCCTGACACTGGGATGTGCCCTTCTTGTCGGCGCGAGTGCCGCAACGGCCGATGAGTTGAAGACGGTCAAATTCCCGAGCCTTGACGGCAAAGTCGATCTGGTCGGCTATGTCTCCATGCCCAACGGCAGCGGCCCTTTTCCCGCCGTCGTGATGATGCATGGGCGCCAAGGCCCTTATTCGACCGCCGCCAAGGGAAAATATAACGCCAAGACCCTGTCTGGCCGCCATAAGGAATGGCTGGAATTCTGGGCCGAACAGGGGTACGTCGGCATCCTGGTCGACGGTTTCGGGCCACGCGGCTATCCCAAGGGCTTCGGCAAAGGCTCCTATGAAGATCGTCCGCCGGAGCTGGATGAAACGACGACCCGTCCGTCCGACAGTTACGCCACGCTGAAATATCTGCGCACCCGCCCCGACATCATTCCCGGCAAGATCGGCATCATGGGCTGGTCGAATGGTGGCAGCACCGTGATCACCACCATGGCCAAAAATGCGATGGGTTATAATACCGTAGGGGCGCAGGGTGGTTACCTTGTCGGTGTTGCCGCCTATCCCGGTTGCGGCTTGAAGGAAAAATTCAAGGCCGGGGTCGATGTCTCCGCCCCTCTCCATATATTCGCCGCCGAAGATGATGACGAGGTTTCGCCCAAACTCTGCGTGACCCTCGCCAACCGTTCCAAGGCCAAGGGCTATCCGGTTACGGTGAAGGTCTATCCCGGCGCCGAACATAGCTTCGATGCCCCCGGAGAGTCGAAGCAGAGCCACGCCCCCAATGCGGAAGCCACCAAGGATTTTTATCAGCAGGCGCTGACCATCTTCACGGCGGCATTGAAGAAGTAGAGACTGCAGACGTCACCCCGGGACTTGATCCCGGGGTCTCAAGCTCGTTTGTGTTGGCCTACCGGGCTTCGCCCTACTTGAGGCCTTTGTTCTGTCGTCACCCCGGGACTTGATCCCGGGGTCTCCTCCGGCAGCATTTCCAACAAACAACAAATCCTCGTCATCCCGGACTTGATCCGGAATGACAGAGTTTTAGGGGGACAGGGTCCCGGAGGAGATCCCCCGATCAAATCGGGGGATGACGACAAAACAACAAAGATTGGAGATCCCGTGGTCAAGCCACGGGATGACGACAAAACGGCAAAGATTGGAGATCCCGGATCAGACCGCTTGGGGGGACGCGCTCTGCTCTAAAGCCCCGCACTGAGGCGCATATCATCGGTCAGCAAGGCAAACAGGAGGTGATCCTCCCAGCGGCCATTGATCTTGAGGTAGGCGCGGGCCTGACCTTCCTGGCGAAACCCGACCTTCTCCAGTAGCCCTCGGCTCGCCTCGTTCTTGGGCAGGCAGGCGGCTTCGATGCGATGGAGATTGAGCGCGCCAAAGCTGTAATCGGCGGCGGCGGCCAGCGCCTCGGTCATATAGCCCTGGCGCGCGTAATTCTGGCCGATCCAATAGCCGATGGAGGCGATCTGGGCGACGCCACGGCGCACATTGGTGATCGACAGCGCGCCTAAAAGCGCCATGTCGGTGCGGCGGAACATATGGAACGTATAGGCTTCGTCCTGATCCCACTGGGTCATCTGGCGCCGCCAGCGGCGGCGATAGGAGGCCGAGGTCAGCGCGTCATCCGGCCAGGTCGGCTCCCACGGGGTCAGGAAGTCGCGGGAACTGGCCCGGACCTGCGCCCAGGCCGCCCAGTCCCCATTCTGCGGGGGGCGTAGCAAAAGCCTCGCCGTGCGTAACTCTATGTCGGGAAAACCGGTTCCAAACCAGAGCAGCATGGCGAGGGCTCTTAATGCAGGTGACGCTGAAGAAGATCGAACGGATCTTCTGAGACCGCAGGCCCCAGCAGAGCAACCGTCGGCGGTGCCGAGAGCATGCGTTCGGCAAGCCGCTGCACGTCCTTGACCTCGACCGCTGCCAGACCCGTCAGCATCTCCTCGAGCGACACATGCCGCCCATGGACGAGATAATTCTGCGTCAACGTCTCGACCCGAGCCGACGTGCTTTCGCGCGCCATCAGCGTGCCTGCGCGCAGTTGCGCCTTGGCGCGCCGCAGCTCTTCCTCGGTCACTTCCGAGACCGACTTCTTCAACTCGCCCGCCAGCACCGGCACCAGTTCGGCCACTTCGTCCGGCCCGGTCCCGGCATAGATCCCGAGCAGGCCGCTGTCGCGGTAGGAGGAGGCGAAGCTATAGACGGAATAGACGAGGCCGCGCTTCTCGCGGATCTCCTGGAACAGGCGCGAGGACATGCCGCCGCCCAGCAGGGTCGAATAGACCGAGAGCGCGTAATAATCCGGGTCGGTAGAGGCGACACCGGGGAAACCCGCCACCAGATGGACCTGCTCCAGATCGCGCTCTTCCCGGAAGAAGCCGCCCTGATAGCTGGCGGCCGGACCGTTCGGCACCTGGGCGGCATGGAGATCGCCCATCCGGTCGGCAACTTCGGCGACAAAGCTGTCGTGATCGATCTTGCCCGCCGCTGCCGCCACCAGGGTGGAGGCGCCGTAATGACCATGCAGATATTGGCGGATATCGTCCGTCTGCAGCCGCTCGACAATCTCCGCCGTCCCCAGCACCGGGCGCCCCAGGGCCTGATCCGGGAAGGCTTCGGCCTGGAAATGGTCGAAAATGATATCGTCCGGCGTGTCTTCGGCCTGCCCGATTTCCTGAAGGACGACCGCGCGCTCGCGGGTCAGTTCCTCGGGATCGAAGGTCGAATTGCGCAGAATATCGGTCAGGATATCGGTCGCGAGGCTGGTGTCGTCCGCCAGCACCTTGGCGTAATAGGCCGTCTGCTCGCGCGTCGTATAGGCATTGAGGTGCCCGCCCACATCCTCGATCTGGTCGGCGATATCACGGGCGCTGCGGGTCTTGGTGCCTTTGAAGGCCATATGCTCCAGCAGATGGGCGACGCCATTCACTTCCGGCGCCTCGTCGCGCGTGCCGACACCGACCCAGAGGCCCAGCGACACGGTTTCGACCTGCGGCATGGTGTCGGTCAGCACCACCAGCCCATTGGGCAGTGTCGTCTGACGCACACTCATGCCGACACCTTGAGGCCGAGGGACTTGGAGACAAAATCCTTCACCGCCGCCGCGCTGTTGGGCAGGCGGGTCACGCGCTCCTCGGCCGTCATCAGATGGCTTAGATGCGGGGGCAACGGCACCGGGGCGCCCAGCGCCTTGGTCGCGGCATCGGTGAATTTCGCCGGATGGGCACAGGCCAGCGCCACGATGGGATCGCGGCTGTCGCCCCGCAACGCCTGCATCGCCCGCACGGCAATCGCCGAATGGGGATCGAGGATCTCGCCCGTTTCCGCATGGATCTTGCGGATGGTTTCCAGCGTCTCTTCGTCCGACACGCCGATACCGTCGAACACCGCCTTGGCCTTTTGCAGACGCGCGTCGTCCAGACGATAGGTGCCCTCTTTGCGGAAGCGGGTCAGGATCTCCGTCACTGCCGCGCCGTCGCGGTCCAGCAGTTCGAACAACAGGCGCTCGAAATTGCTCGATACCTGAATGTCCATGGAGGGCGAGAGCGAGGGCTCCACATCCTCCATCGTCATATCGCCGCGCTGGAAGAAGCGGGCCAGGATGTCGTTACGGTTGGTGCCGATAATCAGGCGCTCGATGGGCAGGCCCATGGCGCGGGCGCAATAGCCTGCGAAGACATTGCCGAAATTGCCGGTCGGAACGGCGAAATTCACCGTGCGGTCAGGCGCGCCCAGATGCAGGGACGCCACAGCGTAATAGACGACCTGGGCCACGATGCGCGCCCAATTGATGGAGTTTGCAGCCGACAGATGGGCGGCGTCGCGGAATTCCAGATCGGCGAACAGCGCCTTCACGATGTCCTGGCAATCGTCGAACGTGCCATCGACGGCAATCGCATGCACGTTCTTGGCCGGAACCGTCGTCATCTGGCGACGCTGGACTTCCGACACGCGGCCATGGGGATAAAGGATGAAGACATCCACGGCCTCGCGGTCGCGGCAGGCTTCGATGGCCGCCGACCCGGTATCGCCGGAGGTCGCACCAACGATGGTGACCCGCGCGCTCTTGGCTTTGAGCACATGGTCGAACAGCCGCCCCAGGAATTGCAGGGCATAATCCTTAAAGGCGATGGTCGGGCCGTGGAACAGCTCCATCACCCAGTCCTGCTGGCCCAGCTGCTTCAGCGGCGCGACGGCGGGATGGCGGAAGTCCTTGTAGGTATCCTCGATGATCGCCTGCAGATCGTCATCGCTGATGGTACCGCCGATGAAGGGCTTCAGGACGGCGAACGCCACTTCCTGATAAGTCTTGCCGCGCAAGCCGCGCCACTCAGCGGTCGAAAGCTTGGGCCAGGCCGCCGGGACATAGAGGCCGCCATCGCGGGCAAGGCCCGTCAGGACCAGATCATCGAAGGGAAGTTGCGGCGCCTGGCCGCGGGTCGAGACGTACTGCAAGGGTTCTGTGTCCGTCAGCTACGCGAGATAGCGGGTTTCAAGGTGGGTACGGAAGGCATCGACGCCGAGCGGCTTGCCGGTCGCCGCCGTGACGATATCGGCAGTGGAGGCAAACGAGCCCTTGCCATGGATGTTGGTGCGCAGCCAGCCGAGCAGCGGGGCGAAATTGCCTTTGGCAATCTCCACCGGAATCTCCGGCACCGCCAGCTTGGCCGCCTGGAACAGCTGCGCCGCCGTCATCGCACCCATGGTGTAGGTCGGGAAATAGCCCCAGGCGCCCATCGGCCAATGGATGTCCTGCATGCAGCCATCCTTATCGCTGGGCGGCACCACACCGACCAGTTCCTGCATGCCGTCGTTCCAGGCACCGGGCAGATCATCAAGCGACAGATCGCCCGCGATCATCGCCCGCTCCAACCGATAGCGCAGGATCACATGGGCCGGATAGGTCACTTCGTCGGCATTGACGCGGATGAGGCCGCGTTCGACCGTCAGCGCCCGGCGATGCAGATTCTCCGCCGTCCAGGCCGGGCCGGAACCGCCGAAGATCTCCGCCGCCAGCGGGGCCGCGAACTGGAAGAATTCCGCCGACCGGCAGGCCTGCATCTCGATCAGCAGCGACTGGCTTTCGTGCAGGCTCATGCCGCGTGCCTGTCCGGCGGGCTGGTCGCGCCAGTCAGCGGGCAGGCCCAGCTCGTAGAGCGCATGGCCGGTCTCGTGCAGCACGCCCATCATGCTCTCGAAGAAACTGTCGGTGCCATAGCGCGTGGTGATGCGCACATCCCCCGGCGCCCCGCCGCAGAAAGGATGGGTCGAAACATCGAGGCGGCCGCGCGTGAAATCGAAGCCCAGCGCATGCATGAACTTCTCGCCCAGCGCCTTCTGCTTGTCGATGGGGAACGGGCCGTCGGGCAGCAGCGCCGCCGGGCGGGTCGCCTGTTTGTCGATGGCGCGCTGGATATAATCCGGCAGGAAGCTCGCCAGATCGCCAAACAGCTTGTCGATATCCTCGGCCTTGCCGCCCGGCTCGTACTGATCGAGCAGCGCGTCATAGAGCGAGCAGCCGAACTTTTCGGCCTTGGCCTGCGCCGTCTCCCGGACGAGATCCAGCACCTTCTGCAGCTTGGGCTTCAGCCCGGCATAATCATTGTCGGCGCGCGCCTGCCGCCACGTCATCTCGCAATCGGCATTGACGATGGCCGAGGCTTCGACCAGATCGGCGGGAACGGCGGTCGCATGCAGCCAGTTGCGGCGGATCTCGGCCAGATTGGCCCGTTCCTGCGGGGAAAGCGCATTATCGCCCTCGGCCCCTGCCAGCAGGTCGGCCAGCGCAGGATCGGTCAGCTTCTCGTGGATCGTCACTTCAAGCGCCGCATATTGCGCACCGCGCGCCTCGGCCGATCCGGTCGGCATCATCACCGCCATGTCCCAGCCCAGCATGCCAGCGACGGCGCGCAGCTTGCCGATGCGATCGAAACGGGTATGCAGCGATGTGTAAGCGGTCATGGGCGCCTTATTGTCCGGTTTTACTGTCGCGGGCCTTGCCACGCAGAACCGCTGCATAGACCCCGATCAAGACTAGTGCCAGCGAATACCAGGTAAGAGCGTATTGCAAATGGTTATTGGGTAAGGCAACCCTGGTCTGCCCACCGATGGGGGGCTGCTTTTCACCATCGTCCAGAACTTCGAGATAATAGGGGCGGACGGGTTCGGAACGCCCGGCCGTCATCTCGGCCAGATTCACCCGGAACCAGACGTTCTTGACCGGGTCATTCGGCGGCTGCATCCAGCCCATTTCCGGCTCAGGCCGCAGCACACCGACCAGTTCCACCGGGCCGGCGGGTCGGCGGATCTGGCCTTCGCGCGGCGCCCAGCCACGGTTGACCAGCAGCAGCGAGCCATCGGCCAGCTTCAGCGGCGTGATCACATGATCGCCCAGCTTTTCCGGCTGGTTCTGCATCGGCAGATATTGGCCGGTCACCCGCTTCTCATCGCTGAAGAGCAGTTCGCCCTGCACGACGACCCGGCGGAAATCGAGGCCGGAGAGCCCCACCCCGGCATCGGGCAGCGCGACCGGTGGCGCCGCAACGGCCCGCGCCCGGTCGTTCAGAATATCCTCCTTCCATCCCAGGCGCTGGATCTGCCAGGTCCCGAGGGTCAGAAGGATCAGAACGCCGATCAGGGCGGCGACGGTCAGCCCAAGGCTGCGGGTTTGGCGAAGGAACGCGATCATCTTGTCCGGAAAATGAGGCCTGTCGCCTCAAAAGACAACGGGGGCGCCAGAGACGCCCCCGTTGGATCAGCTATGCGTGGCAGTTAGTGCGCTGCCGGCGGCACGCCATGACCGCCCCACCAATAGACGGCGACGAACAGGAACAGCCACACAACGTCAACAAAGTGCCAGTACCAGGCAGCCGACTCGAAGCCGATGTGGGTCTTCTCGGTGAACTGGCCCTTGATCGCGCGGACAAGGCAGACCGCCAGGAAGATGGTGCCGACGATCACGTGGAAACCGTGGAAACCGGTCGCCATATAGAAGGTCGAGGCATAGGCGGTGTCTTTGAAACCAAACGCGGCATGGGCGTATTCGTAAGCCTGCAGCGCGGTGAAGAGCATGCCCAGGCCGACCGTCACGGCCAGACCCTGGATCAGACCCTTGCGGTCCTTTTCCAGCAGCGCATGGTGCGCCCAGGTGCAGGTGGTGCCCGACAGCAGCAGGATCAGGGTGTTCAGCAGCGGCAGATCGAACGGGTCGAACGGATGGATGCCCGCAGGCGGCCACTGGTGATTGATGCCTTCACGCGGGAAGATCGACAGATCGAAGAACGCCCAGAAGAAAGCGACGAAGAACATCACTTCCGACACGATGAAGAAAATCATGCCGTAGCGCAGGCCGATGCGGGTGATCGGGTTATGGATCTTGGTCGACTCGTTCTCGGCGACCACATCGCGCCACCAGCCGGCCATGCAGCCCAGCACGAACAGGAAGCCAATAATCAGCAGCCAGGGGCCCAGGTTCTGCATATACAGAATGAGACCGGTCGCCATGGCGCCTGCCGAGATGCTCGACAGCAGCGGCCAGGGGCTCGGGTCGACTAGGTGGTAGGGATGCTTCTGCTCGGCCATCTCTCTCGTTTCCCTTCGGACGAAACGTCTTCTTCTAGTGTTCTAATCGATCAAAGTTTCGGAGTCGCGGCTTTTTCGGTCGCGGCTGCCGGAGCTTGCGCCAGGGGTTGCTCCTTGGCGCGGAAGAAAGTGTAGGACAGGGTGATGGTCTTCACCCCGTCAAGACTGCGGTCCTTGACCAGTTCCGGGTCGACGAAGAAGGAGACGGGCATCTCGATCTCCTCGCCGGGGGCCAGGGTCTGATTCTCGAAGCAGAAGCAGGCGATCTTATCGAAGAACGGCCCGCTCTTTTCCGGAGTGACATTGAAGGTCGCAACGCCGGTAATCGGCTCGTTCGACAGATTCTTCGCCTTGTAGAAAATCAGCTTCTCTTCGCCCAGCTTGACCGTCACTTCGGTCTGAAGCGTCTTGAAGGACCAGGGCATGCCGTGGGCGACATTGGCGTCGAACCGCACCCGCATCAGGCGCTCGTTCGTCTCGCTCGGAGCCGCACCCGAATGCTGGGTCGTGCCGCCAAAGCCGGTGACCTGGCAGAAAATCTCGTAAAGCGGGACCGACGCATAGGCAAGGCACAGCATGCCCGTCGTCATCATCGCGAGCGACAGCATGGTTTTCTTGTTCTTGGCTTTGACGTCCGGGGCCTTGCTCATCGGATCTCTCCGCTTTGCCGCTTCGCGTTGCTCATCGGCGGGCTACCTGCACGATGGTGATGGCAAAGAACAGCGCCACCAGACCCAGCAACGTCCACAGCATCGCAAGATTGCGACCGCGGGTGCGGCGCTTATGGTCCTGGGTGGGAATCACTTTGGGTTCGCTCATTTAAAATACCTTCCAGACCGGGGCCGACACCAGACGGTCGACCACCATGGAGAGGAACAGCAGCGCCAGATGCAGCAGCGAGAAGCCGAACATCTTGCGCGCCCACTTCGTTCCCTCTTCCCGCAGCACGGCAATAGCATGGACAACAAAGCCCAGGCCCAGCGCGACGGCGGTTGCGCCATAGACGGCGCCCAGATCGCCCATCAGCACCGGCACGGCAGAAACGGGCAGCAGCAGCAGGGTATAGAGCAGCATCTGACGCTTGGTTTCGCGCGCACCGGCGACGACCGGCATCATCGGCACGCCCGCGCGGGCATAATCGTCGGACCGATAGAGGCCCAGCGCCCAGAAATGCGGCGGCGTCCACATGAAGATGATGGCGAACAGCGCCAGCGACGTCAGCGAGATATCGCCTGTCACGGCCGCCCAGCCGATCACCGGTGGAAAGGCACCGGCCGCCCCGCCGATCACAATGTTCTGCGGCGTGCGGCGCTTCAGCCACATCGTATAGACGAAGACATAGAAAGCGATCGACAGCGCCAGCATCGAGGCGGCGGCGACATTGACCCCCAGCGCCATGACGATGACCGAGGCCACCGCCAGCACCACGCCAAAGCCTAGCGCCTCGCCCGGAGCGATCTTACCGGCCGGGATGGGGCGGCCCTGGGTCCGGTTCATCACCGCGTCGATATCGCGGTCGTACCACATATTAATCGCCCCCGACGCACCCGCGCCGACAGCGATGCAGAGAATGGCGGTGAAGGCCAGCACCGGGTGGATATTCCCCGGCGCCAGATACAGCCCGACCATCCCGGTAAAGACCACGAGCGACATCACCCGCGGCTTCAGCAGCGCGATGAAATCCCGCGCACTGCCGGTGCCGACGGCGGCGTCCGTTTCGGTCGCCATCCGCTGATCTTGGACGGATACGTCACTCATGGTCCTAGCCTTAGTCCTAATCCCAAGGGTCTTGCGATCTATCCGATCACAAGACCCTGTAGCCGTTTCAATTCAGAGCCGGGCAAGCCCCGCCCTGCGCCTTACTTAACCTTCGGCAGCTCGTCGAAGGTGTGGAACGGCGGCGGGGACGACACGGTCCACTCCAGCGTGGTTGCGCTCGGACCCCAGTAGTTGCCCTCGACCTTGCGGCCGCTGGTCAGCGTGCGGATCGCGATATAGACGAACAGCAGGGCTGCACCGAAGGAGATGTAGGAACCGATCGAAGCAACGTAGTTCCACGGTGCGAACGCATCCGGATAGTCAGGAATACGGCGCGGCATGCCCGAGAGACCCAGGAAATGCATCGGGAAGAACGTCAGATTGACGCCGACGAAGGTGACCCAGAAATGGATTTTGCCCAGGGTCTCCGGATACTGACGGCCGGACATCTTACCGACCCAGTAGTAGAAGCCCGCGAACATCGCGAACACCGCCCCCAGCGACAGCACGTAATGGAAGTGCGCGATCACGTAGTAGGTGTTGTGCATGGCCACGTCGACACCGGCATTGGCCAGCACGACACCGGTCACACCGCCGACGGTGAACAGGAAGATGAAGCCCATCGCCCAGAGCATCGGGGTTTCGAAGCGGATCGAACCGCCCCACATGGTCGCGATCCAGGAGAAGATCTTCACGCCGGTCGGCACCGCGATGATCAGGGTCGCAGCCGTGAAGTAGGCGCGCGTGTCGACATCGAGACCGACGGTGTACATGTGGTGAGCCCACACGACGAAACCGACGACACCGATGGCCACCATCGCATAGGCCATGCCCAGGTAACCGAAAATCGGCTTCTTGGAGAAGGTCGAGATGATGTGGCTGACGATGCCGAAGGCCGGCAGGATCATGATGTAGACTTCGGGGTGGCCGAAGAACCAGAACAGATGCAGGAACAGCATCGGATCGCCACCGCCCGACGGCTCGAAGAAGCTCGTGCCGAAGTTACGGTCGGTCAGCAGCATGGTGATGGCGCCGCCCAGGACGGGCACCGACAGCAGCAGCAGGAAGGCCGTGACCAACATGCCCCAGACGAACAGCGGCATCTTGTGCAGCGTCATGCCCGGCGTGCGCATGTTGAAGATGGTGGTGATGAAGTTGATCGCGCCCAGGATCGACGAGGCACCGGCCAGATGGAGCGACAGGATCGCCATATCCATCGAAGCGTTCGGCGTGCCGAGCTTGGAGGAGAGCGGCGGATAGATCGTCCAGCCCACACCCGCGCCTGGATTATCACCGCCGACGAAGGCCGAGCCCAGCAGCAGCAGGAATGCCGGAACGATCAGCCAGAAGCTGATGTTGTTGAGGCGGGGAAACGCCATATCCGGCGCGCCGATCATGATCGGCACGAACCAGTTGCCAAAGCCGCCGATCAGGGCGGGCATGACGACAAAGAACACCATGATGACGCCGTGGGCCGTCGTGAAGACGTTCCAGACGTGACCGTTGGACATGTACTGCATGCCCGGGTTCTGAAGTTCCATACGCATGTACACCGAGAACGCGCCGCCGATCAGGCCGGCGATGATCGCGAAGATGATGTACAGCGTGCCGATGTCTTTGTGGTTGGTCGACAGCAGCCAACGACGCCAGCCCGTCGGGGCATGGTGATCGTGGTGGTCGTGGCCGTGTGCGTGACCGTGCGAGTCTGCAGCTTGTGCCATGACTCGGGGCTCCTTCCAGTACTATTAGCGCGATGCCAGCTGCACGCCGGTGGCGGGCAGGGTCGGCAGGGCGGCGTATTTTTTCTTGGCTTCCTCGACCCAGGTCGCGAACTTCTCTTTCGAGAGGACTTCGATCGTGATCGGCATGAATCCGTGGTTGATACCGCAGATCTGATTGCACTGGCCGTAGAAGATGCCTTCGCGGTTGGCCTTCAACCAGGTTTCGTTGGTGCGGCCGGGGAAGGCATAGATCTGGACGCCGAACTGCGGCACCAGCCAGGAATGCATCACGTCGGTCGAGGAGACCAGGACGCGGATCGTGGTTCCGACCGGCAGGACCAGCTTGTTGTCGACTTCCAGCAGGCGCTTGCCGCCCATCTTCTTAGTGTCTTCATCCGACAGCATGTAGCTGTCGTAGGTGAAGCCGCCATGGTCGGGGAATTCATACGACCAGTACCACTGATGCCCGACGACCTTGATGGTCATTTCGGGATCGCGCGCGCGATCGACGAAATAGAGCAGACGGAAGGACGGAACGGCGATCACCAGCAGGATCAGCACCGGCACCACGGTCCAGACGATCTCGATCAGCGTGTGATGCGAGGTCTTGCTCGGAACCGGATTTGCCTTCTCGTTGTAGCGCACGACCACCCAGATCAGCAGCGCCAGCACAAAAATCACGATGCCCGTGATGATGTACAGCAGCAGCGTGTGAAGATCGTGAATGCGTTCCTTCACCGGCGACGCCGCGTCGATCATACCCATCGCCCACGGCTGCGGGCCGTTTTCAGCGAAAGCCGGGCCCGCAATCAGCACGGCAAACACAGCGGCCATGAACCGGCCAAAATTACCCCAGATCTTCATCATTCCTCCGGTGGCATCCCGTCGGGCGGCGGCCCAGCTTTCGCAGGTTGGTTCCCGCAATGCCGTGCCTGCTCATTTTCCTTCCGAACGAAACCGTAAACCTAAAAGCCTAAGTTCCCGTAACGAAGTGACCTTCGCCGGGCGCGCCATGATGGCGCGGAGCCTCTCGCAAGTCAAAGTCGGCGTGAGGAAATCCGCGCATCGCCGTCCATATGTCCTGAGTCAGCGCGGCCCGCAGCCGAAATCGTCAGCTTGCGGCACTCAGTCGCAGCGTCGGTGCGTGAGCGAAATCCGGCTCCCGGCAACCTTGGGGCGCAACCTTTCGCCGTCTGCGGTGTTGTTAGGAAAACATTGCAGGAGGCAGCCATGAGCAGCTTTCGTTCCCTAGCAGTCCTTGCAAGCCTTGTCGCGGCCCCAGCCGCAGCCCTGGCGGAGGCATCGTCTCAGAGCGACGTTACCGTGATCCGCACCACCATCGAGCGGCAGCTCGAAGCCTTCCGCTCCAATGATGGCGCCGCTGCCTTTGCCCTGGCCGCCCCCAAGATCCAGGCCTCCTTCGGCTCACCCGACCGTTTCATCGGCCTGGTGAAGGAGGGATATTCCCCGGTCTTCAAGGCCAAGTCCGTGATGTACGGTCGCCTGGTGAAAAACGAGGATGCGACGCTTCAGCTCGTGCATCTCGTCGATAACCGGGACCGCCCCTGGCTCGCCCTCTACATCATGGAAGCCCAGGCCGATGGCAGCTGGCGTATCGCCGGGTGCCTTCTGACGGGCGATCCCGGCGCGGACATCTGACGGCTATTTGTCCGGCAGCTTCGAGGCATCGGCCTTCGCAGCCAACGTCTCCACGAAGCTCCAGGTCAGCTTGACGTCGACCGTGCCTTCATAGCGGGCGTTGCTGATCGGCAGGACGATCACCGGATCGGTCAGCTTTACCTTGCCCGACTGGCTGCCGGACAGGGGCGCCTTCTGCAGAATGCCGCTGGCCCAGGTCGCGACGTCGCCCGGTAGGGCCGCCAGTTCGCCATCCTCGCTGCCGGTGATGCGGCGCCCGCCTTCCTTGAACTCCGTCTTACCCCGGACGATCGGGAAGAAGAAGCCGCGGGTATAGAGGGTCTTGCTCATCACATCGACGACCGACTGATAGCCCAGGCACTGCAAGGTACGGTGGGCATCCAGCCCAACATAATCCGCCGTCACGGTCTTTTGCGTCGGAACGACACCCCCGACGTCGGCAAGGCCACCTTCGGCCGTGTCATTGACCGTCGCCCGAAGCTTGGTCGGACATCCTTCATAGCCGAACCAGCTTTGGAATTTGGCCGTCTCCTCGACCTCTTCCTCATCGTCCTGAACCGGCGCCGCACCGGTCGGGGGCATCTGGACGCCGCCCATCATCTGCGGCATCAGTTTCATGCCTTCGCGCTGCTGGCACGCCTGATCGCCCTTGCAGAGCGCCATGATCTTCTGCGCCGCCGCCATCAGATCCTGCTGCGACATCGGCGCCGGACCAGTCGAAATTCCCTTCTTGCGCAGATTTTCCTGGGTCTGGGCGATCTTGGCCTGGGCCTTGTTGGCCTTGGCCATGGCGTCGGTCGCATAGTTGGGATCGAGCGGGTTTTCCGTGCTCAGCTCTTTATGGCGCTTCACTACCGTCGCAAAGAAATAGCGCTGGGCGATCTTGCCCTTCTCCCAATTGGTGCCTTCCTTCCAGCTTTCGGTGCCGGATATCGTCAATTCGACCTTCAGAATGCGCCGCTCGTCGGCAAATTCATCAGCCCTGACTTGAGACCCAAGAAGAACAGTCAATAAAATCGCAGAACCGGCAATAAACTGCATTTCCATACCAGAAAGTTATTATCGTTCAATTTGCCTAGCCGGTTTTTGTACCCGATGCCAAGCATATTCAACCCTGTCCCGCCGATGCCACGCTCGACGGCGGCGCGAGCTTGGAGTAAAAGGCCTCGCATTCTCGTGATCCCGCTGTCCGGAGTGCGCATAATGGCCGATGAAGCCGCTTCCCAGAAAACCTTCCCCGTCTCGTGGGAAGAACTCCATCGCAATGCCAAGGCCCTGTCCTGGCGCCTGCTCGACCGCCAGTGGAAAGGCATCATCGCGATTGCCCGCGGCGGCATGGTTCCCGCCGCCATCGTCGCCCGCGAGCTCGATGTCCGTGTGATCGAGACCATCTGCGTCAAATCCTACAGCGACGATCATCGCCGCGGCGAAATCCAGATCCTGAAGGGCGTCACCGAAGCAGTCGGCGATGGCGAAGGCTGGCTGATTGTCGACGATCTGGTCGATACCGGCCTGACCGCCAAGGCTGTGCGCGAAATGCTGCCCAAGGCCCATTTCGCCACCGTCTATGCCAAGCCGTCGGGCCGCCCGATGGTCGACACCTTCGTGACCGAAGTCAGCCAGGACACCTGGATCTACTTCCCTTGGGACATCGAACTGCAGTTCGCCCAGCCCATCGCGACCACCCGCCGCCAGGGCTGAGCAAAACCATGACCGCACTGCCGATCCTGCGTCTGCAAGCCGGACGCGACCGACGCATTGGCTCCGGCCACCCGTGGGCCTATTCCAATGAAGTCGTGATGGACGCAGCAGCCAAGGCGCTGCCGCCCGGATCGCTGGTGCGGGTCGATGCGGCCGAGGGTGGTGCCCTCGGTCTCGCGACCTTCAATCCCCATACCCTGATCGCCGCCCGTCTGCTGACCCGCGACCTTGGCGCCACGATCGATGAGGCGTTTCTGGCCGGTAAGTTCAAGGCTGCCCTCGCCCTGCGCGATGCGCTTTACGATGCGCCTTATTACCGTCTGGTCCATGCCGAAGCCGACGGCCTGCCCGGTCTGATCGTCGACCGCTATGGCGATATTCTGACCGTGCAGATGAATACCGCCGGGATGAACCGTCTGCGCGAACCATTGATCGCGGCTTTGACCTCGGTTCTGAACCCGCGCTCCATCGTTCTGCGCAACGACACACCCGCGCGCGGCATCGAAGGCCTCGACGAAGAAACCGACGTTCTGGGGGATGCCATCGACGGCCCGGTCGAACTGATCGAGAATGGCGTCAAATTCGCCGCCGATCTGGTCGGCGGACAGAAGACCGGCTGGTTCTACGATCAACGCGACAATCGCGCCGCCGCCGCCCGCTTTGCCAAAGGTGGCAAGGTGCTGGACGCCTTCTGCTACGCCGGGGGCTTCGGCCTGACGGCCGCTGTGGCCGGGGCAGCGTCGGTCGAATTCATAGACCGCTCCAAGCCCGCCCTGGATCGCGTGCTCGATGGTGCAGCCCGCAACGGCGTTGACGGGAAGGTTCGCACCATCGCAGGCGATGCCGTGCATGTCATGGAGCGCAAGGCCCAGGATGGCGAGAAATTCGACGTCGTGATCGCCGACCCGCCCGCCTATGTGAAGTCGCGCAAGGATCTCGGCGCCGGTCTCAAGGCCTATCGCAAGATGGCCCGCGTCGCCGCTTCCCTGGTGCGTCCCGGCGGTTACCTGCTGGTCGCCTCCTGCTCGCACAATGTCGAACCGGAAGCCTTCGCGTCGGAAGTCCGCGCCGGTCTCGCCCGCGCTCAACGGAATGGCCGCATCCTGCGTTCCGCAGGCGCTGCAGCCGACCATCCGGTGCATCCCTTCCTGCCGGAAAGCGCCTATCTCAAGGCTCAGCTTCTTCAGCTGGACTAGGCACTACACAACTTTATGTTGTGAGAACAAAACAAAACCGCAACAGTGACGGCACGGCCCGAGGGGCCGTGCGGGAGCGTCCCGTTTTCTTCCAAAAGAAAACGGGACCGGTGCTACCAACACCGATCCCGCCAATCATCATGGTATGAGGAAGCACACCATGACAAATCTAATAAGACGCATATTAGCGTCTTTCTGGCCGTCCCTTGTCAAGCTGCATTGCGAAACCAAGGGGCATATTCTTAGCGTTCACTATGAGCGCAAGAAGAACAGGCTAGAGCGGCATTAAGCCGAAACTGGGGCGGTCTTCGATGAAAGTCAAGGCCGCCCCTGTTTCTACCCTGACGCGCGCCCTAGCGCATTCCAAAAAGCATCGCGGTGATCCGGTTTGTTCCGACCAGACGCGATAGCCCCAGGCTGATCGCGAAGGATAGGCCAGCGATTGCCAGGAACTTCAGCAGCGGCTGCTCGCTCCAGGCCAGGAACAGATAGCCCAGCAGCACGATTGCGGTCTGGTGAAAGATATAGAAGGGGAAGCTGAGCCTGCCAAACCCGGTTAGAAAAGGGAGCGGGCGGTTCAGATAGGCCGCCCCAACACCCAGCGCCCCCAGAAGTGCACTCCATTCAGCCGCCGTCCGCAGGATCAGGCGGATTTCCAGCGTCGGCCGGATACCGCTGAGCATCAGCCCCAGCCACAGGCAGATCAGAAGAACCGCCGCCCCCAGGAAATAGCCCCCATACCGCTTGACGGCAGTGGCCAGAAGCGGACTGGCGGCAATCATCCAGCCGATCAGGATCAGCAGGCCATAGTGCGCATGGTTTGCCCAATCGTCGATCAGCGCATGGGTCTGCGGAAAACTCCGCCGCAAGGCGACCTCCGCCAGGATGACGGGCAGCCCCAGAAGGCAGAGCCCAAAACCATTGGCCAGCTTTTCCGCCAGTCGCTTCGGCCAGATCGCGCGGCGCAGCAGCAGAAAGATCGGCAGCAACGCCAGCGAATAGGCCAGCAGATAGACCAGGAACCAGAGATGGTGCCAGCTGAAGTTCGCCGCCGGATAGCAGCATTGAAAGAACTGGGGATAAAAAGCCAGGAACCCACCGTCGAAATCGATAGGACTCGAACGTCCTGGAAGCCCATGGGCGATCCGCTCCACCCAGACCTGGGGCACAACGGCGACCAGAATACCGACGACAAGCGGTAGGAGGAGGCGCAGGCCCCGTTCCTGTACAAAGCGCCCCGCCGTCCGCTTCTGCAGGCTGAAATGAATGGTCAGGCCGGTCAGCAGGAACAGTAGCGGCATCTGCACGACATTGAAGACAGCCACAAGAATGTCTGCCGCCAGATATTGGCCCGCATCCTTCATATGCCAGGGATCATCGTCGAACAGACGGGCGGTATGAAAGAGGATGAGGCCCAGGATAACGAGGCCACGGAGGTGATCGACATGCAGCATCCGTCCGTCAACACGGACCGGATCACTCTCGGCAGGCATTTTCATCGCAGCATATCCCATAAGGGCTCGTCGCCCGATCAGGGCGGAGACGTGATTTCGGAACGGCCTTCTGCTATATCTGGAGAAGTATCATTAATGAATGAGTCATTCAATTAAAAATGCGCACCCGGAAACCCGGCCGCCGTGCCGATATCGCCAGAGCTGCCCTGACGGTTTTCACCCGCCAGGGCTTCCGACTGACTCAGATGGCCGATGTGGCCCGCGAAGCCGGTGTATCGGCTGGGACACTCTATAGCTATGTCGAGGGCAAGGAGGCGCTGTTCGAACTGGCCTTGCAGGTCGCGCTGGAGCGTCTGCCGCTCGATGAGGAAGAGTTACGGCTGGTCGGCCCGAGCGCGCTTGGGGCTTGGCTGACGGGCGAGCTGCGGGGCGCGGTGAACTGGCCGCGCTTGATGACCGCTACCCGCACCGGCATGCCGATCCCAAAGCCGGAACCGGTGATCGAGGAACTGTTCGATCTGCTGACCCGCCATCGGCATCTCATCTGGCTGCTGGACCGCTGCGCCAACGAGATCCCGGAGCTTGCGGGGGTTTATGAGAGCGAGGTTCGGGACCGCTATATCGCGAAGTTCGCAGCCTTTGTCGGCCGCAGCCCGGCCTTTCAACGCGCCGAGCCGGGGGTGACGGCGGCCACGGCCCGCGCCCTGATGGAGATGGTTGCTTGGATGGCGATGCATCGCCTGCGTGACCGCCTGCCCCCCGCCTGCACGACCGAGGAGGCCAAGCAGGCGGTTGTCGCCATCGCGACGGGCAGGTTGAGCGGAACGCCCTAGGGCCGCCTATTCCGCCGCGTGAGGCACGCGACGGGTGGTCACGGGGACAGGTTCCTCGTCCTCTTCCTTCGGGCCGACAAAGCGGCCAAAGAAGCGCCAGAGCAGCCCGGCCAGATCGTCAATCAGTACGAAGATCGCGGGCACAAAGACCAGCGACAGCATGGTCGATACGATCAGACCACCCATCACCGCGATAGCCATCGGCGCCCGGAACTCGCCCCCGGACCCCAGGGCCAGAGAGGACGGGATCATGCCCGCCACCATCGCCAGGGTGGTCATGATGATCGGACGGGCGCGCTTGCGCCCGGCATCCACGATGGCCTCGGTACGTGAGACACCCTTGGCGATCTCCTCCACCGCGAAGTCGACCAGCATGATCGCGTTCTTGGCGACGATCCCCATCAGCATCAGGAAGCCGATGACGACGGGCATGGAGATCGCATTGTTGGTCACGACCAGGGCGATAAAGACACCACCGATGGAGAGTGCCAGCGAGAAGAGGATGCTGATCGGCAGCAGGAAGGACCCGAACAGCAGCACCAGCACGCCATAGACCAGCATGATGCCCGCGCCCATGGCCGTGGCGAAGCCCTGGAAGACTTCGGCCATCACCTCGGCATCGCCCGATTCGGTCAGACTGACCCCCGGCGGCAGGTTCTGCGCCGTCGGCAGAGCGTAGATCGCCTTCAAGGCCTCACCCAAGGCGTCGGTGCCATGGAGATCGGCCTCGACCGCGATCTTGCGGGCGCGGTCATAGCGGTCGATCCCCGTCGGCCCCTGTCCCAGTTCCATCTGGGCAATGGCGGCAAGCGGCACCATTTGCCCGGAACTGCCGCGTACGGTCAGGGACTCCAGTAGCGAGCTATCGCCCCGGGCGCTGTCGGGCAGCTGCACCCGAACCGGGATCTGGCGGTCGCCGACATTGAACTTGGCCAGATTGGCCGAGACATCGCCGATGGTCGCAACCCGGATGGTCTGGGAGAGCGCTTCAGTGGAAATCCCAAGCTTGGCCGCCCGCTCCAGATCCGGCTTCACCTGCAGTTCGGGCCGGTCCAACGCCGCTGTCGAGACGACATTGGCCACCAGCGGCAGTTTGCGCATATCGGACGCCAGATCATTGGCAACCCGGGCGACCACCTCCTGGTCCGCCCCGACCACCAGCAGCGACAGGCCGCGCTGACCATTCTCGTTCACGAACCAGAAGCGGACGTCCGGCTGATCCGAAACAAGGCTGGAGATGGCGCTTTCCATATGCTTCTGGGTTCGCTCGCGCTCGCCTTTCCCCGTCAGATTGACGATCAGCGAGGCCTTACGGACTTCCGAGCCCGCGCCCAGGATACGCCCACCGTCGACATAGACATTGGCGATTTCCGACATGGCCTTCAGACCATGGGAGATCTTGTCGACCGTCGCTTCGGTGTCGGCAAGGCGGCTGCCGGGCGGCAGTTCCAGGGCCAGCACGATACGCGAGGTATCTTCGGCCGGCAGGAACCCCGACGGCAGCAGCTGGGTGGAATAGACGGAGGCCGCAAAGATCGCGAGGCCGAGCAACACCGTCTTGAAGCGATGGCGCACCGCCCAGGCAACCGTGCGGGTATAGCGCCGCATGATCGCGCCTTCCTGCTCTTCGCCATGGGGTTTTCCCCGCATGAAATAGGCCGCCATCATGGGCGTTATGAGACGCGCCACGAGTAGCGAGAACAGCACGGCCACCGCGACCGTCAGGCCAAACTGGCGGAAATATTGCCCGGCGATTCCGCTCATGAAGCTGACGGGCGCGAACACGGCAACAATGGTGAAGGTGATGGCGATAACGGCAAGGCCGATTTCATCTGCCGCCTCCATCGCCGCGCGATAGGGCGTTTTACCCATCTGGCGATGGCGCACGATATTCTCGATCTCGACAATCGCATCGTCGACCAGAATACCGGTGACCAGGGTGATCGCCAGCAGGCTGACGAGATTCAGCGAAAAGCCGAGGCTGTTCATCACCCAGAAGGTCGGCAGGATCGACAGAGGCAAGGCAACTGCCGTCACCAGCGTCGCCCGCCAGTCGCGCAGGAAGATGAAGACCACCAGCACCGCCAGCAGCGCGCCTTCCACCAGCGTATCCATCGCGCTTTCGAAGTTGCCGACCGTATAGGCGACGTAGGTATCGATCAGATTGAGGCTGACCTCACCGTCATGGGCGGCGTTCAGACCCTTGACCTTGGCTTCCACCAGTTCGGCGACGGTCGCATCGCTGGCGCCCTTGGAGCGATAGATCGAGAAGGCGACGATGGGCTGCCCGTTCAGACGCGCGAAGGTCTTGGGCTCGGCGAAGGCGTCGCTGATGGTTGCGACCTGATCCAGGCGGATCGTCCGCCCACCCGCCACCGGCAGGCTGGTCGCCGCCAGATCTTCGAGAGTCTTGGCGCCGCCGAGAGTGCGGATCGACTGTTCGACCGTGCCGAGATCGCCCCGGCCGCCGGCCAGATCGACATTGCTGTCGCGCACGGCCTGGCTGATCTCCGCCGCCGTGACGCCGAGGGCCAACATACGGTCGGGGTCGAGGGAGATGCGGATTTCCCGCGTCACGCCGCCGATACGCTCGACCTTCGCAACGCCTTTCACGCCCTGGAGAGCGCGCGTCACCACGTCGTCGACGAACCAGGACAGTTCCTCGGCGGTCTTGGCGGGGGCAGAGGCGGAATAGGTCACGATCGGCAAGCCGGTCGCATCGATCCGCTGCACGATGGGTTCGTCGATGGTGCGTGGCAGATCGGTGCGGATACGGGCGATGGCGTCCTTGACGTCATTGACCGCGCGATCCTGTTCGACTTCCAGGCGGAATTCGATGGTCGACACCGACTGCCCGTCGGTAACGGCGGAGATGATGTGCTTCACCCCGGCAACGCCGGCGATGGCATCTTCGACCTTCTTCGTGACCTGGGTTTCGAGTTCGGCCGGGGCTGCACCCGACTGGGTAACGGCCACCTGCACCAGGGGAATATCGACGTTCGGAAAGCGGGTGATCGGCAACGCGCTGAACGACACGATGCCCAGGATCATCAGCACGCCGAAGAGCACAATCGACGGGATCGGCTTGCGGATCGACCAAGCGGAGATATTGACGGCCATGGGACTATTCCTTGCCCCCGATCACGGGACGGACGACGTCGCCCTGGCGCAGGAACGAGCCCGAACGCGCCACGACGGCGGCACCGGCAGCAATGCCCTCTTGCACTTCGATGGACGCGCCATCCACCAGTCCGGTCACAATCGGCTTGGTGACGATGCGGTCGTTCTCGATGATCTGGATCGACTTGCCACCATTGGTGAATAGGACAGCCGATGCAGGGATCGCCAGGGTTTCGCGCTGATTGGTGATGATGGCGCCACGCATGAAATTGCCCGAGGCAGCCTTGGTTTCGGACGCCAGCGCGATACGGACGAGGCCGAGGCGGGTCACCGGGTCCACCCGCGGCGCGATCAGCCGGATGGTGCCCGTTGCGGCACTGCCGTCCGGCAGCGTCAGTTCAGCCTTCTGCCCGATGGCCAGACGCGCATAGCGCTGTTCCGGCACCTCGGCCGCAAGATCGAGTGCACCATTTTCGATGATGCTGAACATCGGATCGGCAGCAGACGAGGCGAGCCCGCCCAGCTTGGCATTCCGGCGCGAGATGATGCCATCTGCCGGGGCTTTCACTTCGGCCTGACCGAAGCGGATACGTTGTTCGCGGCCCTGGGCATCGATCTCGGTGAGACTGGCTTCGGAAGCGCGCAGCCCGTCCCGGGCCGAGGCCAGACGGGCCGAGGCGGTGCGCGCAGCCGCCGTGCGCTGGTCGAGCTGCTCCTGACTACCCGCGCCCGTGGTCCGCAGCGCCTGGGCGCGTTTCAGCGCGGCATTCGCCTCGGTCAAAGCGGCATCGGCTTCGGCGATCTGGGAGCGCGACTGCGCGATGGCGGCAACGGCCCGGCTGCGGGCGCCATCGCTCTGCGCAACTTGGGTCGCCAGGGTTTCACGCGACAGGCGGGCCAGCACCTGACCTTTGGTCACCCGGTCGCCCTCTTCCACCAGAATTTCTGCAATGCGCAGCCCATCCACCTCGGGCGCGACCAGGATCTCTTCGCGCGGCACCACGGTGCCGGTCACGGAAACCCGCTCGGTCAGAGTCTGACGGGCTGCCAGCACGGCACTGACCGCCGGCGGCTTCGGCCCGGCTTCCACTTTTGCCTCCTGGGCGGCAACGGGCAGAGTGGCAAGGACGAGGACGAAAGGCAGATATTTCATGGAACGAGGTCCGATTTCTGAATCATGAGATTGCTGCGGATCAGCTTGAAAAGCCCATCGATGAAGTGGGCCGCATCGAAGGTCGGGTCTGTTGCGCGCCGCCAGAAGACGCCGTCGCTAAGAACAATCAGGGTATCGACGATCAGTTCCGGATCGCCCTTCGCGATCAGACGGCCATCGGCAACACCCTGCAGCGTCAGCGCCCGGAAACGCTCATTGATCAGGTGATCCGTCTCATGGACGGTCGCCGCGACATCGGGATTACGATTCGCTTCCGCGAAAATCTCCACCATCAGCTTCATCCGGCTGACGGGTTCGTTGACGCAATAGTGCACCAGCATGCCCTGCAGCGCGTCGAGAAGGTTCGGCACCGCTTCAATCTGCGCGATACCGGCCATGACTTCCTGGCGATCACGCTCGCAGATGCCGACGATCAGCGCTTCCTTGGACTTGAAATAGAGATAAAGCGCGCCCGGACTCACCCCGGCCTCGCGGCAGATATCCTGCATCGTGGTAGGATGAAAGCCCTTGCTGGCAAAGCAGCGTTCGGCACCTTGCAGGATCGCCATACGGCGGTCGTTCTGCTGTTGAGGAGTCAGTTTTGGCATAAAACGAACGCTCGTTCTTTTTTAACCGTTCGTCAACACCTGTTTTCGCAATGCACAAAAGCATAATACGATGCCCATCGCCAACAGGTACACTGCTACGCCAAGGTATGGCAGCGCCTCTTGGCATTCACTCCTGTCGATGTTAAGCAGGAGGTGGGTCTTCCGAGTTCATATGTCAGGCGGCGGGCCCGATGTCTCTTCATTTCGATATCGAAACAATTGAGCTTGCAGCCCTGTCGGACCTGCATGCGATTGCCCATTGTCAAGGCATCGCTGCCGCACGCTATCGCCAGGAAACCCTGGGTGCCCTGACCCTTTCCCTTGCTCCCCATGAACCGCAGTGCCTGGAGTTGAACCGGGCGCTGGGCATGGGCGGTCGCGAGCCGATCAGCTTCGATGCCATCATGGACGTGGTCGATTGTTATCGCGCCGCCGGGATTCCGAATTTCCTGCTGCATGTGGATGACCGCCGAGCCACGCCGGACTGTCTGCGCTGGTTATCGGAAGCAGGCTTGGCCGCGCGCCGCCGCTGGGTAAGCTTCACCCGCCCGCCGCTGCCCGCGCCCCCAATCACCTCCGCCTTCACGGTGGAGGAGATCGACAGTCTGCATGCCGATGCCTTCGCAAGGATCGGCGGCTATTGCTTCAGCTTGTCGGAATCCCTGCAGCCCCTGCTGGCAGGGCTGATCAACCGGCCAAACTGGCATGTCTTCATGGCGTTCGAAAAGGAACGGCCGGTGGCGGGGGCCGCCCTCTATGTCCGGGACGGCATCGCCTGGTTCGACTGGGCGGCGACCGACCCCGTCATGCGGCGGATGGGGGCCCATCAAGCCCTGCTGGCCGCCCGCATCGATGCGGCCAACGCCCTTGGCTGCCGGCTGATGGTGACCATGGTGGGAGAGGATGTGCCGAGCCGCCCGCAACCCGCCTTCCATAATGTGGAGAGGGCGGGTTTCAAACCGGTCTTCAGCCGCGCGAACTACGCGCCGAAATAACCGTCGAGGATGCGGCGGTAGATCTTGGTCAGCGACAGCAGATCGGCCACGGCCACCCGTTCATCCACCTTATGCATCGTCTGCCCCACCAGGCCGAATTCGACCACGGGGCAGGCATAGCGAATGAACCGCGCGTCCGAGGTGCCACCAGTGGTGCTGAGGTCCGGCTTACGGCCGGTTTCAGCCTCGACAGCCTGCGCGACCAGCGCCGACAGTTCGCCCGGCGGCGTCAGAAAAGCCTCGCCCGAGGTGACGCACTTCAACTGATACTCAACACCCACGCTATCGAGCTTGCGGCGGATATCGGCCTCCAGGCTTTCGCCGGTCCAGATATCGTTGAAGCGGGTGTTGAAGACCGCCTCGGCCCGGGCTGGGATAACGTTATTAGCCGGATTGCCGACATCGACCGTGGTGACTTCCAGGTTCGAGGGCTGGAAATGCGGCGTGCCGTCATCGATGGCGCCATTGCCCAGCGCCATCAGCAGCTTGACCAGCTTCGGCACCGGATTATCGGCCAGATGCGGATAGGCCACATGGCCCTGAACCCCATCAACGGACAGATAGCCGGTCTGGGATCCGCGGCGGCCGATCTTCATCATCTCGCCCATCGCACGCGGGTTGGTCGGCTCGCCCACCACGCAATGGTCCAGGCGCTCGCCCTTGGCTTTCAGCCAGTCGAGCATCTTCTTGGTGCCATTGATCGCGACCGCTTCCTCATCGCCCGTGATCAGCAGGCTGATCGATCCGTCGAGCCCCGGATTATCGGCCAGGAAATCGGCGGCGGCAGCAGCGAAAGCGGCAATCGCGCTCTTCATATCCACCGCACCACGGCCATAGAGATAACCCTCGATGATCTCGGCGCCGAAAGGATCTACCGACCAGCCTTCGATCTTGCCGACCGGCACCACGTCGGTATGTCCGGCAAAGCAGAAATGCCGCCCGCCGTTTCCCCACCGGGCATAGAGATTATCGATGGGATCGGTCCCCGCTTCCTCGAACCGCAGCGGATGGCAGACGAAGCCCAGAGGCTCGACAGCCGCCCGCAACACACCCAAGGCCCCTTCGTCGGCGGGCGTGACGCTCGGGCGACGGATCAGATCCTGGGCGAGGAGAACGGGGTCCAACACCATGGTTAGCTGCGCAGCAGTTCGTTGATCGCGGTCTTGGCGCGGGTCTGCGCATCGACACGCTTCACGATCACGGCGCAATAGAGGCTGGGGCCTGGCGAACCGTCGGGTAGAGGCTTGCCCGGCAGGCTGCCCGGCACCACCACCGAATAGGCGGGAACGCGGCCGATGAAGACTTCGCCCGTCTCGCGGTCGATGATCTTGGTGGAGGCGCCAATGAAGACACCCATGGAGAGCACGGCGCCCTCCTCCACGATCACGCCTTCGACAACCTCGGAGCGTGCACCGACAAAGACATTGTCCTCGATGATCACGGGACCAGCCTGGAGGGGCTCCAGCACGCCGCCGATGCCGACACCGCCCGACAGATGGACGTTCTTGCCGATCTGGGCGCAGGAGGCGACGGTCACCCAGGTATCGACCATCGTGCCGCTATCGACATAGGCGCCGAGGTTGATGAAGGACGGCATCAGGATGACACCCGGCGCGACATAGGCGCTGCGGCGCACGATGCTGCCCGGCACGGCGCGGAAACCGGCCGCGCGGAAATCGTCATCGCCCCAGCCCTGGAACTTCGACGGCACCTTGTCCCACCAGGACGACCCGCCGGGGCCGCCGGGGATCTGGGTCATGTCGTTGAGGCGGAAGGACAGCAGCACCGCCTTCTTCAGCCACTGGTGAACAACCCAGGAACCGCCTTCCTTGGAGGCGACGCGGGCAGCACCACTGTCGAGGGCGTCGAGGGCGGCATCGACCGCCACGCGAACTTCACCGACGGTCGAATGGGTAACATCGTTGCGGGCGTCCCAGACGCCGTCGATGATGGCTTGAGCTTGATCGAGATTCATGGATTGGAAGCCCTTCAGTGCGCTTACGACGCGCGGCGGACGAGCGTACCCGCGCCACCCGAGGTGAAAAGTTCGAGCAGCAGCGCATGCGGCACGCGCCCGTCGAGGATGACCGAGGCCTCGACCCCCTGCATGACAGCGGACATGCAGGTTTCGATCTTCGGGATCATGCCGCCCTGGATGGTGCCATCGGCGATCAGGCGGCGGGCCTGTTCGATGGTCAGATCCGGCAGCAGGTTCTTTTCCTTGTCCAGCACGCCCTTGACATCGGTCAGCAGCAGCAGACGGGTCGCACCCAGGGCACCGGCGATGGCACCGGCGGCGGTATCGGCATTGATATTGAAAGTCTCGCAGTCCTTACCCTGACCGATAGGGGCGATGACCGGAATAATGTCCGAACGTGCGAAGACCGACAGCACATGGGCATTCACATGCTCGGGCTCGCCGACAAAACCGAGGTCGATGACCTTTTCGATATTGCTGTCGGGATCGACCTTGGTGCGGGTCAGGCGGCGGGCGGTGATGAGGTTGCCATCCTTGCCCGACAGGCCGATGGCGGTGCCACCCGCGCGGTTGATCGAACCAACGATCTGCTTGTTGATCGACCCGGCCAGAACCATTTCGGCAATCTCGACCGTCGCGGCGTCGGTGACGCGCAGACCGTCGACGAAACTCGACTGGATCTTCAGGCGTTCCAGCATCTTGCCGATCTGCGGCCCGCCACCATGGACGACCACCGGATTGATGCCAATCTGCTTCAGAAGCACGACATCGCGGGCGAAGATATCGCCCAGCGCATCGTCGCCCATGGCATGGCCGCCGTATTTGATCACGAAGGTTTTACCGGCGAAGCGACGCATGAACGGCAGGGCATCGGAAAGAATGCCAGCCTTGGTCGGCCAATCGACAGCGGAGGTGTCGGGAAAAGTGCTCATCGGCGGGTCGGTTCCCTAGGAAAAACGACGGTGAAGGAACGACAGAAGTTAAACGGGCCGCATACTGAGGCAAGGCTTCCTGTCACGCAAACAGCTTATTGCATTGCGGGCATTAAAAACGTCGCGACCGCACTGCCGACCCGCGTGATGGCAGCGTCCAGCGCCTGCCGATTACCCCCGACAGTGCCGCCCCGCCCCATGCAGGATCGCAGATAGCCATCGATGCCATCGGCCGGTATCGCCGCGCCCGTATCCATCATGCGCCCTGCCACCACCGGCTCAAGCTCGATTTCCAGGCGACAGTCGCGGGCGCTTTGCAGAATCGACAGACGACGCGGCGCCTGGGGCAGGTCGAAACCATGAAACGCGCCAGGAAACACCTCCATCGCCACCGGCGCACCCTTGGACCGGAACCAGTCGGCATAGGGCACACACGCCGCAGCAGGAGTGAGATCGTCAGCCCCCGCCAGCAGCATCAGGATCGGCGCCGGACTGACCGAAGTCGCCTTATAGGGGATCGAGCAGGAGGTATAGAAGGCGATATGGAGCGCAAACATCAGATCCTGATGTGGCAACACCGCCCGCCTGAAAGGGTCGAGCGCACTGTAAAGCGCCACCTGCCCACCTTTGGAGAACCCCATGATGCCGATTCGTTTGGCATCGATCCCGGGATGCGTCGCCAGCAGGGCCAAGGCCGACAGCGCATCGGCGGTGGAGGCCGCCAGCGACAGGCGGCTCTGATCCGCCCCGGTCGCGCCTAAGCCGCGCGGACCAAAACTGTCGATCACGAAGGTCGCGACCCCAAGGGCGCGTAGCCGCTCCGCCCAGGTCTCCTCCCGCCCGGCCATCATGCCGCCGCTGCCATGCGCCAGCACCATGGCCGGATAGACGCCGGTCGGTCCCGGCAGCGTCAACGTTCCGCGGATGGGCGACACAGGCGCCTGACCGGCCAGCAACGCGCTTGGGCCGGAGGGCGTGAGGGAGAGAAACTCCAATGCACCCGTCGCCCCATCGCTCAAGTCCGCTCTTGGCGAAGCGCGCATCGGTCCGGTGAGGGCAAATAGGAAAAAGACGACGCAACAGGCGCGGACCAGGACTTGCCCTGTCCAGTTCACGGCGCGACGGCCTCGCGCTCGATAGCGGCAACAGCCCCCTTGGCGGCCAGGCGCTCCAGCGCTTCATCGATCCGCTCGACCAGGGGCTTCCCCTTGGAGCCCCAGAGGATGAAGTGGGGATGAATACGTGATGGGATCGGCGTCTGCACGACAGCCGGTAACCCCGGCGCCCTGGTCCGCCGCCAGGCCGCAATCAGCGGCGCATTCGCGACGACAAGTTGGGTCGTCCCGTCATTCAGTGCCCGCAGGCAATCCGACATGGTTTGCGGCTGGGACAGGACGACATCCCCGGCGAGCTGAGCCAGGACCAACCTCTCGGGCAAGGCGAACCCTCGGGGGACGCAGACGATATCGCCATAGAGCGTCGACAGATCACTGACCAGGGAGATCGGCCGGTCGGCAAGCGCCCAATAGGCCTCCACAACGGTGAAGAAGGGGCGCGAAAAGGTGAAACGGCCTTCCCGCTCGGGCGTACGGATATAGGGGAAGATGCCATGAACGTCCCCACGGTCGGCCATGATTTCGGCCCGCGCCCAGGGGACGTAATGGATCTCGATGGGGATGCCTGCCTCGCGCTCAATCTGGCGGACCAGCTTGATGGCAAGGCCGCCATCGGCCCGCATGCTATCGACCCAGGGGGTATAATCTTCGCCGGTGGCAAGGCGCAGGGGTTCCTGCCCGACGGCGCTCGTCGCGATCAGGGTGCCAAAAACCGCAAGCAAGGCACCGACGCTCCGCATCGATTTATCCGAGGCTTGCCAACAGATGGAGCGAGGCTCTGAGGTCTTCGATGCCCTGGCCCGTTTCGGAACTTGTCACCATCACCTCCGGATGAGATGCCGGACGTTTGGCCAATTTCGCCTTCGTCTCTTCCCACACGCGGGTGAGAGCACCGGGCTTCACCTTATCAGCCTTCGTCAGGACTACCTGATACGATACAGCACGATGATCGAAAATCGTTAATTCTTCGAGATCATTCTCTTTAAGCCCGTGGCGCGAGTCGATCAGGACCAGCACCCGGCGCAGCGTCACGCGGCCGCTGAGGTACTGATCCATCACCCGCTTCCAGCGCGCGATCTCGGTCTTGGGCACCGCCGCATAGCCGTAACCCGGCATATCGACCAGCAGCAGCGTTTTATTCAGCTCGAAGAAATTGAGCTGCTGGGTGCGACCGGGGGTGTTCGAGGTGCGGGCCAGCGTATTGCGGCCGGTCAGGGCATTCACAAGGCTGGATTTGCCGACGTTCGAGCGCCCGGCGAAGGCAACTTCGGGCAGCGAGAAGGGCGGCAGCCGGTCGATGGTCGGCACCGCCGCGACGAAGTCGCACGGACCCGCGAAGAGCTTGCGCCCTTCTTCCCTGGCCGCTGCCCATTCGGCAGCGTTTAGACCTTCGCGCCCCTCGCTCATCGGACCCTGCTTACGCGACGCCCTGGCGCTTCATGATCACCCACTGCTGGGCAATCGAAAGCAGGTTGTTCCACGACCAGTAGATCACCAGACCGGCCGGGAAGCTGGCCAGCATGAAGGTGAAGACGACCGGCATGATCATGAACATCTTGGCCTGGATCGGATCCGTCGGCTGCGGGTTCAGGCGCTGCTGCAGGAACATCGTCACGCCCATGATCAGCGGCCAGGCGCCGAGCATCAGGAAGGCGGGCGGGTTCCAGGGGATCAGGCCAAAGAGGTTGGCGATGGTGGTGGGATCGGGCGCGGTCAGATCGTGGATCCAGCCGAAGAAGGGCTGGTGGCGCATTTCGATCGTGACGAACAGCACCTTATAGAGCGAGAAGAAGACCGGGATCTGCAGCAGGATCGGCAGGCAGCCCGAGACAGGATTGACCTTCTCGCGCTTGTAGAGGCCCATCAGCTCCTGGTTCATCTTTTCACGGTTGTCGCCGTATTTTTCCTTCAGCTCCTGCATCTTCGGCGTGAGCTTCTTCATCTTGCTCATCATCACGTAGGAGCGATTGGCGAGCGGGAAGAAGATAGCCTTGATGATGACGGTCAGCAGCAGGATGACGACGCCGAAGTTACCGACGAGGCCATGCAGCAGGTTCATCAGGGCGAAGATCGGCTTGGTCAGGAACCAGAAATATCCCCAATCGACCGCCTTATCGAAGTCGGTGATCTTCAGCTCGTCCTGATAGCGCTGCAGAAGCTTCACTTCCTTGGCGCCGGCGAAGATGCGATGCGCACTTTCGACAGATCCGCCAGGCGCCAGCGCGCGGGCCGATCCAAGGTAATCGACCTGCCATTTATCGCCATTGGAAAGCGTATGCCGGAAAGTCGTCTTTACCTGTTCGCTTTGATCGGGAGCAAGAGCGACCAGCCAGTATTTGTCCGTAATGCCAAGCCAACCACCGGTCGTCGTGTCGGTCTTGGTCGCCTCTTCCTTCAGCTTGGAATATTTATATTCCTGCAGCGTGCCGTTCAGCACCCCGATCAGACCCTCGTGAAGGATGAAGAAATCCTGGGTGTGCGGCGTGCCTGTGCGCGAGATGAAAGCATAGGGATAAAGCGTCACTGTCGCCGAGCCGGTGTTCTCCACCCGTTGCGACACGGTGATCATGAAATCCTTGTCGACCGAATATTGGCGCAGGAACTTCAGGCCCTGACCATTATCCCACGACAGGGTCACCGGCTGTTCCGGGGTCAGCTTGTCGCGATCTGCGGTCCAGCGGGTCGCGTTGCCCGGCAGCTGATCGGCGGGAAGACCCTCGGCCGACCAGCCGGTTTCAGCGAAATAGGCGTCAGACATACCCACCGGCTGCAGCAGCGACACGGGCGCGCTGTCGGCGTGGGTCGTTTCCTTGTAGGTCGACAGGATGATGTCGTCGAGGCGGCCGCCGACCAGATTGATCGAGCCCTTCATGCGCGGGTTCTCGATGGTGACGCGCGGGCTATCGGCGATCAGCTCGGGCCGCGACTTCATCGTGAGCGGAGCCGCTGCCGGAGCACCCGGGATCACGCCGCCGGGAGCAGGCGTCGTTGCGCTTGTCTGGGCCGGGGTGGTCACCGGCGCCTTGGGCGACGGGAACAGGAATTGGAACCCGAACAGGATGGCCACCGAAATCACAATGGCCAAGATCAGATTACGCTGCTGCTCCATGCGGAAAACCGCCTTTCGACATCTTTTAAAACAGACAAGACAGATAAGACCGCACCCGTCAGGGACAAGAGCGGCCGGAAGGTTCTAGCGGCGGACACGCGTCGCCCGCAACCTCCGTTGTGTTGCAGGCGGCACCGGATCATATCCATGACCACCCCAGGGGTGGCATCGACACAGTCGCCGCACCGTCAGCCAGCTACCGCGACCTGCGCCGTGTTTCTCCAGCGCCTCCATGGCATAGGCCGAACAGGAGGGCTCGAAACGGCAGGCCGGCGGCAGGATCGGCGACAGGAAAAGCTGATAGCCGCGCACAACCCCACGTAAGAGGCGCGCCGCGAGCTTCATTCCACCAAGCCCTTATCGTTCCAGGCCTTAAGCCGCTTCATCGCCGCTTGAAGATCCGTCAGCAGATCCGGCCAGGGGCGCTCCAGCGTGGCTTCCCGGGCGATGAGCACGTAATCGTGCCCCTCCAGCCCGTGTTTGCCGACCAGCCGCCACGCCGCTTCTCGCAAGCGACGGCGGGCCCGGTTGCGGGCAACCGAATTGCCGACCTTCTTGGAGGCGGTAAAGCCCAGGCGTGCAGGGCCCGTAGCTTCGCGCCGCTCGTACACCTGAAGAACCAATCCCGGCACCGCAAACTTGCGACGCGCATCGGCGACACGCAAAAACTCCGAACGCCGCTGCAACACCGCTAGACGCGGAGTCGGCAACGGCTCGGAGTTTTGCAAAAGCTCTACAGGCTTATCCATCGCGGCACCCATGGATCGGGCGCCGGTCGGGAACTAGGCCGACAGACGCTTGCGGCCCTTGGCGCGACGGGCGCTCAGGACGTTACGACCGCCAACAGTGGCCATCCGCGCGCGGAAGCCATGGCGACGCTTGCGAACGATCTTGCTCGGCTGAAAAGTGCGCTTCACGACAGAATACTCCGAACCTTAAATGCAGACCGGCCCACAGACGGAACGACCCGCGACATAATCCAAGACGCGGGCTTATACGCGGCGTAGGGGATTGAGTCAATGGGCCGGAGTCACTGTTTCAAGACTCATTGTTCCTGGGCTTTCAGGATCACGGCCGGAATATTGAACTTCCGTCTATAGGCTCCAGGAGGCATGCCCGTCAAACGCCCAAAGAGCCTGCGGAAGGAGGCAAGGTCCTCATAGCCCACCTGGGCCGCGATGGTGTCGACCGGCAGATCGCCGGTTTCCAGCATCTGCTTGGCCTCCTCAATCCTCAGCGCCTGAAGATAGGCCAGCGGCGAATAACCCGTGGCCGCCCGGAAACGCCGGTCGAACGTCCGCTGGCTGAGGCCCGAGGCCGCCACGATCTCAGCCAGGATATCCTTGCGCTCATACCCCAGGGCCGCCTTCTCCTGCGCCTGCACGATCACCGCATCGCCGTGGCGGACGTTGGCGACCATCGAGGCATAGGGCAGTTGGCCGTCCCGGTGCCATTGATACAGGAAGATCTTCGAGATGCGGATCGCCTCGGCAACGCTGCCGTGCCGGGCAATCAGATAAAGCGCCATATCCTGCCAGGAAGAGGCGCCACCGGCACAGGTGATTGAATGGCCGGGGCCGCTCTGCACCATCAGTTTTTCCGGCTGCACATCGACACTCGGGAATTCTTCGCGCAGCAGCGGCGCATAGAGCCAGTGCGTAGTTGCGGCCCTATTCTCCAGCAGCCCCGCCTCCGCCAGCACCAGAGCGCCCCCGCAGGAGGCATAGAGCTGCGCGCCACCCCGATACATCTCGACGATCCAGTCGATCATCCGCCGGTCCAGCGCCCGGACATCGTCCGGCGTTTCGACCAGCACATTCGGCACGATCACGATATCGGCCTGCCCCATCTCCTCCACCGTCAGCTGCGGCAGGATCGACACCCCGGTCACCAGCCGGATCGGATCCAGGGTGGCCGCGACCAGCTGTGGCTTGAAAAGTGTGCCGCCCGTCAGCGGTTCGCTCGCCTGCCATTGGACGCCCGCCGCCCACAGCGTGTCGAAGATGCCGTAGATCACCGACGGATCGCATTCGGCGAAGACCGCGATGGCAACGCGCAGGGGTGCGCCGGGGTTTGGCTCATTCGGCTTCATTGCGTCCGATCTGCCTCTCTTGTCGGCCCGAGGCTGGCGCTAGTTTCCACGCCGCATTCACCTTTTATAAAGGAATTACCCGTGGATCTCGATACCAACAAGCTACAGGCGCTGCTCGGCCTGATGGTCACCGAACTGGGTGCGGCCCATAACGCCGCCCTCACCATCATCGGCGATGAACTGGGACTTTATCGCGCAATGGCCGAGGCTGGCCCGCTGGATTCGACAGCCCTCGCCAATGTTACCGGCACGAATGAGCGCTATATCCGCGAATGGCTGAGCGCCCAGGCCGCCTCCGGCTTCATCAGCTATAATCCGGCGACTCAGCTTTTCAGCCTGTCACCCGAACAGACGCTGGCGCTGGCGGTCGATGACAGCCCGGTCAATGTGGTGGGGGCCTTCGTCAATGTCGCCGCGACCTATTCCGAACGCGAACAGCTGACCCAGGCCTTCAAGACCGGCGGCGGCGTCGCTTGGAAGGATCGCTGCTCTTGCCTGTTCTGCGGCACGGACCGATTCTTCCGCACCGGCTATCGCGCCAATCTGGTGGCCGAATGGCTCCCACAGCTCGACGGCGTGGTCGCCAAGCTCGAAAAGGGCGCCAAGGTGGTGGATGTCGGTTGCGGCTTCGGCTCCTCCACCCTGATCATGGCGCAGGCCTTCCCGAAGTCCGACTTCCTGGGTGTCGATTTCCACGGCCCCTCCATCGACCATGCCCGCCAGCATGGCGCCGCGCAGGACAATCTGCGGTTCGAGGTGGGACGTGCCCAGGACTTCCACGCGGGCGATGCAGATCTGGTCGCCTTCTTCGACGCGCTGCATGACATGGGCGACCCCGTGGGCGCCGCCCGCCACGCGCTGGAATGCCTCAAGCCCGACGGCACACTGATGCTGGTCGAACCGATGGCGGGCGATACCCTGGCCGAGAATATGAACCCTGTCGGTCGCATCTATTACGCCGCCTCGACCACCCTCTGCGTCCCTGCCGCCCTCAGCCAGGATGGCGGCGAGGCTCTGGGCGCCCAGGCGGGCTATTTCAGGCTGGAGGAAGTGCTGCGGGAAGCGGGCTTCACCCGCATCCGTCGCGCCGCCGCCTCGCCCTTCAATATGGTGATCGAGGCGAGGAAGTAGTTTGGAGTTACGTCATCCCGGCCCCCGAGCCGGGATCCGGCCGCCCTTGGGTTCGACTCCACACGGCGGACTACGGCAACTACCTTCGGCCGGATCCCGGATCAAGTCCGGGATGACAAGGTTTTTCAACCCAACTAAAAAGGCCGGGGATCGCTCCCCGGCCTTTTTCCTATTCCGCCGCGTTGGCGACCATCGCTGGCGCTGGCGAGCGTAGGACCTGCAGCAGCGCCGCCTCCTTGGCCTTGGCGGCCACGAGGTGGCGTTCCTTCACATGTCCGTAGCCGCGGATCTCTTCGGGGATCGAGGCCAGGGCCACCGCCGTCTCCAGGCTTTCCGGCGACAGGCGCTGGAGCAGTTCATCGACCAGAGTACGGTAGTCGGCGATCAGCTGGCGTTCCATCTTGCGCTCGGCCGTATAGCCGAAGATGTCGAAGGCACCGCCGCGCAGGCCCTTCATCTTGGCCAGCAGCTTGAAGGCCGAGCGCATCCAGGGGCCATATTCCCGCTTCTTCAGATGGCCGTCGGCATCCTTTTTTGCCAGCAGCGGCGGGGCGAGGTTGTAGCTGACCTTATAGTCACCCTCGAACATGCCTTCGATCTGCTTGGCGAAACTGCCGTCGGTATGCAGGCGCGCGACCTCATACTCATCCTTGTAGGCCATCAGCTTGAAGGCGTAGCGCGCCACGGCGGCCGTCAGGCTCTCGGTGCCGGTTTTGGCCATTTCCTCGGCGCGGACACGCTCAACCAAGGCCCGGTAACCCTGGGCGTAGGCCGCATCCTGATAGTCGGTCAGGAAGCCGACGCGGCGGGTAATCGCCTCGTCCAGTGTTTCCGACAGCATCATGGCTTCGGGCAGGGCCTGGGCCTTGGGTTTGGCGGCGGCTTCCACCGCACCCAGGTCGACGGCCGCTCGGCGGCCCCAGAGCAGGGCCTGCTTGTTGAAATCGACCGCGACGCCGTTGAGTTCGATGGCACGCTCCAGAGCCTCCAGACCGACCGGCAGCAGGCCCTTCTGCGCGGCATAGCCCAGCATGAAGGGATTGGCGGCGATGCTATCGCCCATCAGGGCTGTCGCAAGACGGGTCGCGTCGAAGGCATCGACGAACTGCTCGCCAGCAGCTTCCACGATGGAATTCATCAGCGACTTGGAGGGGAAGCGGATGTCGGGCTTCTTGGTGAATTCCGACGTCATGGTCTCGTGGGTGTTGACCAGCACTGCCGTCTCGCCCTGCTTCACCTTGGCAAGACTGTCGAAGGTGCCGGTGGTCAGGCTGTCAGTACCCAGCACCAGCTGCGCCTCACCGGCCGGAATACGGACCGTATGGATCGCTTCCGGGCTGGTGGCGATACGGATATGGCTATAGACAGCGCCGCCCTTCTGGGCGAGGCCGGTCATATCCAGCACTGCGCAGCCCTTATCCTCCAGATGCGCGGCCATGCCCAGCAGCGCGCCGATGGTGACGACCCCGGTGCCGCCGACACCGGTGACCAGGATCGAATAGACGGGCGAGGGGGCTGCCGCCACCGGGGCCGGAAGCTCCGCCCAGTCGCCCGCACCTGCCGCCTTTGGCTTCTTCAGCTTGCCGCCCTTCACGGTGACGAAGGAGGGGCAGAAACCTTTGACGCAGGAGAAATCCTTGTTGCAGGTCGACTGATCGATGGCGCGCTTGCGACCATATTCCGTTTCGACCGGCACGATGGAGACACAGTTCGACTGCACGCCGCAATCGCCGCAGCCTTCGCAGACCGACGGGTTGATGACGGTGCGGATCGCCGGATCGACCATGCTGCCGCGCTTGCGGCGGCGGCGCTTCTCGGTGGCGCAGGTCTGATCATAGATAATGATCGTCGTGCCTTCGATCTCGCGCATTTCCTTCTGCACCGCATCCATCTCGTCGCGATGGCGCACGGTGACACCGGGGGCGAACTTCACGTCAGCGGGATATTTTTGCGGCTCGTCGGAGACGACGATAATCTTCTTCACCCCCTCGCCTTCCAGCTGGCGGGTGATGGCGGGGACGGTGGGGCCACCTTCGGCAGGCTGACCGCCGGTCATGGCGACCGCGTCGTTATAGAGGATCTTGTAGGTGATATTGACGCCCGCAGCGATGGACGCGCGGATCGCCAGCAGACCCGAATGCTGATAGGTGCCGTCGCCGAGGTTGCTGAAGATATGTTTGGTATCGGTGAATTTCGACTGGCCGATCCAGGGCGTACCCTCGCCCCCCATCTGGGTGAAGGTATCGGTGCGGCGGTCCATCCAGGTCACCATATAGTGGCAACCGATACCGCCAACCGCGCGGCTGCCTTCCGGCACCTTGGTCGAGGTATTGTGCGGGCAACCCGAGCAGAAGGTCGGCACACGCGCCAGCTCGACCTTCAGGCCGCCCAGCTGCTTTTCCTTGGTCTCCAGGAAGGCGAGGCGCTGGTCGATGGCCTCGCTCTTATAAAAGCGCTCCAGGCGCTGGGCGATGATGCGGGCGATGCGGGCCGGGGTCAGCTCGTTCGGAGACGGCAGGATCCACTGGCGGTTCTCGTCGAACTTGCCGATGACGCGCGGGCGCACATCCTCGCGCCAGTTATACAGCTGCTCTTTAAGCTGATTTTCGATGACCGCGCGCTTTTCCTCCACGACCAAGATCTCTTCCAGGCCTTCGGCGAAATGGCGGGCGCCTTCGCGCTCCAGCGGCCAGGACATGCCGACCTTATAGAGGCGCAGACCGATGTCGGCCGCCAGCTTGTCGTCGATGCCGAGATCTTCGAGCGCCTGGCGCACATCAAGGTAGGATTTGCCGGTGGTGATGATGCCGAAGCGCGGCTTCGGGCTGTCGATCACGATCTTGTCGAGCTTATTGACCCGGGCAAAGGCCAGCGCGGCATAGAGCTTGTACTTATGCAGGCGGTATTCCTGATCGAGCGGCTTGTCCGGCCAGCGGATATGCACGCCGTCGGGCGGAAACTCGAAATCGGTCGGGATGATCGGAATAGCCCGCATCGGATCGACATAGACCGAGGCGGAGCTATCGACCGTTTCAGCAATCGTCTTCATGCCGATCCAGGCGCCCGAGAAGCGGCTCATCGCCCAGCCAAGCAGGCCGTAATCCAGGATTTCCTGCACGCCCGACGGGTTCAGGACGGGGATGCTCGCGTCCATGAAGGCATATTCGGACTGATGCGGCAGGGTCGAGGACTTGCAGGTGTGATCGTCACCGGCCAGAACCAGCACGCCGCCGTGCTTCGAGGTCCCGGCGGCATTGGCATGTTTGAAGACGTCGCCCGAGCGGTCGACGCCCGGCCCCTTGCCGTACCACATCGAATAGACGCCATCGACCTTGGCATCGGGGAAGAGATTGACCTGCTGGCTGCCCCAGACGGCCGTCGCCGCCAGATCCTCGTTCAGGCCCGACTGGAAATGGACGTTCGACTGCTGAAGATATTTCTTCGCCGCCCACAGCTCCTTATCGAGACCACCCAGGGGCGAGCCACGATAGCCCGAGATGAAGCCCCCGGTATTGAGCCCCGCCGCCTCGTCGCGCTGCTTCTGCACCAGCGGCAGACGGACCAGCGCCTGAATACCGGTCAGGAAAATGCGACCGGAATCGACGGTATATTTGTCGTTTAGGCTGACAGCGGCGAGACCCATGACGGTCGCTCCTTCCGAGATACGTTTCCTCGACCCTTTGACTGCTGGAGGCTGGCGGTTTTCCGCTCTGATACCCTTACGCCCAGCTAGGTCGTTTTATTGCTTTCTTCTGAAACCTTATGCGCGCTCCCTACACTCGGCAATGCGCGGAATCGTGGGTTTCATAAAAGGAAACGAAGCATCTGATGAAGCGTTGCTGACCGCGTTACAAAAACGACTTGCTTAACAGCGGCGAAATTTTATTGCGCGCCTTTCGACGATCTGTCGGCTCACGAGCATCCACAGCCATTGCCGGTGGCGATTTTCTCCTTCAGGTCATCCAGGCAGCAGGCTTCCACCGGGGCCGACTTTGGAGCCGGACCGCCGCAGCAACCGGAGGATGCCGCCTCGCCAACTACGATGGGCTTGGTCGAGCAGACGCCGGTTTCCGGCAGCACCAACCGCACATCGTCCGCCGACACCAGATCCCCGGCGATGGCCGCGACCACCGAGCGGACCTGCTCATAGCCGGTTAGCAGCAGGAAGGTCGGGGCCCGGCCATAGGACTTGATGCCAACGGTGTAGAAGCCGGTTTCCGGATGGGCGAGTTCGCGATGGCCATGGGGCGGGACCGAGCCGCAGGAATGAAGGTTCGGGTCGATCAGCGGCCCAAGGGCCTTGGAGCTTTCCAACCACGGATCGAGATCGAGGCGCAGTTCACGGGTGAGCGACAGATCGGGACGCTGGCCGGTGGTCACCACGATCCGGTCGATGGGACCGAGAGTCACCGTACCTCGGTCGGTATCGCCCCGGACCAGCAGACGACCGTCTTGCGCGGTGATCGCTTCGACGGCGAATCCGGCGGTCAGGGCTATCGAGCCACTTTCGACTTTAGACCGCAGACCGTCCCCAAGTTCACCACGGGCCGCCAGCTTGTCCGACTTGCCACCACCATAGACTCGAGTCAGGTTCCGGCTGCGGGTCGCCCATAGCATCTTGGTCCCCGGCGCCTTCTCCGACAGCCGGTCGAGATCGAGCAGCACATTGGCCGCCGAATGTCCCGCCCCCACAACTAGCACCGTCTTTCCGGCGTAGGTCTCGCGATCCCGGCCCAACACGTCGGGGATGCCAAACGCTATCCAGTCGCGATAGGTCTCTTCCCCCTCTGCCGGGGTGCCATCGGCCCCAAGCGGGTTTGGGCTGCTCCAGGTGCCGGAGGCGTCGATGACTGCACGGGCGAGATCTCGCCGCAACCCGTCTTTGGTCCGCACCGACAACACGAACGGGCGATCCTCTCGGCCACGGGTGACCACCTTGTCCATATGCTGGCGAGAGATCGCCGTCACCTTGACGCCGGTCTCGATCACCTGGGCCAGGGCCGGGAGCTTCGCCAACGGCTTCAGGTAGCGCTCGATCAGTTCGGCCCCGGTCGGCATGGTCTCCGGTTCGGGCATGAACCAGCCGGTCGGCTCCAACATGCCCTTGGCGACCTCATCGACATTATACTTCCACGGCGAGAACAGCCGGACATGCCCCCAGTCGCGGATATGGCTGCCAACGGCGTCGCCCGCCTCATAGACACGCACCGGCAAACCTCGGGCAATCAGATGGGCGGCGGCAGCCAGTCCCACGGGACCGGCCCCGATCACGGCGACGGGAAGGATGTTTGTCTGGCTCATTTTCGGCTCCTTCACTTATTCCAGAATCTTGGAAATATTAGATCAAAAAAAGGGGCGACCTAAGCCGCCGCCTCATCGGTTCCACAGCAGGCTTCCTCGATGCAGCATTCATCAACCAGGAAGCCGACCAGGGCATTCATGGCGGGATACTGTGCCCGGCAGATCAGAGTGGTTGCCTGCCGTTCCTGGGTTACCAGACCGGTCGCAATCAGCCGCTGGAGGTGATGGCTGAGGGTCGAAGCAGCGATGCCGATCCGGTCCTGGAGCTTCCCCACCGGCAGACCGTCATGACCAGCCCGAACCAGGGTGCGATAAATGGAAAGCCGGGTCACATTGCCCAGGGCTTCCATCTGCTTGGCTGCAATTTCGATTTCCATGGAAATAACCTGATCCCGGATCAGCAGAGAGTCAAGTGGTGTATTTCCATGATCATCGAAATAGCCTCTGCCCTCGCAAGGCAACCTGCACCAACAGGATCAGCACCGGCACCTCGACCAGCGGCCCGATGACGGCGGCAAAAGCGACCGGCGAGGCCAGACCGAAGGCAGAGATTGCCACGGCTATCGCCAGTTCGAAGTTGTTGCCCGCCGCCGTAAAGGCGATGGCCGTGGTCCGGGGATAGTCCCTGGCGATCAGCTTGCCGAGCAGGAAGCTCACCCCGAACTGGATCAGGAAATAGAGCGTCAATGGGATGGCGATCCGAATGGCATCGACCGGCAGTCGCAGCACGTCCCCGCCTTTGAGGCTGAACATCGCAAGGATGGTGAACAGCAGGGCCGCCAGGGTGATCGGGCCGATGCGAGGCAGGAAGGCCCGTTCGTACCAATCCATCCCCCTCGCGGCGACCAACCATTTGCGCGTCAGGAAACCCGCCAGGAACGGGATGCCGAGATAAATCAACACCGCCTCGGCAATCGTCCAGACACTCACATCGATGACGCTGCTTTCCAACCCGAAGAGCGGCGGCAGGACGGTCAGGAAGATCCAGGCATAGACGCTGAAAAACAGGATTTGGAAGATCGAGTTAAAGGCGACCAATCCCGCGACATAGGTGCCGTCACCTCGCGCAAGCTGGTTCCAGACTAGGACCATGGCGATGCAGCGGGCCAGCCCGATCAGGATTAGACCCGTCATATAGTCAGGATGATCGTGCAGGAAGATCACCGCCAGGACGAACATCAACACCGGACCGATCAACCAGTTCTGCACCAGCGACAGAATTAGCACCCGCTTGTCCTTGAAGACGGTCGGGAGTTCCTCGTATCGGACCTTCGCCAGCGGGGGATACATCATCAGCACCAAGCCAATGGCGATGGGGATGTTCGTCGATCCGACCGAAGCGGCATGGAGCATCCCCGGCAGCCCCTCGAAGAGACTGCCGAGGGCGACACCCAGGGCCATGGCGACGAAGATCCAGAGGGTCAGATAGCGGTCGAGGAAGGAAAGCCGAGAAGCAGTCTCAGGCATCGATCCGACCGCCGATATCATCGACCTTCTTCTTGAGGGCCAGCTTGTCGAGCGAGGCAAACGGCAACGCCGTGAACAGCGAGATCCGGCTCTTCATCTGCTTGAAGGCGGTGACGAAGGCGGTCTCCTTCTCGATGTCCGTGCCTTCGACCTCGGCGGGATCGGGAATGCCCCAATGGGCCGACATCGGCTGACCCGGCCAGATCGGGCAGACCTCGCCTGCCGCGTTGTCGCAGACGGTGAAAACGAAATCCATCACCGGGGCACCGGCAACCGCGAACTCATCCCAATTCTTCGACCGCATGCCATCGGTTGGATAGCCGGAGGCGGCCAGCACCTTGAGGGCCATCGGGTTCACCGCCCCCTTGGGCATGCTGCCTGCCGAGAAGGAATTGAAGCGACCAGCCCCGTCATGGCGAAGGATGCTCTCGGCCAGGATCGAGCGGGCGGAATTGCCGGTGCAAAGGAACAGCACATTGAACGGACGGTCGGTCATGACGTGGCTCCGGGTGCGGGGCAGCAGGGTGCAAGGTCGGCGATGACAGGCGCACAGAGTTCGGGCCGCCCGCCGCAGCAGTCTTTGAGGAGGAAGACGGTCAGGGCCTGGATCTGCGAAAGATCGGCCCGATAGATGATCGACCTGCCCTGCCGGTCCGACTGCACCAACCCGGCATCGGCCAGCAGCTTCAGGTGCGCCGACATGGTGTTCTGCGGCACTTCAAGCTGACGGGCGATCTCCCCGGCAGGCAGCCCCTCCGGCTCATGCCTGACAAGCAGCCGAAAGGTGGCAAGACGGGTGTCCTGGGCGAGAGCCGAGAGAGCATCGATGGCGATATGTATATCCATAAATCTGGATATACAGAATTAACTTAACCAATATCAAGCCGCATTGCGAGACGACCACAATTTAACATCGGTCCGTTGATCGCAGACTAGGCAGTCTCGCTGACCTGATCGGGTTGTCGGGGGCTTAAATGCCTGCTTATAATAATCCCGGGAGACAAAGGACGGGGCGATGTACCCCGTTCGTCTGAAACGTTCATATAGGGGGAAGACATGCCCATGAAGACGCTGCTCGTTGGCACCGCTTTGGCCGTTGCTGCCATCGCTCCGGCCCAGGCCCAGACTTTCGTCAATGTTCTGACCGGCGGCACCTCGGGGGTCTATTACCCCCTGGGCAATGCGCTCGCGACCATCTATGCCAAGGCTATCCCGAACGCTAAGACCGGCGTGCAGGCCACCAAGGCCTCCGTCGAAAACCTCAACCTGCTCCAGCAGGGCAAGGGCGAGATCGGCTTTTCCCTGGGTGACGCCGTCAGCCAGGCCTGGAAGGGCGACGCCGAAGCAGGCTTTGCCCAGCCGCTGAAGAAGCTGCGCGGCATTGCCGGTATCTATCCGAACTACATCCAGATCGTCGCCTCGGCCTCCAGCGGCATCAAGACGGTCGACGATCTCAAGGGCAAGCGCATCTCGGTCGGCGCCCCGAAGTCGGGGACCGAACTGAATGCCCGCGCCGTGCTGGCCGCTGCCGGTCTGTCCTATAAGGACTTCAGCAAGGTCGAATATCTCGCGTTCGGTGAATCGGTCGACCTCATGAAGAACCGCCAGCTCGACCTGACCCTGCAGTCGGCAGGCCTGGGCGTTTCCTCGATCCGCGACCTTGCCTCCTCCATCGACATCACGGTTGTGGCCGTTTCGCCGGAAACCGTGAAGAAGGTGAATGATCCGGCCTATGTCTCGATGCCGATCCCCAAAGGCACCTACAAGGGCCAGGATGCGGACGTCCCGACCGTCGCCATCAACAACTACCTCATCACCCATGAGGGTGTGTCGGACGACGTCGCCTATGCGATGACCAAGTCGCTGTTCGAGAATCTCGACGTGATGACGGCCTCGCATGCTGCCGCCAAGGACATCAAGTTCGAAAAGGCGCTCGACGGCATGCCGGTGCCGCTGCATCCCGGCGCCGAGAAGTACTACCGCGAAAAAGGCCTGATTAAATAAGGGCCGCACAGGTCTTATGAACGAGGGGCGGCCAACTGAGCCGCCCCTTTTTATCAGTCTTCCGTTTTCGAGTAGCCGCATGTCCGAAGCAACCGCCGACAAGTCGCCACCGCAGCAGGTCTTCGTCGATCCCGAGAATCCCGCCGCTCATCTGACCCTGCCCGGCCTCAGCGGCAAGGTCATCTGGCTGATCGCCCTGATCTTCTGCGGCTGGCAGATCTATACCGCTGCCTATAGTCCGGTGCCGACCATCGTCGTGCGGTCCATGCATGTGGGTTTCCTGCTGCTGATGGTCTTTGCGCTCTTCCGCTGGAAAGGCGGACATGACGGCCCCCGCACCGCGCCCCCTTGGTACGATTGGGTCCTGGGCGGTGGGGCGCTGATCCTTGCGCTCTACCATTGGTATTTCGAGGCCGAACTGATCCAGCGGGCGGGTGATCCCAGCAATACCGATCTGGTGGTCGGCATCGTCACCATTGCCCTGCTGTTTGAGGCAGCCCGCCGCGTCATGGGCTGGGCGCTGCCGGTGATGTGCATCGTCTTCATCCCCTATGCCCTCTGGGGACGCTATCTGCCCGAGCCCTTTACCCATCGCGGCTTCGATATTTTCCAGATCGTCGACCAGATCGCGTTTGGCACCGAAGGCATCTACGGCACCCCGACCTTCGTGTCGGCTACCTATATCTTCCTGTTCATCCTCTTCGGCTCGTTCCTGGAAAAGGCCGGGATGATCGGGCTGTTCAATGATGTGGCGCTGGGCCTAGTCGGCGGCGCGCGGGGTGGTCCGGCCAAGGTGGCCGTCATCTCCTCGGGCCTGATGGGCACCATCAATGGTTCGGGCGTCGCCAACGTGCTGACCACCGGCCAATTCACCATTCCGCTGATGATGCGCTTTGGCTATTCGGGTCGCTTTGCCGGTGCCGTCGAGGCCACGGCTGCCATGGGCGGGCAGATCATGCCGCCGGTCATGGGCGCGGTCGCCTTCATCATGGCCGAAACCATCGGCGTGCCCTATACGGAGATCGCGAAAGCCGCGATCATTCCTGCCCTGCTCTATTATGCCTCCGCGATGTGGATGGTGCATCTGGAAGCGGGCAAACACGGGCTGGTCGGCCTACCGAAGAACCAGCTGCCGAGCCCGCTGAAGGCGATCCGCACGCACTGGCATCTGGCGCTACCACTGGCCGCCCTGGTCTTCATGCTGTTCGACGGTTTCACCCCCCTCTTCGCTGGTACCGTTGGTCTGGGCCTGACCGCGATCCTGATCATGGGCAGCGCTGCCGCCGGTAAGATCCCGGTCACCGTCGCGCGCTATGGCTTCTGGATCATCCTGGGCGTCATCTTCGCCGGGTTGGTGGGGACGAAAACCGTTCAGCTTGTCACCGGGCTTGCGATCCTCATCGGCCTGCTGATCGTCGGCCTGTTCTTCATTGTCGGTGGCAAGGCGACCCTGCGCCTGATCCTGGACGGCATGGTCGATGGCGCCAAAAGCGCGCTCGGCGTCGGCGTGGCCTGCGCCCTCGTCGGCATTCTGATCGGCGCCATGACCCTGACCGGCCTCGCGTCCGAACTGGCGCGCATCATCCTGGATCTGGCCGAAGGACGCCTGTGGCTCGCCCTGGTGCTGACCATGATCGTCTGCCTGATCCTCGGCACAGGTCTGCCGACCATCCCGAACTACATCATCACCGCCGCCATGGCCGCGCCGGTGCTGCTGCAGATGGGCGTGCCGCTGATCGTCAGCCACATGTTCACCTTCTACTTCGGCATCATGGCCGACCTGACCCCGCCGGTGGCGCTGGCGGCGCTGGCGGCCTCTTCCATCTCCAAGGCGGGCCATATTGAGATCGGCTTTACCGCCACCCGCATCGGTATCGCGGGCTACGTGGTGCCTTTCATGGCGGTCTATTCGCCTGAACTGATGCTGCAGGGCGACAATGTCACGATCCTGTCCGTGTCCTACATCCTGTTCAAGGCGCTGCTGGGTATCGGCTTCTGGGGTGGGGCTGCGACCGGTTACCTCTTCGGACCACTGAACTGGCCGGAGCGGATCGTCGCCGTCGCTATCGCCATCCTGCTGGTCTCCGCCGCCTCGATCACTGACGAGATCGGTATCGCGGCCGGTGCCGTCTTTATCGGGTATCACCTGTGGCGGCAGCGGCAAACCTCTGTCTGATGTTGGGACTGGCGGCGGCGCCCGAGGTGATCGGGTCCGCCGCCACCCTTTCCTGGACCCATTCCATCGAAAAGACGCTCTGGACCGAACATTGGCTGGCGACGCCTGACGGGCTTGTGCTCGATGCCGCCAGTGTTCAAGGATCGGGCGCGGGCATGGAGCCGCCCGACGGATCCATTCTGAAAGACGGCGCCTGGCATTGGCGCCCCACTGTACCGCCACAATCCGAACTCACGCTCGGCAATGCCGGAGTCACAGCACCCTGGCGTCTGTGTCCCGATGGAGGCAGCTGCCGCGACCTCGTGGCACCGGCGGGCGAGCCGATCAAGCTCTTCCCCTGTCCCTGACGGCCCCCTATATCGATAGGGTAACCCGCCTCAAGTAGGCCAAAGGCCGGTAGGCGAACGTAAAGAGGGATCAGTACGAATGACGACTGAAGCGAAGTTGGGTGATCTTCCCGTTTGGGACCTCTCGGACCTCTATGCATCCCCCGACGATCCTTCCGTCAAAGCCGATTTCGATACCTCCGCCAAAGACGCCGACGCTTTCGCCCTGAAATATCAGGGCAAGCTCGCCAGCCTGTCCGGCGCCGACCTTGGCGGGGCCATCGCGGCTTACGAGACGATTGACGAGGTTCTGTCGCGCCTCGGCTCCTTCGCCCAGCTCGTCTATGCCCGCAACATGGCGGATGTGGAGGCGACCCGCTTCTATCAGTCGACCCAGGAACGCATCACCGAGATCGCGACCAAGCTGCTGTTCTTCGGGCTGGAGCTGAACCGCCTGGAGGATGACGTCCTCGCCAAGCAGCTTGCAGATCCGGCCGCCGCCAAATACCGCTCCTGGATCGAGGCCAGCCGCGCCATGCGCCCGCATCAGCTGCCCGACGAGCAGGAACAGCTGCTGCTGGAAAAGCAGGTGGCGGGCCGGTCGGCCTGGGTGCGCCTGTTCGATGAGACGATGGCCGACCTGCGGGTCGAGTATCGCGGCGATAAATTGACGGTTGCCGAGACGCTGAACCTGCTGGTCGACCGCGACCGGGGTATCCGCAAGGAAGCAGCACAGTCGTTTGGCAAGGCGTTGGGCGACGAGATGCGCACCTTCAGCCTGATCACCAACACCCTGGCCAAGGACAAGGAGATCGAGGATCGCTGGCGTAAGTTCGCCCGCCCGATCTCAGGCCGCAACCTCGGCAATCGGGTCGAAGATGAAGTGGTGGCCGCCCTGGTCGCCGCCGTGCGCGACAGCTATGCCAGCCTGTCGCACCGCTATTACAAGCTGAAAGCCAAGTGGCTCGACCTGCCGGTCCTGGATTACTGGGACCGCAACGCGCCCCTGCCCTGGTCCAGCGACAAGAGCGTCCCCTGGCCCGATGCCCGCAGTATCGTGCTGGATGCCTTTGGCGGCTTTTCGCCCAAGCTTGCCGATATCGGCAAGCAGTTCTTCGATCAGCCCTGGATCGATGCGGGCCTGCGCCCCGGCAAGTCGCCGGGCGCCTTCGCCCATCCCACGGTGCCGAGCGCGCACCCCTATCTGCTGGTGAACTACCAGGGCAAGGTGCGCGACGTGATGACCCTGGCGCATGAGCTGGGCCATGGTGTGCATCAGGTGCTGGCGGGCAAGGCCCAGGGCCATCTGCTGGCCGACACGCCGCTGACCTTGGCGGAAACCGCGTCGGTCTTTGGCGAGATGCTGACCTTCCAGGCGCTGCTGAAGGCCGAGAGCGATCCCACCCGCCGCCGCGCCCTGCTGGCGGGCAAGGTCGAGGATATGCTGAACACGGTCGTCCGCCAGATCGCCATGCATAGCTTCGAGGAACTGGTCCATGACCGCCGCCGCCAGGGCGAACTGAGCCCGGACGATCTGGGCGATATCTGGCTGGCAACCCAGACCGCCAGCCTCGGGCCGGCTCTTCGCTTCGACGAGCATTACAAGAACTACTGGGCCTATATCCCGCACTTCATCCATTCGCCCTTCTATGTCTACGCCTACGCCTTCGGCGACTGCCTCGTGAACTCGCTCTACGCCGTCTATCAGGGGGCCGAGCAGGGCTTTGCCGAACGGTATCTCGCCTTGCTGTCGGCGGGCGGCTCCAAGCGGTACGACGAACTGCTGAAGCCCTTTGGCCTGGATGCGCGCGATCCGAACTTCTGGAAGCAGGGCCTGACCGTCCTCTCCTCCTTCATCGATCAGCTGGAAGCCGAATGAGCGACGACAGCCTCACCGGCCGGGTCAGGCGCTATGCCCAGGTCGGCACGACCATGGCCGGGCTTGGCGTCCGGCTGGCGGGGGAGAAATACCTCGGGATCGAGATCGACCGCGCCAAACATGCGGCCGATCTCAAGGTGGCACTCGGCGGGCTGAAAGGCCCGCTGATGAAGGTCGCCCAGCTGCTGGCGACCATTCCAGATGCGATTCCGAAGGAATACGCCAAGGAACTCCAGCAGCTGCAATCGAACGCCCCGGCCATGGGCGGACCCTTCATGAAGCGCCGGATCGCAGGCGAGCTTGGCCCCGGCTGGCGCAGCAAATTCGCCGATTTCGAGGAGACGGCAGCCGCCGCTGCCTCGCTAGGACAGGTTCATAGAGCAACGCTGCCCGACGGTCGGGCGGTGGCCGTGAAACTGCAATATCCCGACATGGCCTCGGCGGTCGAGGCGGACCTGAAGCAGCTGAAGCTGATCTTCAACATCCACGCCGCCCGCGACAATGCCATCAAGACCGACGAGATCTATGCCGAGATCGGGGAGCGCCTGCGCGAAGAACTCGACTACGAGCACGAACGCAAACAGATGGACCTCTATCGGTTGATGCTCGCCGACGAGCCCGCCGTGCGGGTGCCGGAGGCGATCCCGGAACTGTCGACCAAGCGCCTGCTGACCATGACCTGGCTCGACGGGCGTTCGCTGATGACCTTAAGCGATGCACCGCTGGAAGTGCGCAATCAGGCCGCCATCGACCTGTTCCGTGCCTGGTATGTGCCCTTCTATTTCTACGGCACCATCCATGGCGACCCGCACCCCGGCAATTATCAGTATCGCGAGGGCGGCGGGCTCAATCTGCTGGATTTCGGCTGCGTGCGTATCTTCACCCCTTCCTTCGTGCAAGGGGTGGTCGATCTCTATCACGCGCTGGATCGGGGGGATCGCGAGCTTGCGGTTTCGGCCTATGAACGCTGGGGCTTCCAGAATCTCTCCGCCGATCTGATCGATGTGCTGAACAATTGGGCGAGCTTCCTCTACGGACCGCTGCTGGAGGATCGCACCCGCCTGATCGACGATGCACGCGGCGGATCCTACGGTCGCGAAGTGGCCGAGAAGGTGCATGAGGAGCTGCGGCGCTTAGGCGGCGTGAAGCCGCCGCGCGAATTTGTCTTCATGGACCGTGCCGCCATCGGCCTTGGCTCCGTCTTTACCCACCTCAAGGCGGAGGTGAACTGGTATCGTCTGTTCCAGGACATCGCCGGGACTTTCGATGCTGAAGCTCTGGCGCAGCGTCAGAAATCGGCCCTTGAGAAGGTGGGATTGACCACGCCATGACCTACCCGTCGAAAATCGTGTTGCAGGTGCCGGTTTCGGATGACAGCCGCCTGCGGGTTTTCATTGAGGAATGCCTGAAGGACAAGGTGGCGCTGATCGCGGTCGTGGGCGATGGCTGCGAGGAGATCGAAGATCTGATCGACGATATCCTGGTCGGCGACGGCTCCGACGCCACCCGCTTCATCGTCACCACCTCCTACCCCGACCGTTCGGTCGATGAAGCCGTCGAGTTCGTGCGCCACTGGAAGATGGTCCGCACAGATGAGCCGGACGTGGTGAAGCTTTAAAGCGTCTAACCTAAATAAACTCGTCACCTCCGATTTGACACGAGGATGACGAGTGTTGACGGTGCATTGAAGATCTGCAGGCAAGCCGCCTTGCGGAGGGGACTTTCCACAAGTAGTCTCGGGCCGCGAAAATTAAGGCGGTTTCTGCCATACTCTTGCCGCCAGTTGCTTGGAATATGCCCCGATGAAATGGATTTACCGCGCCTTTACGGCTTTGATTGTGCTGGCTATCGTCGGCGTGGCCGCTATTGGGGCGGGCGTTAAGTATTTCTCGGAAGATCTCCCGGATCATTCCACGCTGGCATCCTACGCACCGCCGCTGGTGACGCGTGTCCATGCGGGCGACGGGCGGCTGATGGCCGAATTCGCGACCGAACGCCGTATCTTCGTGCCGATTGCCTCGATCCCGCCGCGGGTTCAGCAGGCTTTCATCGCTGCTGAAGACCAGTATTTCTACAAGCATCCCGGCGTCGATTTCATCGGTCTGGTGCGCGCGACCCTGCAGAACGTTCAGAATCTCGCCGAGGATCGCCGCCTGATCGGCGCCTCGACCATTACCCAGCAGGTGACCCGTAACTTCCTGCTGACGAACGAGCGCAGCTTTACCCGTAAGGCCAAGGAAATCCTGCTGGCGATGAAGATCGAGCAGGCGATGTCCAAGGACAAGATCCTGGAGCTTTACCTGAACGAAATCTATCTCGGCACCATCGGTGGCTCGGGCGCCTATGGCGTGGCGGCGGCGGCATTGACCTATTTCAACAAACCGCTCGATGAGTTGACCGTATCGGAAGCAGCTTATCTTGCGGGTCTGCCGAAGGCTCCATCGAACTATCATCCGGTGACCAAGCGTGCCGAAGCCATCATCCGCCGCGATTATGTCATCGGGCGCATGCAGGAAGACGGCTATATCACCCCGGACGAAGCCAAGATGGCGCGGGCCGAGGAACTGACCGTCCGTCGCCGCACTGGCGAGGAAACCGTCCGTGCCGATTATTTCACCGAAGAAGTGCGCCGCGAACTGCTGGCCCGCTTTGGTGAGGAGACCGTCTATAAGGGCGGGCTGTCCGTCCGTGCCTCGCTGAACCCCAAGCTGCAGGCGATTGCCGACAAGGCTTTCCGCGCCGGTCTGATCCGCTATGACCGCAAGCATGGCTATCGCGGTCCGCTGGAAAAGGTCGCGGTCAAGGATATCGCTGCCAAGATCAAGGTCGCGCCGCCGGGTGGTTCTGACGGCTGGCTGTTGGCCGGCGTCACCAAGGTCGACGACAAACAGGCCGAGATCCTGGTGTCGAACGGCGTCAGCGGCAAGATCCCGATGGCCGAACTCACCTGGGCGCGTCAGGTTCTGGAAGAGCAGCGTTTCGGTGCGCCGCCCAAGAAGCCTGCCGATGTGCTGGCGCCGGGCGATATCATCCTGGTCGAGGCTGTCGCGAAGACGGCGGACGGCAAGGGCAGCTATCCGGAGGGGACCTTCGGTTTGCGCCAGATCCCCAATGTCGGCGGCGGCATGGTGGCGCTGGATCCGAACACCGGCCGGGTGCTGGCGATGATCGGCGGCTTCAGCTTCCAGCAGAGCCAGTTCAACCGCGCGGTCCAGGCCAAGCGTCAGCCGGGGTCCAGCTTCAAGCCCTTCGTCTATATGGCGGGGCTGGAGAATGGCTATACGCCTGCGACGATCATTCTGGACGCGCCCTATGTCGTCGACGATGGCTCGGGCACCAAATGGCGTCCGGACAACATCACCGAGAAGTTCTACGGCCCGCAGCCCATGCGCGTCGGCATCGAACAGTCGCGTAATCTGATGACCATCCGTCTGGCGGTCGACGTCGGCATGGATAAGGTGTCGGAGATGGCCAAGCGCTTCGGCGTGGTGGACAATCTGCCCCCCTATCCCTCGATGGCGCTGGGTGCGGGTGAAACGACCGCGCTGAAAATGGCGGCGGGTTATGCCCAGATCGTCAATGGCGGCAAGCGCCTGACCCCGACCGTCATCGACCGCGTCCAGGACAAGACGGGCGTCACGGTCTTCAAACACGACGTGCGCCCCTGCGACGGCTGCACGGCGGAAACCTACAAGGGCGGCCCGATGCCGCGTGTTCCCGACACGCGCGAACAGATAATCGACAGCGGCGTTGCCTATCAGATGCTGCATATCCTGGAAGGCGTGGTGGAGCGCGGCACCGCGACCTCGCTGCTCAGCCTCAAGCGTCCGCTGGCGGGCAAGACCGGTACTACCAACGATTATACCGATGCCTGGTTCGTCGGCATGACGCCGGACCTGGTGATCGCGACCTATATCGGCTTCGACCAGCCCCGCACGCTCGGCAAGAACGAGACGGGCGGCGGCAATGTCGTGCCGATCTTCAAGGAAATGGTCGGCGACGCCATGGAAGGTACCCCGGCGACCCCGTTCCGCATGCCGCCGGGCATCCGTCTGGTGCGGGTGAACCGCGATACCGGCAAGCTGGCGACGGCCGACGACCGCCGCTCGATCTTCGAAGCCTTCCGCCCCGGCACCGAACCCAGTGCCGAAGAGCCCGAGGACGAATATCCGATGGAATATGGTGGCATCGCCTCCGGCCCCGTGACCTCAGGCGAGGATGCCGGGCCGATCCTAACCCCGGCACCGGCCCCCGGTGCGCCTGCGGCACCGCCGCCATCGGTTCCGACCCGCGCATTCGGCACTGGCGCAGGCGGGGCCGCTTCGGGTATCTACTAGCGCCGTTTAGTCTGAAAGAGACGAAACGGTTTTCTGCCCGTGGCGGGCCGCTCAAGCGCCGCGCGGGCTTAATTTTCCGCTACGACCAGGAGCCGACATGCGCGCCGAAATCGAAGCGAGCGTCAATGCCATCCAGCAGTCACTCGGACTGCTAAGGAGGTCTCTTTGACTGGGATGTCTCCGTCGCTCGCCTGAATGAACTGACCGAAGCCTCCAACGACCCGACCCTGTGGGACGATGCGCAGCGTGCGCAGAAGCTCATGAAGGAAAAGACCGGTCTGGAGCGCGCGATCAACGGTTTCAAGGAAATCGAAGCCCAGCTGACTGATAATGTCGAGCTGCTGGAGATGGCAGAGGCCGAAGGCGACGCGACCATGGTTGCCGATGCCGAGAATGCCCTGCTGGCCTTGAATGTCGAGGTTCAGAAGCGTCAGCTTGAAAGCATGCTGTCGGGCGAAGCCGACGCCAATGACTGCTATCTCGAAGTCCACCCCGGCGCGGGCGGGACCGAGGCGCAGGATTGGGCGTCGATGCTGCTGCGGATGTATACCCGCTGGGCCGAGCGTCGTGGCTTCAAGGTCGAGCTGCTTGAAGAGAGCGCGGGCGAAGAAGCGGGCCTTAAGTCTGCGACGATCCAGATCAGCGGCCTCAATGCCTATGGCTGGGCAAAGACCGAAAGCGGCGTGCATCGCCTGGTGCGCATCTCGCCCTTCGACAGCAACGCGCGTCGTCAGACTAGCTTTGCCTCGGCCTGGGTCTATCCGGTGGTCGATGACAATATCGAGATCGAGGTCCTGGAAAAGGATCTGCGTATCGATACCTTCCGCGCCTCGGGTGCCGGTGGTCAGCACGTCAATAAGACGGAAAGCGCGATCCGCATCACCCATATCCCGACCGGGATCGTGGTGGCCTGCCAGAGCGACCGCTCGCAGCATCGCAACCGCGCGACCGCCATGCAGATGCTCAAAGCCCGCATGTACGAGCGCGAGCTGAAGATGCGCGAAGAAGCTGCCGATGCCGCCAATTCGGTGAAGACCGAAATCGGCTGGGGCCATCAGATCCGCTCCTATGTCCTGCACCCCTATCAGATGGTGAAGGACCTGCGCACGGACGTCGAAACCGGCAATACCGCCGCCGTTCTGGACGGCGACATCGACCCCTTTCTGGAAGCGGCCCTCGCCGCCCGGGTCGGTGTCGGCGACAAGCGCAAGGACTAATGAGAAGCCGGGGGAAACCCCGGCTTTTTTATTACCGGATATCGAATGAACCTCAATTTCGAGAGCGATGGCGCGCAGCTCTATCCTGCGGTGCTCGATCGGGTTGCGTCGGATCAATTGCTGGCGTCGCTGGGAGGCGGGCCTATTCGGGCGGGGAAGCGGCTTGCCGGTAATCCGCAACTCGCCCAAGCGTTGGATCCTTCCGGGGCTATCGGGGGCCCTTGCTGTCCATCATCTTGAAGGCGACGCGCGGCCGGTGCGGGCAGTTTTGTTCGATAAGTCGGCGGCGTCCAACTGGGCGCTCGGATGGCATCAGGATCGCACCATCGTCGTGAAAGAGCGGCGCGAGGTCGATGGTTTTGGCCCTTGGTCCGTGAAAAGCGGACTTCAGCATGTGGAGCCACCCTTTGCGATCATCGCGTCCATGGTGACGCTGCGTATCCATCTTGATCCTGTCGGGCCGGATAATGCCCCTCTGCTGATCGTGCCGGGATCGCACCGACTGGGCCGTATTCCGCAGATTGAGATCGAGGGGCTACCAGGGCGGCTCGGCAGCGCCAGCTGTTTAGCTGCGGTTGGTGATGTCTGGGCTTACGCGACGCCCGTCGTGCACGCCTCTGATGCCGCTAGAATACCGGCCAATCGACGGGTTCTGCAGGTCGACTATAGTGCCGCCAGACTACCGGGCGGGATAGAATGGTTGGGGATCTAGGCCGTGCCTTGTCCGGCCATAAAACTCCTGATTCCGCGATAACATCAGGGAAACGGCTCTCTTTCAGGCTTTAAGCCCTCTCCCCACTTCTTACTCGCCCACCGCATGCAGGGTGATCACGCCCGCCGCATCATCGCGCTTGAAGGTCAGCACCCGCTTGTCGCGCTTCATGGTGACCGTGGGGTTGGTCTTGCTCTCCTGTACCACCTGATAATACCACTCGGTAACACCATACCAGCGCGGAAAGACGTTGCTGGCAAAGCCCTGGCCCGTCTCGGTATCGGGCTGACGCTCGTCCGGCGGGATGGGGAAGCTGTAGGTTGCCTCCTCGACCACAGCCTTGGTGCCGATGATCTCCAGCTTCGCCTTGCCGTCGGCGCTCTGCCCTGAATGCAGGGGGCGACCATCCGGAGTCTTGCCCTCGGTCAGGGTGATCTTGTCCCCCAGCCCGAATTGCAACAGCTGCTCCTGGGACAGCTTCAGCGGCGCGGCGGAGGCGGAATGGGCCAGGAGGGCGGCGATCAGAAGGGCAGCAGCTGAATAGGACAAAAGGGCTCTCCGCGTGGCTGGGATCAAAACAGCATCAGGGGAGAGTATGGCATCCATCGGCAAAGCTTGCGTATTTACAATGCCGTCATGCCGGGGACAGGAAGCCGATGTTTCCCTCTAAATTCCGTCATCCCGGACTTGATCCGGGATCTCGTGTAGGCGGACTCTATCGGCAATTCTCTACGCGGTTCGGCCACCCTAGATCCCGGATCAAGTCCGGGATGACGAGGTTTTGGGTGGGGATGGGTTATATAGCTCGGTTTGTTGGTCCGCGATCTATCCGAGCCGAGGGCAGAGGATTTGGCGACTAAGGCCCTCCACCGGATCAGTGCCGCGTGTCGATCTGATCTTTATTCAAGGAAGCATGCGCTAGCGGCTGGCGCGTCGCCCGAATGGCTTGATCGTAAGCTTCCCAGCTCTCAAACAGTTTGTACCAATCGGGTTCGTTATCAGTCATGTCACAGAGGGAGCCCGGCATATTTCGGCGTGTATCATCGATAAACTCGCCACCCCAATGTCCGCCCCAAAGCTCGTGGCCTTCCGCAAAATATCTCACTGTGACTTGGAAGCTGAGGCCTTCGGAATCACAGGCGGTGACGATGCTGCCTGCAACCATCTCTTCTTCCCGCAACGGCTGGTCGTTGCGATGGAATGAAAAATAGACGATGTCGGGGGTCCAAAGGTCGTTATAGTCGATCTTGAAACCAAGTTTTCCTGCGTCCCAGTCTTCCATGAACTGGCTGGCTGGTGAAGCCGACAGCGGTGGCAGCCATAGTTTATCGATGATAACCCAGCGTCGGTCATCGACCGGTGCGCGCGCTAAATCGACGATTCCCGCAAAGCGGTGACCCTCGGGTGTACATGCTGTCACCTCAAGGCCAGGACGCAAATCCTCTTCCGCTATAGGCTGCTGAAAGTTTCGATAGTCGAGCCAAATGCGCCGGTAAAATTCCTGATCGCAGAAATTGACGATAAAATCGGACATGAGGCTTATTTAACCGCCCCCTCATAGACATCCGGCTTGAAGCCCACGAGGCGCTTGTCGCCCAGGTCCAGCACGGGGCGTTTGATCATCGAGGGGGTGGCGACCATCAGTTTGATCGCCTTGGCCTGATCGAGGTTCTGTTTGTCGGCATCGGGAAGGGCGCGGAAGGTGGTGCCGGCGCGGTTCAGCAGAACTTCCCAGCCGTGTTCCTGGCACCAGGCCTCCAGCCGCGCGGCATCGATGCCGACAGCCTTATAGTCATGGAAGTCATAGGCGACGCCTTTGCCTTCAAGCCAGGTGCGGGCCTTCTTGATCGTGTCGCAGTTCTTGATGCCGTACATCGTGATCGTCATCGGATTTCCTCCAAAAGAAACGGGCCGGAAGATTGCTCTTCCGGCCCGTATTCCTAGCAGATGCTGGCGTCTAAATTAGACGGCCTGCAGCTGACCAGCGGAGTACTTGCCGCTGCGCTTGTCCTGCTCGAGCTCGTAGGAGAGCTTCTGGCCTTCGACGATCGAGCCGAGGCCCGAACGCTCGACAGCGGAGATGTGCACGAACACATCGTTGCTGCCGTCAGCCGGCTGGATGAAGCCATAGCCCTTCTGGGCGTTGAACCACTTAACGGTACCGGTAGCCATAGTCGTAACCTTTCAGACATAGTCACCACGCTGGGAGTATTCGCCAGCGAGATCGGAATTTCGGTTGGGGTCGAGAGCAGGTCCGGGGCTTGATCCAAAATCGAGCGGGAAGAGCAGCAGCCGAACCTTAAACGAATTCGATAACCGTCAATCGCATGGATTTCATTGGAAAGCAAGCGTCCGTCGTCGTTCAACTCCCCCGGTTAGCCTCTGCCGACAGGTCGGGCCGCCGGTTAAGAGTCTGGAACACAACGCAATAGCGTTCCGTTAGTTTCAGCAAAGTTGCGATTTTGTCGTCCGGCTCGTCGGTATCGAGCCGGAAGCTGAGGCGGATAGCGCGGAAGCCCACGGGAGCCTCGCGATCCACCCCCAGGGTCCCCCGGAAATCGAGGTCGCCTTCCGCATGGACGGTGCCGCTTTTCAGTTGAAAATCAATGGCGGTAGCCACTGCTTTCAAGGTCACGCCCGCGCAGGCCACAAGGGCATCGAGCAGCATGTCGCCGGAGCAGGCCTGGAGGCCGCTGCCGCCAGTTGCAGGGTGCAATCCGGCTTCGATCAACGCACGGCCCGTTTCTACCCGGCAGGCGACGCCATCAGCGTCCAATGTGCCGTGTGACTTAAGTGTGACCAGGGCGCTGTCGGGCGTTTCGCGGTACTTCTCTTTCAGCGGGGCTTGCAGCGCCCGGAGGCTGTCGGCGTCCAAAATTCTCGGTCCTTTCATAAGCCCGCGCGGCGTTTGAGCGGCCCGCCACGGGCAGAGTCTTAGATAGCGGCGGCGGGATGATCTTCCTCGCCCACCCGATGGCGGCTGCCCGCCAGCGACAGGTTGCCCAGCAGGCGGCGGCGCCAGTCGACGAAGCGCTGGCTCTCACGATCCCTGGGGCGGGGTAGATTGGGCTGCACGATGCTCTGGATATGGCCGGGGCGGCCGGTCATGACCACCACCCGGTCGGCCAGATAAAGAGCTTCGTCGATATCATGGGTGACCAGAACCAGGGTCGGCCGGTCGATCTCCCACAGCTCCAGCAGATGATCCTGCAGATCGGCGCGGGTCAGGGCATCCAGGGCGGAGAACGGCTCGTCCAGCAGCAGCACCTCGGGCTTGGCGACCAGGGCGCGGGCCAGCGCCGCGCGCTGGGCCATGCCGCCCGACAGCTCGCGCGGCCAGGCGCCCGCAAAGCCCGACAGACCCACCCGCTCCAGGGCAGCCTTCACCAGGGCCTGACGTTTGGCTTTCTCGATATCCTGAATACCGAAGCCGATATTCTCGGCAATCGATAGCCAGGGCATCAGGCGCGGCTCCTGGAACGCCACCCCGATCTTGGAATGGGGCGCGCGGATCTCCTCGCCATCCAGCAGCACGCGGCCGCCGGTGGCAGGATCGAGACCGGCGATGGCCCGCAGCACCGTGCTCTTGCCGCAGCCGGAACCGCCCAGGATCGCGACGATCTCGCCGGGTTCGATGGTCAGGGCAAAGCGGCTGACGGCCAGCGTGCCGCCAGGATAGGTCTTGGTGAGGTTGTCGAGAACCAGCATTGCCTAGCCCTCCTTCCGGTAGACGTCCTGCCAGCGCAGCAGGCGGCGGGAAAGGGCGGCGAGCAGACCGTCGGTGATCTTACCCAGCACCGCGAAGGTCAGGATGGCGGCGACGATGATCGTAGGCTTGCCCATCATCTGCCCGTCGGTCAAAAGGAAGCCCAGACCTTCGCTGGCCCCCATGAATTCGGCAGCCACCACGAACATCCAGCCAAGCCCCAGGCCGGAGCGCAGGGAAACCAGATAGGCGGGCAAGGCGGCAGGTAGCAGCACCCGCACGACCAACTGCGGCCCCGTCAGGCGGAAGGCGCGGCCGACCTCCACCAGCTTGCGGTCGGTATCCTGAATGGCGGCGGACAGGCCCAGGTAGATCGGGAAGAAGACGCCGACGGCGATCAGGATCACCTTCGACGTCTCGAAGATCCCGAACCACAGGATGAAGAGCGGCACCCAGGCGATGGAGGGGATGGCGCGCAGGGCCTGCAGCGACGGGTCGAGCAGACGGCGGGCCAGCGGGGAATAGCCGGTGAAGGCCCCCAGCAACGTTCCGGCCAAGACACCGAACCCGAACCCAAGGCCAACGCGCACCAGGGTCGCAAGAATATGGATCTGAAGATCGCCAAGGGCGATCAGGCGCCAGATCTCGGCAGCGATGCGGGAAGGCGGCGGAACAAGGCGGCCTTCGGCAAATCCGCTGGCGACCGCCAGTTCCCAAAGTGCGCCGAGGGCGACGGGCAGCAAAAAGCCGAGCCCGACCACCGGCAGGCGCCGGGTGGTCGGGGTGACGGTTGCAGAGCTTCTTTGGGCGATATCGCTCACTGAACGGCCGCAAGCTTGGAGGAGAAGCGCGGGTCGAGCAGGCTGTCGACGGCGGCCTTCACATCGACCTTGCCTTCGATGACGCCTGCTTCCTTCAGGGCTTCACCGGCGGCGAGGATCGAGGCGCGCGGCTTGTCGCCAACGGTCGGGTCCTTCAGATCGGTGCGGGTCAGCTGCTTGGCGGCCACTTCCGGCGTCAGCTTGGCGGCATTGGCCACCAGATCGCGCAGGGCGTCGGGATTGGCGATCGACCAGCGGCGGGCTTCCTCATAGGCGGCGATGACGGTATCGACCAGCGGGCCATTGTCGTTGGCAAAAGCCTCGCGAACATTCAGCAGGCCGTAGGTATTGGCGTCGGCATTGCGATAGAAGAGCTTGGCACCCTTTTCGACTTCGGCGCTGGCCATGATCGGATCCAGGCCCGACCAGGCATCGACGTCGCCCTTTTCGAGCGCAGTGCGACCATCGGCATGCTGCAGCAGGACCAGCTTCACGTCGCGCTCGGTCAGCTTGGCGCCGGCCAAGGCGCGGATCAGGAAGATATGCGGATCGGTGCCACGGGTGACGGCGACGCGCTTACCCTTCAGGTCCTCGACCGTCTTGATCGGGCTGTCGGCATTGGTCACCAGCGCGGTCCATTCCGGCTTGGAATAGATATACACGCCCTTGATGGGGTTCCCGTTGATCTTACCCAGCAGGGCTGCTGCTCCGGCGGTGGAGCCGAAATCCAGCGAGCCTGCGTTCAGGAATTCCAGCGCCTTGTTCGACCCGGCCGACAGCACCCAGCGCACGGCGATTCCGTCCGCTTTCAGCTTTTCCTCCAGGATGCCTTTTTCCTTCAGCACCAGGGAAACCGGGCTGTAATAGGCGTAATCCAGGCGGATTTCCTTGGGCTTGTCGGCGGCGAAGGCGGCAGAGCAGCACATCGCCATCGCGCCAACGGCCAGCAGGCGGATCGGGCGGAGGGAGGCGAGAAGCGACATGGAACTCTCCTGAGCAATCAATGGCTATTTCACAGTTGATTGGCGTTATGAAATTTCTTTCTCGCGCCAAAGTGAGAAATTTTAAAGATCGATTCGCTGCGGGAGTCAACGCATAAAACATAAATTACAGAGATATTTGTTTATAATAAACGGGCAAAAATTGTAATTAGTGGAATTATCCCGACGGCAAGTGTCAGGCTATCAGCGAGGCGCCACCTTTGCTCGACGAGCCAGGAACGCGGTGTGTTGTCGAGACCTCGCGCCGCCATGGCCACCGACAGGCGGGCGGACTTGCGGATGGTCAAGGCCAGCAGACCCAGCAGAACGGCACCTTCACGGGCAAAGAACCCCATGCCTCCGCGCAGCCGTAGGGCCAGACGGAGCGAGCGCATATCCTCGGTCAGGCCGGGTAGCAGTTGATAGACTGCGCTGACGGCGAACCCTACCCGGGGCGAGAGACCCCAGTCGATGAGGCAGCGCACCAGCTTGGAAGGCGGGGTCGCACGCACGAACAGGAAGGAGGTCAGGCCGAAAACCAGGGTGCGCAGAAAGGGCGTAACACCGCTGTAGAGATCGCCGCCCACAGCCTCATTGCCGAACAAGGCATGGGTCCAGAGGAACCCAACCCCGAACAGCGCGAAGGGCACCAGAGTTTTCAGAAGTTTCCAGGGAGTGACCCGCTCCAGGACCAGCGCGGCACCGACCAGGGTTCCCAGCAGGATCGCCTGTCCCTGCCAGGACGCGACCCAGGTGGCGCCGACCAGCCAAAGCAGGGCGAGGGCAAGCTTGGCCCCGGCGTGACGCTTAGCCAGCATGGGCTGTTTCCCCTAGATCGACGGACCGGTGCGCGCAACGGGCAATCAGTTCGGCGTCATGGCTGATCAGCAGGACGGCGCGACCATCGGCGGCAACGCCAGCTATATCCGCCAGCAACCCGGCAAAACCGTCGGCATCGAGGCCGTTGGAGGGTTCATCAAGGATGGTCAACGGCCGACGGGCGGCAAAGACTCCAGCCAAGGCCAGCCGCCGTTTCTGCCCATGGGATAGGCGCAGGGGATGGCGGTCTCTGGCTTCGGCCAATCCTAGATCGCCCAGATCGACGCCGGGTGCCTGTTCGGCAACGGTGGCGGCGGTCAGACCTAGTTCGGGATTCTGGAACAGCATGGCCGTTCTCTTGGCATTGGCGGTGGCGAGGCGGCGCGCGAGGGTGGTTTTGCCGCAGCCGTTCGCTCCGGTCAGGGCCACGACCTCGCCCGCATGGAGCTTTAGTGGCCCGTCTTCGGCCAGCAATGCACCGGATCGTGCCGGTAGAGCAGACGAATGGCCGGGCAGACGAATGCCCAGGGCGCCCAGATCGCGGGCGAAAACATCGGCAGCCGGACCGTCTAGCGCCAGCCTGCCCGATCGATCCAGGACCAGCACGCGGTCGACCAGACCTCGCCAGGGATCGATGCGATGGTCGGTCGCGATCCAGCCGCCGTCATGTCTGGCCAAGGTCGCGAAGAAAGCGGCGGTGGAGTCTTCGTCCAGATCGGTAATCGCCTCGTCCAGCAGCAGGGGACCGCCCAGATGCCGGTGGGCGGTCAGGGCGGCGGCGAGGGCGACCCGCTGCCGCTCCCCGCCCGACAGCCGATGACACTCTCGGTCGGCAGGCAGGCGCGCGAGCGCCAATCCTTCAGATGCTGCCTGCTGCAGGAGATCGCGGGGCAGGGCACGGTTTTCGAGGGCGAAGACGATATCCTCGGCCACGGTCGCCGCGACCAGCTGGGTTTCCGGGTCCTGGAAAACCAGCGCTGCGGGTGCGGTGGGGCGGGAGAGCGCGCCAGAGATCTCCCCCGGTACGGCCTCCGGCACCAGCCCGGCCAAGGCGGCCAGCAGGGTGGATTTTCCCGACCCCGATGGTCCCAGCAGCAGGATGCGTTCTTCTGGGTTGATGGCGAGGGAGAGATCGCGCAGCAGGGGATGACCCTCCAGCGCGATCCCGACCCCCTCAAGGCTGAAACCTTTAGGCACGGTGGGCGATGGCCAGACCGTCCAGCACGCCGGTGCGGTTCAGCTTATTGCCGATCCAATGACCGAGGAAGGAGCCCAGCACGACACAGCTCGTCACCCGGATCGCGAACATGGCGATCAGCAGACCGGTATCGATCTTGCCGTAATCGAAGCGGACCCAGGTATAGACAAAGCTGAAGACGGCGGCAGCGATGCCCGACAGGATCAGGATCACCAGGTCATAACGCTTCCAGCGGGTGGCGAGGAACGGCAGTTCCAGCCCTGCGCCCTGAATGACGCCGGTCATGATCAGGATCAGGCCGCCGGGATTGCCGGTCAGCACCTCGGCCACGGCGGCCAGGGTTTCACCGGCAAAGGCGGCAAAGGGCTTGCGGATGATATAGGCCGCGACGATGCCGCCCACCATCCAGAAGCCCATCAGCGCATCCATGGCCAGCGGGCCGACGGCCGCCTGGGCCACCAGCCAGACCTGCACCCAGCCGAGGTAGAAGACGCCGAAAGCCAATCCAAGCGCGCAGACGGTCACGATATCGCGCTGCGTCCAGCGACGGTTGAGGTCACTCATAGTGATATTCCTTTGAAGAGGGATACGCCCGCCGACCCCGCGTCAGCGGGTGGGTACGGAGATCAGGCGGCGCGCTTCTTCGACGGGCTGTTGGCCGACAGGGTTGCTGTCAGCACCACATGGCCGCCGGGATGGGCAAAGCCGATGAACGTCTGCTCGATCACAGCCATCACGTCGGCGGCGTCCCCGTCCAGGCGGGTGCAGAAATTCTTCGCCGTCACATTGACGGTCGAGGCCTTCAGGAAGGCGATGCAGGCATAGATATCCGCCATATGATCGCCGCCACCCAAGGGGTAGAGGCTGATCTGGCAGGCAGTATCAATGCCGCTTTTTTCCGGTTTGCGTAGGCGTTCCAGCGCTGCCCTGGTCAGATTTTCCGGCGTCGCGTCGGTGGGGCGCGGCGGCAGAAGATCGGTGCGGCAGATGGGGTCGTCGGGTTCGCCCGGACAGCCGCGCGAGAAGGTCACCTGCATCACCACATGCTCGCCCGAGCGGGATGCTGCGGTGAAACATTCTTCAAGCGCGGGAAACAGCTCCTCCGGCGGCCCGACCAACAGGGTCGAGAGGTCGTCGGTCTGGCGCCGAAGCTTGGTGTATTTATCGAGATCCTTGATGGCGTCGAGGATCACGCCGACAAAACCGTCGGCCATGGGATAGAGGGAAAACTGACACCCGATGAACATGAGGTCGCTCGCTCCGCTGGCATTACCCAGATCAGCTAGAAGGGTCGGACACCATGTCCTCTCAGCCCTCGCGGGCCCCCCTGCAACGGGAGTCGTTAGAGCACGGACGGGCGGGGGTGTAAAGGGGCGAGCGCCGCCTCCCATTGTCATCCCGGCCCCCGAGCCGGGATCCGGCCATGCAGTGGGTCAGGCTCCAACGGTGTCGCCAGGCAAGAGCTTTCGGCCGGATCCCGGATCAAGTCCGGGATGACAGGTTATGCTTAAACCCGATCCATTTTCCGGTGCGGCAACGGCGGAAGCTCCACCCGGATCGCGTCGCCGGGCAGGATCTCGCCGCCCGCCAGCACGATGCCCATGATCCCGGCCTTACGGATAAGTCCGCCATCGGCATCTCGATCCAGGGTGGCCTTCATCAGGCCGGGCTGGAACCTGTCGAGCTGGATGCAGGGATTGCGCAGGCCCGTCACTTCGACAATAGCGTCGCGGCCGAGGTGCAGCTTTGCGCCGACCGGCAGGCTCAGCAGGTCGAGGCCGCGCGTGGTGACGTTCTCGCCCAGATCGCCGGGGCCGACCTTGAAGCCCTTGGCCGCCAGCTCGTCGAACAGTTCTGCATGCATCAGATGGACCTGCCGCAGGTTCAGCTGACTGGGATCGACCGCCACGCGGGAGCGATGTTTGACCGTGACACCCGCATGGGCATCGCCCTCGACACCCAGGCCTGCGAGCAGGCGGATGCTCAGCTGGTTCTTCTTGCTGAACTTGTGCCCTCGGCTCTGGCTGACGGCGATCACGGTGGTGCTCATGCCTTTTGAGTAGGCTGCAGCGCGGGGCGGGTCAAGCTTGGGCGATATCGGCAATCACCGGCAGATGGTCGGAGGCCTGCCGGGCTGCCGGATCGACCCAGCTTTTCAGGATCGTAACCTGCCGGTCCACATGCACCCGATCCAGGCGCAGCAGCGGGCGCCAGGCCGGGAAAGTTCGATGTCCCGTCCCCGAAGGCAGAAGATCCGCGAGACGGCGTCGCACCGATCCATCCCAATCGTTGAAGTCACCCAGCAGGATTGTCGGCTGCTGCGATCCGGACAGAAGGGCGCGCAAAGTGTCGATCTGCCGATTACGCTCCCCCCGGCCAAGACCCAGGTGGGTCGCAATAACCCGGAGGGTGCCAAGCGGGGTCTGCACCTGGGCGTCGATGGCACAACGGGGTTCGCGGCGGCCGACCGACAGGTCGTGCAGCTGGATCTCGCGCATCGGCCAGCGGCTGATCAGCACATGGCCGTAATGCCCGTCGGGGGCGGCGATGGTACGGGCTTCGGCGGCATGGTCGCCCAAGCCCTGCTTCAGGGCTGTGAGCGGTGCTTCCTCCGCCCGGCGACCGCGTGAATCCACCTCCTGCAAGGCGATGATATCGGGCTCGTGACCCCGGATCAGGTCGATGATGCGGGAGAGGTCATAGCGCCGGTCGGGGCCGATACCGGCATGGATATTCCAGCTGAAGATCCGCACCGTCAGTCCACCTTGCTCCCCAGGCGGGTCATCAGTTTCTGCAACAGGATGGACAGGGCGAAGGAAGCGCCAAGGACGCCAATCAGGATCGCTGCCCCGCCCAGGCTGGGGTTCTGGATCATGCTGCGCATCTGCCCGCCGAAACCGGACATCAGCAGCAGGCCCGGCGACATGCCCAGCAAGGTGCCGAGCACGTAATCCAGCGGACGGACCCGCAAGGCCCCGGCCACCAGATTGACGATGGTGAAAGGCGCAACCGGCATCAGGCGTAGAGTTGTGACAGTCAAGATTCCTTGGCGGGCGAGGGTGCGGTTGATGCGGTTGAGGCGCGGGCCAACGAAGCGGCGCAGGGCGCGCTTACCCAGCCAGCGACCGATGAAATATGTCGCGAGCGCGCTCAGCATCGCACCGGACGTGGCATAGAGCAGCCCCGGCCAGCCGCCGAAGACGGCGGCGGTACAGGCGATCAGCACCACCAGCGGGAAAGCGACCAGGCCACCGATAATGAAGATCGCCACCACGGCGACGGCTTCCCACGGGCCGCTGAGGCCGCGCAGATTGCGCTCCAGCAGGGCGGGGTTGGCCAGTTCGGCCAATGGCGTGAAGGCCCAGACGGCAGCCAGCAGGCCCACCAGCAGCAGGAAACCGGCGATGGAGGTCGCCTGCCCCCAGCGAAAACCACGCTTCGGGGTTATCGAATTGGGCAGGTAATAGAAGGGGTCGAGCGGATGTTTTGGATCCGCCATCGCCTCCACGGCTTCCGAGGCGGCCAACTCTTCCTCGCTGGGATCTTCCACCAGCCGCAGCTTGCAGTTTTCCGCGCATAGGCGATTGATGGCCTGGATCAGCGAGCGGGTTTTGCTAATCGTCTCCGCGACCTTGGCAACCGTGGTTCCGCAATGTTCGGCCAGCAGGCGGTAGCGGATACGAGCGATGCCGCGTGCCGCCTCATCGTCCCCGCTGGCGTCGATGATCAGATCGCATTCGCTGTCGGTGGCCATGGAACGCGCACAGAGGTTGGCCGACCCGATGCGCAGATAGCGGTCGTCGACGATCATCACCTTTGCGTGGATCTTGATATTGTCCCGCTCGCCTTCCTCGGGCCGAGTCTGGGGCGCAAGCACACTGACACGTCCGGCGACACCAGCATCCTGCAGGATCTTCATGAATCGACGACGGCCACCACTCATGGCCGAGCGTTCGAAGAATCCCTGATAGGAATGGGGGCAGACGATCACCGCTTCCAATGCCGGGCGCTGCCGCAGGGTTTCAGCCAGCACTTCAGCGAATTCCAGGCAAGTGACATATTGGCTTTCGAGATAGATGTAGCGCTCTGCCGTCGCTGCCATGGCGCGGAACAGGTCCGCGACTTCGCGCACCAGCTTCTCGTCATTGACGTTGGGTTCGGTGCGGGCGATCCCGACCGGCACATTCTGGAAGTCGGCAACGATACCGGCAGGCCAGGGGCTTTCGCAGGCAGGTGTCGAGGGCAGCACTTCCCCCGCCGCATGCAACCAACGTCGGCGCACCAGGGCGGTCATGGCGTCGGCGATAGGGCCATCGACCATCAGCTGCACGTCATGGAAAGGCGGATACGGCTTGCCGTCAGGATCGACCCGGTGCGGATTATCTTTGAGGTGGTCCGGGGTGTCCCAGCGCCGGATGGTCAGGTCGAGCCCGCCGGAGAAAGCCAAGGCCTCATCGATTATCACGATCTTCTGATGGTGCGAGGAACCCAGGGGAACGCTGTCATCCAGGCAGAGATCCACCTGCTTGGGCATTCGCCAGCGCAGGGCGACGGCGGGCATGAACTCGCGCTCGTTGGCGAAAAAGACCGAATAGTCCCACAGCAGGATTTTGACGCTCAACTGGGGGCGGCGGTGCACCAATTCGGCGATGAAAGGGCCAAGCTCCAGCGGCAGATCGTCGTCGACCGTCCCCTCCGGCCCGACCAGTGGCGTACGGCTGTCCACGTCCCAGCCGACGATGTAGATCGTCTGGCGGGCGGCGAGCATGGCTTTGCGCAGAACCGCGAAATAGGGGCCCGCGTCAATAAGCACGGTGGCGCGCCGGGCGGTCTCTACCCGCCAGACGGTTTCACCCGGAATCAGGATGCCGGGGGTTTCTTCAATCGCCGCCTGTCGTTCGCGGGTATTGAGCATGCTTGAGGCGCCTTCGTGCGGTGAACTCCTGATGAGTCAACCCCGCAGCAGACGAAAAGTGCCGTCAGCACCTTAGACTTTACCGAGTCTCACCGCTTAAATGTGCTGTTTCGGCCTTGAATAAGGTGCCCAGAGCGTCGGCGATGGCCCGCACCCGTGGCCGGTCGCGACGGTTATGGGGCAGCAGCAGATAGACGTCTTCGCCAAGCTCGGTCGGCGGCGGCATCAGGCGGGAAAGCTTGACGTCACCATCGCCGATGAAACAGGGCAACAGCGCCGCGCCCTGGTCTGCCCGTGCTGCTTCCAGACGCAGAGGTACCTCCCCCAACCATAGAGCTGGTGGCTGACTGGCAGTGACCCGTTCCAGCCATTTCGCCTGCCCCGACGTGCCGTCAGACCGAACGCCGATGATCTCCGGCGCGGCGTCCCCCCGAGTTTCGAGATAGCGGTGGCTGGCGTAGAGCGAGAAGGAAATCCGGCCGATCCGCCGCACGGTATAATCGCCCTTTTCCGGCGGCTTGCGCATGCGCAGGGCAATATCAGTTTCGTCCTTGGCGATATCGAGCTGACTGCGGGTATTGATGATATCGATACGGGCAGTGGGCGCGGCAGCCCGCAGAATAGCCATATGCCGGGCAAGGAACAGGGCCACCGAGGTGGTGGCGGTGATACGGATGTCATCCTGGCGCCGCAGGGTACGATCCTTGGCAAACAGCGCCAGATCGCGGGCGCTGCTGTCCATGGAGCGGGCGAGAGCCGCTATCTCGCTGCCAAACTCCGTCAGGACCAGCCGGTTGGGCAAGCGGTCGAAGAGACGGGCGCCCAACGCCTCCTCCAGAGCCACCAGATGCCGTACGACCGTGGCTTCGCTGACATGCAGGGAGGCGGCGGCGGCAGAAACACTGCCGCCGCGCACCAGACCCAGAAAGATCTGCAGGTCGTTCCAGTCGAGTTTTGGCCAGTCGGGGCCGTTCATGCCGCGTCCAGCAGCTTGTGAAGGGCGGCGTGATAGAGCAGCAGGATCGTCTTGCCGTCCGCAATCTCGCCGCTGGCAATCATCGCCATTGCCTGCTCGAAGGGGACTTCCAGCACGTCGATATCCTCGCCCTCAGAGGCATCGCCGCCGCCATCGGACACTTTGGCGGCCTGATCAAACTCCGCGACAAAAAAATGCAGCCGTTCGGTCACTGATCCGGGGCTCATATAGGCGTTGAAGATCGGCTGCACAGCGGCGATCCGATAGCCGGTTTCTTCCTCCACCTCGCGTTTGATGCAGTCAGCCGGAGCATCGGCATCCAGCAGTCCCGCAGGGGATTCCAGCAGCATGCCAGTCGGATGCTGGTTGAAGAGAATCGGCATGCGGAACTGCCGGGTCAGGATCACCGTCCGTCGGGCGCGGTTATAGAGCAGGATGGTCGCGCCATTGCCCCGGTCATAGACTTCACGGCTTAAGGACTGCCATTCGCCGTCCCGGCGTTGATAGTCGAAATCGACCCGGCGCAGCAGATACCAGTTCCTGGATAAGACCTCGACCGCGCGGATGCGCAGGTTCGCCAGCGTGGGGATCATCGGGCGGCTTCCTGGGTGGAAATATCTGGGACATCATCGATATGGCTGAAGATCCTGATGCCGTGGTGGCGGGCGAGTCGCAGCATCTCCTCCGCCCCAACTGACGGGCCGCCGAAACGCAGCACAGCATCGCACCGCTCGATCAGGCGCACGGCATAGGGGTGGAAGATCTCGTCGAAGATTGCATCGCCAACCTTGGTCGATCCTGCCGCTTCAACGATGGGCGGGCAGATGATTTCGCCGCTCAAGGGGATATGGCCCCGGCGGAACAGCACAACGCTCGCTTCGGCCTGGGCGCGGACATTGGCAGCCAGCAGTTTCGGGTCGTCACCGGTGCCGGTGCGGTAGGGACCGGCGATCAGGATCAGCAGGGGGCGTTCAGACATGGGGGGGCCTCGCTCGTCGAAAGATGGCACCACCCTATGCCTGTGCCGTCAAGGGCGCAGGGGTCCGAATTTGCAGATCACGCTTTCAAATATGGATACCTAGAGCCGTTGAAACCCTGGTTTATCGGCAGGCCTTTTTATCCGCGAGCTCCTTCACGTAAGGCGACTCCACGGGCTTGGCCGCGGGCAGGGGCGCATCCTTGCCGGGGCCGACGCCGGGGTCGGCAATGGCGCCGGAAATATGGAGGGGAATATCGAGCGCTAGGGTGCCGCTCGCCTCGCGATCCGATTTGACGCGGATATCGACGGTGCGATTGGGGAGGTCGATGGTGCCGCCGCCGTTGAAGGCGGCTTCCCCCGTCCGCAGGCGCAGCGGTGCCAGGGTCGCAACTCCCTTACGCAAGGAGGCGGTGCTATAGAAGCAACCGACGCCCACCTGACCACTACCCTCGCGCAGGAACCCCCGGATGTCGGTCGAGAGTTTCTCGACCATCGCCCGCGCCGCCCTGCCGCCGGTCATGGCGAAGACGGCGCTGCCGTCGCTGTCGCGCAGGCCGGTGGTCCAGGTCCGGCCCTCCATCGCCAGATCGGCGCGGATATCGATCTTGCCGGTCAGAAGATTTTCGTCGTTGCCAAGGCGTTGGGCCAGGGTCGCAGCCTCGACGCCTTCCGCCGCGGCGGTCAATTCCAGCCGTCCACCGCGCCCGACGCTGGCCAGGGTGCCGGAGGCGAGGATGGTGCCATTGCCAAAGCCGAAGCTGAGCCTTTTAACGGCAATCGAGCCGGGAGCCAGGTGGGTTTCCAGACTCAGTTTTTCCGCCTGCCACCCTTTGTAGCGGGCGGTTCCCGCATCCAGTCGCAGGGCCAGCCGGGTGTCGATTTCGCTGGCCATGGTTAGCGCAGGATCGGACTTTCCGCCTTGCAGACCCTTTGTCAGCCGGTCGAAATCCATCCGGTCGGTGCCAAGGTCGACCGTAATCTCGTCCGGTTCACCGCGGGGATGTTCGGTCAGCGCGGCATTTCCTTTGAGGATGCTATCTGCCAAGCGTCCGTTTGCGTCATTGAGAGTCCAGCGGTCCCCGGTACGGGCGAAAATCCCATCGATCTCGAAACGCTCGGCAATCTTGATGTCGCTGCCGAACACGCGCAGCAGGTCGCTGAAACTATTGGCCCGGCCGGTGAGGCGGCCGCGCACCCCTTCGAAGTCCAGGGGCTCCATCATACTGCCCTGGAAATCGACAACAGCGGTGCGGCTGGCCAGCGACAGATTGGTGCCGAATGGCAGGCTGGCATCGCGCAGCACTTCAAAAGAGGCGGTTTCGCCGACGAGGTTTATCGGATTGCCGTTGTAACTTCCGTCTGCGGCCAACAGGACCGGCTGACTCTCCCCGGCCGACCGGATAGTGGCAGATGAAAGTCCGATAGCGATGGTCTTGCCCGAACCAGTGCGATAGCGGATGTCGCCCTTATCCAGAACGGCCTTTAGAAGGGTCGGAAACTCCCGGCGGTTCTTCGGCACAATACCGCCCGACCCGCCACCGGATCCGAACTCCCAGTTGCCTCGGCCATCCTTGTCCCGCTCCAGCAGGATATGGAGGCCTGCCACATTAAGGGTGCGGTACCGCAACTCACCCTTCAACAGCGGCCAAAGCGCGACATCGCCACTGGCGCTGGCGATCCGGATCATCTCGGGTTCTGAGCCAAAAGCCGCGTTGGCGAGGGTCAGGTCCTTGATCTCGACCCGGGTCGGGTTGCCCCAATCAATCGTCAAAGCACCAATGCGCAAGGGCCGCTCAAGAGAGTCGCTCGCCCGCGCCTCGATCACCGGCTTCCAATCTATGTTCACGACTGTGACCCCGGCGGCGATGGCCGCTAGGCTCAGACAGGTGAGCGTGATGAGCGAAACCTTGGCCAGCCGGTTAAGGCGCATGAAGCATTCCCGACCTCTAAAGGACTAAGAGAGCCATGAAACCAGAGGATTGGGGCGGAACTCGGATGAGATTCTGGCGTTTGCGTGGCAGTGCTTATTGCCGAAGGTGCCGCCATGACCTCGCCGACCTTGCCTCAGCCTCCCAGCATTCAAGATCTGCATGCGTTCGCCTGGCCTGAAATGTTGGTTCTCTGGGGCAATGGAACGGTGGAATTGATCGATCTGGAGCGGGTGATCGAAGGGCGGCCAGGCCTCGCGTCCCTACGCGAACCACAGATCATGCAGTCGGCTCGCCCGACCCTGGGGCATACCGGGATCGAATTCACCGGCGGTCTCAGGATCGACGCAAGCGATCTGGCAGGGGGCGTCGCCCGCCGCCAGCGCTAAGGTTTAGAACCGGAACGAAACGCTAAGGGCGCCGAACTGGTCGGGGTTCTCCTGACCGTCGAATTCCCGCGTGCGGTAGATGTAGGTATAGGCGATGCGCGTATCGCGCCAGACGACTGCGATACCAGCCTGGGCATCCAGGACAAAATGTTTCTTGTCGACGCTGGGGCTGTCGGTCCAGGTGTTGCCGTCCAGGAACATGTTGCGGGCGATAGCCCGCCCGTCAAACCCGGCGAAGAGGTACCAACCGAAATCATCCACGGTCTCGAAATAGCCTGCTCCTGGAAGAGACGGCTGAATACGGGGCGGACCATAGTCATCGGGCAGATTATAGCCAAAGCGCAGGGTGCCGCCGCCATTGGCATAGGTGAAGACATTGCCCAGGGCACCGCCGAAATGGGGCGTTGCATCAATCGACATCCCCCATATATCGCCGGTAGCAAAGGCCCGCAGTGACCGCTGATAGGTGAGCTGGATCGCGGGTTCATTGTTCAATTGGGAACCCCAGCCCTGCGGATGGTTCGAGCCGGTGACCTTATGGACAGCCTTCTGGGTCTCGCCTGCCAAGGCAGCCGGACCAACGACGCCGAGGCTCAACTGAAGCTGATCGAGCTGCCGGCCGGTCTCGGCGATAATCCCGACAGACCCATAGAGCCAACCGGCATAGGGCCGGTCATCGGCATCGGGCACGATGCGGGTGATATCTTTGGGCGTATACATATTCTGGCCCAGGGCATATTCGATCCGGGCCGCGCTCTGATCGGGAAACAGGAATTTCGATCCGCCCTGGATCCAACTGGGAACCTGATCCGGGCTCGATAGCCAGGACAGTTGCACACCGTTGGTGTAGTGACGATCAAAGTTGTTGAAGAGGTCATTCTCGACGGTGAGGCTGAGCGTCCCACTTTCCTTTTTTGGCTCAGGAGCACTCTTGGGCGGCACGGTGGCAGGAGTCTGTGCGGTCTCTTGAGCGTGTGACAAATTTGGGGCCAGTAGAAATCCGGTCATAGCAAGCAGCCAGAGAGCGCTTTGCGCCCGGCCTTCCGTCGATTTCATTCCGGTCAATCCTTCCAAAACTGCGTGCTCTCTGCCGAATTCGCCTCAAGGATATGTCTTTTCTTTGACACTAACAGGATCGTGTCCAGGAACCACCCTTGGGCAATCGGCGTTTCTTATTCATGAAACGCTTATTCCTCTGGATCGTTGCTTCGATAGCGGTTTTGGGCGCGGCGGTGGTTGCGTTCCTCCTGCTGTTCGATTGGAACTGGGTGCGTCAGCCACTGGCGAACCTGCTGTCGGATCGCGCCCACCGGGAATTGGCGATCGGCGGCAATTTCCAAGGACAATGGTCGATGCGACCGCGCCTCGTGGCCGAGGGTATCCGGCTTGCCAATACCGACTGGGGGGCGGAGGAAGATATGATCGCCGCTGACCGGGTGGAGGTGGTGGTCGATCTCTGGAAACTGCTTGAAGGGCGGTTGGAGCTGCCGGAAGTCACGCTGATCAATCCAAAGGTCGCCCTGGAGCGCCGCAAGGACGGCAGCGCCAACTGGACCTTCGGCGTTGAAGAGGCCGCCAAGGTGATCGCTCCGGAAGATCGCACGGAAATGCCGGTGATCGGCCGCCTGACGATCAAGGGCGGCCAGATTCTCTATAAGGACGAGCCTCTTAACCTCCAGCTGGACGGCAAGATTGCCTCGATCGAAGGGGACGGTGGCGACGGCGATCAGCCGATTCATCTGGAGGGCAATGGCCGTCTCCAGGGGCGGCCCTTCACCTTGAAACTCGACGGCGGATCGCTACTGAGCCTGCGTGAGTCAGAGGCGCCGTACCCGATCAAGGGCAATATCGCCTTCGGCGCTACTTCGGCGCAGATTGACGGCCAATTGGGGGATCCGATCCGCTTCGAGGGGGTCGATCTGCGTTTGCGCCTTAAGGGGCCTGACCTGGCGCAGTTGGCGCCGCTGCTGCGCGCCCCGCTGCCCGCCACCCCACCCTATGAGCTTTCCGGCCGACTGGGACGCGAGGGCGACATCTGGCGCATCCGCGATACCGCCGGTCGCATCGGCAAGAGCGATATCGCTGGAACGATCCTGGTCGATGTAGGCCGCCCGCGCCTCTATATCGAGGCAGATCTGACCTCCAAGAAACTCGATTATCGCGACGTCGGATCGCTGATCGGTATCCCACCGGAACCCGAACCCCCCGCAAAGCCCGCGCCGCAGCCGCGCGCCGCAGTCGATCCCAATGCTCCGCCTGCCCCGCCGCCCGCGCCTCGCCGAATTCTGCCGGACGCCCCGCTGCAGGTGGATCTGGTGCGGGCGACGGATGCCAAGGTCAAATTCCGGGGCGAGGATGTGGTGGCCCCGAATGCGCCGCTCGGCGCAACGGAACTGGATCTCGATCTGAAGGACGGCGTGCTGAAGCTGGCGCCGCTCAAGGTCGAAGTGGCAGGCGGTAACGCCAATGCCAATATCACCATCGATGCCCGCACCCGGACCGTGAAGACGAACTACGACATCCGCCTCTCAAAGTTCGAGTTGAAGCGCTTCCTGGATGATGCAGGGCTCAAGGATGCGGGGAGTGGCCGGATCGACGGCCGCATCCAGCTGACAGGCACCGGGGACACCGTGCGTGAAAGCCTGGGCTCGGCCAATGGCGACATCCGCATCTCCATGGGCAAGGGCCATATCTCGACCCTGGCGATGGAGTTGATTGGCCTGGATGCAATGGAAGCTGTTGGCTTCCTGATCGGCGGCGACAAGAAGGCCGAAATCCGCTGCTTCCTGACCGATATGCGCGTGGAGAACGGGATCGCGACGCCGCGTATCGCCCTGCTCGATACGTCTGATACCAACGTCACCATCGATGGGCCGATCAGCCTGAAAGATGAAACGCTCAAACTGCGCGTCATGGGTAATCCCAAGGATCCCAGCCTGTTGAGTGCCCGCAGTCCGATCACGATTGGCGGCTATCTCTCGCAGCCATCTATCGGGATCGATGCAGCCGCTCTGGCAGCTCGGGGCGCCGGTGCGGTTGCGCTGGGGGTGCTGCTTACGCCGCTCGCCTCGATCCTCGCCTTCATTGAACCGGGGCTGGAGCAGGACAGCGACTGCAATGCCCTGCTGAAAGCCAATCCGAAGGTTCAGACGCGGGGGTAGGTTTGCCACCCAAAAACATTGTCATCCCGGCCCCCGAGCCGGGATCCGGCCATAGCGATGGCCTGCCTCAAGCGGTGCATGGCAACAAACAACGGCCGGATCCCGGATCAAGTCCGGGATGACGAGGGTTATTGTTTGCTCGAAGCGACCCCGGATGACGAGGTCAACTTCATGAGGCTCAGGAATTCACAATTGTTCCGCCATTGGGGTGCACTACCTGCCCGGTCATATAGGCGGCGTCCGCGCTGGCGAGGAACACATGGCAGCTGGCGACTTCCCAGGGTTGGCCGGGCCGCTGCATCGGTGCACTCGACCCATGTTCCGATACCCGGTCGGCATCGAAGGAGGCTGGGATCAGCGGGGTCCAGATTGGCCCCGGAGCCACGGCATTGACGCGGATGCCTCGCTCCACGAGTGCTAATGCCAGGGAGCGGGTGAAGGCGACGATGGCTCCACGAGTGGCGGCATAGTCGATCAACGTCGGGCTGCCCTTGTAGGCCGTGACCGAGGTCGTATTGACGATGGCGCCACCCCGGGGCAGATGGGGCAGGGCGCGCCGGGTCATGTGGAAATAGCCAAAGACATTGGTGCTGAAGGTGCGCTCCAGCTGCTCCGGGCTGATATCCAGCGGATCTTCGGCAACATGCTGTTCGGCTGCGTTATTGACCAGAATATCCAAGCGGCCCAGTTCGGTCACCGCCTGCTCGACGGCCATGCGGCAGAAATCATCCTGGCCGATATCGCCTGCCATGCGGAAGGCGCGTTGCCCCTCCTGCTGAACCAGCCTGACCGTTTCGGCCGCATCCTCATGTTCATTGAGGTAGAGGATCGCGATATCCGCCCCTTCACGGGCCATGCCGACTGCCACCGCGCGTCCGATCCCGCTGTCGCCGCCGGTGATCAGGGCGACCTTGCCTTTCAGACGTCCGACGCCGGGGAAGCGGGGTTCGAACTCCGGTCGGGGATCCATCTCGGCTTCGATGCCCGGTTGGCTGATCTGGGCCTGGGGCGGCAGCGTCTGGGTCATAATCTTCTCCTTGGCGCGCGGGCACCCAAGGGGAACACGGGGCGACTGTCCTGGTTCCGGCAAAAAAAGCCGCCGTCCGGGGGGACGACGGCCTTGGGAGGACTATCGAAGCGGTCAGTGATGCTCGCTCGAACGCGGGCTGTGCTTGCCGGGACCGGCGGCTTTATCGGACGGCTGGAGTGCGCCCAATTCGTCCAGAGCTGCCTGGACCTTCACCAGCTCCTCGGCGGTACGGCCGGTCGATTCGCCGCTCATCGCCTCTTCGCTGGCGACCATCAGCTCGCGCAGATCATATTCCCACTGCGCCAGCAGCTTGATTTTCTGATCACGGGTCAGCGCTGCGGCCAGGGCGATATCCCCCGGTTTGGAGAAGTGTTTGCTGACATCCGTAAGCACATTGTCGAATTCTTCAGCGTTCATGGCAGTTCTCCTTAGATCACAGGATCCGTGGCTCCGATAACTAAACGCATGGGGATCGGGAAAAGATCCGGATCAGATGCGGCCGGCGGGCAGATAACCCAAGAGCAGCAGAATGATCAGGATCAGCAGAATCAGACCGATGCCGCCGACCGGGCGATAGCCCCAGCTCCGGCTGTGCGGCCAGGCGGGAAGCGCCCCCAGCAGCATCAGGATAAGGATCACGATCAGTATGGTGCTGAGCATCTTCGGCTCCTTTTTTGACGTCTCTTCCCGGACATAACTTAACCCGGGCCATTTGGTTCCAGAGCTTGGCGGTTTCTTGCTCTGAGGGAACCGAGACGCATTCCCACCGTTAAAGGAACGAGGGCGCGACTGACCGTTCCAACGGAAGGAGGCCACCATGACCGAACTCAACAAGACCGAAGCGCGGCAGGGGGTGACCCTGCACCACATGCGCTATGTGCTGGGAATTTCACTGGCGCTGGTCATCGTGCTGATGGCCGGGCTCTACGTTTACTTCGCTTGATAGGAGACGGCAGATGCAGGACCGGGAACAGCGGGTTAGCCATTGGGCCTATCGTATTTGGTTGGCCGAGGGCCAGCCGGAAGGCAGGTCGGATGTTCACCATCGTCTCGCCGAGGCGATGATCGATATGCAGGACGCGGATCAGGCGGCGGCGGCAGCACCCAAGGCCAGGGCCGCACCGCGCAAGAAATCGGTCAAGCCCGCCAGCAAAAAGGCGAATGCCCAGGTCGACGCGATGCTCGCCATCGAAGATCCCAAACAATCGCCGGGCAAGCCGGGCCACAAGGTGCGGGCGGCAAAGAACCCGACGTCCCGCAAGGATACGCTACGGCCGTCGCCCGAACCGCACGGCAAAGCCGTGCATTAATCCGCCATCGCCCGCGCCAGCGCCTCGAAAATCCGGGGGCTGGCGCTTTGGGCGGCATTGAATCGCAGATACCGACCGGCACTCTGGGAAATGCTGAAGACATTCCCGGGTGCCAGCACGATGTCCTCCGTCAGAATCTTGCGGGATAGGTCGGCGCTGTCGATGCCATCAGGCAGGCAGGCCCAAAGGAACATGCCGCCGCGTGGCTCCGTCCAGAGGCTGCAACCTATGGCCTCCAGGCGCCGCGCGGTTTCCGACCGTGCACCCGCCAAACGGGTTTTCAGTCCTTCCACATGGCGCCGATAACTGCCGTCCGTCAGCAACTGATGGACAAGCCGCGCCGACAGATCGGCATTTCCAAAAGACGTTGCCAGCTTCAGGTCGGTCAGCCCCTCGACCCACTCGGGCTTGGCCGCGATATAGCCGCAGCGGACCGACGCTGAGAGCGTCTTCGAAAAACTCCCCAGATAGACCACGCGCTCCAGCCCGTCGAGGGCTGCGAGGCGGACGGTGCCCTCGCCCGCGAAGTCACCGAAGATGTCATCCTCCAGAATCAGAAAATCCTGCTCTTCGGCGAGTTTCAGCAGCCGGAAAGCCTGGGCGGGGGCAAGGCTGGCGCCGGTGGGATTCTGTAGGCTGGCGTTGGTCAGATAGAGCTTTGGGCGATGCCGGGCAGCCAGTTGTTCCATCACGGCCAGATCCGGGCCGTCGGGCGTCTGCGGAACGCCATGGGCCTGGACGCGGTGGGCTTGTAGGACGGACAGGAAATTGAAGTAACAGGGATCGTCGATCAGCACCGTGTCACCGGGTGCCAGCAGGAAGCGGCAGACAAGATCGATGGCCTGGCTGCCGCTTTCGGTCAGCAGGATCTGCGAAGGTGGGGCCGCGATCCCGCGCTCCCCCAGCCGTCGCTCCAACTGCTGGCGCAGGGGCGGGAATCCGAGAGGCGTGCCATAATCGACAAGTCCTGCGCCAGCGCCACGCGCGGCCGTCCGCAGCGCCTTGCGGATACTATCGACCGGCAACCAGCTTTCCGGCAGCCAGCCACAGCCGGGGCGTTGGTCGCCATCTCCCTCCAAGGCCTGACGCATGATCCAAAGCGGATCGATGGCGCGGTCAATCCGCCGCCCGACCTCTGTCAGGGCGAACGGCGCCGTCCGCCCGGTGACATAAAATCCCGATCCGGGACGCGCCTGGATAGCACCATCCCCTGCCAAACGGTCGTAGGCCTCGACCACTGTGGATTTGGAGACGCCCTGGCTGGCTGCCAACTGGCGGATCGACGGCAGTTTGGCGCCCGAGGCCAATTCCCGTGCGGCGATCCGGCGGGTGATCGATGCCATAACCTGTTCGACAAGGCGTGGGGCGCTTTCTGCCATCCGTATCGTCCTCTGGACCGGTACAGTTTTGCAAAATTGTACTGCTCTGTCCCTGGCGGCGCTAGCGCTATTCCCGCATGCTCTCCTGACGTTTGAAAAGGAGCGGGTCATGAAGCGCGGGAATGTGGGTTGGATCAGCGGCTTTCTGGGGGTGCTGATCTTCAGCGGATCGTTGCCCGCCACGCGGGTGGCTGTCGCCGTCTTCGATCCCATCGCGCTGACCGCCCTGCGGGCGACTATTGCCGGATTGCTGGCTCTGCCGTTGCTGCTGATTACCCGGCAGCCCATGCCCTCTAAAGGCGATATCGCATCACTCGTGACGGTAGCGCTGGGGGTCGTGGTTGGGTTTCCGCTTCTGACCGCCCTGGCACTTCAATATGTGACGTCCGCCCATGCGATCCTTTTTGTCGGTCTGCTGCCGATTGCGACGGCGCTGTTTGGTGTTTTGCGGGCCGGGGATAAGCCGCGCCCGATCTTCTGGCTGTTTGCGGTGCTTGGCAGCGGGTGCGTCGTTTCCTACGCGCTTTTCCAGATCAAGGGCGAAGGCAATCTGATCGGCGATGGGTTGATGCTGGCGGCGATTGTCGTCTGCGGTTTTGGCTATGCCGAGGGCGCGCGCCTGTCGCGGCATCTGGGGGGCTGGCAGGTAATTTCCTGGGCGCTGGTCGTTTCTCTGCCCGTCATGGTCGTATTGAGCGTGTCTTATTGGCCGGACTGGAGCCGCGTCGATACCCCGGCCTACATCTCGCTCGCCTATGTCTCGCTCTTCTCGATGCTGATCGGTTTTTTCTTCTGGTACCACGGCCTGGCGCGAGGCGGGGTTGCCCAAATCGGGCAGCTACAGTTGCTGCAACCGTTCTTCGGTCTCGCCCTGGCTGCTGGGTTGCTGGGCGAGGCGGTGGGCTGGCCGCTCGTGGCTGTTACTCTGGCAGTTGTTGGCTGCGTTGCGATGTCTAAGAAATACTCATAACTGAATGCGATTAATTATAATATTACATCATGTTTGTAAAAATAATAATCCGTTAATTATTTGGACTTTAACGTCGTTCATCCGGTAGCGCTTTGGGGAGGGGCAAGGCCGGACAATTGAACGATGGGGGAAGGTATGATGTCTCGTTTTTCCGTCGCGGTCCTGCTGGCCGCGGCGGCGGTCAGTGGTACGGCGCTGGCCAAGGAAAAAGTCCGGCTGCTCGCTGATTCCGAATATCCGCCCTATGTCGCCGGTAGCGGAGCGGCCACCAAGGGCATGTATGTCGATATCCTGAAAGCGGCGGCTGATCGCATGACCGACTATGAGGTCGAGATCGATGGTGTGCCCTGGAAGCGGGGGCTCAAGGATATCGAGGATGGTACGGCGCTTGGCATCGTGCCGCCCTATAAGCGCCCCGACTCGCGCCCCTGGATGCAGCCCTATTCCGAGGTCCTGTTCGAAGAGCAGATCGTGGTCTACTGCCATTCCGACGCGGCGGCCAAGGTCGCAGGCGCGGCCTTCCCCGCGGGCTATAAAGGCCTCTCCTTCGGCAATAACGCCGGGTTCCAGGCGAGCCCCGACCTGCTGGCCATGAGCCAGAAGGGGGAGGTGAAGATCGAAGAGGCCCAGACAACGGAAGCCAATCTGCGCAAGCTAGTGGCAGGCCGGATCGACTGTTACTCCAACGACAAGGTGGGCATCGACAGTGTGCTCGCCAGCATTCCGGCGGGCCAACGAAGCAAGCAGCCGGTGGAAACGGCCGTGGTGCAGAAAGAGGCCGCGTTCGTGGGCTATTCCAGCGGATTCCAAGCTCCCTACAAGGCCGATTTTATCGCCAAACTGGATGCGGCGCTGAAAGCCATCAAGGCCGACGGGACGCTGGACGCCATCGTCAAGCGCTATACGGGAATGTAAAAATGCAAAAGGGCCGCTGGAAACAGCGGCCCTTTTCTTTTCCCGAAGATCCTGTCGCTTAAGCGACGAACTTGCGGAAGTAGGCGATGGTCTGCTTCAGACCTTCTTCCAGATTGACCTTCGGTTCCCAACCCATGGTCTTCTTGGCCAGGGTGATGTCGGGCTTGCGGCGGGTCGGATCATCCTGCGGTAGCGGCATATAGATGATCTTGGACTTCGAACCGGTCAGCTCGATGACCTTTTCGGCCAGTTCCTTGACGGTCATTTCGGTCGGATTGCCGATATTGACCGGGCCGGTGACGCTGTCGTCGGTTGCCATCAGACGGATGAAGCCTTCGATCAGATCCGACTGGAAGCAGAAGCTGCGGGTCTGGCTGCCATCGCCATAGAGGGTGATGTCCTTGCCTTCAAGCGCCTGGATGATGAAGTTCGACACCACGCGCCCGTCGTTCGGGTGCATGCGCGGGCCGTAGGTATTGAAGATGCGCGCGACTTTGATGCGCAGCTTGTGCTGGCGCCAATAGTCGAAATACAGCGTCTCGGCGGCGCGCTTGCCTTCGTCGTAGCAGGCGCGGGGGCCGATGGGATTGACGTTGCCGCGATAGCTTTCGACCTGCGGATGGACTTCCGGGTCGCCATAGACTTCCGAGGTCGAGGCCAGGAAGATCTTGGCGCGCACGCGCTTGGCCAGGCCCAGCAGATTGATCGCGCCATGGACCGAGGTCTTGGTCGTCTGCACCGGATCGAACTGGTAATGGATCGGCGACGCGGGGCAGGCGAGGTTATAGATCTCGTCAACCTCGACATAGAGCGGGAAGGTCACATCGTGACGCATCACCTCGAAATGCGGGTTCGAGAAGAGATGCGCGATATTGTCCTTGGAGCCCGTGAAGTAGTTGTCGACGCACAGGACGTCGTTGCCTTCATTGAGCAGACGCTCGCACAGGTGCGAGCCGAGAAAACCCGCGCCACCGGTGACTAGAATTCGCTTGCGAGAGAGCATGGGCTTTTCGATCGCTTCTTGTTTGAGGTTGAGGCGTAACTATAAAGACGGCGCGCGGCTCACACGCTACTGAAATTTCTGCAACCTTGCCGTTAACATCAGGCCTTCAAACCGGCAAGCCAGCTCTGGAACGCCGGGGCGGCCAGGTCGGCGCGCATGCGGTCGACCATGCGCAGGACCGGAGCCTTTTCGTTCGGGCCACAGGCGGCGCTGTCGCCGGGCTGATTGCGGGCTTTCCGGCCAGCTTCGTAAGCCGCGGTCACCCAACCCTTCTGGGCGCCCTGGGGCGTCGGAACCTTGGCGTCGATGCCTTTGATCTGACCGTCGAGGTCGCTCCAGCCGATGGCGCAGGCATCGGCGGTTTCCACCACCTGCGCCGCTGCGGCTGCCAGAGCTTCGAGGTCATAGATGTCGTTGAGGGCGACGCCGCCCACTTCGACGATATTGCCGCTCGGCTTGGCAGCCGTGCCAGTGACAGGACCGGCTGATCCGGCGTCCTGGGTCTGACAGGCGGCGAGCGAGAGAGAGGCGAGGAGCACTGCGGTCGTGATTTTGAGCATGATACGGCTATCTCAAGCTGCAGATTGCGGCAGGGTGATGGCGAGGCTTCTAACCCGCTTTTCCCACGACGGGAAGCTTGGTCTTAGGGGGCGAGCATATTGTCGCCATTTCGCTGCCGTTTGCTAAGCCTCCCCCAACGATAGTCCGAGGCTGGATTCATGATTTCCGACGTGCTGGCTGTGCTGCGGACCCTGCGGACGAAATGGCTGCTCTGGCGCCATCGCCGGGTCGTCACGACTGCGCCGGGTGTTCATATCGGGCCGGATGTTCGCCTCTGGGCGCCCAGCCACATCCGCCTTGGCGAGAATACCTATCTTGGGCGCGAGGTGATGATAGAGGCCAATGTCAGCCTCGGGCGCCATTGCATGGTGGCCAACCGCGTCGCCTTTGTCGGGCGCTTCGATCATGACTATCGCGCGCTGGGCGTTCCGACCCGCTTTGCCCCCTGGATCGGCGATGCCGACTTTCCGCCCGAAAAGAAAGCGGCGGAGATTACGGTGGAAGACGATGTCTGGATCGGCTTTGGCGCGATCCTGCTGGCCGGGATCACTGTCGGGCGTGGCGCGGTGGTCGCGGCTGGAGCCGTTGTTTCCGCAGACGTGCCATCCTATGCCATCGTCGGCGGTGTTCCCGCCAAGGTGATCGGCAACCGTTTCTCTGCCGACGAAGCTTTGGCCCATGAGGCGAAGATGGCTAAGACGGAGTTCATGGTGTCACCCAAGGGGCAGGCGCACCGGGTGATACGGCCTTTGTGAGTTCCTGGCCGCCGGGCTCTGTGGGGAGATTTCCTAAAATCCCGCGCGATTGTCCCGCTGTCATACGCTTGCAATCCCTAGCGTCCCGCGCGTTGCAATGCTACATCAGAGACCGTGAGTATCCATCGTTATCCTCCGCGCTCGCTCAGCACCGACTATTACCGCGCCAGCGGCGGCATTGCTGTGACGTTGCTTCCCCTGCTGGTCATCCGTCCGGATTGGCCTGTCGCCCTTATTTTCCTGCTGGTCGCAGCCCTGTGCGGTTACTTCTTCTATCGCACCATGGAGCGGCATCGGCTGGTTATCGGGCTGGATGACGAGGGGATTTTTGCCCGCGGCTTCAACGCGGTGGAGATCCGCTGGACCGATATGTCGCGCTTCCATCTGAATTATTACACCCTGCGGCGCGATCGCACGGGTGGTTGGATGGAACTTGTGGTCCGCGCAGGCGATAAGACTATCAAGATCGATAGTCGGCTTGAGGATTTCGTGACGGTGGTGCGCCGCGCCCATAGCGCCGCCCGCCAGAACCGCCTGCCGATGACGCCGATCACGCAAGCGAACCTGATGGCCTTGCGCATCTTCTAACGTCCTTCCCAAGGTGAGTTTCATGGCTGCATTCCGTACCATCGACCAGCTCGACGTTGCCGGTCGCCGCGTTCTTGTGCGCGTCGATCTCAATGTCCCGATGAAGGATGGCGTCGTCACCGACGCAACCCGTATCGAGCGCGCGGCCGAAACGCTGAAGCAGCTCGCATCCAAGGGTGCCAAGGTCATCGTGCTGTCGCACTTCGGCCGCCCGAAGGATGGCCCGTCCAAGGAATTCAGCCTGGAGCAGCTGCACCAACCGCTGGCAGCCGTCCTGCCCGGCATCCAGGTGCGCTTTGCCCATGACAGCATTGGTCCCGCCGCCGAAGGCGCGGTCGAGGATCTGCCGAACGGTGCGGTCCTGCTGCTGGAGAACGTCCGATTCCATAAGGGCGAGGAAAAGAACGACCCAGCTTTTGTCGAAGCGCTCGCCAAGCTCGGCGATCTCTACGTCAATGACGCCTTCTCGGCCGCTCACCGCGCCCATGCGTCGACTGAAGGCCTGGCTCACAAGCTGCCCGCCGCCGCCGGTCGCCTGATGCAGGCCGAACTGGAAGCGCTGAACAAGGCGCTGGGCAACAGCGGTCGCAAGGGCGTTGTCGCCATGGTCGGCGGCGCCAAGGTTTCGACCAAGCTCGATATCCTGACCAACCTCGTTACCCGCGTCGAAGCGCTGGTGGTGGGCGGCGCGATGGCGAATACCTTCCTGTTCGCCCAAGGCCACGATGTCGGCGCGTCCCTGTGCGAACGCGACATGGCCGATACCGCGCGCGACATCCTGAAGCGCGCCGAAGCGGCGAACTGCAAGATCGTGCTGCCGGTCGACGGCGTTGTCGCCTCCGAATTCAAGGCCAATGCCGCCAACGAGACGGTTCCCGCGACCAAGATCCCGGCGGGCAAGATGATGCTCGATATCGGCCCCGCCAGCGTCAAGGAAGCGGCGGCGGCCTTCGCCAATGCCTCCACCTTGGTTTGGAATGGCCCGGCGGGTGCCTTCGAAATCGAACCCTTCGACAAGGGCACCAATGCTCTTGCCCAGGAAGCCGCTAAGCTGACCAAGGCCGGTAAGCTGATCTCGGTTGCGGGCGGCGGCGATACCGTCGCGGCCCTGGCCCATGCGGGAGTTGCTGACGATTTCACCTATATCTCCAGCGCGGGCGGTGCCTTCCTGGAATGGCTCGAGGGCAAGGAGCTGCCGGGCGTTGCGGCGCTCGAAAAGGCCTGAGCCGGGCGTTAAGCCGGTGCAAACGACTTAAATCTATAGAAACAAACTACCGGGTTTTCAGCAGCGGCGTGTCAGGTCACACTCGTGACATGACACGCCGCTATTTTTTTCTTCCGCTATTTGCACTGAGCGCCCTAACAGCCCAGTCAACGCAAGCCGAGGTATTTCATTTCGGCTCGGTCGACTGGCCACCCTATACCGACAGTACATTGCCCGATGGTGGCGTTTTCACCGCCATCGTGCGGGCAGCCCTGGCTGCCGAGGGCCATGGCATGGAGGTCAGCTACCAGCCCTGGCTGCGGACAGTCCGCGATGTTTCCAACAATCCCGACGCCGCCGGGGCCTTTCCGATCTATTCCGAGGATCTGGGTCTGGAGGATGGCTTCAGCCCCTCCCCGCCCCTGATGCATAGCCCGCTTGGCTTGGCGGAACGCACCGCCTATCCTTTGCGGGACTGGCAGACGGTAGAGGGACTCAATCCCTATCGGATTGGCGTCGTGCTGGGATATTCCAACGGTGTCGCCTTCGATGCCGCGATGGAATCCCGTAAGCTCTGGACTGAAGTGGCCCCCAACGATCTCGCCAACCTGCGCAAACTGGCCTCTGGCCGCCTGGACGCCGCTGTGGTTGACCAGATCGTTCTGGCTCATTTTCAGCGGCAGCACGCCAAGGAACTGAACGGCATCCGGTTTCATCGCCGCCTTTTGGAGATGAAGGACCTGCATGTGGCCTTCAAGATCACGACGACCGGTCAGAGGGCGCAGGAAAGCCTGTTGCGCGGCCTAGCCAAAATCGACCCAGACCTGATCGCGCGGGAATGGTTCTGCCAGCAATGAACGTCAGTCAGGCGGCGCGCTTTCCGCGGAAGATCCCGCCGACAACCCGCCGAACACTCTGAGCGGCCGCGACCCAACGCTCCATCCCCTCGGGGGGTCGTTCGGGCTCAAGCTCGATACCGACACGGGTGACGATCTCGTCCTCAACCCCCTGCACGATCAGTTCGATGGGGTCCAGCTTCAGACGGTCGCCGACCGCCGGATGGGCCGACAGGCGCTCCATCATATAGGACGCGATCGTGGTCTCGCGCTCATCCGCCGGAACCGGGACCCCGTAGAGGCGTGAAAGCTGGTCCAGGGTCGCCAGACCTTCGATGCTGAATTCACCCAGCAGCATGCCGGGGTCGGATCGGCGGTTCGTCTTGGCGCCCAGCAGACGGTCCAGCACCGGCAGTTCGTCCTGGCGGGCGGCGATCATCAGATAGTCATCCGCCACCAGGAAGCCCGCGGCCTCGGTCGACAGCGCATGGCCATCGCGCACGATCAGCAGCAGACGTACCCCTTCGGGCAGCATCAGGCTTCCCGCCAGCTTGCCCACAACGCCGCTTTCAGCCGCCAGACGATAACCGGCAACAGTCGATCCGCCCTGCTTGGCACCCGGCAGCTCCAGATCGACGCGGGTCGGCGGCGCGGGGGGCGCGGGAACGATAAGACGCAGCAGCTTGGCCGCCGGGGCAATAGTCCAGCCCTGTACCAGCAGGGAGGCGATCACGACCACGAAGGCGATGGTGAAATAGTTACGACCGCCAGGGGCGTTCGCCAGCACCGGCACCAGCGCCAGGAAAATCGGCACCGCGCCGCGCAAGCCGACCCACGATACAAAGGCGATCTCGCGCAGATTGAACCCAAAAGGCTTCAGGGACAAGAAGGTCGCGACCGGCCGCGCCACCAGCATCAGCACGATGGCCAAAACCAGCGCCTGGGGCAGCAGGCCGACGAGGCTATGGGGCGTAACCAGCAGACCCAACATCAGGAAGAGGACGATCTGACTGAGCCAGGCGAAGGCGTCGACGAATTTTTCGATGCTGGCTGTCGTCCGATGGTGCTGATTGCCGACGATGATGCCAACCAGATAGACCGCCAGGAAGCCGCTGCCATGAACCGACTGCGCGAGGCCGAAGGTCAGCATCGCCCCCGCCAGCGCCAGGATCGGATAGAGGCCGCCCCCCACCAGCTTGACGCGCTTCAACACCCACAGCAGGGCAAAACCGCCCGCAACACCCAGGACACCGCCGCCGATCATCTGCATGGCGAACATCAGGAACGGGTTGGTCGCGCTTTCCCGGGCGGTCAGCATCTCGACCAGCATCATGGTCAGGAAGATCGCCATCGGATCATTGATGCCGGACTCGACCTCCAGCGTCGCCTTCACGCGGCTGTGCACTTCGACATTATTCTGGCGCATCAGACTGAAGACAGCCGCCGCATCGGTCGATGCGACGATGGCGCCGGTCAGCAGCGCCTGGGTCCAGGTGATGCCGCCGAACAACATGGCGACGGCGGCGACGATCCCTGTGGTGATAACGACACCGACGGTCGCAAGGCTTAAGGCGGGCGGACCGGCCGATTTGAAGGCGGAAAAATGCGTGCGCATCCCGCCTTCGAACAGGATCACCGCCAGCGCGATCGAGCCGACGGTATAAGCGCCTTGGAAATCATTATAGATGATGCCGCCCGGCCCATCCTCGCCCGCCAGCATGCCAAGCCCCAGGAATACCAGCAGCAAAGGAGCGCCTACCCGCGCCGACAACATGCCGGCGAAGATGCTCAGCAGCACCAGGGCGGCGCCGAGCAATATCAGGTGGTGGCTGGCTTCCATTGCCGCATAAGCCTCCCGTGATGGGGATGGGTCAGAAAATTACTCTGACCGCCCAAGGGAGAAACCACAAGGGAAAGGCGAAAGCGTGACATTAAAAGGAGTTAAAGCGTGATCTTGAGGCGGAGTGAGGGGAGCGGAGGGGTAACAGGGTACCGTAACCCACTTCTCTACCGCCGTCATCCCGTGGCTTGACCACGGTATCTCCTCCGAGGGCGTTTCCTTAGAAGTCTCGTCATCCTTATCTGTTGCGGTCTGTTTCTGAGAGAGCAGACTTGAGACGGTCGCCGAGCCCTGCGTCATC